>CALCDJ010000077.1 GCA_937900135.1 uncultured Blautia sp. | reverse complement strand
AAAAAGGAATCTGAAAGCCTTGATTTTAGGGGGTTAAAGATTCCGAGAGATTATTATGACAAAAGGAGGTCGAAGTTTTGAAAAAGTTTTACAAAAAAGTAATTGTTTTTCTGCTTTCCGGAATCATGGCAGCAGGATCGCCAACTGCAGTCATGGCATCCGAAAACATGGATTTTACAGCAGGACCTGCATTTGCTTCCGGCGAATCCAAAGACCCTCTGTTTTCAGACTCAAAGCCTGCATCTGCTGCCCAGGAGCCTGATACACGATCAGAGCATGCCTATGACCTTCTGATCTCAAAAACAGAGATCCGGTTTACAGAAGACGACTTTTATGATCCTGAATTTCGTGTGGAACACCACGTGGAAGTAACCAACATTGGACAGAATGACACAAAAATCACCCTGGATACCTCCGGTCTGAAATACTTTCGGGTAGACGACCAGAGCGCAGCAGAAGACGCAGAATGGCAGGATTCCAAACGTTCCCTGAAACCAGGGGAATCTCTGGACTTCTATGTAATTCCCCGGCAACCATATGGCATTTACGAGGAGAGTTTTGCCTTTTGTACCGACGATGGCAGCCGATTTCCAGTTCGGGTATCCATGGATCTGGAAAAAAAGCTGATCCGGCTTTCTCACGAAAAACTAAACTTTGAGGAAAAAGCATGGAAATACCAGGAACCGGAACGTAAAAGCTTTACCATAGAGAATGTTACGAAAAGACCTGTCAAAGTCTGGGTGCCCGTGGATAGCAGCTACACTTTGAAGCTTCATGGAATTACAAATACCCCTTCTGAGTTAGCTCCAGGAGAAAAAATAACAGTAGAGATAGAACCGGAATTAGGGCTTCCCATTGAGGAACATGCATGGATGCTCAATATTTACGCCAAATCCATAGGCGAACAGACGGAGTGTTCCTCTCTTTATGTAACCTTCCGTGTGACAGACCGTCTTTTTAGCGGCGTCCTGCCCATCGAAGAGATCCGGGACATTCCCTCCGGCGCTCCCAAAACCGTTCAGGGACTGCATCTTCCAACAGAACTTACCGTCTATGGAGCCGAGAAAAAGACAACCTTTGATGTACCTGTAACATGGAACGTGAAAGACTGCAGCTATGATCCGCAAAATAAAAATGCCCAGAGCTTCCAGATCAATGGAAAACTGAATCTGGAAAAAGACACCAACAATGACCATCTGGATACCAACGTAAAAATCTCTGTAAATGTAAATGCCTATCAAAGACTGGGAGCTCCTGTTCTCAAACCTGTCTTTGTGTTGGGGAATCACGCAGATCTTACCCTTCGGGATGGCGCCCCGGAGGCAGATGGACATCAGTTTGTCCTGGTAAAAGATCCTGGAGATCTTGGGAAAGGCAACTATGTTTCAGAAATAAAAAGCACCAGGATGGAAGAAACTTTCAGCTATATTCCCAAGGGAAACTTTTGGGTTTATGTGAGAGGTTATGAAAAGACAGGAAAGAAGATCCGGTACGGAACATGGTCTGACGGGGAAAAAATCCAAATCTTATGTCAGGGGAAAAAGCCCCCAAAAATAAAAATAAACGTCAAGAGATCCGATATCCGGATCGCCATCCCTCAGATGGAAGCCAACGAGCGTATCTACGCAGTAGCTGCAAAACGTGTCAAAAACGGAGAGCCCATCACCCTTGTGGATCAGGGTTCCATGGACAACACAAATGGAAAATATCTTTATCTTCGTGGACTCCCCAAAGGAACATACTATGTAGGCGCTCAGATCCTCAGCTATACGGACAGTGGAATTGCCGAGAGCCGTTGGTCAGATTTCCGAAAGGTTACTATAAAGACAGATCTTCCGAAGACTCCTCCAGTGATCCAAAAAGTAACCGTGTCCGGCCGTAATGTAACCGTACTTTCCAAACTCCCCAAAAATGCCAACGGTTATGACTGGTTTCTTGGAAAATCCCTGAGTCGATATGACGATGGAACCGTCGCCGGAATTAACGATATCACCTATTATCAAAAAAATAAAAGCTCTGCTAAGGTTCAATTCCGAAACTTAAAACCAGGAACTTATTATCTCTCTGGTTATGCATACAGCAAAGGCTATAAGAAAACCATGACTGACTGGTCTAAAATCCGAAAAATCGTCATAAAATAAGCTATGGAACCGCTGTGCCCCCCATATTGGAGCACAGCGGTTTTTTTCTTTTAGAATCCCTTTTCTCTTGGTATCAATGGTTTCTGGATATATTAAGTCTTTTTTCGTATGCTTGTACAATCCGATAAGTTGATGTAAAATATATAAATAATACCTATAAAAGGAAGGGAAAGGATTAACCATGAAAATCGCAATCGTATATGTAAGTCAGACCGGAAATACAGAAGTTGCAGCAGAATCCATCGTGGACGGGATTCTTGCAAACTATCCGTTTATCGAAGTAAAGCAAATGTCCATTCGGGATCAGGAAACAGACCTGGATTTTTTACAAAAATGTGATGCCGTCATTTTTGGCGCTCCCGTATATTGCGCCGGTGTCAGTTGGGAACTGAAAAAATGGTTTGATTCCCATGTGGGTCTGGATTTAAGCGGAAAGATAGGAGCTGCTTTTGTGACAGCACAATCCCCTATAGGCGGTGTAGATACTGCGATCATGGATATTGTCAGACTCATGCTGATGAAAAAAATGCTCGTCTGTTCCGGAGTTGGCAAAACCGTGGCAGAGTTTGCCGTCAAAATAGCTGGATAACAAAGGAAACAAGTTAAAAAATCTGAAAAATGGCTTCCCGGTCACGCTTGAAATTTTAGATTCCACATGATAAGATAAGCAGTGTTATGCGTTGTCATAGAAAAATAGAAGGACAGCGTGGGAAAAAATTTAGAAGGATGAAGATACCCTTGAATAATATCATTGATACAAAAGAAAATCATAATAATACAGCAAACAAAAAAGACGGGATTTCAACCATTGATATTCGTAAATTATCTCCTATGATGAGAGAGTATATCAAAACAAAAGAGGAATACAGAGACTGTATCCTGTTTTATCGTCTGGGAGACTTTTATGAAATGTTTTTTGAGGACGCCCTTACGGTGACAAAGGAACTGGAACTGACCCTTACCGGAAAGGATTGCGGATTAGAGGAACGGGCACCTATGTGCGGCGTTCCTTTTCATGCTGCGGAAACCTATATCAAGCGTCTCATTGAAAGAGGATATAAGGTAGCCATCTGTGAGCAGGTAGAAGATCCCAAACAGGCCAAGGGTCTGGTCAAACGTGAGGTCATCCGTGTGGTTACCCCTGGAACCACCCTGGATGCCACAACTCTGGATGAAACCAAGAACAACTATCTGATGTCTGTGGTTTCCATGGAAGACCATTTTGGCTGCGCCATTGCAGATATCACCACCGGAGACTGTTTCCTGACAGAAGTAGACCGCCCTCAGAAGCTTCTGGATGAAATCAATAAATTTACACCTGCAGAGATCATCTGCAACGATGCTTTTTTTATGAGCGGCGTGGATACCGATGACCTGAAAAACCGGATGGGAATTTGTATTTTCCCCTTGGATTCCTGGTATTTTGACGATGACCTGTGTAAACGGATCTTAAAAGAACACTTCCATGTAAGTTCCCTGGAGGGGCTTGGCATTTTGGATTATGACAGTGGAATTATTGCGGCAGGGGCTTTGTTTCAGTATCTTCGGGAGACACAGAAAACAGCCCTTTCCCACATGACCTCCATCCGTCCTTACTCTGCGGAAAAGTTCATGCTCATTGACAGTTCCAGCCGTCGAAATCTGGAACTGGTGGAAACCATGCGGGAAAAGCAGAAGCGAGGCTCCCTTCTCTGGGTCCTGGATAAGACAAAAACAGCCATGGGCGCCAGAACCCTTCGTTCTTATGTGGAACAGCCACTGATTGATGCCCAGGAGATCAACCAACGTCTGGAGGCCGTGGAAGAGCTGAATAAGAAACCCATGCTTCGGGATGAGATCCGGGAATACTTAAATCCCGTTTATGACCTGGAACGTCTTATCAGCCGTATCAGTTACAAATCCGCCACACCAAGAGATCTGGTGGCATTTTCCTCTTCTTTGGAAATGCTTCCTTATATAAAGCAGATTTTAAATGATTTTGACGCGCCAATTCTCAGAAAAATCTTTGAGGATCTGGACCCCCTTCCCGATATGGCTGACCTTATCCGACGAGCCATTGTGGAAGAGCCGCCTCTGGCGCAAAAAGACGGCGGAATCATCCGAGAGGGATTTCATGAAGATGTGGATAAGTTCCGTCGTTCCCGTACCGATGGAAAAAAATGGCTTTCTGAACTGGAAGCAAGAGAGCGGGAGCGTACCGGAATCAAAACCTTGAAGATCAAATACAATCGGGTGTTTGGATATTCGCTGGAGGTAACAAACAGCTTTAAAGATCAGGTACCAGACACATATATCCGCAAGCAGACACTTACCAATGCAGAACGGTACATCACTCAGGAACTAAAAGAACTGGAGGATCTGATTCTTGGCGCCGAAGACAAACTTTATGCGCTGGAGTATGAACTATTCTGTCAGGTTCGTGATACCGTTGGCAATGAGGTGCTCCGAATCCAGAAAACAGCCAAGGCCGTAGCAGCTCTGGATGTTTTTGCCTCCCTTGCTCTGGTGGCAGAACGAAACAATTATGTTCGTCCGAAAATCAATGAGAACGGAATCTTGGATATCAAAAATGGCCGTCATCCTGTTGTGGAACAGATGATCGACAACGACATGTTTATTCCCAATGATACCTATCTGGATAACCAGAAAAAACGGGTTTCCATTATTACCGGTCCCAATATGGCTGGAAAATCTACGTATATGCGTCAAAGCGCCCTGATCGTGCTTATGGCTCAGATTGGAAGCTTTGTTCCGGCAGAAAAAGCCAATATCGGCATTGTAGACCGGATCTTTACCAGAGTAGGCGCCTCCGATGACCTGGCCAGCGGTCAGAGTACCTTTATGGTAGAAATGACAGAAGTGGCCAACATCCTGAGAAATGCCACCTCCAAATCCCTGCTGATCCTGGATGAAATTGGAAGAGGCACCAGTACCTTTGACGGATTGTCCATTGCCTGGGCAGTCATTGAACACATCAGCAGTACAAAACTCTGTGGCGCCAAGACTTTGTTTGCCACCCACTACCATGAACTGACGGAGCTGGAAGGAAAGATTCCAGGAGTAGTCAACTATTGCATTGCGGTGAAAGAAAAAGGCGATGACATTGTCTTTCTCCGAAAGATTGTAAAGGGTGGCGCAGACAAGAGCTACGGTATACAGGTTGCCAAGCTTGCCGGTGTTCCCGATTCCGTGATCCAACGTGCCAAGGAACTGGTGGATGAACTGAGCAACGCCGATATTACTGCTGCAGTCAAAGATCTGACTGCTCCAAAAAAGAAACAGAAAATCGTATATGACCAGGTGGACATGGCCCAGATGTCTCTATTTGACACCGTTCAGGACAACGATATTGTAGAAGAGATCCGCAGCCTGGATATGAGTCATCTCACCCCCATGGAAGCCATGAATATTTTATATAACCTTCAAAACAAGATTCAGAACAGATGGTGATTTCTTTGAGAAAAATTGCAGTTTTAGACCAACATACCATTGATAAAATCGCAGCAGGAGAAGTGGTGGAACGCCCTTCTTCTGTGGTAAAGGAACTGGTGGAAAATGCCATTGATGCCGGAGCTACCGCAGTAACTGTGGAAATCACAGAAGGCGGCAAAAAGCTGATGCGAATCACTGACAACGGTTCCGGAATGGAAGCAGACCAGGTTCGTCTGGCCTTTCTTCGTCATGCCACCAGCAAAATTGAAAAAGTAGAAGATTTGGAACACATTGCCTCTCTGGGATTTCGCGGAGAGGCACTTTCCAGTATCGCAGCTGTTTCCCAGGTAGAGCTCATTACCAAAACAGCCTCTGCCATCAGCGGAACCCGTTACCTCATTGAAGGGGGAAAGGAAATTTCCCTGGAAGAACTGGGAGCGCCGGAAGGCACCACCTTCCTGATCCGCAATCTTTTTTACAATACCCCTGCCAGAAGCAAATTCCTGAAATCAGATACCACAGAGGGAAATTATATTGGAGCTCTGATGGAACAGCTGGCCCTTTCCCATCCGGAAATTGCCTTTAAATTTATGCAGAACAAGCAGGTAAAGCTCCACACTTCGGGAAACAACCAGGTCAAAGATGTGATCTACAGCATATACGGGAGAGATATCACAAAAGCCCTTCTCCCTCTGGAAACAGAAAATGACTTTATGAAGGTGACCGGGTTTGTGGGAAAGCCGGAAATTTCCAGAGGAAACCGAACCTTTGAAAGTTATGCGGTCAACGGACGTTACGTAAAAAATAACATTATCACAAAAGCCATTGAGGATGCTTATAAGGGTTTTCTCATGCAGCATAAGTTTCCTTTTGTTTCTCTTCATATTGAAATGAACGGCAATGATCTGGATGTAAACGTCCATCCGCGAAAAATGGAGGTACGTTTTGCCCGGGGTCCTGAAGTTTACGATGCCCTTTATCAGGCTATCCGGGAAGCCCTTACCAGAAGAGAAATGATTCCCAGTGTTCCTGTGGGAAAAGAAGAACGGATGCCCAAAGAAAAAACCCTTCTTCGTTCCTCTCAGGTACCGGAGCCTTTTGAACAGAAACGAAGAGAACAACTGTACACAAGCCGGGTGGCAGAAACTCTGCCTCCTGTAAAGGAAACCTCTTCCTTTTCCCGGGAAGAAGAGAGCTGGTTCTCAGGAACCTTACGGGAGAACCAGAAACGAGCAGAGGAAGAAGCCCAAAGGAAGCAACAGATTCCAGCAGAACCAAAAGAAGCCCAAGTTCAGGAAACTCCAAAAGAGCCAGAAGAAACCAAGCCTCAAGAGGAAGAATCTTCCCCGGGAGTCCAGCTGGAGTTTTTCAAAGAAAAACTTCTGGCTCCAGAATCCAGGAGCCGCCATCAATTGATTGGACAGGTTTTTGATACCTACTGGCTGGTACAGTTTGAGGATCAGTTATATATCATTGACCAGCATGCCGCCCATGAAAAGGTCTATTATGAGCGTCTGGTAAAACAGCTGCAGAATCAGGAAATTACTTCCCAGTATCTCAGCCCGCCCCTTGTGATTACCTTAAGCCCCAGAGAGGAAGCGCTTCTTAAGGCCAACAAAACCTGTTTCCAGAAATTTGGTTTTGAAATCGAGCCCTTTGGGGGAAAGGAATACTGCATCAGCGCCGTTCCTTCCAACCTCTATGGAGCAGCAGAGGAAACGCTGTTTCTGGATATGCTGGATCAGCTATCCATGGAAGGCGGTCAGGATATGCTGGATCTTTTTACCGCCCGCCTGGCCACCATGGCATGTAAGGCAGCTGTAAAGGGAAATCACTCCATGTCCTCCCGGGAAGCAGACCAGCTGATTGACGAACTGCTCACCCTGGAAAATCCCTATCACTGTCCTCATGGAAGACCTACCATTATTTCCATGAGCCGGACAGAACTGGAAAAGAAATTCAAACGAATCGTATAGGAGGTTCCCATGAAACCACCATTACTTGTACTCACCGGACCCACTGCTGTGGGCAAAACAAAGCTCTCCATTTCTCTGGCAAAAGCCATAAACGGAGAGATCATCTCAGCCGACTCCATGCAGGTGTACCGTCATATGGACATTGGTTCCGCAAAAATCCGAAAAGAAGAAATGGAGGGAGTCCCCCATTATCTGGTGGATGTGCTGGAACCGGAAGAGGAGTTTCACATTGTAAAGTTCCAGCAGATGGCCAAGGAAGCCATGAAGGAAATCTATTCCCGCAATAAGATTCCCATTCTGGTAGGCGGCACCGGCTTTTATATCCAATCCGTAACAAAAGATATTGACTTTACAGAAGCGGAACAGGAAACCGCTTACCGTCAGGAACTGGAAGCCCTGGCCCTGGAAAAAGGAAGCGCCTTTCTCCACGAAAAACTCAAAGAAGTGGACCCGCAAAGCGCAGAAGAAATTCACGAAAACAATGTAAAAAGAGTCATTCGCGCTCTGGAATTTTATGAGCAGAACGGTTTCCCCATTTCCCAGCACAATGCAGAACAGAAACAACGGCAAAGTCCTTATCAGCTGGCCTACTTTGTGCTGAATGCCCCAAGACCCCTTCTCTATGAACGCATTGACCGCCGTGTGGATGAAATGATCCAGGAGGGACTGGTAAAAGAAGTGCAGACTCTGAAGGAGCGCGGCTGTCACCGGGGAATGGTTTCCATGCAGGGACTTGGCTACAAGGAAATCCTGGACTATCTGGAAGGAAACTGTTCTCTGGAAGAAGCGGTGCGGATTTTAAAAAGAGATACCCGCCATTTTGCCAAACGCCAGATCACCTGGTTTAAGCGGGAAGAAGATGTGACCTGGGTGAATAAGGACGATTTTGATTATAATGAAGAAAAAATATTAGAATATATGCTTTCTGTCTGCCGGGAAAAACAGATCCTGAAACAGACAGAAGCATCTATATAACAGAAAGAGGAATTTATATTATGAAAGAATTATATGAACAGCTGGGCATTTCCTCAAAGGTTTATGACTTTGGTCATAAGATCGAGGAAGGCCTGAAAGAACGATTTGAAGAATTTGACCGTATTGCAGAGTACAACCAGATGAAGGTACTCCTTGCCATGCAGAAAAACAAAGTTAGTGAGGAATGCTTCGGCGCTTCCTCCGGTTACGGTTATAACGATTACGGAAGAGATACCCTGGAAAAAGTATATGCAGACACCTTCCACACAGAAGCCTGCCTGGTACGTCCCCAGATTGCCTGCGGTACCCATGCCCTGGCCATTGCTTTGTTTGGAAATCTTCGTCCGGGAGATGAACTTCTTTATCCGGCAGGCAAGCCTTACGATACCCTGGAGGAAGTCATTGGCATCCGTCCATCCAAGGGTTCTCTGGCTGAATACGGCGTGGTATATCGTCAGGTGGATCTTCTTCCGGATTACAGCTTTGACTACGAAAATATCCGAAAATCCATCAACGAAAAGACAAAAATGATCTCTATCCAGCGTTCCAAGGGCTATCAGACTCGTCCTTCTTTTTCCGTTAAGCAGATCGGGGAACTGATCTCCTTTGTAAAAAGCATCAAGCCAGACGTAATCTGTATGGTGGACAACTGCTATGGCGAATTTGTGGATACCATAGAACCCAGCGATGTGGGAGCTGATATGATCGTTGGTTCTCTGATCAAGAATCCAGGGGGCGGCCTGGCTCCCATTGGCGGTTATATTGCAGGAACAAAGGAATGTGTGGAAAATGCGTCCTACCGGATGACCTGTCCTGGTCTTGGCATGGAAGTGGGAGCCACACTGGGCGTAAACCGTTCCTTCTATCAGGGATTTTTCCTGGCGCCTATGGTAACCAAGGGCGCTTTAAAGGGTGCTGTTTTTGCAGCTAATATATATGAACGTCTGGGCTTCCCGGTGGTGCCGGATTCCAATGAACCTCGTCAGGATATCATTCAGGCAGTTACCTTAGGTTCCCCGGAAAGAGTCATTGCCTTCTGTAAGGGTATTCAGGCAGCAGCTCCTGTAGACAGCTATGTGGATCCGGAACCATGGGATATGCCAGGCTATGACAGCCAGGTAATCATGGCAGCAGGCGCCTTTGTTCAGGGTTCCTCCATTGAACTTTCCGCAGACGGTCCTATGAAAGAACCTTATGCCGTTTATTTCCAGGGAGGACTTACCTTTGAGCATGCCAAACTTGGTATTTTAATGTCTCTTCAGAAATTGGTGGATCAAAACCTGGTAACCCTTCCGGAATAAAAAGGAGGTATTATGAGCCAAAAGAAAATCCTCATTGTGGGCGCGGGAGCCTCCGGTCTTATGGCAGGAATCATGGCTGCCAGAGAGGGCGCGAAGGTAACGATTCTGGAACACAATGACAAACCAGGCAAAAAAATCAATGCCACGGGAAACGGAAAGTGCAATCTCACCAACCTTAACCAGTATGAGGAAGCATACCGGGGAACCCACCCGGAATTTGCCAGAGACGCGCTGACTGCCTTTTCCCTTTCAGACACACTGAACTTTTTTTCCAGCCTCGGCCTTTATCTTTCTGACCGGAACGGATATGTGTATCCCCACAGCGGCCAGGCCAGCAGTGTCACAGAAGTGCTTTGCATGGAAGCGGCTCATCTGGGTGTCACCATCAAAACAAGAGAGCATGTCACCCATGTTTTTTATCAGGATTCCCGTTGGAAGGTACAGACCGAAAGCTGGACCTACGAAGGAGATCGGGTAATCCTTGCCGGAGGTTCCTGCGCCTCCAGTCTTCCGGGAGCAGACGGAAGCAATTACCATCTGGCCCAAGAGCTGGGGCATACTCTGATTCCGCCCCTTCCCGCTCTTACAGCGCTGAAATGCAAGGGAAACCGGTTTTCTCCATGGGCCGGCGTTCGTACAGAAGGTACCGTTACCTTATATATTGATAAAAAACCAGTTATGCAGGAAAGAGGAGAGCTGCAGCTGACGGAATACGGAGTGTCCGGCATTCCCGTCTTTCAGTTAAGCCGCTATGGCATCCGGGCACTGGAAGAAGGTCATCTGGTCACTTTGTCTCTTGATTTTCTTCCGGAATTCACCCCGGAGGAACTCACAGAATTTCTCAGACAGCGGAAGCACAACTGCCCCTACAAGAAAGAAAAGGATCTGCTGGTTGGTCTGTTTCCGGAAAAACTGGGAAAAGTTCTTCTTTCCAAAGGCAGCCTGGAAAAAGCCATCAAGAAATTTCCACTGGAAGTCCAGGGCGGACTTCCCTTTGGCCAGGCACAAATCTGCTCCGGAGGAGTGGATACCAGCCAGGTTCACTCAAAAACCATGGAATCCCGTCTTCATCCCGGTCTTTACTTTGCCGGGGAGCTGCTTGATATTGACGGTACCTGCGGTGGATACAATCTCCAGTGGGCATGGTCCAGCGGCGCAGTCGCAGGCCAGGCAGCGGCACGATCAGCAAATAGAAAGGAACGCACATGATTCAAATCAGTCAGTTAAAACTTCCGGTGGGGCATACCCAGGAGGATCTGAAAAAGAAGATTATCAGAACCCTTCGCCTTGGAACCCTTCCTTTTACCTACGAAATCCGTCGTCAGTCTCTGGATGCCCGGAAAAAAGAGGATAAAAAATTTGTTTATACCGTGGAAGTTTCTGTGGACAAGGAGCAGAAGCTTCTGCGAAAGGTTTCTGATAAAAATATTATGTTAATCAAAAAGAAACCTTATGTGTTTCCAGGGCCAGGAGAAACACCTCTCGCCCATCCCCCTGTGGTGGTGGGCAGCGGACCAGCCGGTCTGTTCTGTGCCTGGTATCTGGCCAGAGCCGGATTCCGCCCTCTGGTTCTGGAACGGGGTGAGGAAGCATCCCGGCGAAAGGAAACGGTGGATCATTTTTGGAAAACCGGTGTTCTGGACCCTAATTCCAATGTACAGTTTGGAGAGGGCGGGGCAGGAACTTTTTCCGACGGCAAATTAAATACTCTGGTTAAGGATTCCTTTGGACGGAACCAGGAAGTGCTGCGCCGCTTTGTGGAAGCAGGCGCGGACCCGGCCATCCTCTATCAGCAAAAGCCCCATCTGGGTACGGATGTTCTTATTGGAATTGTTGAGACTATGCGTCATCAGATTGAAGAAATGGGCGGAAGCTTCCGTTTCCGTACGCAGGTGACAGATCTTCGCTTTCAGGAGGGACAGCTGATTTCCGTGATCACCCAAAACGGGGAGGAAATCCCTGCAGAGATCTGTGTCCTTGCCATTGGACACAGCGCTAGAGATACCTTTTCCATGCTCCATGAAAAGGGCCTTTTCATGGAACCGAAAGCCTTTGCTGTGGGCGTGCGCATTGAGCATCCCCAGAAAATGATCAACCTGGATCAATATGGAGAAGAGGAAAATGAAATCCTTGGGGCAGCCAGCTATAAAGTCACACATACCTGTCAGAACGGAAGAGGCGTCTATTCTTTCTGTATGTGTCCCGGAGGATATGTGGTCAATGCATCCTCAGAAGAAGGAATGCTTGCTGTAAATGGTATGAGTTATCAGGCCAGAGACGGAGAAAATGCCAACAGTGCCATGATTGTCACTGTTCATCCAGAAGACTTCCAGGAAGAAGGTCCTCTGGCAGGCATTGCCTTTCAGCGTAAGTTAGAGCGGGCCGCCTACCAGGCTGGCAAAGGGCAGGTGCCAGTCCAGTTGTTCGGTGATTTCAGAAAGAACCTTCCCAGCAGAGAGCTTGGCTCTGTGCGCCCTTCCATTAAGGGCGGTTTCTGTCCTGGAAACGTACGAGCCCTTTTTCCCAAAGAAATCGGAGATTCTCTGGAAGAGGGCATTATCGCCTTTGGGAAAAAAATCAAAGGCTTTGACCGGGAAGATGCTGTTTTAAGCGGTGTGGAAAGCCGTACTTCCTCTCCGGTGCGCATTGTCAGAGACCAGGAGCTTCTTGGCAGCATAGGCGGAATTTATCCCTGTGGAGAGGGCGCCGGATACGCGGGAGGAATCACTTCTGCAGCCATGGACGGCATCAAAGTGGCAGAGGCCATTTCTAAAAAATACAGAAATTTTTAGGAGGGAGTGTACATCCCTCCTGAATTATGATAAGATAAAAGCGTTCCAGAGCCTTCGGAAGAGACCTTCCGGAGCATTCACATAAAAAGACCAATTTGCCTGAAGCCATCCATGAAGCGACAGGTACCTCATATGAATCATACCATGAAGGAGCTTCCCGAATCACAGCGGCCTTACGAGAAATGTATTCGGGAGGGAACACAGGCATTAAGCGACAGCGAGCTTCTTGCTGTGATCTTAAGAAATGGAACTGCAGGAAGCAGTTCCCTGACTTTGGCCAATGAAGTGCTGAGTTCTTTTGAACATTCTCCCTATCCGGGACTTCTTGGCATTCTTCACTGTTCACTGTCTGATCTTACGAATATTCATGGGATCGGCAAGGTGAAGGCCATCCAGCTGAAATGCATCGGAGAGCTGTCCAAACGGATCGCAGCGGCCTCTGCAAGGCCCAGTCTTTCCTTTCACAATCCGGTTACCATCGCCCAATATTATATGGAACAGCTTCGCCACGAAGAGCAGGAGCTGATTCTCTGCGTAATGCTGGACAGTAAAAATCATTTTCTGGGGGATGTTCTTGTTTCCAGAGGAACTGCCACAGCAGCTCTTGTTACGCCCAGAGAAGTGTTTATGGAAGCGCTCCGCTATCATGCGGTGGGTCTCATCCTGATCCACAACCATCCCAGCGGGGACCCCTCCCCAAGCTCCGAAGATCTTTCCATTACGGATCGCATGTCTCAGGCCGGCATGCTTTTGGGAATTCCCCTTTTGGATCACATCATCATTGGAGATCACCGATACGTCAGTTTTCGGGAGCAGGGTCTTTTGGGAGCAACCACAGAATAAAGGGGCAAATTTATGCTGTTTGAAAAAATATACGGAATAGACCTTGGAAGCAGCAGCATCAAAGTTTATTCGTTTTTTAAAAACAAAAGCTACATAGAAAAAAACATGATCGCGTCAAAAGGACACAAGATAATCGCCGTGGGCAACGAAGCGTATGAAATGTTCGAAAAAACACCAGTGGACATTTCCGTAAGTTCGCCGATGGCTTTTGGTATGATAGCCAATCTGGAACTCCAGGAAATCGCTCTTTACAGTATGATGAAAAAAATCGACAAAATCCTGGGGATTGGTTCCACCTTTTATTTCTCCGTTCCTCTTGACATGACCGCCATCGAAAAACGCGCCTATTACCATGTGGCCAACGGTCACTGGCTGCGCAAGAACCGGGTTTTCATGGTGGAAGCGCCCATTGCAGATGCCATTGCCATGGGTATTGATCCGGACAAGAAGGAAGGCAGTATGGTGGTAAACATCGGCGCCCAGAGTACAGAATTTTCCATTATCACCGAGGGGCGGATTATCATCAGCCGGAAGATCCCCATTGGCGGACGCCAGATGAACGAAGCCATCTGCAGCGAAATCCGTAAGCGTTACAACCTGCAAATCGGCACCCGTACCGGCAAGCGGCTGAAGCTGGTTATGGGACGGCTCAACGACCAGAAAAAGGATGCCCGTAAGGTGGTGGGAATTGACAGCGTTTCCGGCCTTCCCCGGGAGGAGATCATTTCCTCCTATGTGGTCAATGCCGGAATCATGAACTGTGTCAATGAGATTGCTGCAGAAATGAAAAGTTTTCTGGAGCGAATCCCCCCTCAGATTTCCTACCACATTGCCAAGGAAGGCATTTACCTTACCGGCGGAAGCACCCGGCTTCCTTATCTTGACCATTATCTTGCCAGCTACACAGGTTTTACCTTTAACCTGTCTCAGCTATATGAAACCTCGGCCATCAACGGCCTGGAAAAGATTATCCGGGATAAAGAGCTGAAAAAATGGGCATTTCCCATTACCCAGCGTAAATTATAATTTTTGAGGTGTATAAATGAAGAATCTAAAAAAGAAATTTCACTTTCGCATTCATTTAAAGAGCAAACACCTGCTTGCCATTATGACTTTTTTCTGCATCAGCGCCATTGTGGCTTCTTTTTCCTCCGGGTACGGAAACGTTCCCTTCCAGGATGCCGCCGGCATGCTGGTGGTGCCCTTTGAAAAGAGCATCAGTCAGATGGGGAACTGGCTGGGAGAGCTTCGGAACGCTTTTCGCGACAAGGAAGTCATTCTGGCAGAAAATGAAGATCTCAAGGCGGAGATTGACAGTCTGACCACCCAGAACAACAAACTCCTTCAGGATCAGGAAGAATTAAGCCGTCTCCAGCAGCTCTACAAACTGGACGAACAGTATTCCGATTATCCCAAGGTAGCTGCCAGAATCATTTCCAAGGACCCCGGAAACTGGTACGATACCTTTATGATCAACCGCGGCTCCAACGACGGAATCCGTGTGGACAACAATGTCATTGCCGGCAAGGGACTGGTGGGCATTGTTACAGAAGTCGGTCCCTCCTGGGCAACGGTACGTTCCATTATCGACGACAGCAGTAATGTCAGCGCCATGACCGTCAGTACCTCAGACAACTGTGTGGTGACCGGCGATCTGGAACTCATTGACGAGGGAAAGCTCCGGTTTCAGCAGCTCTATGACCAGGACGACAAGGTAACTGTGGGAGAGCGTCTGGTCACCTCCAACATCAGTGAAAAATATGTGGAAGGACTGCTGATCGGCTATGTCAACGAGGTGGAGCTGGATACCAATAACCTGACAAAAACAGGAACTCTGGTTACACCTGTGGATTTCCTTCACTTAAAGGATGTTTTTGTAATTACAGCAAATAAACAGGATCTTCTAGACGGGGAAAGCACATCCCAGGCTGCCGCGGAAACAGGAGAGGAGACTGCCAATGAAAAGTAAACTGGTGCTGTTTTTTACCATCATTGCAAGCTTTCTCCTGCAATGTACGGTACTTCATATGTTTTCCATTGGCTCCATCACACCGAATCTCATGCTGATTCTCTGTGTATCCATGGGACTGATGCGGGGCAGAAAAAGCGGTCTCTGGATCGGTTTTTTCTCCGGTCTGCTTATTGACTTCTTTTACGGCTCCCTGTTTGGATTTTACGCACTGATTTATATGTACGTAGGCTTCTTAAGCGGATACGCCTGCAGGAATTTTTATGATGATGATGTGAAGGTGCCCATGCTTTTGGTGGCAGGCGGGGATGTCCTCTATAATCTGGCGGTTTATGGGCTGCAGTTTCTCCTTCGGGGACGACTGGGGCTTTTCACATATCTGACCAGGATCATCATACCGGAAATGTTTTACACCGTATTTCTGACCCTGATCGTATATCGGGTATTTTACTTTATCAATTACCATTTTTTAAATACCACCAGGAAAGAAAGTGAGTCTATTTGGGTACTAAAATAAAAAAACTGCTAAAAAAAATCAGACTGAAACGAACTACGGTTCTTGCTCTTGTCTTTCTTTTCATGTCCTTTATCCTGATCCGTCAGCTTTTTGATCTTCAGATCATTCAGGGGGAGGACTATATCGATAAGTTTCAGACAAGAACCACCAAAACCCGTACCTTAAAAAGTACAAGAGGTAATATTTTTGGCCGGAACGGAGAGCTGATTGCCTCCAATGTTCTTTCTTATTCCCTGAACTTTGAGGACAATGGAACCTACAATTCCACCCGGGAGAAGAACCTCACTCTGAACGGAATTGCCTATCAGGTACTCCAGATTCTGAAAAAGAACGGAGATCAGCTGTCCCATGACTTCCATATTTTTGTGGACGAAAACGATTCTTATGCATTTGATGTGGATGAGGGCTTTACCCTGAACCGTTTCCGGGCTGATGTTTACGGTCATCCTCTGATTGATGATCTGAAAAAAGAAGAAAAAAATGCCACTGCAGAAGAAATGGTAGCGTTTTTAAGCGGTGAAAAGGGATTTTCCGTGGTTCTCACTGGAGAAAACGCCTACACGCCGGAAGAGCTTGCCAGTCATTCCCTTCCCAGTGAGCTTACCAAACAGGAAATTCTGGATATTTCCATTATCCGGTATCTTTTAAATACCAACAGCTTCAAGAAATATATGGCAGTAACCATTGCCACCAATGTCAGTGAAGAATCCGTAGCTTCCATTATGGAAAACCAGTCCTCTCTTCAGGGCATCGATGTGGTGGAAGACTCCATCCGTCAATACATTGATGACGAGAGTATGGCTCCTATCCTTGGCTACACAGGAAAGGCCTCCTCTGAGGAACTGGAAGATCTGAGAAAAGAAAATCCCAATTACGCCAACGATGCCGTTGTAGGCAAGGCGGGAATTGAACAATATATGGAACTGTGGCTCCAGGGAACCGATGGAAAGGAAACCGTATCCGTGGATAACCTGGGAAAGGTTCTCAAGATTGATGATAAGACCAGGGTAACGCCTGTGGCGGGAAATGATGTATATCTTACCATTGACCCCCAGTGGCAGAGCGCTATTTACCAGATTCTCAAACAAAGAGTTGCCGGTATTCTGATCAATAAGATCATCTCTGCCAAGGAATTTGATTATGAATCCATCTCCGATGCGGGACAAATCCAGATTCCCATTTATGATGTTTACAATGCTCTGGTTGCCAACAGCGTCATTGATATCCGACATTTCAAGGAAGAAGACGCTTCGGAAACAGAAAAAAATATATATGCCAAATTTCAACAAAAGCAGCAGCAGGTTTTTGATACAATAGGAGACAGGCTTACCGGTGACAATCCTCTGCCGTATTCCCAGGAATCCAAACAGATTCAGGAGTACCTTTCCTATATCTGTGACGATCTTCTCACCAATACGCTGGGGATCATCTCCAAAGATGCCATTGATACTGCAGATTCCACCTACAGAGCGTGGAACAAGGAAGGAAGCATCAGCCTGAAGGAGTATCTGAACTATGCGGCAAGCCAAAACTGGATCGATATTTCCAAAACCTCCCCGGAGGGAGAATATCTGGATTCCAGCGAAGTCTATCAGGCGCTGACCACTTACATCATTGATTATCTTAAGACAGACAACAACTTCTCCAAGCTGCTGTATAAATATATGCTTCTGGAAGATACCATCTCCGGACAGGAGCTTTGTCTGGTTCTGTATGATCAGGGTGTTTTATCCAAAGAAGATGGCATGTACGAGGCTCTTGCCTCCGGCGCCATGGGTGCCTATGATTTTATGATCAACAAGATTTCCACCCTGGAGATTGAACCGGCGCAGCTGGCTCTGATGCCTTGTTCTGCTTCCGCAGTGGTCACCGATGTTCACACGGGAGAAGTGCTCGCCTGCGTATCCTATCCCGGATACGACAACAATCGTCTGACCAACAATATGGATACAGACTACTACGCGAAACTGTCCACAGACCTGTCCAGTCCCTTCTTCAATAAGGCGACCCAGCAGAAAACCGCACCAGGTTCCACCCTGAAGATCCTTTCTGCCATCATTGGTATGGGAACCGGCGTAATCGAGGACGGCACCTACATTGACTGTACCGGAAGCTTTGATCTGGTGCAGCCGCCCATCAACTGCTGGAATCACAGCGGTCACGGTTCTCTGGAAATCCGCGGAGCCATTGAACAGTCCTGCAACACCTTCTTCAATATGATCGGTTTCCAGTTGGGGAAAAAAGATGACGGAGAATTCTCAGACGACCAGAGTCTTCAGGTAATGCAGCAGTATGCCCATGAGATTGGCCTGGATGAAAAAACCGGAATCGAAATTTCAGAGGCATCTCCAAAGGTATCTGATTTTGATGCTGCCCGTTCTTACATGGGACAGGGTACACATCTGTATACCACCAGTCAGCTGGCCCGTTATGCCACAGCCCTTGCCAACTCCGGAACGGTTTATGATCTGACCCTTCTGGATCAGGTAACAGATTCCAAGGGAACTGTAATCAAGGACTATGAACCGGAAATCCGCAACGTGATGGAAACCTCAGAAAATACCTGGGCTGACATTCATGACGGTATGTATCGTGTGGTACAGACCCATAACCAGTTTGACGGTCTTGGTATGGACGTTGCCGGAAAAACCGGTACTGCGCAGGTGGATTCCTACCACCCGGATCATGGTCTGTTTATTGGCTATGCCCCGGCTTCTGAGCCGCAGTATGCAATCGCTGTCCGTATTGCCAACGGATATTCATCCGGTAATGCATGTCTGGCAGCCAATGATATTTTTAAATACATTTTTGATTTAGCAGATGAATCGTCTATTTTGACAGGCATGGCATCCAGCGATGTCAGCAACACGTCAAACGACTAAAAGAACTACAGAGAATACCAGAAGCATGGAAACATTTTTTAGGAGGAAACAGGAACTATGAGTGAAGTCATTGTTATCACATCCGGAAAAGGCGGTGTGGGAAAAACCACCACAGTGGCAAATATTGGAACCGGCCTTGCCATGCTGGGCAAAAAGGTGGTCGTGGTGGATACCGATATCGGTCTTCGGAACCTGGATGTGGTCCTTGGACTGGAAAACCGTATCGTTTATAATCTGGTGGATGTGATCAGCGGAAGCTGCCGCCTTCGCCAGGCTCTGATCCGGGACAAGCGCCATCCAGAATTATACCTTCTTCCCTCAGCGCAGACCAAGGATAAATCTGCCGTTTCTCCGGAACAGATGATCAAGCTGACCGATGATCTCCGGGAAGAATTCGACTATGTGCTTCTGGACTGTCCCGCAGGTATCGAACAGGGGTTCAAAAATGCCATTGCCGGTGCCGACCGGGCTTTGGTGGTCACCACGCCGGAGGTATCTGCCATTCGGGATGCGGACCGTATCATTGGTCTTCTGGAAGCCAATGAGATCCGCAATATCCAGCTGATCATCAACCGTCTCCGTCCGGACATGATTGCCCGGGGAGATATGATGTCCGTAGATGACGTAATTGAAATCCTGGCGGTGGATCTCATTGGAACACTGCCGGACGATGAGCAGATTGTGGTTTCCACCAACCAGGGAGAACCCCTTTCCGGAAAAAATTCTCAGGCAGAAGAAGAGTATCTTGCAATCTGTAAGCGCCTTCTGGGAGAGGAAATTCCCTTTCCTCAGCTGCGCCACAAAAAAGGGATGTTTCAACGTCTGGGAAGTATTTTTAAAAAATAAAAGCCGGGGGAGGGTTGTTTTATGAAAAAAAGCACCATACAGGATTCCATGCGTTCCGCCGGCTATGCCAAGGAACGTATGAAGCTTCTCCTGCTTTCGGAACGCATGGACTGCTCTTTGCCAATGATGAACATGCTTAGAAATGATCTGATACATACCCTGAAAAAGTATATGCCCATTGAAGAGGCAAAGGTTACCATTCAGATTTCCCAGGAGCCTCCTGTGCTCCATGCAGAAATTCCCATTCTGCCCAAACAAAGAGAAACCGCACAGACAGCACCGGCCCCCAAAAAAGGCCCTCTGCTGCCATAAAAAGGAACGATACCATATGATAAAACAATATAAACTACGATTTTATAACTTCAGACTGGTGGTCTTTCTTCTGGCGATCAGCGCCATCGGTGTTTTGCTGGTGGGAACCGCCAGAGAAGATCTTCAGACCAAGCAGCTGTTCGGCGTAATACTGGGCGCAGTGATCATGTTGATCCTCTCCCTGATGGATTACTCCTGGATCTTAAATTTCCAGTGGCTTATGTATGGTTTTAACATTTTTATGCTTCTGACCGTACGAATCTTCGGTGACAGCGCCAATGGCGCCGCCCGCTGGATCGATCTGGGTTTTATCCGTTTTCAGCCCACTGAGCTGTCCAAGATCCTGATCATTTTGTTTTTTGCCAAATTTTTCATGGATCATGAGGACAATCTTAATACCTTTCGGACTCTGGTTCAGGCCGCCATTCTTCTGGCCATCCCTCTGGGACTGATCCTTGAGCAGCCGGACATGAAAAACACCATTACCGTTACCATTGTATTCTGTATCCTGATCTATGTGGCCGGTTTAAGCTATAAGATTATTGGGTGCGCCATTTTAATTGCCGTTCCCCTTCTTATTATTTTTATGTCCATTGTGGTCCAGCCGGATCAGAAACTTATCAAGGGATACCAGCGAGACCGTATTATGTCTTTCCTTTATCCAGAAAATGAAGAGTACTCCGATGATATTGAACAGCAGAACAACTCCAAAACCGCCATTGCCTCCGGTGAACTCATGGGAAAACGTCTTTCTCCCAACGAAAATGTCACTTCTGTCAACGATGGAAATTTCGTGGCAGAAAACCAGACAGACTTCATCTTCGCCGTAGCAGGAGAGGAGTTTGGATTCATTGGATGTTCAACAATTGTCCTTTTGCTTTTGGCCATTTCTCTGGAATGCATCCGCATGAGTCTGCGAGCCAAGGATATGGCAGGTAAGATCATCTGCTGTGGAGTCGGGAGCGTGGTAGCCCTTCAAAGTTTCATCAACATCTGTGTGGCCACGGGAATTGCACCGAATACGGGAACTCCCCTTCCCTTTGTCAGCTATGGACTTAGTTCTCTGGTGAGTCTTTTCATCGGTATGGGACTGGTTATGAACGTGGGACTGCAGAGCAGCGCCTATAACAAAGAACTTCAGAAAAAAGAGATTGATAAGAAAGAGGAATATCTATGAATGAGACAGCCCAAAGAAGGAAGTCCCCAAGGCCCTCCAGGGCCAGACAGGCAGCCCTTTTAAAAAAAAGAAGAAGAAAACGCATCCGAAACACCATTCTTCTGGTGCTATTGTTTCTGCTCCTTGCAGGAGGCGTTGTTTTTGCCCTGTTCACCCTGAAGGGAAATCTTTTCTCCAGATCAGATCAGGCATACGATGCCTTTGTGGAATTTTCGGGAGCCATGGCTTCCGGAAGCGATCAGAAGGCCGAAGCGTTTGCCTCAGACCTCTGCGTGGCCGAGTCCCATGTTCCTCTGGAAGGAGTATCTCTGGAAGAGGGGCAGGCTGGTGTACTGTTTGATCAGTCTCACCACAGCGTCCTTTTTGCAGAAAATCCCTACGAAAAGGTTTATCCGGCCAGCATTACGAAGATCATGACTGCCATGCTGGCTCTCCGTTATGGAAATCTGGATGAAACGGTTACCATTACGCAGGAAAACGTTACCCTGGAAGAAGGTTCCCAGGTATGCGGCTTTATGGCCGGAGACCGGGTGACCATGGATCAGCTTCTACACTGTCTGCTGGTCTACTCTGGAAATGATGCGGCTTCCGCCATTGCCACCCATGTATCCGGATCTACGGAAGCCTTTGTTCAGCTCATGAACAGCTATGCAGCTTCACTTGGCTGTACAGGAACGCATTTTACCAATCCTCACGGACTACAGGACGAAAATCACTATACTACGCCCTATGACATTTATCTGATGCTCCACGAGGCTTTGAATTATCCGGAATTTACGGAAATCACCCAGATGCCTTCCTATACCGTGGAATACACCAGAGAGGACGGCACCCCCATCAGCACCACTCTGGAGGCTACCGACCATTATCTCACCGGAGAGGCCACAGCCCCCAAAAATGTTACCATCCTTGGAGGAAAAACAGGAACCACCAGTTCAGCGGGCAACTGTTTGGCGCTTTTAAGCCAGAATGCCTATGGACAGCCCTATGTGTCCATTATTACCGGCGCCGCCTCCAAAGAGCTCCTTTACCAGCAAATGAACAGTCTGCTGCAGCACATCAATCCTCAGGAATAAAAAATCAGACAGTATTCAGATACCATCCGCAAAAAAATTATACAATTTCTAAATTTATTCACTTAAAGTGTTGATTTTTTTGGGCAAATGCACTATAATATGAAACATATTAAATCAGGTTTTTGGTTATATTTAATACTATATGTGTCTAAGGAGGAAAACAGGATGGTTGAACTGATTGTAGGAAAGAAAGGCAAGGGCAAAACAAAAGTACTGTTAGACAGAGTGAACGGCGCGATTAAAGACGCAAATGGCAGCATTGTTTACTTAGACAAGAGCACAAAGCATATGTATGAGCTGAACAACAAGGTCCGTCTGATCGATGTGTCCGGATACCCTATCAGAAATTCTGATGAATTTGTTGGTTTCATCTGCGGTATCATTTCACAGGATCATGATCTTGAGCAGATATATCTTGACAGCTTCCTGGCAGTTGCGAAACTGGAAGGAAAAGATGTGACAGATACTTTAGAACAGCTGGATTCCATTGGAAGAGAATTTGGTATTACATTTGTAATCAGCATTTCTCTTGACAAGGAAGAGATTCCGGCAGCTTACCAGGGAGTCATTTCCGTAGCATTATAAGGAGAAGACCTGGAAGCTGGACCACTGCTTTTTTGAAGCAGCAGAAATATACATACTGAAAACCGTTTCAGGGGGCAGTGTCCATGGGCATGTCCCCTGTTTTGTATTTAAATTTTTCAAAAAAACAGAAGGTGGTGAATACACTTGAAACACACCAATATCAAGCGCCTGCTGGCCATAGCCGGAATCTTCGGACTCTGTCTTTTGCTTCTCTGGTTTCTGACCTTATCCAGATCTGAAGTTCCCCGGGAAACAGCCGCCAGGGAACCCTTAGGACCAAAGGCGCCAACAGAGCAGAACATTTCTGGTACGCCCAGCCCCGTGCCTTCCCCCGACCCTGCGCTTTCTCCCACACCTTCCCCCGACCCTGCGCTTTCTCCCATTCCTTCTCCAACTGTAGTTCCAACTGTGACACCAACTGTGGAAAAGGCTCCGGAGAATGAAGAAACCGCTATGATTTCTCCTCCCAGCAATCAGGAAAATTCTGTTTTTTCCAAGGCCGCAGAAATCTGGACTCCACAGACCTTCGTTTTTATTGGGGATTCCCGTACGCATGCCATGGCAGAGGTAACAAGAGGCAGCGGAACCTGGATCTACAAGGACGGCGCCGGTTACGACTGGATGGTGGACACCGCTTTTCCGGAAGCAGAAAAAACAGTGGGTGAGGGGACTGCCGTTATCATCGCCATGGGAGTCAATGATGTGTATCACTGCAGTCAGTATATTACCGCCATCAATGACCAGGCAGAGCGTTGGGAAGAAAAGGGAGCAAAAGTCTTTTTTGCTTCTGTAGGGCCTGTCACTTCCGATCCCTATGTGACCAACGAAGAAATTCTTCGTTTTAATACGGAGATGTTTCACAATCTGGATACCGCCTTTCTGGATGTTTATAACCACCTGGCTGTCCAGGGGTTTGCAACCACCGACGGGATCCATTATGATTCTGCCACCACCAGGTCTGTGTATCAGTTTCTGATGGACCAGATTTCCTGAAAACAAGAAACCAGGCATACCAGAAGACCGGGGAAGAAAAGATTGCGTCCAGGGAGCAGGTATGTTATGATAATAGTTCAATATTACTGAAATCATCCACGAAAGGAGCTTATTATGTTTCAGATTTCCAATTTTACAGACAATGATGATATTTCTGTGCTTTCCTCTTCAGGACCTTTTACGGTTGTGGAATACAAGCGTGATTTAAGTGTCATGCCTTCTGACGCACAGACCGCTTATTTCTGCAATGCCATGAATGTACGCAAACGTCAGGTCATCTGCGATCTGAAAAAAGCCAACATTACCCTTCAGGCTGGTGCCATGCAGTGGATGGTGGGCGATGTTTCTGCCACAACAGGAATTAAGGGAGTGGGAGACCTGTTCGGCAAGGTTGCCCGGGGCTTTGTAACCGATGAATCTGCGGTGAAGCCAGAATATTCTGGAAGTGGAATCCTGGTTCTGGAACCCACCTACAAGCATATCATCCTTCTGGATCTGGCTGACTGGAACGGCTCCGTTGTTCTGGATGACGGTCTGTTCCTGGCCTGTGACGCCAAATTAAAGCACAAGGCTGTGGCGCGCTCCAATCTGTCCTCTGCTGTAGCAGGAAATGAAGGTCTCTTTAATCTGGGCATCACCGGAAACGGCGTTCTCTGCCTGGAAACCCCATGCCCTAAGGAAGAGCTGATTGAAATCACTCTTTCCGATGACGTCCTGAAGATCGACGGAAATTTGGCCATTGCCTGGAGCGGAAGTCTGAACTTTACCGTGGAACGTTCCGGTAAATCTCTGATCGGTTCCGCAGCATCCGGAGAAGGTCTGGTAAACGTATATCGTGGTACCGGTAAGGTACTTTTAGCCCCTGTCCTTTGACAGCCACCAAATACAAGTCCCCGGGGAACATCTTCCCCGGGCTTCCAGAGAAGGAGAATCACTTATGAAGAACTATATCAAGAAGCATCCGGCTGCTGTTGCCATTCTGGCAGTCGCTGTTGTTGCGCTCTTTGGTCTTGCCTATACCCAGCGGCAGCGGGTGCTTTCCAACCCCACAGAAAAAAGCATTGCAGATGGTCCCCGCGCCAGCGCTCCATGTGAAAATGATTTCTATTACAATCAGCTCAATGAAAAGGAACAGGAAGCCTACCATACCATGCTCCAGCACCTGAAAGACAAGGAAGGAGGAGTCACAGAGCTTCCTTCCCCTCTTACCGGAAAGGAATACATGCGGGTTCTGTCTGCACTGGAAAACTCCAGCGGACAGTATTTTTACGGCCTTTTTGAAATTCCCATGACCGATGAGGATTTCTATGTCCGCTATGAAGAACGGGATCTGACCAGAATCATTGATCCCATCATTGCCAAGGTAATCCTTTTTCAGTCCTTCTCCAACGGCCTGGACGTACCAGGAGAGTATGATGACCAGGGCAGAGTCTCCAATCTGTCAGAGATCAACACCCTGTTATCACAAAATGATCCGGAAAAGCTGAAAAAAATCGAAGAAAAAGAAGCGGAAATCGAGGCCTGTCTTACAGAAATCCTGTCCGGACTTCCAGAAGAAGCGGGAGAGAAGGAAGCGGTAGACTATTTTCTTTCCTGGATGGACAAAAACCTGGAACTGAATACAGAAATCGGTGTCAACGCTTTTCAATTCAACAGTATGTCTGAAGTTCTGGATCAGGCCTATATTTACAACAACCTGTCCTGCGTCCTGGAAAAAAAGGCATCCATCTCCGGATTTAACAAACTTCTGGCAGAGCTTTGCCGTAGAAGCGGCATTCCCGCCTATGTGGTACAGGGCGTATGGGGCCGTCAGAAAACAGAAGCCTATGAATTATGCGCCGTTACTCTGGGAGAGACCACCTATTATGTGGATGCTTCCAAGGCCAAAGGAGAAGATTTCGGAAACCAGCGTTATCTCACTGGACAGGAAGCGCAGAACCATATGACCTTTGTAGAGTACTTCACCTATGCTCCTTTGTGATTTTGCACAAATGAATTATTTTTTTGTACAAATTGCATTGCACATTGACAAGGAACTGCAATGGTGATAAGATTCAGTTAATGAAAATTTTATATTTTTTTTATAATTACATAGAACATGAACAAATACAATTGTTACTGATTTCAGAGACAAAACCAAACTTGTAGCGCAGGACAATTCGTGCTATAAGCTTGGTTTTTTCAATCAAAACATCAAAAAGGAGAGATGTGACATGTTTCAGTTTTTCAAGAAAAAAGAAGCACCTGTAATCAAAGCACCTGTAAACGGAAAGGCTGTTCCCTTATCTGAGGTCAGCGATCCCACCTTCGGAGAGGGAATCCTGGGAAAGGGCGCCGCTGTCATTCCTTCTGACGGAAAAATCTGTGCACCGGCTGACGGAGAGATCGTTCTTCTCTTTGATACCCTGCATGCAGTTTCTTTAAAGACTGACAATGGCGCAGAGATTCTGGTTCACATTGGTCTTGATACAGTCGCTTTAAAGGGAGATGGATTTACCGCTCATGTCAAAAACGGAGACAAGGTACACGCCGGAGATCTTCTGATTACTGCTGACCTGGAAAAAATCAAGGCAGCTGGATATGATACCATTACTCCGGTGATCGTTTGCAACACAGATGAATTTGCAGATGTGGAAGCATCCGTAGGCAAGGAGGTATCCGTAGGTGATACACTGCTTACCCTGAAAAAATAAAAAGGCAGTTCGCCCGATTATATGGTTTATTTTCCGGAGAAAACTCCGGTGAAATAAAAATGAGAAAGAAAAAGGAGAGGAAACAAATGAAGTACTTACAAAGACTGGGTAAATCCCTCATGCTTCCAGTTGCTTGTCTTCCAGTTGCAGCCATTTTAATGGGTATCGGTTACTGGATCGACCCGTCAGGCTGGGGCGCAAACAATGTCATTGCAGCATTTTTGATCAAAGCCGGCGGTGCTTTGATTGACAACATGGCAATCCTGTTTGCAATCGGTGTTGGTATCGGTATGTCCGATGACAACGACGGAACAGCAGCACTTGCAGCACTGGTATCTTGGTTAATGATTACTACACTGCTTTCCAGCGGAGTTGTAGCAATGTTCAAAGGAGTTGCTGTAGAAGAAGTTCCAGCAGCATTCTCTAAAATCCAGACACAGTTTATCGGTATCCTTGCAGGTTTGATTGGCGCAAGCTGCTATAACAAATTTAAAGGAACCAAACTTCCGGATGCATTGTCCTTCTTCAGTGGTAAAAGATGTGTTGCCATCGTTACTGCAGGCGCATCTCTGGTAGCTACTTTAATTCTCTACTTTGTATGGCCAATCGTATACGGCGGATTAGTATCCTTCGGTGAAGCAATCATGAGCACAGGCGCTGTTGGCGCAGGTATCTACGGCTTCTTCAACCGTCTGCTGATCCCATTCGGTCTGCACCACGCACTGAACTCCGTATTCTGGTTCGACGTTGCTGGTATCAACGATATCGGTAAATTCTGGGGAACCTTAGACGGTGGTGTTCTTGGACAGACTGGTATGTACATGGCAGGTTTCTTCCCGGTTATGATGTTCGGTCTTCCTGCTGGTGCTCTGGCAATGTATCACTGTGCTAAGAAAGATAAGAAGGTTGAGGCTAAGGGTCTTCTCTTATCCGCAGCTGTATCTGCTTTCTTCGTAGGTGTTACCGAGCCTCTGGAATTCGCATTCATGTTCCTTGCACCAGTCCTTTACGGAATCCATGCAGTATTAACAGGTATTTCTGTAGCAGTTGTTGCATTACTTCCTGTTAGAGCCGGATTTAACTTCAGTGCTGGTTTTGTAGATTGGGTTCTGAGCTTCAAAGCTCCATTTGCATTGAATCCGATCATGCTGATTCCGATCGGTCTTGTTGCAGCTGTTATCTACTATATCGTATTCCGTTTTGCTATCCAGAAATTCGATCTGAAAACACCAGGTCGTGAAGACGATACAGACGAGAAGAAAGTAGTTCTGAACAACGACAACTTCACAGAAGTTGCAAGAATCGTTCTTCAGGGTGTTGGCGGTAAAGAAAACGTTACTTCCATCGATAACTGTATTACAAGACTTCGTCTTGAAATCAAAGACTACACAAAGGTTGACGAAAAAGTAATCAAATCTGCCGGTGTAGCTGGTGTAATCCGTCCAAGCAAAACTGCTGTTCAGGTTATTATCGGAACAAAAGTACAGTTTGTAGCTGACGAATTCAAAAAACTTTGTAAATAATTTTACATAACAAAGAAGCAGGAGAGTCATTCTCCTGCTTTTTTGTGTTTCATTGATATTTGGGCGTATCAGACATCATTCATTTTTTAATTCCCTTAATAATTCCTCCATGGTCTTATGAAGAATTGGATGCCGCAGATAGGGGGCAATCTGATTGATGGGAACCAGGACAAAATCTCGATTTTGAAGATCTATGTGGGGAATATGGAGCGCTTCGGTATCCATCACCAGATCGTCATAAAACAGAATATCCAAATCCAGTGTGCGCGGACCCCAGTGGATGATCCGTTCTCTGTGTTCTGCCTGTTCGATGGTATGAAGGACATCCAGCAGTTCTTCCGGAGAATACAACGTACGAAGTTCCAGAACGCTGTTTAAGAAATCATCTTGTTCCACGCCCCCGTATGGTTTGGTCACCAGATAATCCGCCACCTTTGTCACCTGACAGCAAGAATCTTCCTTTAACATTCGGACTGCCTGATCCAGATGCTCTCTGGTATTCCCCATATTGGAACCCAGCGCCACATACGCCAGATGCCAGCCTCTGGAAATCTGGATGGAAACCGTATCCAACGGCAGACCTATGGGCGCCCATGGTTTTTTTATTTCCAGATCTACCTTCTCAATTCGTGGAAACGTAAGCAGGATTTTCTCCGCCAGCCGTTCCACAACCGTCTCAATAAGCTGAAAGGTATGCCCCTCCACAAATTCTTTCATCAGATGGCTGACCTCTCCATAATGAGTGGAAAACTCCAACGAATCTGTTTTTCCCGCCTTTCTTACGTTGGTATATAATACTGCAGAAAGGACAAATTTCTGTCCCAGTTCATTTTCTGCCGGGAAAACCCCGTGTTTTGCGAAAACCTCCAGATTCTGTATGGTAATCTTATCCATTGCCCTTCCTCCTTCTTTTATCTGGAAAGAATTGCTTCGGTCATACGGATGGCACGAAGATTCTCTTTTACATCATGAACGCGAACAAAGGAGCAGCCCTTCATCACACCCATAACCGTTGTCACCAGAGTTCCCTCCACACGCTGATCTGAGGGAAGATCCAAAGTCAGTCCAATCATGGATTTTCGTGAGGTTCCAAGGAGGATGGGATAGCCCAGCTGATGAAGGATCTCCACATGATTGGTGATGGCAAGATTTTCCTCCAGTGTTTTTGCAAATCCCACACCAGGGTCCAGAATAATCCTATCCTCTGGAACTCCTGCTTTTTTTGCAATGTTCACAGAATTCTGAAGATCGGACACCACATCCTTTAAAAAATCCTGATAAACCCCTTCTCTGCGGTTGTGCATCAGACAGCAGGCTGTCCCGTATTCCGCAGTGAGTTCCGCCACACGGGGATCGTAGCAAAATCCCCAGATATCATTAACCAGATCTGCGCCGGCCTTAAGCGCCGCCTCAGCCACAGCTCCTTTATAAGTATCAATGGAGACAGGAATATCAAAGCGGAATTTCACTGCCTCAATCACAGGAATGACCCGGGAGATTTCCTCTTCATCTGTAATCTGTTCATGGCCAGGGCGGGTAGACTCGCCGCCAATGTCAATGATGGAAGCCCCTTCCTGTATCATTTCTTCTGCATGAAACAGCGCTGCATCCAGGTTGTTGAACTTTCCTCCGTCAGAAAATGAATCCGGGGTAACATTTAAAATTCCCATTACATAACATTTATGTTCTGTATCAAAAACTTTATTTCCAATGATCATGATTCCATTCCTCATTTCTTTTCTCTGCTTATAAGTATATTTTCAGGTTACGTTTTTCCTCTGTCCAGTTGCAGGAAGAAGAGGAGGGGCAGGCAAAACAGTTGCGGGACAGCTTATCTGCAAGACGAAGACAGGCAGAAAATGGATCAAAAGCCTCCTGCTCTTTATGACTCCGATGGTGCAAAACTGCATTGACAATGGTATGAACTTCCTGTTGGGAGAATCCACAGGAGGGCAGAAGCTGTTCACACAAGGCTGCGCTTGCCTCATCATGTGGTGTTCCCTCCAAAAGCTCACCATATCTTCCAAGATCATGCATCAGCGCCGCCCCATAAAGAAGCTCTCTGGAAAGGCCGTATCCCTGTTCCAGATTCAGAATCCAGGCAATCCGGGCCACATCCAGAAAATGCTCCAGCGTATGTTTGCAGAATTCCCTTGTCTGTTCTGCCTCCTGGAGTTTCTGAAACTGCTCCTGGTAAACCGGATGCTCCCAGATTCGGGAAAGACGGCTGTATTCTTCCTGTTTTTTTATCTCTTCTAAAGTAATATTCATGACCGCACCATCTGGTAGAAGGACTGCTGAAGCAGGAAATCTTCCGCAAAGGCTCCCCTCACCACAGTAGTAACCGTTTTTGTGCCTGGCTTCTGAACCCCGCGCATGGTCATACACATATGTTCTGCCTCAATCATAATCATAATTCCCTTTGGTTTCAGATAAGTTTCCATGGTATCTGCAATCTGCGCTGTCATATTCTCCTGAATCTGTGGGCGGCGGGCAAATACCTCCACCGTTCTCGCCAGTTTACTTAAACCTGCCACACGACCGTTGGGGATATAGGCCACATGTGCTTTTCCATAAAAGGGCAGTAAGTGATGTTCACAGGTGGAATAAAAAGTAATATCCTTTTCCAGCACCATATTGTTTTCTGTAGCTGTAAACTGTTTGCCCAAATGTACCCCTGGATCTTCAGACAGTCCTCCGTAAATCTGACTGCACATTTTTGCAATACGATCCGGAGTTTCCAGTAACCCTTCTCGTGTGATGTCCTCACCGATTCCTTCCAGCATCAGCCGGACACCTTCTTTGATTTTTTCATAGTCCATAAAGCTCGTACCTCCTGTGTTTAGATTTTCGGGATGCGGGCTTTTGTTCCAGGTTTAGATTTCTGTACCACAAAAAACATCCCGATGTGAAAGAGCATCTGGAATAAATAATGACGTATCCCTTCACAATCGAGATGTAAGCATCTGTGTTTGCAACGGGTGCGAATCTCATATCGTAAACCATCACTGACTCTGGTTTTTCGTTTCTGCGGCAACTCCCCATCCACGGAACACTTAACGCATGAAATCCTATTTTGCATCGATTATTTATTTTTTCTGAACAGCAATTCCTTTTGGGATTTCACTGTCCTTCTGGAAAAGTATAGCATTTTTTTTAGAAATCTTCCAGTTTTTTTGAAAAATATTTTATCTTATTTTTTTATGAAACTTTCTGTCAGAAAACCTCATGTCTGGCAAAGATCTTAGGAGCGATAAAAGTTCCTGCCGCCAGAAAAAGCATGGTCACCGGTACCGCCCAAACAGCATAAAGAAGGCCGTTTTCTATCTGTTCCACCGACATCAGGGAAATATATTGGGCATAATACATAGGCATTAGCACCACCAGCCGGTACAGGGGAGAGGATTCTGAAACCGGAAGCATCAAGGGCAAAAGATACACCACAGCTGAAGAAGCCAGCGTAAACATCTGATTTTTACAGAGCGTGGATATCATCAGCGTAATTCCTGCAACACTCACACTTCCCAGAAAAGCCAGAAGAATCTGATAGGCTAATACCGTACCACAGGTAAGAGGAAAGGGAATATAACCTTCAGAAAACTCCAGAGGAGCCAAAAGAATGGAGCAGTCCAGGCCCTCTGTTCCATAAAAGAACAACCCCAGCAACAGATTCCATCCCACCGTCAAGAAAGTCAGAAAAAGGGCAACCAGTATACTTGCCGTTACCTTCGCAGCAACGCACTTTGTCTTCCCATATCTGCTGGTAAAGAGAATCTGATCCATCCCGCCGTATTCCCTGGAAAATACAGGAGCCAGAAGAAACATCAGCACAAAATCCAAAAAAATAAAAACCTTTGCCATCCCTTTCTCCATACTAAGCCATCCATTGATATATCCGACTTTTATCTCTTGATTTCCAAATACTTCCGCTACCATTGTTCCATTCCAGTTGCCGTCCATATCAGAAAAACGGTAAAAAACAGCAGATTGAAGGGCATTGTTATACAGATATTTTGCATTCATCCCCCGAAGATCGTGGACAGGATGATATTCCTTCATGATTCTTTGCACTTTTTCATCTGTCAGAATCCCCTCATATTTTCTGGCCACCTCCTTGTCAATTTGTACCGCTTTTTTTCCGGTACCTTCTGCGTGTTTTCCGTCAAAGGCATACATGTTATGAAAGGTAGAAAAAGATAGCAGAAACGACAGGAAAAATATACCAAGGATCGCTACGACAGCGGCAGGTTTTTTTATGATTTTACGCAGTTCAAATAAGATCAATGGTTTCATTTTCTTCCTCCTTAAAATAACGTAAGTATAAATCTTCCAGTGTATCTGACGAACCGTACCCTATAGGAGGTTCTCCAAAGTAACAAATCTTTCCTGTTTTCATTATAATGATTTTCTCTGCAAGAGCTTCCACATCAGAAACAATATGAGTGGATAAGATCACAATCCGATCTTTGGAAAATTCCTGAAGCAGATGACGAAAACGTACCCGTTCCTTTGGGTCAAGTCCTGCTGTGGGTTCATCCAAAATAAGAATGCGGGGAGCATTTAGCATGGCCTGTGCAATTCCCAAGCGCTGCTTCATCCCTCCGGAATAGGTTTTGATCTTATCATGGCTTTTTTCCGAGAGCGTAACGGCTTCCAACAGTTGAGAAATTCTCATCCCTGCCTGTTTCTCATTCAAACCCTTTAAAGCTGCCACATACATAAGAAATTCCCATGCGGTAAAATCCGGATAATACCCAAAATGCTGGGGCAGATATCCCAACAGATTTCCATAGGTTTCTCCGAGATGGGAGATGGGTTTTCCATTCAGAAGTATGTTTCCAGAAGTGGGAGATTGAAGGTTACAAAGCAAACGCATCAATGTGGTTTTCCCCGCGCCATTTGCCCCAAGCAAACCATAGAATCCATTGGATAACGTAAGATCTACATGGTCTACCACAGTTTTTGTTCCAAATTTCTTTGTCAGCTGAATCGTTTTTAGTTCCATAAAAAACTCCTTTCCTGACAGAGAGTAAAGCCTTCCATAAGGTCAATACAGAATGTACTACTTTCCTAATCAACAAAAATACTCTCTGCATGTTTACACAGAGAGTATATCGAATCATTTTCTACTTTTTATCTACAATTTGAATACTGAAACAAGCCGTAAGTTTTGCTCCTTGGGCTCCATTTTCTATCCTCAGCCAGCCTCCATGATGCTCACATAAAAGTTTACAAATATACAATCCCAATCCGAAATGTTCCGTACGATTTTCTTCCTCTGTAAAATAGGGATTTGCTGCTTTTTTCAGAACTTCTTGGGAAAATCCCGGTTCATCATCGGATACGGTTAAAATGATCCCTTTCTCCGTCTGAGAAAAAACAACACAAACTTCTTTTTTTGCATAACGCAGTGCATTGGAAATCAGGTTCTGATATACCTGAGAAAGAAAGGCTTCATCCAGGCAGGCCCGGGAGCTTATCAGATGCTTCTCCCATTTCAGAGCAGCCTTCTTTTGTTCGCATAATATTCCGGTACTTTCCTTGAACGTATCAAGAAGCTTGCCCATATCTGTTTCTGCATACTGGGGGCTGGCATCCTCCAGCCTGCGAAGATGACTCATGCTGTCCACATATCGTTCCAGCCGCTGGATATGTCTTCCCATTGTAACAGCTGTATTTCTGGTCTTAGAGTCCCCGCTGGTCTGTAGCAGTTCATTATATCCCTTCAGCACAGTAAGAGGAGTACGTAGGTCATGGGCAAATGCCGCATTAAGCTGTTTCCGTTCTTCCATCTGTCTCCAGATCTCAGAAAAATTAGAGGCAAGAGTCTTGCGCATAAACTCAAAGGATGCGCAAAGCTGTCCCATTTCGTCTCTGGAATGGTAATCTAACTGAAAATCCAGCTCATTTCGGGATATTTTTTCTGATGCCTCCTGCAGCCTTGCAAGGGGTTCCTTTAATTTATTGCGATAAAAGAAAAAAGCCACCGCCAGAATTCCCCCAAAAGAATAAAGGGGTGCCGCAATTACAGGAAGTATATCCAGAACATCCAGCAGTCTTTCATCCCTTTCACTTAATGGGGCTCTGTTTTGATAAATATAAGTGCCTTCCCCCAGTCGTTCTCCTTTTTGATTGGTGAGATAATATTTTTCTCCTGTGGGCGGATAGTTTTTGTTAATTTCCCCTGCTGTATAATTACAGATCGCAGCGGTGGATACGCTGAATGCAATGGCAAGCGCAACAAACACCCCGATGTAACATACAATGCTTTTTTTCAAGGACAGATTTTTTTCTATCTGTCTTATTTTACCCATTTATATCCCACCCCCCAAACGGTTTCAATGTACGTTTTTTCTGTGAGACAGGCAAGCTTTGTTCTGATCCTGCGGATATGTTCCGCTACCACACTGCTGTTTCCTTCGCTGTCATAGCCCCAGATCTTTTCGTAGATGCGTTCTTTATCAAAGACCTGCCCTGGATTTTGGGACAGCAGTTCTACAATCTGGAATTCTTTTTTTGCAAGAACAAGAGGTTGTCCCTTACAGAACACACAATGCTGCCCGTAATCAATGGTTAATTCCTCCGCAAATTTAACAGAAGAGGAATCGCTGTGTCTGGCTTCCCTTCTCAGATGAGCCTTTACCCTTACTTCCAGTTCCACAAGGGAGAAAGGCTTTACAATATAGTCATCCCCGCCAGCTGCAAATCCTTTGACTTTGTCAGCATCTTCAATACGGGCAGTTAAGAACAGAATCGGACAGGATATATAATCCCGTATGCGTTTACAGACCGTCAGCCCATCCATTCCCGGCATTTGAATATCCAGCAAAATAAGATCCGGTTTTCGTTCCGCCTGTTGGATGGCCTTCTCACCACTTGAAGCAGTCAGGATGCGATATCCTTTTCCCGAAAAAAAATCTGCCAGCATATTTACAATATCCAGCTCGTCGTCCACGATCAAAATACAGGCTTCCATACTCTAACATCTCCTTTTTTCAAAGTATACCTGGTAATTTTCAACTTTTTATCAAAAAAAAACTCCGTAATATCTGCGGCATCGTCCCTAGATCCGGACAAAAATCCTCAAATCTACATCCATGCAGATATTATTGTATAAATTTTATTTACCTTGTCAATACAATCCCCAATAAGAGAAACCATTCAACCCACGTTTACAGTAACTGTCGTGTGGAAACCGAAAGAGAAATGTTAGGTATAGGCTTTTGTACGGATCTTTGTTATAATAAAACCAGCAGAGAAGGAGTGTGAATAACATGGGTGAAGAAAAGAAACGCCTTCCGGTAGGATTGGAAAATTTTGAGCAGATTATTAACGATAACTATTATTATGTGGATAAGACGGGGTTGATTTCAGAACTGATCCGTAACGGTGGAATGGTAAATCTTTTTACCAGACCAAGACGCTTTGGGAAAACCTTAAATATGAGTATGCTGGAGCACTTTTTTTCCATAGAGAGAGACCAGAGTATCTATGATGGATTGGAAATTTCAAAAAATAAAAAACTGTGTGAAGAGTATATGGGGAAATATCCGGTTATTTCCATTTCTCTGAAAGGAATCAATGCAGCCACTTATGAGGATGCATTTGATTTTGCGGTTCAGATTATGAAGAATGTAGCAGGTAAAATGCAGTTTCTTTTGGAGAGTGATGCCTTAAGTGATTATGACAAGTCAGAATATAAGAAACTTTTAGATAGCGGAATGAGTAAAGCTGTATTTTGCAGCGGATTGAAAATATTATCGGAATTATTGGAAAAACATTACGGAACAAAAGTAGTTCTTCTGATTGATGAGTATGATGTTCCATTAGCAAAAGCATTTGAAAACGGGTATTATGATCAGATGATCTTTTTAATCCGTAGTTTATTGGAACAGGCATTGAAAACAAATGACAGCCTGAAATTTGCAGTAATGACAGGATGCATGCGTATTTCAAAAGAAAGTATCTTTACGGGACTTAATAACCTGAAAGTATTGTCCATTACAGATGAACGGTATGATGAATATTTCGGTTTTACAGATACGGAAGTAAGAGAAATGCTGAAGTATTATGAAATCGAGGATCATTATGAAGAAGTAAAGAACTGGTATGACGGGTATCAGTTTGGCAGCGTGGAAGTGTACTGCCCCTGGGATGTATTGAATTACTGTGATAAATTAAAAGACCATGCGGATTCTTTTCCGGAAAATTATTGGATCAACACCAGCAGTAATGATGCCGTCAGGAAATTCATTCAAATGTCCGGTAATTTTAAAACCAGGCGTGAGATTGAAACTCTGCTTGCCGGAGAGGAAATCATAAAAGAGATTCATCAGGAGCTTATCTATCCGGAAATGTATCAGTCGGTAGAGAACGTCTGGAGTCTGTTGTTTATGACGGGATATTTAACACAGCGTGGAAGGGTTGATGCAAAACGGTATAAACTTGCAATACCGAATCTGGAAGTCCGGGATATTTTTGAAACACAGATCATGGAATACTTTAAAGAGAGCGTTGCAAAGGATGGCGATACATTAAGCCGATTCTGTGATGCCCTGAAAAACGGTGAAGAAACGACGGTAGGAGAAATTTTTGAGAGCTACCTGAAAAAGACCATCAGTATCCGGGATACGTTTGTGAAAAAAGCAAGTAAGGAAAACTTTTATCATGGGATACTGATTGGAATCCTGGGTGTGAAGGAAGAATGGTACGTATCGTCCAATCAGGAAAGCGGCGAAGGATACAGCGATATCCTCGTTGAAACCGAAAACAGTGAAACGGTTATCCTTATCGAAGTCAAGTACGCCAATGACGGAAATCTTGATCAGGCTTGTGAACGGGCACTACAACAGATAGAGGAAAAGAAATATGATGAAGAACTCCGGGAGAACGGAGTGGATAAAATTTTAAAATATGGGATTGCGTGTTATATGAAACGATGCAAAGTAAAGCTGGCAGATTTTTCAAACATGAATTTGCAGGAGGAGCAGTTTCCCTTGACATGAAAGATTGAATCGTGTTTAATAGTACTGGATTGTATAAAAAATATGCAGCTTATGCAAAGAAGAAAGGAATACAATGAGAAAACTAGCTTTAAGCGATGAAATATTATTACAGATTGACAAATCTGCCCGCTACATTGGCGGAGAAGTTAATTCTGTAATGAAATCAGAGGACGTGGACATCAAAGTTGCCATGGCCTTTCCCGATGTTTATGAAATCGGTATGTCCAATCTGGGCATGATGATCCTTTATGATATGTTTAACCAGAGAGACGACGTATGGTGCGAACGTCTCTTTTCCCCGTGGACGGATCTGGATCAAGTGATGAGAGAGAAGAACATTCCCCTCTTTACCCTGGAATCCCAGCGTCCTGTAAAGGAATGTGATTTTCTTGCCATTACCCTTGGATATGAAATGTGTTACACCAATGTACTTCAGCTTATGGATTTAAGCCAGATGCCTCTTCTTGCCAGGGATCGCGGGGAGGAATACCCTCTGGTGATTGGCGGCGGCGCCTGTGCCTATAATCCGGAACCCATTGCACCATTTTTTGATATGTTTTATATCGGAGATGGCGAAACCGTTTACGACGCCCTGTTTGATGCTTATAAGGCAAATCGGGCAGCAGGAGGAACCAAAGAGGAGTTCCTGGTAAAAGCAGCTAATATCCCCGGAATCTATGTTCCTGCCTTTTATGATGTCACTTATCAGGAAGACGGAACCATTGCTTCCTTTGCCCCGAACCGTCCGGATGTTCCGGAAAAAATTCAGAAACAGGTAGTGGTGCATATGGAAGAAGGATACCATGCCATTTCAAAACCTGTGGTTCCTTTTATCAAAGCTACCCAGGATCGTGTGACACTGGAAATCCAGAGAGGCTGTATCCGTGGCTGCCGTTTCTGTCAGGCAGGTATGATCTACCGTCCAACCAGAGAGCGTGATGTGGAAACCTTAAAGGCTTCTGCCCGGGAAATGCTGAAAAACACCGGTCACGAAGAGATTTCCTTAAGTTCTTTAAGTTCCAGCGACTATTCCCAGTTAAAGGAACTGGTGGAATTTCTCATTGACGAATTCCAGGACAAAGCAGTAAACATTTCCCTTCCATCCCTTCGTATTGACGCCTTTGCGCTGGATGTTATGAGCAAGGTGCAGGATATCAAAAAGAGCAGTCTGACCTTTGCTCCGGAGGCCGGTTCTCAGCGTCTGCGCGATGTTATTAACAAAGGTCTTACAGAGGAAGTGATTCTCCAGGGTGCCAAAGAGGCATTCCAGGGCGGATGGAACCGGGTAAAACTTTACTTCATGCTTGGCCTTCCCACAGAAACAGAAGAAGATATGAAGGGCATTGCCCATCTTGCCGAAAAGATTGCAGAGGAATATTATGAAATTCCCAAGGATCAGAGAAACGGAAAGGTACAGATTGTGGTCAGCACCTCCTTCTTTGTTCCCAAACCATTTACCCCGTTCCAGTGGGCTTCCATGTACCGGGAAGAAGACTTTATTGAAAAAGCTAAGATTGTGAAAAACGAAATCCGTTCCCAGCTAAACCAGCGCAGCATCAAATATAACTGGCATGAGCCGGATGTAACAATCCTGGAAGGCTTCCTGGCGCGGGGAGACCGCCGTTGCGCCAAGGTAATCCAGAAGGCTTACGAAAAAGGCGCGCTCTATGACGCCTGGTCTGAAAACTTCCATTTTGAAATCTGGAAGGAAGCCTTTGCCGAAACCAACGTGGATGTGGATTTCTATACTCTTCGGGAAAGAAGTCTGGATGAAATTCTTCCATGGGATTTCATTGATGCAGGTGTGACCAAAGACTTCCTCATCCGGGAATGGAAACAGGCTAAAGCAGAAACAGTCACTCCTAACTGCCGCCAGCGCTGCTCCGGCTGTGGAGTGAAACATTACGGAGGAGGTGTCTGTCATGAAGGTAAGAATTAAATTTACAAAACAGGGTCCTGTGAAATTTGTAGGACATCTGGATACCATGCGTTATTTTCAGAAAGCCATTCGAAGAGCAGAACTTCCCGTTGCTTTTTCCGGCGGCTACAGTCCCCATATGATCATGTCCTTTGCCGCTCCCCTGGGAGTGGGAACAGAGAGCAGAGGAGAGTATTTTGATGTGGAATTTACAGAAAACATTCCCACAAAAGCCATTGAAGAAAAGCTAAATGCCGTAATGGTGGAGGGCATAGAAATCGTAAGCGCTCGTAAGGTTGAAGACGGAAAAGCAAGCAAAGCCATGTCTTTAGTAGCTGCAGCAGATTATTACGTTTCCTTTTACGAGGACAAAGAGCCCAGCTGTTCCTGGAAGGAAAAAATCCAGGACTTTTACAAACAGACCTCCATTGTGGTTCTGAAAAAAACAAAAAGAAGTGAAAAAGAAGTGGACATTCGTCCATATATTTACGAAATGGAACTTCAAAACGACCGGCTGTTCTTAAAGCTTGCTTCTGCAAGCGCCAACTACACCAAGCCGGAGCTGGTTATGGATACCTTCCTTGCCTGGCTTGGCGAAGAGGTAAAACCCTATGCTTACCGCATTGAGCGTCTGGAAGTATATGCGGATTTAGATCCGGAAGGCGCACACCGTTTCGTTTCACTGGAAGATCTGGGGGAAGAAGTTGAGTAAGCTAATCATTACAAAGATGGAGATTTCCGGTCATCCCTGCACCGTATGCGCCCTGGAAGAGGGAGGCAAGGTCATGGAGCTTCGTCTGGAACAGACTGGAACGGCTTCTCTTCTGGGGAACATCTATATCGGTCAGGTAGAAAACATGGCTGCCAATATTCAGGCAGCCTTTGTCCGGCTTCCTGATGGAATAAAAGGATACTTTCCCCTGGCAGAACAGCACCAGCTCATCTATACCTGTGGCCGAAAGGGAGAGGCTCCTCTTCGTGCCGGCGATGAAATTCTGGTGCAGGTCAGCCGTGATGCCATGAAAGGGAAACTGCCGGCTCTGACTGCCAATTTAAATTTTACCGGAAAATATCTGGTTCTTACCACGGGAAATAAAAAATTCGGTCTTTCCTCCAGGCTTTCCAGGGAATCCAAAAATCTGCTCTGTAAATGGCTGCAGGAGGAAATCGAGCAGCCCAACAAAGCCTATGGCCTGGTGGTTCGCACCAATGCGGCAGAAGCCACCAAGGAGGAACTTCTTCACGAATTGTCCTATCTGAAGCAGCAGTACGAAAAAGTCGCTGTCCAGGGAAGATATCGCACCTGTTTCAGCTGTCTTTATGAGGCAGAACCCTTTTATCTGTCTGCGCTGCGGGATGTTTATGACAGAAATCTGGAGGCGGTCCAGACCGACGAAGAAGAAATTTTTTCTCATCTTGACTCCTATATGGAAGATTTCTGCCCGGAACAAAAGGAGAAGCTTTCTTTCTATAAGGATTCCCTCCTTCCCCTGCACAAATTGTACCGTCTGGAAAGCGCACTGGATGAAATCCGTCAGGAAAAAATCTGGCTGAAAAGCGGCGGTTTCCTGGTAATCCAGCAGACAGAAGCCTTTGTTTCCATTGATGTCAACAGCGGGAAATACACGGGAAAGAAAAAAGCAGAAGAGACTTACCGAAAGATTAATCTGGAGGCTGCAAAGGAAATTGCACGTCAGTTGCGTCTGCGTAACCTCTCCGGTATCATCCTTATTGATTTTATCAACATGGAACATCCCGATCATAAGGACGAGCTGTTCCATGTTCTGGCGAAGGAGATCCGCAGAGATCCTGTCAAAGGAAAAGTCATTGACTTCACTGCTTTGAATATCATGGAGATGACACGCAAGAAAGTGCGTCGTCCTGTTCTGGAGGACCTGAAATCGCTCTATTAATATAGAAGAAAAAAACAAAAAAAAATTTATATTTTTTACAAAAGCCTATTGACGAATGGGATTTTGCATGATAGTATAAGTGAGTATGCCGCACAAAGAGGTTTAAGAGCCATTTGGCCACCATATTTGGCGAGTAAAGTTTATAGGAGGTGCCATTATGTACGCAATTATTGCAACAGGTGGTAAACAGTACAAAGTTGCCGAGGGCGACGTAATCAGAGTTGAGAAACTCGGTGTTGAAGCTGGTGAAACCGTTACTTTTGATAACGTACTCGCAGTAAGCGATAACGAATTAAAAGTTGGTGCTGATGTAGCAAATGCCAGTGTTACCGCTTCTGTAATTGAAAACGGTAAAGCAAAGAAAGTTATCGTTTACAAATACAAAAGAAAAACTGGATATCACAAGAAAAACGGTCATAGACAGCAGTTCACAAAAGTGAAAATCGAAAAGATCAACGGTTAATCTGGTGTCATTATGATAACAATTACAGTTAAGAAAAGAAATCAGGAATATATCAGTTTTGTATCCCAGGGTCATGCAGGATATGCCCCGGCAGGAGAGGATATTGTCTGTGCAGCCGTTTCTGCCTTGATCATCAATGCAGTCAACTCACTGGAAGCACTTACGAAAGATTCTATTCAGGTGGAAGAGAAGGACGGATTTGTTTCTTTCCGTTTTCAGAAGCCGATTACAGAAGGGGGAACCCTTTTGATGGATTCTCTGATTCTTGGATTAACAGAGATTGAACATAGTTATAAGAATCGATATTTGACAGTAAAAGTCAAGGAGGTGTAACGACATGATGAAAATGAACCTTCAGTTATTTGCTCATAAAAAAGGTGTTGGTTCCACAAAGAACGGCCGTGATTCCGAGTCCAAGAGATTAGGTGCCAAGAGAGCAGACGGACAGTTCGTAAAAGCTGGTAACATCCTTTACAGACAGCGTGGAACTAAGATCCATCCAGGCGTAAACGTTGGATGCGGTAAAGATTATACTTTATTCGCACTGACCGATGGTGTTGTAAGATTCACCAGAAAAGGACGCGATAAGAAACAGGTTTCTATCGTTCCGGTAGAAGCAGAATAATCAGTTTTGCAGGAGGCTTCAAATCGACAAGGTTTGAGGCCTCTCTTTGGATATATCAGTGAGGTATTATATGTTTGCAGACAGAGCAAAAATCATTATCCGTTCCGGAAAAGGCGGCGACGGTCATGTAAGTTTCCGAAGAGAGCTCTACGTTCCCAACGGCGGCCCGGATGGCGGCGACGGCGGCAGGGGCGGCGACGTAATCTTCGAGGTAGATGAAGGGCAGAACACCCTGGGAGACTACCGCCACAAAAGAAAATATAAAGCACAGGACGGACAGGAAGGGGGCAAACGCCGTTGCCACGGCGCAGACGGCGCAGACATTGTCCTGAAGGTTCCAGAAGGAACTGTAATCATGGATGCAGAGTCCCGCAAGGTCATTGCAGACATGTCCGGAGACAACAAACGTCAGATTGTGCTCCATGGAGGCCGGGGCGGAAAAGGAAACCAGCATTATGCCACTGCCACCATGCAGGTGCCGAAATACGCACAGCCGGGACAGCCGGCACAGGAGCTGGAGGTACTTCTGGAATTAAAAGTAATCGCAGACGTGGGTCTGGTGGGATTTCCCAACGTAGGAAAATCCACCTTCCTTTCCAGAGTAACCAATGCCCAGCCTAAAATTGCCAATTATCACTTTACCACCTTAAGTCCCAATCTTGGTGTGGTGGATACTGCCAATGGCGGCTTCGTTATCGCAGATATCCCGGGACTGATTGAAGGCGCTTCTGAAGGTGTGGGACTGGGACATAAGTTCCTGCGCCATATTGAGCGGACCAGAGTCATGATCCACATTGTGGATGCCGCTTCCACAGAAGGCCGTGACCCGGTGGATGATATTTATAAGATTAACAAAGAACTTGAGGCTTATAATCCGGAGATTGCCCAGCGTCCCCAGGTCATTGCAGCCAACAAAATTGATTGCATTTTTGACGGAGACGAAAATCCCATTGACCGTCTGAAAGAAGAATTTGAACCGAAAGGGATCCTGGTATTTCCTATTTCCGCTGTTTCCGGCGAAGGAGTACGAGAGCTTTTGTTCTATGTGAAGGAACTTCTGGATCAAAGCGAAATGGAACCTATTGTTTTTGAACAGGAATTCTTCCCGGAAGACGTACTGATCACAGAAAACCTCCCATTCACTGTAGAGCGGGATTCCTCCGATCCTACTATTTTTGTGGTGGAAGGACCAAAGATCGAAAAGATGCTGGGTTATACCAACCTGGATTCTGAGAAGGGCTTTGCCTTCTTCCAGAAATTCCTGAAAGAGGGCGGTATTCTGGAAGGACTTGAAAAAGCCGGCATCGAAGAAGGGGACACTGTCCGTATGTACGGATTCGATTTTGATTATTATAAATAAAAGAGGACTAAAGCATGACAAGTAAACAGAGAGCTTATTTAAAAAGCCTTGCAATGACAATGGATCCCATCCTGCAGCTGGGAAAGGGCGGGGTAACTCCGGAAAACACAGCTTCTGTAGATGAGGCGCTTGCAGCCAGAGAACTGATCAAGATCAGTGTACTGCAGAATTGTCTTTATGATCCCAGGGAAATGGCAGAAGTTCTTGCAGAACGTACCCATTCCCAGGTTGTACAGGTTATCGGTAAAAAAATCGTCTTATATCGCGAAGGAAAAAACGAAAAGAAAAAAATCGTCCTTCCATAAATCGTGTGGAGGCTGCCCATGGAACCCATCAAAGAAAAAATCGGCATTATGGGAGGGACCTTTGATCCCATCCACATCGGACACCTGATTCTGGGAGAAAAAGCCTACGAACAGCTGGGCCTCTCCCGTGTCTGGTTTATGCCCTCCGGTAATCCTCCTCATAAAAAGAACCGCACAGGCAGAGCGACAGACGAACAGCGTGTAGCCATGGTCCAAAAAGCCATTTCCGGAAACCCGCATTTTGAACTGTCTCTGATGGAAATGAATGAGGAAGGATATTCCTACACCTATCGTACTCTGGAGGCTTTAAAAAAGCAGAATCCGGACAAAGATTATTATTTTATTATAGGTGCGGATTCCCTCTATAACTTTGCCACCTGGAAAGAACCGGAGCGGATCTGCCAGTCCTGCACCCTGGTGGTGGCCACCAGAAATCACACCCCCATCCGGGAACTGGATCAGGAAATGACCTTTCTTTCCCAGCAGTATGGCGGGCAATTTCTGCGGCTGGATACCATGAATATTGATATCTCCAGCCAGACCATACGAAGCTGGATCCAGGAGAAAAAAAGTATCCGGTATTACGTGCCGGAACCGGTTGCGTCGTATATTTACCGCAATCGTATTTACCAGGCTGCAGAATTTCCCTATTCTGCGCCAGGAAGAGAGGAAGTTTAGCCATATGGCAGAATATGATTTTCAAAAAATGCAGAAGAAACTTGCGAAATACCTGGATGAAGACCGGTTTCATCACACTTTGGGGGTGATGTATACCAGCGCAGCTCTGGCCATGGCCCATGACTGTGATCTAAAGGAAGCCCAGGCTGCCGGTCTTCTCCATGACAGCGCCAAGTGTATTCCCAATAAGAAAAAACTGAAAATGTGCAGCGAACACAAGATCCCGGTTTCTTCCTTTGAAAAGGAACATCCCTTTCTCCTTCATTCCAAGCTCGGCGCCTATCTTGCCAGAGCAAAATATGGTATCAAAAACGAAGAGATTTTGTCCGCAATTACCTGTCACACCACAGGAAAGCCGGATATGACTGTACTGGAAAAAATCCTGTATATTGCAGATTACATTGAGCCCATGCGGGACAAAGCGCCCAGACTTGGAGAAATTCGTAAACTTGCCTTTTCTGATCTGGACGAATGTATGTATGCAATCCTGAAGGATACCATTACTTATCTGGAACAGGGGGCAGGAGCAGGAGAAATCGATGATGCCAGCCGGGAAGCATATGCATTCTACGGTGCCCTTCATGAGAGACGCATAGAATCTGGAGAACTTTCTCCAGGAAAGGAGAATCAGCAGAATGGAACAAGGATTTGAAATGAGCCGCCTGGCGGTAAAAGCCCTGGAAGACAAAAAAGGCATGGATATCAAAGTCATTGACATCCACGACGTTTCTGTGATTGCCGATTATTTTGTAATTGCCAGCGGAAGCAACCAGAACCAGGTACAGGCTATGGTAGACAATGTAGAAGAAACTCTGGGACGTGCAGGCTTTGAGCCAAAACAGATTGAGGGAGTAAAAAGCTCCAGCTGGATTCTGATGGATTACGGCGATCTTATTGTCCATGTCTTTGACGAAGAAAACCGTCTGTTTTATGATCTGGAGCGTATCTGGAGAGACGGAAAGATTCTGGAAGCAGAAGCGTTCACTTCTCAGGCAGAATAGTAGTTGTCTATAATATTATTATGTAAACTTATATATAAAAATACGAATCGCCCACAGAACCCCAATGGCAAAACATGGATTTCTACAGGCGATTCGTATTTTTTAATTTTATTTTAATTGTGCAATCATTTACTGATAAAAACGGAAAACCCCAAACACCTTGCCAAGGATCTGAAGATCATTTCCAATGATAATCGGGTCCATCTCGTCGTTTTCCGGCTGAAGACGAATATATCCCTTCTCCTTGTAAAATGTTTTTACTGTGGCGGAGTCTTCAATCAGCGCCACTACAATATCTCCATCCTGCGCGGTGGACTGCTGCTTCACCAGAACCTGATCTCCGTCAAAGATTCCTGCATTGATCATACTGTCTCCCTTAACCCGGAGCATAAAAGTCTGCTGATTGGGGATGTATTCAGATGGAACAGGGAAGTAGTTCTCCACATTCTCAACTGCCAGAAGAGGCTGTCCTGCCGCTACTGTACCTACCAGAGGCACATTGACCACTTCTCTGCGAGCCAGATTAAAATTATCGTCGATGATCTCAATGGCGCGAGGCTTGGTAGCATCTCTACGAATGTACCCATTCTTCTCCAATGCCTCCAGGTGAGAGTGAACAGAAGAGGTGGATTTCAGATTCACCGCTTCACAGATCTCACGTACTGCCGGCGGAAATCCCCGGTTTAAGATTTCATTCTTGATATAATCCAGAATTTCCTGCTGCTTCTTGCTGATTCTTCCATATGCCATAAGGATTCCCTCCTGAAATTTCAACTAAAAATTTTTATATCTATGCATATTGTACCATATTCTCCGGAAAATAGCAAACTTATATTCGGAAAATACGTTCGCATTTCCTTTTGTTTTCCTCTTTTCACTTGCAAACTTTTCCATTTCCTCTTATAATAATTATAACCCCATCTTGCAATGTAGCATGAACCTATGGAAACCTTAGTTTCCTTCTGGATTCATGAACATACTGCAAATACAAGAAAAGGTGATAAGTATCATGTATCAAAACCACAAAAAAATAAAACGAGCAGTCTCACTCCTGGCATGCACACTGGCTGTTTCCCTTGGAACCTCCAGTCTGGTTCAGGCAGGAACCGTGTATGAGCTTCTTGAGATTGTGGAGGGCAATCCCTCGGATTCCGGTTATATCCCTGCATATGACCCGGCGGAGAATCTTGAGCCCTCCAGTGGCGGCGCTTCCGGAAATGCTTCTTCCACCTCTCCGGAAAACACCATCACAGACGATGGAAGTGGACAACAGGTTCTTCCAGATGCAGGAGAGCCTTCCTTCGATGACGGAGAGGGTTCTGTCTCCCAGGATACCGTGGAGCCTTCTTCTGACCCGGATTTTTCCGATGAAGAAGATTCTTTTACAGACAGTCAGGAGATCATACCCTTTTCCGCAGCCCCGGAACAGACAGAAGAAACCAGCATTTATACCGCTGCAGATCTTCCTTCCAGTTACCGCCTGTCCGATCAGGGAATCGTAACTCCAGTGAAAGATCAGGGGTCCTTAGGCATCTGCTGGGCTTTCAGCGCGCTGGAATCCATTGAGACCGGACTGATCAAAAAAGGACTGGCCGACTCTTCCTTAAGCCTTTCCGAAAGTCATCTGGCCTACGCTGCATTTCATGGAAAGAACAACAATCCACTGGATCCTACCAGGGAAGAAACTTTTTTCTCTAATAATGCCATTTGGACTTCTATCGGCGGAAATAAGTATTACAGCACCGCCACTTTGTCCAGAGGATACGGTCCTGTTTATGACAGTCAGTTTCCCTTATCCCTGGCTATGGAGGCCCATAACGCAGATACCCCGGGCATCTACGAAAGCATTCTGGATACCGTAATTCCAGATGAAGCTAAGACTGCCAGCGTATCCCGTCTGAAAAACTGTTACTGGCTTAATGAAATCAATTACAGCGATTACTCCATTATGGACCGGGCCAGCCGGATCAACAATGTGAAACGTTTTCTGATGAATTACGGCGCTGTAGAAATTGGCATTTATACCAATGGCACTTCCTATCCTTATGACAGAGAAACCAACAGCTTTTACAGTGAAGTGTCCAATACCCCTAATCATTCCATTACTCTTGTAGGATGGGATGACAATAAAGTGACAAGAGCCTCTGTTCCAGGCGCCTTTCTGGTACAGAACAGCTGGGGCGTAAATTCCGGAGAAAACGGTTATTTCTGGCTTTCCTACGAAGACCGTTCCATGCGTTCTCCTTCCTTCTATGAGATGGAAACCGAGCCGGTGGGACAGGCTTCCCAGAGGATCATCAGCCAGTATGACGGTACCGGCTATGGTTCTGTCATCAAGCCTTTGAACCCCAGCGCAGAGCTTCGGATATCCGGCGCCAATGTGTTTACCTCCAATCAATCCCAGTATCTGAACCAGGTAAGCTTTTATGCCGCTGCCAGCTCCCTTCCCTATACCATATCCATTTATCGGTATGTGAACAGTTCTCCGGAAACAGGAACACTGGTACATCGCCAATCTGGCAAGAACACCTATAGCGGTTATTATACCGTGGATCTTACCAAGTCTGTTCCCATTGCCAAGAACGAAAAATTTGCCGTTCAGCTGCAATTTGACAATCCCTTGGGATACGTTCCCCATGAGCAGGTAAATGGACGAATTTATACAGCCAACCCGGGAGAAAGCTATCTCTTCGATGGAACGGAATGGATCGATATGTTAACAATTGGCTATCATTCCAATCTCTGCATCAAGGCCATTGGTACTCCATCTTCCGAAGAGCTTTCCATGAAACCTTCCAAGCCAGTCTTTTCTTCTGTGAAGGTTTCCGGCGGAAATCAGATTGTTGCATCCTTGAAGGAAACAGAAGAGGATGTGGATGGATATGACTTTGTTCTGGGAACTTCTCCCTCCTTCTTAAAGACCAAGGATTACCTGAAGGTTTCCAAGAACGTCAAAAAGCCTAAGACCACCTTCAGCTATGTGCAGAAGGACACCTATTATCTGGCTGTACACAGCTATCGTCTTAATGCGCAGGGCGATAAGGTTTTCAGTGACTGGTCCGATGTACACACCATTAAGATTGCGGGGGTAACACCTGGAACACCAAAACTGAAATCCGTCAAGACCGGTAAGGGAACTCTGACCGTGTCCTACACAAAGGCATCCAATGCCTACCGTTATGAGTATGTGCTTTCCAAGAAGAAATTTTCCAGCACCACTCTGGTTCCATCAAACCGCTATAAACAGTGCAGCAACCGCAAATACGAAACCGCAACTTTCAAGGACCTTCCTAAGGGCACCTATTACTTCGGTGTAAGGGCATATTCCCTTTTAAACAAAACCACCAAAGTAAAGGGCAAATGGGCAGTCAAAAAAGTAACTGTGAAATAACTTTTACATCCAGAAGAATCCGGAGCAGATGTTCCGGGTTCTTTTTTCCTTGTCAGAAAACACAGAAAATGGTACAATGAAAGCAAAATGGCTAAGCAAAGGAGGCATCTACTTGCCCAAATCAAAAAAAACTCCCAGGAAAATGCCTGGAGTTCTGACCAAAATCAGAAATGTATTCGGATTAAATATTGGAACGATTGTGTTTGGAGCTTTGCTCCTTTATATGATTTTCAGCGGAATTCTTTATTTTACCGCATCCCGCATTGACTCTTATCAGGTCATTGCCGGGCCGTTATCCCGAAATGAAACCTATACCGGTCTTGCAATCCGGGAGGAAGCGGTCTATCCCGCAGATGCCAACGGATATGTCACCTACTACGCAAGGGAAGGAAGCAAGGTGCATGCCAACGGCGCAGTCTACGGGATCAGCGCAACAAAAACACCAGAATCAGAAACCAAACTGAGCCAGGAAGATCTCTCCAAGATCCGCAGCGATATGATCAGCTTTTCCAAAGGCTTTCAGCCCAGTAATTTTAACAGTACCTACAGCTTTAAATATACGCTGGAGGGCAACATCCTTCAGTATGCAGGAATCACTGAAGAAGCGGCGCCCATTACCTCTGACGAGCTTCTCTCTGAAGAAGACGGAGAAAAAGAGGATGACCTGGTCTCTGTCAGCAGCATGGTTCTGGGAAACCAGACCATCAATAAGGCTACTTCCGACGGAATTGTGCTTTATTCCAAGGATGGATATGAGGGAAAAACCATAGACACCCTGACCAAGGATGATTTTGACCAGAATTCCTACCATGAAACCGACTTAAAAACCCAAAATTCTGTAAAAGCAGGAGATGATCTCTATACCCTGATTACAGATGAACGCTGGAGCCTTCTCATTCCTTTAAGTGAGAAACAGGCAGTGAAGTTGGCGGATCGTACCTCCATCCGTGTTAAATTTTTGAAGGATGATATGAGCCAGAGCGGGGATTTTTCCATTGTGGAGATCGATGGTTCCAAATATGGCAAGATTGATTTTAACAAAGGTCTGGTTCGTTATGCCACAGACCGTTTTCTGGAAATCGAACTGGTAACCAATACGGTCAGCGGTCTGAAAATTCCTCTTTCTTCCATTGTAACGAAGGAATTCTATACCATTCCTTCCAAATATTCCACCACCAATGAGGACAGCCAGGAGGTGGGCTTTATGGTAGCCGGTAAGGATAAAGACGGAAAGGACACCAATACCTTTGTCAATGCCACCATTTACGCCAGCGAAGAAGTTCCCTCCTCTGGGGCTGACAAGGAGGCAAAAAAGCCGCAGTATCTCTATTACGTGGACAAAAGCGCCTTCCAGGAAGGCGATGCCATTGTCTGTCAGGAAGATCAGTCACGCTTCATTGTAGGGGAGATTGGTGTTCTGGAAGGCGTTTACTGCATCAACAAAGGATATGCTGTATTTCGGAGAATCCAGATTCTGGATCAGAATGAAGAATACGCCATTGTTTCCAAGGCCACCACATATGGACTTTCCCGTTATGACCACATTGTGAGAAATGCAGAACAGGTAAAAGAAGAGGACATTCTATATTAATATTGTTTCAAACAGGAGGCAGAATTATGTTAGCAGAAAATTTAAATCAGGTCAGAACCAGAATTGAGCAGGCATGTGAGAGGGCTGGACGGGATTCCAGAGAGGTAACACTGGTGGCTGTCAGCAAAACCAAACCTGTGGAAATGCTCATGGAGGCCTATGAGGCAGGCGCCAGAGTCTTTGGAGAAAATAAAGTACAGGAAATCATGGATAAATATGACCGTCTTCCTTCCGATATTCAATGGCACATGATCGGACATCTCCAGAGAAACAAAGTGAAATACATCATCGACAAGGTGGCCATGATTCATTCCGTAGATTCCCTGCGTCTGGCAGAGACCATTGAACAGGAAGCAGCCAAGAAAAACCGCCAGATGCCCATTCTGATTGAGGTAAATGTAGCAGAGGAGGAGAGTAAGTTCGGACTTTCCGTGGACGAAGTTCTGCCATTTCTTCTGGAAATCTCCAAATTCCCTCATCTGGAGGTAAAAGGACTTATGACAATTGCCCCATTTGTAGAGAATCCGGAAGAGAATCGTGAAATTTTCCGCAAATTAAAGAAATTAAGTGTTGACATTGCAGCTAAAAACATTAATAATATTACTATGAGCGTTTTGAGCATGGGCATGACCGGAGACTATGAGGTCGCTGTCCAGGAAGGCGCCACCATGGTTCGTGTTGGAACCGGTATTTTCGGCGAACGAAATTATGCACGATAAGATTAAAAGATTGGAGATAGAAAATGGGTGTTTTAGACAAGTTTTTAGATGCCATTAAATTAAACGACGATTATGATGACGATGAATTTTTAGATGACGATCTGTTAGACGATGAAAATGATTTCTTAGATGACGACGAAGAAGAAGAGAAGCCCAAGAAGAAATTCTTTGAGAAATTCAGCAAGAAGAAGGACGAGGGTCTGGACGATTTCGATCTGGATGAGGAACCTGTAAGCGTACCTTCCAGAACCAGTTCCAAGAGCAGCGCTGCTGCCAAGGCTCCGGTAAAGGCTGAAAAAATCGAGAAACCTGTAAGACCGGCCTCCTCCTCCAAGATCACACCTATGAGAAGCAGCAAGCGTAATACCCAGGCTCCGAATATGGAAGTCTGTGTGATCAAACCTGCTTCCATGGAAGACACAAGAGAAATCGCAGACACCCTGGTAGACAATTCTACTGTGATCTTAAACCTGGAAGGCATTGATGTGGAACTGGCGCAGCGTATCATCGACTTTACTTCCGGTGCCTGTTATTCCCTGGGGGGAAGCCTGCAGAAGGTTTCCAGTTATATTTTTGTACTTGGACCATATAACGTGGACATTACCGGGGATTTACAGAATATTCTGGGTGGTTCCGTCCCATCTGTGAGGGCAGGATATTAAGCAATATGGAAAAAGATACATTTTTTCTTAAGAGAATCCGGGAATTAGCAAATCTCTCCTATCAGAGAGATATTGTGACGTTTTCGGATTTTCTTAATTTAAACGAACAAAACCTGATCAAAAGTCAAAAGCTATGCCCCGTAGGGGTACAGATGCACTGTTTCGGAGGGTATGACCAGGCAGAACGCCAGGTTGCAGCCTTTGTTCCGGATACCCTTGGTTATCAGTGGGATTATCCCATTGCCTGCCTGAAAATGGAACCCAGGGCGCTAAAGTTTTCAGAGTCTCTTTCTCATCGGGATTATCTGGGCGCTTTGCTGAATCTGGGTGTGGATAGAAGTGTTCTGGGAGATATTCTGGTACAGGAAGATGCAGCCTGGGTTTTCTGCCTGGAAAAAATGGCGCCTTTCTTTCTGGAAGAGCTCTGTCGTGTCCGTCATACCAGCATTCTCACCACACAGATCTGGGACCCAACAGAATTTCCCATGCCGAAGCTGGAGCCTGTCACAGGGACATGTTCCTCCATTCGTTTGGATGCTCTGATTGCCCTGGCCTTCCAGGCCTCCAGAAGCAGCATGGTTTCTTACATCGAAAACGGGCTGGTTTTTGTCAACGGAAAGCTCATTTCCTCCAACGGTTATGAACCCAGGGAGGGAGACATTATTTCGGTACGTGGAAAAGGCCGCTTCCGCTATGAAGGCGTATCCCATCAGACCAAAAAAGGGCGAAACAGTGTCCGGCTTATGCGCTATGTTTAATTCAGGGAACAGAAAGGAGACAGCACGATGCAACAGATTTTAGAAGTAAAAAGGAACGGAGAATTCTCCTATCCCATCTATTTTGAGAATACCTTTTCCAACCTTGCCAGGGCCATAGAGAACCAGGGGCTTGCCGGGCGAAAGCTCTGCGTGGTATCTGACAGTCATGTAGCCCCTCTTTATCTGGAACAGGTAAAAAAAGAGCTTTCATCCGTCTCTCCGGAGGTTTCCTCCTTTGTTTTTGAAGCGGGAGAGCCAAACAAAAATCTGAATACCGTCCAGTCCCTTTATGAAGCCCTGATTCAGAACGGTCTGGATCGAAAAAGCCTTCTGGTAGCTCTGGGAGGCGGTGTTGTAGGAGATCTTACTGGATTTGGGGCTGCGACCTATCTCCGCGGTATTGATTTCATTCAGATTCCCACCACGCTTCTTGCCCAGGTGGACAGCAGTGTGGGAGGCAAAACAGGTGTGGATTTTCAGCAGTATAAGAATATGGTGGGCGCATTTCATCAGCCCCGTCTTGTCTATATGAATCTTTCTACCCTTTCCACACTTCCGGAAGAAGAATTTGCCTGCGGTATGGGGGAAATCCTTAAAACCGGACTGATCTGTGACCGGGAATTTTTAGATTTTGTATGTGCCAATCCCCAAGCCATCCGCAGTTTGGATGAAAAGCTTCTTATTAAAATGGTGCGCCGCTGCTGTGAGATCAAGGCTGGTGTAGTGGAACGGGACCCAAAAGAACAGGGGGAACGGGCTCTTTTGAATCTGGGGCATACCATTGGTCATGCCGTAGAAAAACTGAAGAATTTCCAGCTTCTTCACGGACAGTGCGTGGGACTTGGACTACTTTCTGCCGCCGCTATTTCCAGAAGCCGAAAGCTTCTCACCGAAGAAGAGGTATCGGTCATTCAGGAAGGCATCCGTTCTTACCTTCTTCCGGAAAAAGTGACAGGTCTTTCTGTGGAAGAAGTCCTTCAGGCTACAAAAAAAGATAAAAAAATGGAAAATGGAAAAGTCAAATTTATTCTTATGGATGGCCTTGGCAAAAGCCGCATCGACCATTCTGTGACTGACGATGAGCTTCGGCTGGGAATCCGGGAGATTCTCTCATGAGCCCCAAAAAAGAAAACCACACATTGCATTTTTCTTCCTGCCTTTTCATCCTTGCTGCCGGAATCCTGCTTTTACTTTTTCTGGATCAGTGGAGCAAACAGCTTGCCGTACTCCATTTGAAGAACGCCCCTTCCCATGAGCTGATCCCAGGTGTTCTGGAACTCCATTACCTGGAAAATACCGGTATGGCCTTCGGAATGCTGGAAGGAAAACGGGTGTTTTTTCTGTTGCTCTGCCTGGTATTTTTTGCTGCAGCCGTTTATGTATTCCTGCGCATCCCAAAAAATACCTATTATCTTCCAATCCTGATAATCCTGACCTTTATGACAGCCGGAGCCGCAGGAAACTTTATAGATCGCGCTTTTCGGGGATATGTGGTGGACTTTATTTATATTTCCCTGATTCATTTTCCCATTTTTAATCTGGCCGACATCTATGTAACTGTAAGCGCCGTTCTCCTGGTGCTTTTTGTGGGTCTGAAATATAAAGAGGAGGATTTTGCCTTTCTCAATCCCAGGAAGAAAGGATAAACAACCATATGGAAACACTTGAATTTCAAATAACAGAAGGGGCAGGTATCCGAATTGACCGCTGCCTGAGCGAGAAATGTCCCCAGCTGTCCCGGTCTTATATACAGAAGCTGTTAAAGGATGGACAGATCTGCGTCAACGGCCGTCCGGTAAAAGCCAACTATAAGGTGCAGGAGAGGGATCAGATTCTTCTTTCTCTGCCAGAATTGAAAGATCCGGATATTCTTCCGGAAGAGATTCCCCTGGATATTCTCTACGAAGATGAGGATGTTCTTGTGGTAAACAAACCCAAGGACATGGTGGTGCATCCAAGCGCCGGACATACAGAGGGAACACTGGTCAACGCGATTCTGTCCCACTGTAAGGGGAATCTGTCCGGAATCAACGGTGTTATGCGTCCCGGCATTGTACACCGCATTGATAAGGATACCACCGGAGCCCTCTTAATCTGCAAAAATGACGAGGCGCACCGGGATCTGGCTGAACAGCTGAAGGAACACACCATCCGACGCCGGTACCGCGCCATTGTGGCAGGAAACCTCAAAGAAGACAAGGGAACCGTTGACGCTCCCATTGGCCGCCACCCGGTTGACCGAAAAAAAATGGCCATTAACCACAAAAACGGAAAAGAAGCGGTCACCCATTATCGGGTTCTGGAACGCTTCGGAAATGCCACCTACATTGAATGTCGGCTGGAAACGGGACGAACCCACCAGATCCGCGTTCACATGAGCAGCCTTGGACATCCCCTTCTGGGAGATGAGACCTATGGCCCTTCCAAAAATCCCTACCACCTTCAGGGACAGGCCCTTCATGCCATGATCCTTGGCTTTGTACATCCCCGAACAGGTGCATATATGGAATTTACAGCGCCTTTGCCTGAATACTTTTTGAAATTATTAGATAAATTAAGAAAATAAGTGGCATTTCCCGGGAAAATATTGTATAATACACCTATGAATATTTTTCGCAGAAGGGAGTTGACGCTATGAATCATACTACAAGTTCAGTAATTACCATCGGAAGGGAATATGGAAGCGCAGGCCGTCAGATTGGTCAGGAGGTTGCGAAATACTTCGGCATCAAATGCTACGACAAGGAGCTTTTGGAGCATGCTGCCAACGACAGCGGTATTTGTAAGGAATTATTTGAAAATCACGACGAGAAGCCTACCAACAGCTTTTTATATTCTTTAGTTATGGATACATATTCCTTTGGATATTCCTCTGCGGGATTTACGGATATGCCCATGAACCATAAGATTTTCCTGGCACAGTTTGATGCTATTAAGAAGCTGGCAGCGGAAGGTCCCTGCGTGATGGTAGGACGCTGCGCCGATTATGCGCTGGCAGACTGGAAAGACTGCTTCAGCATTTTTATTCATGCGGATATGGACTGGCGCATCAACCGGATTTCATCCAAGTATGGCAAGACCGCCAAAGAAGCCAAAGATATGATCAACAAAACTGACAAGAGCCGCTCCAGCTACTACAATTATTACACCAACAAGAAGTGGGGCGCTGCCTCTGGCTATAACATGTGCATTGAGAGCAGTAAATTTGGAATCGAAGGAACGGCCAACGCCATCATTGAAGCCATTAAGATCTTTGATGGAACCAAGCGAAAATAACAGGAATCTGATATCACATCCAAAAACCAGGAAGCACCGGTTCTGATTATGAATCCGGTGCTTCCTGGTTTTCTTTTATTGTTCTTTTGTTCCCATGGTCCATCCTTTGAGATTTCCGCTTAGAATCGCCCGGAACATCCGTTCCTTGGTACCAGGGTGCTCATGATTCAGCTTCCTTAACAGATTCTTGGCATATTCCCGTTTGGTCCTGCCATCAGCAGGGCAACGGTTTTTCACCACAGGAAGCTCATATTTGTTCTGAAAACCAATCACATCCATTTCTTCCATATAAATCAGAGGACGGATCAATGTGAGCCCCATACGGTCCCAATATGTAACCGGGGAAAAGGTATGAAACCGGCCCTCAAAAATGAGAGAGAGCAGCATGGTCTCCACTGCATCGTCCTTATGATGGGCATATGCCACCTTATTGCAGCCTAACTCCTTGGCCACCTCATTGAGGGCTCCCTTTCGCATTTTGGCGCAGAGAGAGCAGGGATTGGATTCCTTGCGGTCCTCAAAAATAATCTTGTAAATGTCTGTAGAAACTACTGTATAATGAATTCCCAGTTCATCACAAAGCTTCTGAATCGGTTCCATGGATACACCTTCAAATCCAAGGTCCACCGTAATGGCCTCAATGGTAAATGGTCTGGGATAGAATCTGGCCAGACCGTGAAGCGCATACAAAAGTGTGAGGCTGTCCTTTCCTCCGGACACCCCAACGGCAATTTTATCTCCGGCCTGGATCATCTGAAAATCATCCACAGCCCTTCTGGTAATACTTAATACCTGCTGTAACTTCATAATTGGATCCCTTCTTCATAAGTGACTGTCTCTTTCTCTTTGACAGCCTTTTTCTGTTCTGTTAGAAACTCGCTTTATTATATCCTGTTTTTTTATAAGGGACAAGGAGAAAAAACAAATCCAAAAAAATTTTTTCTGCTGGTGTGATTCAGTTGTGACATTCTCAAAACCATGTTATAATTCCTTATAGTACAAAGAAATGGAGGCTAATATGAAATTTCGTTGGGATAACAAATACTTACATTTGGGCGTGACTGCATTTCTAGTTATCGCAGCCAGCATGCTGTTTTATTATGGTATTTTCCACATGGGAACCCTGATTTCCGGAATCAAAACATTTTTCGGAATCATGGCGCCCATTCTCTATGGAGTAGCCATAGCCTATTTACTAAGCTCTGTCGTAAACTTTATGGAAAAGAAGCTGATCTTTCCCATCCTGGAAAAAAGGGACATTCATCTGGAGAAACGGGGACAGAGAGTGGTACGATGGATTTCTGTGCTTTTGTCCCTGACACTGTTTATGGTACTTATTTATGCGTTGATCATGATGATCCTTCCCCAGTTGATCCGAAGCATCATGAACATCATCACCAGTTTTCCCTATTATGTCAGCGTAGTTGAGAACTGGCTGAATTCCTTCGTGGAAAAAGGCTGGGATATGAATGCAGAAACCATTGATATGTTGACTCTGTATTCCAATCAGACCCAGGAATACCTGACTACTAACATTTTGCCGCAGATGCAGGAGATGCTGAAAAATGTTTCTGCAGGAGTGTTCGATGTGATTGGCTTTCTGAAGGATTTCCTCATTGGAACCATTGTTTCCCTTTATGTACTGGCCGACAAGGAAATCTTCGTAGCCAGAGGAAAAATGGTGGTGTATGCCCTGTTGCCTACCTCAGCAGCCAATACAGTGGTTCGCGCCATGCGGTTTACCCATAAAACCTTCGGTGGTTTTATCAGCGGTAAAATTCTGGATTCCGCTATCATTGGTGTGCTTTGTTACATTGGATGTACCATTCTGGATATGCCATACACCATATTGATCAGTGTGATCGTAGGCGTAACCAATATCATTCCGTTTTTCGGTCCGTTCCTGGGAGCTATTCCCTGCTTTTTCCTGATTCTTCTGGTAAGCCCGCTGAAGAGTCTGTATTTCGTTCTTTTTATTCTGGTTCTCCAGCAATTTGACGGAAACATTCTGGGGCCGAAGATTCTGGGAGATTCCACTGGATTATCCAGTTTTATGGTAATCGTGGCTATTATGATCGGCGGCGGTCTGTTCAGCTTTGTAGGCATGGTTGTGGGAGTTCCCATCTGCGCGGTTATTTATGCAGCGGTATGGAATCTTCTTGGTCATTCTCTCAGGGACAAACATATGCCTTCCCAGACAGAGGATTACTTTAATGTGGACTCCATGGACCCGGAAACCCATGCGCCCATCCCGTTCCCGGAACAGACAGAGGAGCAGAAGGAGGCCAAAGCAGCCTCTGAGAAGCGACCAGATGGTATTTTTATGAAGCTTTGCCATCATCTGGAACGTCTTCTTCTGATCTGCTTATCTTTCCTTGGAAAACAGGGCAGACGGTTCCTGAAATGGCTGAAGGAACAGAAGAAGCGGCTGAACACAAAAAAATAAAAAGGAGTCATCAACAGACATGAGATTATTCATTCAGCGTGTGAATCACGCAGAAGTAAACGTAAACGGAGAAACTGTAGGGGCCATTGGAAAAGGTCTTCTGGTCCTGGTAGGCGTTGGAAAAGAAGATACCCGTGAGATTGCAGACAAATACCTGAAAAAGCTTCTGGGGCTTCGTATCTTTGAGGATGAAGCCGGAAAGACCAACCTTTCCCTCTCTGATGTACAGGGCGAACTTCTTCTTGTTTCCCAGTTTACTCTGTATGCCAATTGCAAAAAAGGCAATCGTCCCAGCTTTATTGAGGCTAGCGCCCCGGATCAGGCAGAGGCTTTGTATGAATACCTGGTCTCTGAAGCAAAAAAATCCGTTCCTGTTGTGGAACATGGAGTTTTTGGCGCAGATATGAAGGTATCTCTGGAAAACGACGGACCTTTCACAATACTTTTGGACGAATCGATCATGTAACAACGGCTGTGTGCCGATTAGGAGGGTTTTTACGAGCATGAAACGAGGAAGGTCGCTGCTTCTTGCCTTATGCCTGCTTTTTACCGCATTATTTGCAGGAATGTCAGTGACAGAACATACTTATGAAGTTTCGGCTGCAACCACAAACCAGAAGCCGAAAAATACCTTTGTAAAGAAAAACGGCAAATGGTATTACTACGACAGCAACGGAAAGCTGGCCAAGGGATGGTTCGTTTCCAAAGGGGGAAATCGCTATTATTTTGGCAAAGACGGGGCTGCCAGAGCCGGTATTCTTACCATCAGCGGCAAGAAATACTGCTTCAACGAAAAAGGAAAAATGCAAAAGGAATGGCAGACGGTGAATGGCAAAACCTATTTCTTTGATGAAAAGGATGGCCATATGCATACAGGATGGACTGTCACCAAGGCAGGAAATCGCTATTACTTTGGCAAGGATGGAGTAATCCATCCAGGCTGGCAGACAGTAGATAAAAAAACCTACTATTTTACAGAAAAAGGAAAAATGGTAAAAAATGCCTTTCTGACCGTGAACAAACAGAAGTTTTACCTGGATAAAAACGGTCAGAAATATAAAGGGCGCCATAAGATCAAAAACAGCTGGTATGCCTTTCACAGAACCACCGGCGTGCTGGTAACAGGAGGCTGGTATAAGGAGACAGACGGTTCCTATTATTATGCCTCTCAAAATGGAAAGCTGGTAAGCGGTTTTTATAAACCAGATTCCTATTATCGTTATTTCCGTCCATCTGACTGTAAAATGCTTACCGGATGGCAGAAGATTGGAGACTGGAAATATTATTTCAAGAAAAAGAACGGTCTCCGTTACGATGACTGTAAGCTGACTCTGTCAGGAAAAATGTATTATTTCAGCAAAACCGGTAAATTATATGAAAAAAAATGGTTCACCAAAACAGAAGGCACCTATTATGCAAAAAAAGACGGTGTTCTTGCCACAGGATGGCTCACCTTAAGCGGAAAAACCTATTATCTGGATTCCAAAACAGGTGTTCGGAAAACCGGCTGGGTAACCGTGGGAGAGGACGACTATTATCTGGACCCCAAAACAGGCGTCCTTCGTGTAAACAGCTGGATTGACAAAGATCATTACGTCGGCCAGAACGGCGCATACATCCCTGGATATTCCAACCAGAGTTTCCGCTGGCCATTAAGTTCCAACTGGAACTATATTTCCAGTTATTTTGGAAACCGGGAATCCCCTGGAGGCATTGGTTCCACAAACCATGGGGGCATTGACATACCGGCGCCACAGGGAACACCCATTTATGCAGTATCAGATGGAACTGTGGTGGCCATTCAAAAACCGTCACAAAGCGGAGGCGCTGGAAATTATACCATGATTAATCACGGCAAAGGAATTATTTCTGAATACATGCATCAATCCAAATTTGCCACTGGACTGAAGGTTGGCCAAAAAGTCAAACGAGGCCAGGTCATTGGTTATGTGGGAAGCACAGGAAATTCCACAGGCGCACATTTGCATCTTGGTTTTGTTGTAAACGGCAAACGCCGTGATCCCTTAAATTACGTAAAACAACCATAAAGTGAGGGGGAGACCCCTCACTCTTTTTCCATCTATATCTATACGACAAACCCGAGTTTATTAAATAGATTGTTGCGAAAAGTGGCCACTTATGCTACAATACACATAAATTCATACTTTCAGGGCTTTTTTGTCAATTCCTGATTTTCCATGTTTTTTACTTTATCTTTTGTATTTTATTTGGAGGTTCTCTATCTATGGATCAAAAAAAAGTTTCTTATCATGAACAGACCGATATTTCCAACACCTTAAGGCTAAGGGAAGTTCTGAAAACCTTGCCGCCTTTTTGTAAAGATTATTTTCGTGCCATTGATGCAACCACAACCACAAAAACCAGAATTTCTTACGCTTATGATATCCGTATTTTCTTTCAATTCCTTTTAGATCAGAATCCCTCTTTCAAGGATCGTTCCATGAGCGACCTTACGGTGGATGTTCTGGATCAGGTCAAGGCCCTGGATATTGAGGAATACGAAGAATATCTGAAGGTCTATCACATTGGCGAAAAAACAGAAACCAACGGTGAACGAGGCCTGAAACGAAAATTATCCGCTTTGCGCAGTTTTTATGCTTATTATTATAAACGGGAAATGATCCAGACCAATCCCAGCGTACTGGTGGATGTTCCCAAAATCCATCAGAAAAACATTACCCGTCTGGATGCCGATGAGGTTGCCATGCTTCTGGATTATATTGAACATGGCGGGGATAAATTAACTGGACAGAAACGGGCTTATTATGAAAAAACCAAGGTGCGGGATCTGGCCCTGGTTACTCTCCTTCTTGGCACTGGAATCCGTGTGTCAGAATGTGTGGGACTTGATGTGGAAGATGTGGATTTTAAAAACAATGGGATTAAAGTCACACGAAAGGGTGGAAATGAAATGGTGGTTTATTTTGGTGAAGAAGTGGAACGTGCGCTGAAAAATTACCTGGAGCTTCGTGAGAACATCACGCCCCTTCCTGGTCATGAACACGCACTCTTCTACTCTACCCAGAGACGGCGGATCGGAGTACAGGCTGTGGAGAATCTGGTAAAAAAATATGCCAGAGAAATCACCACCACAAAGAAGATCACTCCTCATAAGCTTCGCAGTACCTATGGCACTGCGCTCTATCAGGAAACCGGGGATATCTATCTGGTTGCCGACGTTCTTGGACACAGGGATGTCAACACTACTAAGAAGCATTACGCGGCTCTGGACGATGCCAGACGGCGCCAGGCGGCTACAGCAGTAAGGCTGAGGGAGGATTAACCTCTCCCTCAGCCTTATTCTTTTACATATGATCCAGAATCTCTCTGGCTTCCTCCAGAAGGAACCGTATATGCCGGAGTTTGTCCTCGTTGAAATGGAATGTATCCGGCGAAACACTCTCTTCTGCTCTCTCCACTGTCTTTTCGGGAAGATCACCAGTCATACCCAAGACCTGAAGAAGCTGCTCTTTGGAACCCCCGTACAGCTTGTCAATAAGTTCCTTTGTCTGCGCTTCCTGATTCTCTTCCCTGGTGACCAGAGGGTGACACAGAAAACCTGGCTCTGATCTTTGAATCGCTTTCTTTTCGATGCAGCGCTTAATCAGTGTATACGTGGTATTTTTGTTCCAGCCCACCTCCTGATTCAGTACCTCAGAGAGGTGCTTGGCTGTACAGTCTCCCTCCCGCCACAAAACTTCCATAATCTTTAATTCTGAATCCTGCAGCTTTGTATCCATAAGTGTTCACCTTCCATTCCTCAAATTTATAGCATCATGCCAATGGTATAAACCACAAAGGCCACGATCCAGGCAATGAGACACTGACCCACTACCATGGCAACGGCCCATTTGCCTCCCAGTTCCCGTTTTACGGAAGCAATGGCTGCCACACATGGCGTATAAAGGAGGCAAAAGACCAGAAGGGCCACTGCTCCCGGCACCGTGATACTTCCCTTAAGCGCTTCTGTATTTCCAAAGAGCACCGTCAGAGAGGACACCACACTTTCCTTGGCCATAAATCCGGAAATCAGTGCCGTCACAATTCTCCAGTCCCCAAATCCCACCGGAAGGAACAAGGGAGCAAGAAGGCCTGCCGCCATAGCCAGAATACTGTTCTGTGAGTCAGATACCATATGCAGTCCCATATCAAAGTTCTGCAAAAACCAGATGACAATGGTTGCAATAAAAATAACCGTAAATGCTCTCTGGAGGAAATCCTTAGCTTTATCCCACAATAAATGAAGCACGTTTTTTGCCCCTGGAAGACGGTAATTGGGCAGTTCCATAACAAAGGGCACTGCCTGTCCCTTAAAGACCGTTTTCTTAAAAATCAATGCCATCAGAATTCCCATTACAATTCCCAGTACATACAGTCCAATCATTACCAGAGCCCCATGCTTCGGGAAAAAGGCTGCGGTAAAAAAGGCATAAATGGGAAGCTTGGCTGTACAGCTCATAAAGGGTGTCAAAAGAATCGTCATCTTACGGTCACGCTCAGAGGGAAGGGTCCGGCTTGCCATAACCCCTGGCACAGTACAGCCAAATCCCACAAGCATGGGCACAATACTTCTTCCGGAAAGCCCCAGTTTCCGGAGCAGCTTGTCCATAATAAAAGCAACTCTTGCCATATATCCACTGTCCTCCAGAAGGGACAGGAAAAAGAACAACGTCACAATAATAGGCAAAAAGCTGAGTACACCGCCTACTCCATTAAAAATACCATCAATCACAAGGGAATGAACAGGAGCGCTCACATTGGCTGCCTTCATGGAATGGTCCACCAGTTCTGTGAGATAGGTGATTCCTCCTTCCAGAATCGACTGAAGAAAAGCTCCGATCACATTAAAGGTCAGGAAGAACACAATCCCCATAATTCCAATAAAAGCTGGTATTCCCGTATATTTTCCAGTCAGAAACCGGTCAATCTTCCTGCTTCGGATCCGTTCTTTGCTTTCTCTGGGCTTGATCACCGTTTCCTCACACACACTTTCTATGTAATCAAAACGCATCTGCGCCACAGCCGCAGCACGATCCATTCCCGTCTCTTCCTCGGTCTGTCCTGCGATCTCATCCAGCATCCTTCGTTCATGTTCTGTAAGGCCAAGCTGCTCCAGAATCTTCTGATCCCCTTCCATCACCTTGCTGGCAGCGAACCGAATCGGGATTTCTGCCTTCTGGGCATGATCTTCAATCAGGTGCATCACTGCATGAATGCCACGATGTATCCCCTCTGCCTTCTGACAGAAATCCGTTTCCAACGGGCATTCCTGATATTTAGCCACATGGATAGCATGTCGAACCAGTTCCTCAATACCTTCTCCTTTGGCCGCAGAAATGGGAATAACCGGAACGCCAAGCGCAGACTCCATTTCGTTGACCAGAACGGAACCGCCGTTTTCCCGAAGCTCATCCATCATATTCAAAGCCACAACCATGGGAAAGCCCAGTTCCAGAAGCTGCATGGTCAGATACAGATTTCGCTCAATGTTGGTGGCATCCACAATATTGATGATTCCCTTGGGCTTTTCATGGATCACAAATTCACGGGTTACAATCTCCTCACTGCTGTAAGGAGACATGGAATAAATTCCAGGAAGATCTGTAATCCTGGTGTTTTCATGTCCCCGGATTATGCCGTCCTTGCGGTCCACTGTGACGCCTGGAAAATTCCCCACATGCTGCTTAGAGCCTGTAAGCTGATTAAACAGTGTGGTTTTTCCACAGTTCTGATTTCCCACCAGGGCAAAGGTCAAAAGCTCACTTTCCGGCAATGGATTTTCCAGTTTCCGGTCGTGAAACCGGCCGCCTTCTCCGTAACCGGGGTGGTGTGTTTCCGGTCCTGTTTTTTTGTTGTTTCTTTCTTTTGGCTTATGGGGTGCGCTGATCTCAATATTCTCCGCATCTGCCAGACGAATGGTCAACTCATATCCGTGAATCCGAAGTTCCACCGGATCACCCATAGGCGCATATTTCACAACGGTCACCTCTGTTCCCTGTATCAGCCCCATATCCAGAAAGTGCTGACGCAGAGCTCCTTCTCCCCCTACAGAACAGATGGTAGCCGTACTTCCAATTTCCAGTTCATTTAGTTTCATTGGTGTCTCCCCTTTATCTCAAGTCTTCATGGTAATTATAATACGGCGCAGCCTTTTTGTCCACGAATACCTGGGGAAAACCTTTTTCACATCCATTTCTTTTTGACTTCTTCTGGTACCTGAATCACACCGAAATACCCCAACAGACTGTAGCTGTAGCTGATCCCACGTACATCTGCGATCTCCTTGGGGCGCGAAAAAAAACGATCCTCCCTTTTACATGCTTCATGAAAGGCAAGGCGCACAGAGCTCCAGGAGAGAGACTTGCTGTGTTCCCTTCGGTCAATAAACAATTCCTTTGTATAAGCGCCCCTGCGTCCCATTTTTAAGGTATAAGTGAACGGAAGTCCGGAACTGGTCAAAAAGGGATATCCCTGGAAAGCAACAATACAATTCCAGAAATTCTCTTCCGTACAGGCATCCCTCAGAGTACGAAGCGCCTGTTCCCGTAACAAAACTTTATCTGCTTCCATTTTTTTGATCCCTCCTGTATAAGATATCCTTTTTTGATAAATAAAAACAGCTCCATAGTCGAAAATAAGGCGAATATATCGTACTTTTTCCATTGGAGCTGTTTCTTTTTTTGAAACAATTTATTCTGTTTCCTTCTTCCCTTCTGCCCGGAACTCTTCCGTATCCAGAAGATCAAAAATGGTAACACCAAGTCCTTTACAGATTTTCATTAATGTAAAAATTCCGGGATTTTTTGTGTTGCCGCTAACAATGTTGATCAGGGTTGTAATGGGCATTTCAGATTTCGCTGCCAGCGTATAATATGACATCTGCCTCTCTTCTCTGATGTTTTCCAGTTGCCTGATTAAAATTTCCTGTTCTTTCATATGTCCTCTCCTATATTTTGTTACTATATTACTCCTATATTCCTATGTAGTATACCACTTTCCCTGTGTGAAGTCTATTAAGAATCAACGTTCTTTTTATATTTATAATATATTTTTCTTTTATCAGAGCAATACATATAAAGGCATCAAAAAACCCACCCGGAACTTTGAAAGTTCGGGTGGGTTTACGAATTATTCTTCCCAGTTATGCCAAACGTCTGTAACGTCATCGTCCTCATCCAGAAGATCCAGAGTCTTCTGAAGGTTCTTGACATCCTTTTCATCTGTAAGAGCCACGTAGGTCTGTGGTACCATTGCCACCTGTGCCTCCAGCATAGGAACTCCTGCTGCCTCCAGAGCCTCACGAACTGCGCTGAAATCATCTGGGGCTGTGAGTACCTCGAAGCTGTCTTCCTCCTCAGAGAAATCCTCTGCTCCTGCATCCAGAGCCACCATCATCAATTCATCTGCGTCCATCTCGCATTCTTCCTTATCAATGATGATCTGTCCCTTCTGATCAAACATAAAGGATACGCAGCCCTGAGTACCAATGCTTCCATATCCCTTAGTGAAAGCATTTCTTACATTGCTGGCTGTACGGTTTTTGTTATCTGTAAGAGTCTCTACGATAATTGCCACACCATTGGGGCCATAGCCTTCATAGGTAGCTCTTTCGTATGCATCTGCAGAGTCTGCGCCGGCTGCTTTTTTGATTCCACGTTCAATGGTATCGTTTGGCATGTTATTTGCCTTTGCCTTTGCAATAACATCACGAAGTTTGCTGTTGTTGTTAGGATCCGGACCGCCTGCCTTGACAGCCATCACGATCTCACGTCCGATTACGGTAAAAATCTTTCCTTTTTTGGCGTCGTTCTTTTCCTTTTTGTGCTTTATGTTTGCGAATTTTGAATGTCCTGACATTGCTTTTCTTCTCCTTTTGTTTCTTTTTCCTTTATTTTTTCGGCCCGAACCTTATCTATCGTCTTATTTCCAAGAGACAGAATGCGGAAACGGTAACCGTTTGCAACAATTTCTTTTTCCAGGTCCTTTTCTGTGGGGATATGACCCAACAGGGAAGTCAGATACCCGTTCATCGTCTCAAATTCCAGATCGCCGAATTCTACTCCCAGTTCTTCCTCCACATCCTCCAGATAAGCCCGCCCGTTGATCAGCACACTGTTGTCCACCTGTGTACGGATGGTGATCTCATCTTCATCATATTCATCCAGAATATCTCCCACGATTTCTTCCAGAATGTCTTCCATGGAAACAATTCCTGCCGTCTGTCCATATTCATCCACCACAATGGCCATATGCAGCTTCTTGCTCTGCATTGTACGGAACAGATCCCCAATGCCCCTTGTCTCAGGGATAAAAGCAGCTTCCCGGATCAGGCCTGGAAGTTCCTGTAAGGGTTTAAATTTCGCCCAGGAATTTTTGGTCATGAATTTCAGCGCATCTTTATAATGCACAATGCCCCGAATGTCGTCCAGATCTTCTCCATAAACCGGATATCGGGAATTTCCCTCCTCCAGCATCACATCGATCATTTCTTTAAGAAGAACTTCATGATTAAAAGCCACCACATTTTTGCGATGAGTCATAATGTCTCTGGCTTCTGTCTCGTTAAAGGAAATGATATTCTGGATCATTTCTGCTTCATTTTCCTCGATTACCCCCTGCTCATGAGCCTCATCCACAATGGAAATGATCTCTTCCTCTGTCACAGCCTCCGGCTCCTGCGTCAGTCCCACACCAAAGGGAACTGCTGCCAGTCTGGAAATCCAGGTCACAAACACAGTGATCGGGTAGAGCATGGTCACAAAGAAATGCACCATCTTAACATAACGGTATGCAAATTTTTCGGGATAATAAGTGCCCACACGGCGGAAGGTAAGAATCCCGAAGGATGCCAGAAGGATCACACAGATGATCATCATCAGAATCAGCGCCGGCATATATTCAATATAAGGACGAAATACCTGTACTGCCCAGGGCAGAAGGAAAACGCCAAAACAGATACCAGACGCGGTCACGATCATCGGAATCACATTGACATACAAAAGCGGCTTTTCCAGCACACTTTTCAGAAGAAGCGCTTTTTTGTCTCCTTCCTCCGCCCGCTTCTCCAGATCATTCTGGCGGAGGTTATGTACTGCTGCTGCAAATCCATACAGGATTCCATTCACCCACAGCAGCAAAAGCAAGCCTAGTACGCCCCATAGGGACAGATTACTGCCATCTTCCATTTGTTCTTTCAATATCTCCTTTAAAGGTAAATATGCATAGTTACTGATAAACTATAACACTTCTGTATCCATTCGTCAAGAATATTGCCGGAACCCTTCCCGTCAGAAGGTAAGTTCCAGGCTGATTTCCAACGCATGGTTTACCCGATCCAGCATCACCGGATCTAAATGACACACCTTATCCTTCAGTCTTCTTTTGTCAATGGTACGCAGCTGTTCCAGAAGGATCACAGAATCCTTCTCAATCCCGCTATCCGCCGCATCAATCTCAATATGGGTGGGAAGCTTCGCTTTGTTCATCTTAGAAGTTATGGCCGCGCAGATCACCGTGGGACTGTGTCTGTTTCCCACATCGTTCTGTATGATCAGCACCGGCCGGATTCCTCCCTGTTCACTTCCCACTACAGGCCGCAGATCTGCGTAAAATATATCCCCTCTTTTTATAACCACACAATTCACACTCCGATTCTGTTACATTTTCACGATTTACCAATAGTGTTTCCTGTTTTCCTCTGTGTATACATGCGTGGTATATTTTCTTTCTTTTCTCCTGTTCCCCTTTAGGAACGAGCACCTGAGACAAGGGTCTTCCTTTTACTCACCAACTGTTTTTGATGATGTATGGAGATAAACCCTGGGAACCCGTTTACTGATCCCACAGATAAACTCATAGGAAAAACGTCCGCAAAGCTCACCCAGTTCCTCCACCAAAATCTCTTCCTCCCCATCTTTTCCAATCAGTGTCACCTCATCTCCTGGATGTACCTGGGGAATTTCCGTTACATCCACCATAAACTGATCCATACAGATCCTTCCCAGGATTCTGGCCTTTCTGCCATGAATCAGCACATATCCCTTATTAGAAAGCATCCTGGGATAACCGTCTGCATAACCCACAGGAATGGTTGCCACCTTTGTCTCCCTCTCTGTGACAAAGGTACCCCCGTAACTGATGGCTTCTCCTGGTCCCACGGTCTTTACATAAGAAACGCAGCTCTTCAGTTCCATCACCGGCAAAAGCTTCACTTCCTCCCGTTCCACTTCCATGGAAGGATAAATTCCATAAATCGTAATTCCCGCCCTGACCATATGAAGATGAGCCTCTGGAAGCCTTAAGATTCCCGCACTGTTGGAGCAATGATGAAGGGGAATATGTATGCCTTCCTGTTCCAGAAGACGAATATATTGAAGATACCGGTCCAGCTGCACGTAGGCAGGACTTTTATCTGTTTCATCTGCTCTTGCAAAATGTGTAAAGACTCCCTCCAGACAAATCCCCGGAAGAGAAGCCAGGAGCTTAACTTCCGGCACAGATTCCCGGTCTGCGCGATAACCGATCCGATTCATTCCCGTATCCACAGCCAAATGAACATAGGCCTGTTTCTTCTGACGAAGAGCCTCTTCATTTAAGCCTCTGGCCGTTGCAAGATCACAGACAGCCAGTCGGATATCCTCACGGATGAGATGTTCATATTCCTCTGGAAAAACAAGCCCCAGAATCAGGATGGGCTTTTTCACCCCGGAAGCTTTCAGGCTCAGAGCTTCCTCTGCGGTAGCTACGGCAAATCCCCAGATATAGGAATAGTCCTGGATCAGACCGGCAATCTCTGCTGCGCCGTGTCCATAGGCGTCTGCCTTCACCACAGCCACCATCTGCGTCCCCTTTGCAAGGCGTTTTCTCATTTCTGCAAAATTATGGGCAACGGCATCGAGAGATACCTCTGCTCTTACACGACTGTGTTCTTTCATAATGTCTCCTCTTTTCTTGTTATGGCCTTTGAAAGCATCCGCACAATGTCTCTGGCCGTCATGGTATGCATTCCGTATTTCTCAGCGGCAAGATCTCCGCTTCGTCCATGAAGATAAACCCCAAGGGCTGCCTTTTTTCCATTATCCGGCTCCTGCTCCCGACAGCACAGGTACATACAAAGCACTGCCGAAAGGATTCCCGTGAGCACATCTCCGCTGCCGGCTGTGGCCATTCCCGGGTTTCCGGACATATTTAAATATGTATTTCCCTTCTGATCTGTTACAACGGTACAGGCATCCTTCAACACGCAGACCGCACCGGTCTCTCTGGAAAAGGAAGCGGCAGTTTCCGCCATTTTATCCTGAATCGCGCCTATACTCTTTCCACACAGGCGACTCATTTCTCCCAGATGGGGCGTCACAATAACCTGTTCGTTAAGATATTTCCGCCACACAGGATGCTCGGATAACAGGTTCAGACCATCTGCATCAAGGATCACCGGTTTTCCCTGCTCACTGGCTCTGCTTAAAAACCACTGGACACGCTCCCGGCTTTTTCCGGATACCCCCAGTCCGGGGCCAATGACCACCACATCACACCAGTCCAGTTCCTTCTGATTGGCTTCATCCTCAAAAACACAGGTCACCATGGCTTCCGGCAGCAGGGTCTGGAGCGGAATCCGATTCTCTTCCACGGTCTGAATCTTCACCATTCCCGCCCCTGTAGCAAAGGCAGAAGCAGCGCTTAAAAAGGCAGCGCCGCACATGCCCTCTGACCCGGCCACCAGAAGTACCTTTCCGAAGGTCCCTTTATTTCCATAGGCAAGACGCTCTGGAAGAAGCATAAGGTCCCTCTCTTCCAGATGCCACATCCTCACCGGTATCTTCGGAGTTTCGTAGATTCCAATATCTGCTGCTACGGTTTTTCCTGCATACATCCGTCCCGGATAAAAGCACAGCCCTCGTTTGCGAAAAGCAAAGGTCACGGTCAGGTCTGCCCGGAAGGCGATTCCCAGTTCTCTTCCTGTATCCGCATCTACACCGGAGGGAAGATCCACAGCTACCTTAAAGGCTTCCGCCCCATTCATCTGCTGAATCAGGGTATAATACCTGCCTTCTATGGGTCTGGATAAACCTACACCGAATATGGCATCTACTATAGTAGTATATTCATCCCATCTCGGGTTATTCACCTCTGGGACACCATAATTTTGCGCAATCTGGTACTGGCGCGCAGTCTCCTCTGTCATATGCTCTTTATTTCCGGCCAGAAAATAGCCTGTCGGGATTCCTTTGAGAAACAGAAGTCTCGCAAGGGCGATTCCATCACCGCCGTTATTGCCGCTTCCGCATACCACAAGAATCCGTTCCTTTTCTTTCTGATACTTCTCCATCTGAGCTGCTACCGCCAGCGCAGCCCGTTCCATCAAAACGCAGGAGGGAACCCCCATCTGTCGGATGGTTTCCTGATCCAATGCCTTCATTTGATTTCCTGTTACAATTGCCTTCATCTTTTCACCTCCATATCCTCTCACGTTCCGAAGAAAAAGGCCGCCACCAAAGGAGCCTTCCGGATCTCTCCGAAAGCCAGGTAACAGCCTATCCCTTATTTCTCAATATGCTCCTGACGATACTGACTTAAATTGTAGGACAATGTCATCAGACTCTCGGAAAGATGAACATTTTCTACAATCACATCCTCTGGGGTATCCAGATCAATATGGGCAAAGTTCCAGATGGCCTTGATTCCGTTCTCCACAAGAATATTGGCCATTTCCTTCGCCTTATTTTTCGGCAGGGTCAGAATTGCAATCTCCACAGAATGCTCTTTCAGGAAAAAAGGAAGTTCACTGAGCATCTGAATCTCAATCCCGCGAACAGCAATCCCTTCCAGAACCGGATTCACGTCAAAGATTCCAACCAGCTTAAAGCCCCGTTTCTCAAAATCCACGTAATTTGCCAATGCCTGGCCCAGATTACCGGCGCCTAAGATGATCATGGGATGCTGGGTATCCAGCCCCAGAATTTTTCCGATCTCTGTATAAAGATACTTCACATTATATCCATAACCCTGCTGCCCGAATCCGCCGAAGTTATTCAAATCCTGACGAATCTGGGAAGCAGTAACACGCATTTTTTTACTCAGATCGTTGGAAGAAATCCGCTCTACATGTTCTTCCAGCAATTCCCCTAAATAACGATAATACCTTGGCAGTCTTTTGATCACTGCCCTGGAAATTCCTTTCGTCTCCAAAAAAGTCCCCTCCTTAGTATAGCTATATCAATTATACCGAATTGATATTTTCTTGTCAATTCTTTCGTGAGGGAATCGGGCAAAATGTACTTTACAAACTTCAGGATTTCGCTATAATTATTAGGGAATGTGTTTTTTTGTTGAAAAACAGTTTTTTTGGAGGAATATAGTTATGATCTTATCATGTCAGAGCATCTGTAAGTCCTTTGGGGAACAAGCGATCTTACAGGATGCTTCTTTTCATATAGAAGAACGGGAGAAAGCTGCCCTGATCGGAAGCAATGGCGCAGGAAAAACTACGCTTTTGCGAATCATCATGAATGAAATGCAGGCAGATTCCGGAACCGTAGTGATTGCCAAGGATAAAAACATTGGCTATCTGGCCCAGTATCAGGATATCCACGGTCATCATACCATTTATGAAGAGCTTCTTACTACCAAGCAGCACATCCTTGATATGGAAACCCGGATGCGCACCCTGGAAAAAGAGATGAAACATACCTCGGGAGAAGCCCTGGAAAGCCTGATGAATACTTACACAAGACTCACCCATGAATTTGAACTGCAGAATGGATACGCCTACAAAAGCGAGCTGGTTGGGGTATTAAAAGGTCTTGGCTTTGGAGAGGAAGATTTTTCCAAGGAAATTGAAACCCTTTCCGGTGGACAGAAAACCAGGGTAGCCCTTGGTAAACTTCTGATTTCCAAACCGGATATTCTTCTTTTGGATGAGCCTACCAACCATCTGGATATGGAAAGCATTTCCTGGCTGGAGACTTATCTCCTGAATTATCCGGGAGCAGTCTTTCTGGTATCCCATGACCGGTATTTTCTGGATAAGGTAGTCACCAAGGTGGTGGAGATCGAATCCGGACAGGTACGAATGTTCAGTGGAAATTATTCTGCCTTTGCCCTTAAAAAGGCACAGCTTCGTGATGCCCAGTACAAAGCCTATCTGAACCAGCAAAGGGAAATCAAGCACCAGGAGGCTGTCATTGCCAAGCTGAAATCCTTTAACCGGGAAAAATCCATCAAACGGGCAGAGAGCCGTGAAAAAATGCTGGATAAACTTCAGCGTCTGGATAAACCTGTGGAGATCAACGACCAGATGCGTCTTTCCCTGGAGCCACGCTTTGTCAGCGGGAATGATGTATTAAGCGTCAAAGAGCTTTCCAAAAGCTTTCCGGGACAAACCTTATTCACCAATATTTCTTTTGAGATCAAACGCGGGGAACGGGTAGCGCTGATTGGAAATAACGGAACAGGGAAGACCACCATGCTGAAAATATTAAATGGTCTGCTCCCGGCAGATACCGGCTCATACACCCTGGGTTCCAAGGTACAAATTGGTTACTACGATCAGGAACACCATGTACTTCATATGGAAAAAACAATTTTCCAGGAGATTTCCGATACCTATCCCACGCTCACCGAAACAGAGATCCGAAATATGCTGGCTGCTTTTCTCTTCACCGGTGAAGATGTATTTAAACTGATTTCTTCTCTTTCCGGTGGGGAACGTGGCCGTGTTTCCCTGGCGAAGCTGATGCTCTCAGAGGCAAACTTCCTTATCCTGGATGAGCCCACCAACCATCTGGACATCACATCCAAGGAAATTCTGGAAGAAGCCTTAAACAGCTACACCGGTACGGTTCTGTATGTCTCTCATGACCGTTATTTTATCAACCAGACAGCCACCAGGATCTTAGATCTCACCAACCAGGCTGTGGTCAATTACATTGGCGATTACGATTATTATCTGGAAAAAAAGGAAGAACTCACTGAAAAATACGCGCCTGCTTCAGAAACTGAGCCTTTGGCGACCTCTCAGACTTCTGAGAGCAAGCTTTCCTGGCAGCAGCAGAAGGAAGAGCAGGCACGACAGCGGAAACGGGAAAACGATCTGAAAAAAACAGAAGCCCGTATTGAAGAGCTGGAAACCCGGGACAGGGAAATCGACGATACCCTGGTACTTCCGGATATCTGTACCAATGTGGCAGAATGTACCCGGTTAAGCCGGGAAAAAGAAGCCATTCAGAAGGAACTGGAGGAGCTTTACGAAAAATGGGAGGAACTGGCATAATGCCGGGTCCTCCCATTTTTTTCAGCTTAAACTAATTGATCCAGATTTTTGCGTACTTCCAGAATAAAATCACGGCTGTTTAAAACCTTTGGATTTTCCAGTTCTGTAATCATAGCAAGGTCTTTTGTCATCTGTCCACCTTCAATGGTTGCTAACGTTGCCTTCTCAAGTTTGTCAGCAAATGCAGAAAGCTGGGCATTTTGATCCAGTTCTCCACGTTTCCGCAGAGCCCCTGTCCAGGCAAAGATGGTCGCTACGGAATTGGTGGAAGTTTCTTTTCCTTCCAGGTGACGATAGTAATGTCTCTGTACCGTTCCATGAGCCGCTTCATATTCATAGTATCCATGTGGGGAAACCAGAACAGAAGTCATCATTGCCAGAGAACCAAATGCGGAAGATACCATATCGCTCATCACATCCCCGTCATAGTTCTTGCAGGCCCAGATGAATCCACCCTCTGCCTTCATAACCCGGGCAACAATATCATCAATAAGACTGTAGAAGTATACCAGTCCCGCCTCCTGGAATTTCTCTTTGAATTCCTTTTCAAAGATGGTCTGGAAGATTTCCTTGAACCGGCCGTCATAGGTTTTGGAAATGGTATCCTTACAGCCCAGCCATACATCCTGATGGGTATCTAGCGCATAATTGAAACAGCTTCTTGCAAAGCTTTCTATGGAGTTGTCCAGATTATGCATTCCCATAAGAACACCAGGACCTTCAAAACGGTGGATCAGTTCTGTTTTTTCTTCTCCATCCTCGCTTACAAATGTAAGTTTCGCCTCACCTGGTTTGTCTATGTACATTTCTGTGTTCTTGTAGATATCCCCATAGGCATGTCTGGCCAGCGTGATGGGTTTCTTCCAGTTTTTCACACAGGGTTCGATTCCCTTAACCACAATGGGCGCTCGGAATACGGTACCGTCTAAGATGGCACGAATGGTTCCATTGGGGCTTTTGTACATCTTTTTCAGGTCATATTCTTCCATTCTCGCCTTATTCGGTGTAATAGTAGCGCATTTTACCGCAACCCCATACTTCTTAGTGGCATTGGCTGCATCTACCGTCACCTGGTCGTCTGTCTCGTTTCTGTGTTTCAGTCCCAGGTCATAATATTCGGTATTCAGATCAATATAGGGAAGCAAAAGTTCCTCCTTGATCATCTTCCAGAGGATTCTGGTCATTTCATCGCCATCCATCTCTACCAATGGCGTCTGCATCTGAATTTTTTTCATCGCTTTGTCCTTTCATCCAATTCAATCCCATTTGATATTTAAACGGTTACAGGTTTCTGCAACTACCTGCTCCAGTTCTCCGTCGGAAAGAACGGTCACACGGCCCTCATCATACTGGGCATCCACCCAGGCTTTGATCAGGGAAACCAGTTCACTGTTCTTCTGGATCTGTTTCTCACCCTTCAGGTGATAGTGGGTGTTCATCCAGTGGGCAATTCCTGCTGCGCCGGAGGTATTGGAAACAGCCACCTCCACCGGACGGTTCAAAAACTTGTCTGTATCAAAAATATTGTAGATCTCTTCGTTTTTCAGAAGTCCGTCTGCATGAATCCCGGCTCTTGTCACATTAAAATTCTGTCCCACAAAAGGAGTCCGGACTGGAATATGATATCCAATCTCTTTCTCATAATACTCTGCCAGCTCTGTGATCACTGTGGTATCCATGCCGCCCAGGTTTCCACGAAGCTGAGCATATTCAAATACCATAGCTTCCAGAGGAGTGTTGCCTGTACGCTCTCCGATTCCAAACAGAGAAGTATTGACACCACAGGCGCCATAGAGCCACGCTGTGGTGGAATTGCTTACTGCCTTATAAAAGTCATTGTGTCCATGCCATTCAATCAGTTCAGAGGGAACGCCGGCATGAACCATAATACCATAAATGATTCCCGGTACAGAACGGGGGATCACGGCGCCAGGATAATTGACACCATAGCCCATAGTATCACAGCAACGTACCTTAACAGGAATTCCGTATTGCTGACGAAGCTTCATAAGCTCCAGACAGAAGGGAATCACATAGCCATAGATATCGGCTCTGGTAATATCCTCCAGGTGACAGCGCACTGCCACTCCAATCTCCAGGCATTCTTTTACAATGCTGAGATAATGCTCCATGGCCTGACGACGGGTCATCTTCATTTTATAGAAAATATGGTAATCGGAACAGCTGACCAGTATACCGGTTTCCTTCATGCCCATATCCTTAACCAGCTGGAAATCCTTCTTGCTGGCACGAATCCAACTGGTAACTTCCGGAAATTCATATCCGCGCTCCATACATTTCTCAACTGCATCCCGGTCCTTCTTGCTGTAAAGGAAAAATTCCGAAGCACGAATTCTGCCCTCCGGCCCTCCCAGCTTATGGAGATAATCATAGATCCGCACAATCTGTTCCGTGGAGTACGGTGCACGGGACTGCTGTCCGTCCCTGAAAGTGGTATCGGTGATCCAGATATCGTCCGGCATATGGTGAGGCACGATACGGTCGTTGAATGCGATCTTCGGAACTTCAGAATATGGGAACAAATTTCGGAATACATTTGGTGTTTCTACATCTACCAATGGATACATATGCTCTTCCAACTGCAGAAGATTGGTATGATGATCCATTTTGACACGTCTGTTCAACATAAGAATGCCCTCCTCTTGGTCGTTTCCTATCATTTTAACCAAAAAAAGAGCATTCGTCAACGCTTTTATACGTTACAACAATACTTTTATAAATCTTACAAAAAATCAAAGAGAAAGAAACCTTTCTCCGTTAAATTTTCCCCAGCCCTGCTGATTTCGCCCAAGCCCCAGATCCTCTGCCGTTTCCTTCAGCATAATCTTCAACTCCACATTGGTAAGATGGGGGTGTTTCTCCAGCATACAAGCCACGGCCCCGGAAATCACAGGCGTGGACATGGAGGTGCCGCTTTTGATCCCATAAGGATTGGTTTTTCCCGGAGCACAGGAAATCACAGCATTTCCGGGAGCCACCAGATCCGGCTTACAGACGCAGTCCTGTGTGGGCCCCCGACCGGAAATCCCCTTCTTTCCCAGGAGAAGATCACTGGAACCAACCGTAATGATCTTTCGGCTGCTTCCCGGCGCTGTCACGCTTCCTGGCTCCGGCCCCTGGTTGCCTGCGGCAGCCACCACCACAAGACCTTCATCCCACAATTCTTCTACCCCCTGGATCAGAAGGTCATCTTCCTGCCTTGCGGTTAATGTTGTTCCAACCGATATATTCACAACCCGGATCTGATAGGTTTCCCGATTGCGTAAAATCCAGGAAAAAGCCTGGAGCACTTCTTTTTTGCTTCCGTTCCCGAAACGATCCAGCACCTTCAGGGAAATAATCCCACATCCCGGTGCAATTCCCCGATGGATGCCCCGGCTGGCGCTTCCGTCCCCTGCCAGGATTCCTGCCACATGAGTACCATGTCCATTGTCATCATAGGGATAGCTTTTGTGGGAGAGAAAGTCCGAAAAAGCCCAGATCCGGCTGCCAAAATCCAGGTGCGGGTAAATCCCGGTATCCAAAATGGCCACTCCCACGCCTTTTCCCGTATACTTGGACGGGTTCATATTGATCCTCCGGATATTTGGTCTCTCTTTATCTTATTCCAGAAGCTTTCTTTTGTGGCAGCCTTTTCATGAAATCAGATACCGGTAATCTTACATTTCACTTTCTTTTTCATGTATTCCAGAAAATCCTCTGGCGTTCCCACTTCAAAGTCGGATTTTTTAACCCAGTAAACAATTCCATTGGCCTTAATGAAAAAGCTGTTCTGCAGATTGCGGAATTCTTCAATATCCACGTAAGCAATTTTGGAAAAGCTCTCTCCCCAGCCATATTCAAAGGTTTTTTCGTAGAAATAATAATTTGCCTTTAAAATCCCTCCTGGAAGAGATTTTACCATTTTCCGCTGACGGATATAAGGCCATGCAATCAGAACAATAATTGCGCAAAGGAGCGCCAGCAGAAGAATGGTATTTAACGTACTTCCGGTGATAAAGGAAAATACAGAAACTGCCTCTCCTCCCTTACTTGCCTCCCAGATCACTACAGCCAGATATAAAACAAAAATCAGAACGGACGTTGTCAGTCCAATGGTGCGCAGCTTGCGGCTGGCTACCTTCTCCATCTGTAAAATGTCTTCTTTTGAATAAATGGTATGTACCTTAAATGATGTAACCTTCATAATTTCCTCGCATATTGTATAAAATTGATAAAAGTGCCAATACTAAACGTATCAACCAGAAAAAGGAGGGTTCGTCATGATCCTGTTTCTTATTATCTTTTTTTCCATCCAGGCACTGATCCTGTCCTGCTGTCTGGCAGCCGGAAACGATCCTCTCTCTCAGAAAATTTCTGATGAGGAGCAGATGGAATATCTGAAACAATGGATGGAACATAACCGAACCTGATCTCAGTGTTACTGATATACCTGGATCAATCTGCACATCTCTTCAAACTGATCTTCCATCTCCTGTACCAGACGGAACTGCGTACGGGCGCGGACCAGATTATGTTCCGGATAAGCAGTCTTAAAGTAAACGTCTCCCTGGAGGTAATCAGCAAGAAAACGGATGCCGCATTCAAAGGTCATCAGTCTCGCGCCCCAGGGCAGACTGGACAATTCCTTCTCTGTAAGTACCTCTCTGGCCATCTCCACATATCCCTTCACATAAAGCTCATAAAGATGAATGTCGAAATGTACCTTGTCCAGATCCCGTTCATCTTCTTCTGCCGTAGAAGCGCCAAAGCGAATGGAATCTCCAAAATCATTGGCAGCAAGACCTGGCATAATGGTATCCAGATCAATGATGCAAAGTCCTTCCCCGGTATCCTTATCAAAAAGAATATTATTGAGTTTCGTGTCATTATGAGTAACACGAAGGGGAAGTTCTCCTTTTTCCAGCTGCTCCATGAGAACTCCGCAGTCTTTTTCCCTGGCAAGGGCAAAGGCGATCTCCGGCTGACAGGTTCTGGCGCGGTTTTTCACATCCCTCTCTACTGCCTGCGAAAAAGCAGCAAAGCGTTTCACCGTGTCATGGAAAAAGGGAATGGTTTCATAGAGACTGGAAGCCGGATAATCTCCCAGCTGTTTCAAAAAATGGCCAAAGCTTCTGGCTGACTGATAAAACTGCTCCGGACGCTCCACCATCTGATAACAGACAGAGTTGGTGATATAGTTGGAGCAGCGCCAGGGTCTTCCCTGATCATCCTCAAAAAAGTTTTCTCCGTTTTTTGTTTTAATACAGGACATGGTTTCCCGGTCAGGATCGCCTCCTTCCCGGCGGATCACCTGACGAAGATATTCGGTAACCCCAAAAATATTGTCCATCACCTGTCCCGGGTTTTTAAATACATTGGTATTGATTCTCTGAAGCACATAAAACGGCTCGTCTGTTCCAGCTTCCGTGGGCATATAAACCGCATAGGTTTCATTGATATGTCCTTCCCCGAAAGGTTTGACATAGCTGCACTGTGTTCCAAATCCAAAGGCATACAACGCATCTTCCAGCGCGCGGCTGTCCACTCCGTCAATCTTTCTTCTGGTAGAAAAGATCACCTCTCCGGCCTCCACCTTCTTCCTGGAAGGAATGGTGCAGTTTGCCTTCACAATACTGCCAAGTCCCACATGGGCTCCTGCGCCGATCACCGAATCGTGATCCACCACAGAACCACTGTTAATAAGAGCTGCCTGGCCAATCACTGTATGGGTGTTGACCACTGCCCGCTGCATTACAAAGCAGCCTTCCTTAAGCACTGCGCTTGGACTTACTGTGGCAGATGGATGTACAATAGCCGGTACCTGATATCCGGCAGATAACAGCTGCTCTGTCCAGAACAGTCTGGTATTGTTGTTGCCAAAGGCAGCCACCGCTGTTGGATATTCCTCCAGCTTTTCTTTATAATCGCAGCATTTTCCTATGACATCAGCCCCTTTGGCTGCATCGTCCAGAAAAGCCACGATCTCGTAACCCAAAAGGGCTGCCGTCTCCCTGATCATCTGGCCGAAACCACCAGCTCCAAGGATCAAAAGCTTTTTCATTTCCTGTTCCTCCTGCTTTTTTTAGAAATACTTCTCTATCTTATCACAGGATACCCAAAGCCGCAAGGAAGCTGGGGAAAACTGTCAAAAAATATTTCCTGTTATCTCCACTTTGCTGCCGATTCCTTCCTGTCCGCGGTTTTTTGTAACCATGATTTTTTTGTCAATGCGTTCCTTCAATTCAGAAACATGGGAAATGATCCCCACCATACGCCTGCCTTCCGTAAGACCATCCAGGGCTTTCATTGCCTGATCCAATGCCTCTTCATCCAGAGAACCAAAGCCTTCGTCCACAAACATGGCATCCAGCCGGATACCGCCGGAAAGAGACTGAATTTCATCAGAAAGGCCCAGGGCAAGGGAGAGAGAGGCCTGGAAGGATTCTCCGCCGGAAAGGGTGCGGACACTTCGTTCGCTTCCGTTGTAGTGATCGATTACATTTAAATCCAGACCGGCCTTCTCTTTTTTGCTTTCCCCATCCTCTTTCCGCTTCAGCTCATACTGCCCGCTGCTCATGGTCAGAAGACGTAAGTTGGCTCTTCTTAGGATTCGGTCAAAATAAGCCATCTGCACATAGGTTTCCAGTTCAATTTTCCGTTTTCCATTCAACGTTCCATTGGCTGTGTCAGAAAGGTTCCGCATCCATATATATTCTTTCTCCACAGCGACCATATCATCCTTGCTTTTTGCCACTGACTGAAAAATACTGTAGTTGTTCTGATAAGAAGCATACAGCGCATTTCCCTGTTCCCGTAATTCCAGGATTTTCTGACTGAGGGCTTCCTTCTGTTTCAAAAGAATTTCTTCCCCTGGTTCCTGGTCTGTCAGCTGCTCCTTCAAAGCAGAAATAACCGATCCCCGGGATTCCCGGTCTGTCAAAGCCTCCTGATATTGTTTTTGCGCCTGCATCTTCTTTTCTTCCCAGTCTGCGAACTGTTTTTTCTGCTGGTTAAACAGAAAGAGAAGTTCTTCTTTTTTCTTTCCCTCCAAACGCTGCTTCCAGTTTGTTTCCTGTTGTCTCAGTGACTCTTGTTCTCCCTCAAAGCTGGAAAGCTGTTTTTCAGTGAGAAGTATCTGCTGGTGCAAAAGTTCCTGACGCTGCTCCAGTTCCTGCCGCTCCTTTTCCAGAGTTTTTCTTTGCTGGATCGCTTCTTTTACCTTGAAAAGCTGCCCCTCTCTTTCTGCCAGTTCCTGCTCCAGATATGCAGCTGCCTCCAGAACGGTAGGACGATGCAGCTTTTCCAGAAATTCCTTTTGCTTTTCTCTGGTTTCCTGATTTCTTCCTCCCAGAATGCCACACCGGTTCTGAATCTCTCTGGTTGCCCTTTCCAGCTTTTCCATCTGCTCTGTAAGCTGTTTTTCCTGGGCCTCGTTTTCTGCCAGCTGTCTGGACTTTTGGACAGCCTCTCTCCATTGTCTCTCCGTCCGCTGTTTTTCTTCTGCAAAAAGAGCCTGTACCTCATCAAAAAGAGAGAGGTCAGCCATCTCTGTCTCCTGGCTTAACCAGTTCTGAAGCTCCTCTTTACAGAAAATGCCTTCCCGGAAAAGTAATTGACGCGTCAGCCGCTTCTGCTGATCCTCCCGTTCTCTCTGTCGGCTCTCTGTTGCAGCCAGCTGCTGCTCCATCTGACGAAGGACCTCTTTTCCTTCCTTAAGATCAAAATTCATTTTCCAGGGCAGGCCCTTTCCTTCACATTCTCCTTCTTGCTCCTCCCATGTCTGAAAAAGGCTTTTCCAGTGTATGTTCTTCTTTTCCAGAAGCCGAAAGGCTTCCTCCAGGACGCTTTCTGCTTCCGCTCTGAAGGTTTCCTCCGTAGGTTTCCAGAGTTCCTCCATGGAACACTCCCCGGCTGCCTTTAAAAATGCCTCCCACTTTCCCTCCACCTGATTTTTCAGTTGGAAAAGCTCACTGGATAAAAGCTGTTCTTTTTCCTCTGCTTTAGAAAGCGCTTCTTTTTTCTTTTCCAGCGTTTCCCGGTCAGGAACCTTTCCGGAAAGTCCGGCTTTTTTCGGATGATGACAGGAACCGCACACAGGGCAGGGCTGCCCTTCTTCCAGACGCTGCGCCAGCATTCCTGCCTGTTCATCCAGAAAATGCTGTTCCATCTCCTGATACACCTGACGAACCTTGCATTTTTCCTCTGTCGCCTGCAAAAACACCTGTTGTTTCGATTTCTGCGTTTCTTCCAGCGCTGTGATTTGCCTCAGGATTTCCCTGACTGCTTCCAATTGCTTCTCTTCATAAACAAGAGCTGCCTTCTGTTGCCCCAGGAGAAGCCCTTCCCGGGTACGGATGTCCGAAAGAATGGCCTGTATCTGAAGTTCTGATTCCTTCTGCTCTCTGGCTGCCTGCTCCCTTCGCTCTGCGGCTCTTGCTTCCTCTTCCCGGGCCTGTTTCATTCCCTCCCGGGCTTTCAACAACGTATCCCGTTCTCCGGCAAGGCGTTCTGCCTCTTTTGTTTTTTCTTCCAGCTCCTTCTTTGCCAGCTCCAGTTCTTTACCAATGGTCTCCTCTTTTTCGTTCAGTTCCAGAAGATGCGTGATCTGTTCTCTCAGATGAAGACACTGATGCTCCAGAAGCGCTTTTTGTTCCCCCTCATCCTGCTGTTTCTGCAGGGAAGCCTTCCCTTTCCTTTCCTTTTCCTCCAGAAGCCTTTGTTCCTCCTTCTGAAGAATCCTTCTCTGTTTCACCTCCTGGATTTCTTCCTGCTTTTTCTGAAGCGCCTTTTGGGTTTCTTCCAGACTTTCCCACCATTTCAGCCGCGCTTCTCCCTCCCGGATCTGTTCTCTTCGATGTTCCTGTTCTCCTTCTTCCTCCTGAAGCTGCTTCCAGAGAGCTTCCTGTCTCTCCCATTCCGGCAAAAGGCGGTTCCAGGCTTCCTGTTCTTTCAGAAGCTGCTCCCTAAGAGCCTTCTGCTGTCTGGCCTGTCCCAACGCCTGGTCTGTTTCCTGAACCACACGTTCTTCTGCAAGAACCTGTTTTTTTCGTTCCTTCAGCTGCTCCCACTGTTTTCGGACAAGACTTTCCAAAAGCTCCAGGCTTTCTTCCAGCCTTCCTTCAAAACCTTCTTGTTTCATTTCCTGCAAAGGCAGATACTGCGCTTCCTCTGGTTCACACTGAATTCCATTGAGGTACTGCACAATGCTTCTCCGAAGTTCATCATAGGTTTTCCAACAGCTTTTTACCTGTTCCCTTAACTGACGCTGAACCTCCTGATAAAAATCCGTATGAAAAATCTGGCGAAAAATTTCTCCCCGTTCCTGGGTACCGGCAAAGAGTAGTTTTTGAAAATCTCCCTGGGCAATCATGGCAATCTGGGTAAACTGGCGATAGTCCATTCCCATTAATTCCGTCACTGCCCTGGTAACCTCTCTTGTTTTTGTCACTGGCTGCCGGTCATCTGGATAAAGGAGTTCCGCCTCTGCTTTTTTCAGGGTAAAACCCGTTCCCCTCTCCTTAGGGCGAAGATATTCCGGGCTTCTTCTCACCTGGTAGGTTTTTCCTCCATAAGAAAATACCAGTTCCACATACGTTGGCGCGTCCGCTTTCGCATATTTGCTCCGGAGCATTCCAGACTCCCGCACAGAACCGCTGGACTCTCCATAAAGGGCAAAGGTGATGGCGTCAAACAGGGTGGTTTTTCCGGCTCCGGTATCTCCGGTAATGAGATACACGCCATGATCTCCCAGTTTCCTGAAATCTATTTCTGTTTTCTGCGCGTAAGGACCAAAGGCACAGATGGTCAGTTTTTCCGGTCTCATGGTTTCCTCCCTTCCTTTTCCTGAAGTTCTTCCATCAAATGTTTTACCCAGGTACGCTGCTGACTGCTCATTTCCTGGTTATTCTGCAGAAAATAAAACTCTTCAAACAGCTCCAGGCTGGTTTTTTCCTCCACAGCCCTGGCGCCTTCCACATTCTGCTGCTCCCTGGTACGCCGGTTGTCATACTCCAGACGCATCAGATTCGGATAAATGATCCGAAGCTTCTGCATGCCATCTGGAATATCCTCTTCATCCGTAAGAGTGATCTTCAGGTAATCTTCCGTATTGGTATTCTGATAAAAGGAACGGTCCGTTACCTGAAGATAGGTTCCCTTCACCTTACGCATATCCCGCAAAGGCTTTAGGGGAATGGTCCGAAGCTCAACTTCTCCCTTTTCCTTCAGTTCCACAACGGTAAGGGATTTTTCCTGTTCTGCCTCAGAAAAAGAATATTTCAGAGGCGTTCCACAGTAACGGATCTCTTTTCGTCTCACGTGCTGAGGGCTGTGCAGGTGCCCCAGAGCAACATAATCAAAGGCTTCAAAAACGCTGCTGTCCACCTGATCCATTCCCCCTACGCTGATTTCCTCGGATTCACACCGTGATGCGCCTGTGACAAACTGATGGGCCACCAGAACGTTCCGTTTTGTCCGGTCAATGGAAAGATGGGAGATTGCGGTTTCCACCGCCTGTTGATAGGTATGGATTTCCTCCTCTGGAAAAAAGCGACGCACAGCCGCCGGACGCAGAAACGGCATAAGATACACCCAAACCTGGCCATGGGAATCTTCCATGGAGATTTTTTCTATGGTTCCGTTGTAAACCGGCGATACATAAACCCCTCTGCTGTTCATCAGCCTGGAACCAAAGGCGATCCGTTCTGCGCTGTCATGGTTCCCGCTGACTGCAAACACAGATATCTCCAGATCAGCCAGCCTGGTAAAAAACTCATCCAATAAGGAAACCGCCTCTGCCGGAGGCACCGGTTTATCATAAAGGTCTCCAGCCATAAGAATTCCATCTGGCTGTTCCCTTTGAATCACATCCAGAATTTCATTCAGAATATATTTCTGATCCTCTACCATAGAAAAATCGTTGACCCGTTTTCCAATGTGGAGATCTGATATATGTATAAATTTCAAAGTTTCTCCTTTCTGTCCAATTGAAAAAAGCAGACCATACAGCGTATGTTGGACTCTGCATGGTCTGCATTGATCTGGTTATCTAGAAACAAAATTCCCGAAAGAAATCGCACTCTGCATCGTTACACTGGGCTGCGTCTATGGTCTTGATGTCACAGTGAAAAACATGACCCAGCTGATTTACCTTGTCTCCAAAAATTCGAAGGACAAAAGGAACATTCTGCTCGATCAGTTTCGCTGATAAAAGCATAGCCTGGTCTTTCAGAAAATCTGCCACCGCGCTCATGCAGAATACCGGGGGATATTCATCGGTAATTCCGGCAAGTACGTTCATCTTCTCCAACTCTTCCTCGGTTCCATGTTCCGGAAGGAGTTCCTCCATAATCTGGGAGGTGAGATCTCCCTGTTTCGGTGCAATCTCATACACCCCACAGTTTAAAGCCATAGCGGTAATGGCAAATCCCTCTGGAACCTGGAGATCAAACTTCTTCGCAAACTCCGGATTGGTACAGATTCCGGCATAAAGTCCAAGAAGCTGTGCTCCGGCAGAATCTCCCACTGCAAAAATACGTTCCGTATCAAAATGGAATCTCCCTGCCCGTTTCATAATCCATTTGCACACAAGGTTCAGATCCTCAAGCTGTGCCGGAAACTTGTTTTCCGGAGCCAGACGGTAGCTGAAGTTCACCACTGCAAAACCTCTCTGGGCAAGACTCATGCAGTAATACTGGTAGCGTTCCTTATCCCCGTACATCCAGCCGCCTCCATGTACACTGAAGATCACAGGAAGATCCTCTCCCTTGGCCTGTTTGGGACGATAAACATCCAGTCTCTGCCATTCCCGGTCTGTATGTCCATACACAATGTTATCCCAGCGGTCCACATCTTCTGGTGTAGACATCAGCGCATCCCGGACATCATCTGATTTCTTAAATTCCGCTCTGAGCTTTTCACTTAATTCAGACATTCTTTCTTTTCCTCTTTTCTCTTATGATTCATTCTCTATTCAGGCATCGCTTCTGGAAAATCCATTTTTCATCAGACAGCTGGAAGTAAACAGAACCTGATCCAGAAGGTTTCTGGTCTCTTCCTCCACATAATCGGAAATCTGTTGATTGGCTGCCTCAAAGAATGCCTTTTCATCCTGGGGTTTCTGCTCCTGATAAGCCCGGTCAAACCCATGGATCATTTCATATACCTTTCGATTGACCCGAATCTGGTATCGCTCAATATGGGAAGCATTTTCATGGAAATGGGCGTCTGCCAGCGCGCCAATGATCCGGTTGATCCAGTAAAAATGTTCCGTGGTTGGTTTCACACATGCCTCCTGAAGATATGCTGGCGTCTGATCCACTCTGGTATAAAAAGGAACCATGGCATTAAATACATTGGAACCCAGAGCCATCCACTGGATTCCCTTCAGGGCATCCGGCATATAAGGACGGATCTGCACCATCCCCAGTACATTATTCCGGTTGATTCCTATGGGGCGGTATTTTCCTGCCTGTCCTCCCTGGTCACGTCTTCCGTAGACATCATAAGGAGTTCCCTGATAATGGTTGGAAAGCACCCACTTCACATCCTCAGGCGTAATCTTTTTCTCCGGAACCATAGACCATGGAAGATCGTCATCCTCCGGGCAGAAATCTGCCTCCGGTCCATCCCATACAAAGGTGTGAGGATTCAGATAGCGCAGCATCACCCAGGCGCGAGGTGTATTATAAACATGGTCTGCATCGTCATGGGAGCCAAAGGCGATTCTTGGGTTAAATACCTCCTCTTCTTCCATACGAAGATCCAGATGATAGGTTTCTACCAGATCCTTCAGACCAGGAGAACAGAGATGTTCCTTCTTCTCTCCATAAGCGTCTTCAAAATCAAAGGAATCAATTCCCAGCTGGTTCGGCATCACCACATACCGGTCATCCGGTACCCGCTTTGCCATCCAGTTATGACCGCCAATGGTCTCCAGCCACCAGATTTCCTCTTCATCCTGAAAAGCAATGCCGTTCATCTCATAGGTTCCATAGGTTTCCAAAAGGCTGCCCAGGCGAAGGACCCCTTCCCTGGCAGAGTTAATATAAGCTAAGGTCAGGGTTACCATATCTTCCTCTCCAATCCCTCCTGGAGTTTCTATGGTACCGTCTGCTCCCTTCTTGCATACTACCAGCGGGTCTGCTCCCTGTACCCGCTCATTGGAAGTAATGGTTTCTGTAGCTGTCATGGATATGTTTTTTTCGTTTATGCCATAAGTCCCCCAGATTCCCTCTGCGGTATCGCTGTTTGGCATATAAGTATACTGCATGGGATTCTCCGGAAGAGGAATCTCCACGTGGGAAAGCACAGATTTATAAAGCCTTGGCTGATCCTCTGGTTTCATCACTGCAAATCTCTTAGGATTAAATTCTCCTGATGCAGAATCTTCGTTTCTTGCCACGATGGTAGAACCGTCATAGCTCGCTTTTTTTCCGATCAATATGGTGGTACAAGCCATAATGTAAGTCTCCTCTCTTCGGCTTTTGCCTGTATTTTTTGACACCTGTCATAGCTTCTATTTTACCAGTATTTCAGGAAAAGAAAAGACTCAATTTTATTAACCTATTTTTCTGAATTTCTCTGTCTTATTAAAGTCAACCGTTTCTATTTTATCCACTAAACCAGTCTCAAAGAGCGGGCAGGCACTGAAACTCCTTACCTCATCTCCAATTGTCAGCTTAGCAATGGCATGCCAGCTTTCCCATCCTTGCGATCCCACCGGGTAATCGTAATAACAGTTGTGAATATCATCAAAACCACCTATCATTTTCGCAAATTCACAGATTTCTCTTGGAGAAATAAAAGAATCCCATCTTTTTTTCACAAAAAATGGATCACTCTCCATCATAGGATGACTTACATAGCGTTTACGAGGGACATCTGTACATGGAGGATACTTAAAATTCAGATCATATAAAATATAATGACAGATTGCTGATATCTTATCAAAAGGATCCATATCTGGTGTTGTTGCCTTTGCAATTACCTCTTTCATCCAGGCTTCTTTTTCTGCTTTCGTATCTCTCACTTTAATTGGAAACGTTTTTACAATTTTATATCCTTCTAATGACTCCTCACGAATTTCTATTTCTGCTGTTCCCGCTTCCTTAAACCACCAGCATCCAACATATCCTCCATCTACTTCCATTCCTTCTGTTTTATTTTGTGTTTCCTGATGATATTCTATTCCTTCGTAAAAATCTCTCCAGTTTCCCCAGGATTCATAATTTAATCCTTTTTTCAAAATCATAAAGGTATTGGGATCCGGATTATCTGTCTTTACATAAAATATTCTTGGCGAATCCGTATACATCTCCGTTGTCTCTTTATCCAGAAAATAAAATTCATAGGAATATTTGGGCTTTCCTGAAATAATCTTATCGGCAGCAATATCAAACCGTACGGGATCTGTCCAGGCTCCAACTACTTTTACGGAACCGCGGATTTTATATGCACGAGCCCTGTAGTAATAAGTAATACCATCTTTATAACCCAATCCGATGTATGCGCTTCCATACTTATCACCTAAGCGTTCATTTACATAATCCTCTTTCAATTCTCCCACTAAGAAATTTTTATCTGTACTTACCTGCAGCTCAAATCCCTCATACGGATCATCTGGGGAAAATGTCCCCAGAAACTCAAGTCCAATACAGGCATCCAGATATACAATGTCCTCCATGACTGGCTTTGGAAGAGTAAAATCCTGTTCTAAAGACGTTACCATTACCTCTCCAACACCCTTTTGCTGAAGTTTCTGTGTAATATGCATGGTCTTTTTAATAGATTGTCCATAATTGTCTGTAAGAGTAATCGTTGTCGTTCCAGGTTCGGCACAATAAAAATTGATATAATTTTTATCGCGATAATCTTTGTGATATAAATGTACAATTTCCGGATTGGAAAAACTGATATTTTTTACTTTATTGGTGGTTTGTAATGCAAAATACTTCCCTACTTCTCCTTTTTCCAGCTCAACACTATCCCTGACGAAAGAAAACTCTGGAACAGGGATCGGTGTTGGTTTTTCAACTCCAGATGTTTTACAGGACTTTACGCCAGACCATTTTGAATAATATCTCTTTCCTTTTACCAATGCACTGGTACGTACTCGCACATAGTATGTGGTACCTGGTTTTAGTTTTGTTAAAGTTTTACTGATCGAATTACGATCCCTTATATAGATTGTCTGTGCGCGAGTCATTTGTTTACGAGTAGAATATTGCAGCACATAACCATTTGTTGCCATCTTCTTTTTTGCCCACACTACATTTAGTTTTGTTCCCTGTTCCAAAGGAGAAATATACCTTATACTTGTTGGGATTGGATTTATCTTAAAGCCTTTTTCCACAACTCCTCTATACTTCCCTTTTCCCGTAACAATAACCTTATGTGTTCCCACATCCTTGCAGTTACCAGAATATCGAACGGTATAATCCTTATTTTTCTTTAAGGTTCTTTTATTGTAAAAAACCTTAACAGAAGGTCTTTGTACCTTTCCTGTATAAGTGAAAGAACTCACATTCAATTTCATTTCTTTTGCGTTTAATTTGTATGTTTGTGCCCCCAAAACCGTCACCGGCACTAACACAAAAATCAGCAGCATAACCAACAACATACATTTTTTGTAATTTGTCTTTTTTTCTTTCATATCTTTCCCTCCCTGTACATGGACACTAGCGTTTCTTCAAATACAAAATCACAACCACTGCCGCCAGAACAACCCCTATCAGAATCAACAAATTGAAAAAGTCTCCGCCTAGTCTTCCGGCGATAAATACGGAAGTAGGGCCATCTGCCCCTCCTATGATGGAAATCTCCGCAGTTTCCTTTTGTTTCATTACCATCCCTAACCCAATCAAAAGTATCCCAAGAATCCCACAGGAAATCCCTAACGCTTTTTTCATGTTCATCACCTCACATATCTCTTGTATCTTCAAGGAATGTCCTTTATATTTTTATTATACGATACCCCAAGCATACTTACAAGACCTGTTGCGTTTGAAAAAGGAACATAGGTTATGCCATCTGCTTCGTTTTATAATACCTGGTTCCTTTTTGCAGACAGATTACTGACATACAGATATTGATTCCCAATGGAAGGTACCAGATTTCATGTACGTCAATCAGAAGCTCCGGCATAATAAGAAACGCAGGCATGGAATCTACAAAAAGCCACAGGACTCCGCCGAAAAATATCCTCAACAACACTGGAAAGCCCCAACACACAGCTGCAATCACCACTGCACCGAAAGAATTGTTCAGATATGTGGAAACACATACTGTCATGGCGCATAAAGACAGCAAGGACTGCAAACCAAAAACAGACACCAGGCTTAAATATTGGGCAAATGGGATTCTGTACACCGAATACAACATTCCTCTTGAAAGCACCATTCCAGCTATATTGTGAAAACCATGGAACCCATATACCATGCCGCATAAAAAGAAGCTAAGCAGGAAAATCCCTATAAAACTCAGGATTGTCACAGTGAAAGCGGCTAATATTTTTGCGTGAACATCTCTCCTCCTGCCCTCCTCTGTGGTAAAAATCAATGGCAGCATTTTTAACTGCCCTTCCTCTGCAAAAATTACAGAGATCCCGTAAATCACGAACACACTTACCAGGACGAAACCCAACTGAAGCATATGGACCAAGACCTTCCATCCAGTAGTGTAAGCCAACTCCGCTTTCATCCCCGCAGAATCATAGACTTTTTTTAGTTCTGTTTCATCCAAATTATACCGTTTCGTGGGTACTGTATCTGTTTCCCAGGAACCATTTGTAAAAAATCTTGTGACAAAATCATTTAAATAATTACTATCCTGCCATCCAGGCATATCTTTTTCCAATTTGAACGGAAGTCCATATCTTTCAATCATCTCGTTGATTTTTTCATTTGTAATTGTTCCTTCAAATTCTTCTGTAATTTTACGATTTATCTGCACACCTTCTAATCCGGTATACACACACCCGTCCACTACTGCCTTCTCCCCTCCTACTTCTACAAACCAGAAATATAGCACCATTAGTCCTGTTATGATCAGCAAACCTGTTAAAATCATTTTTCTGTGAAGAAGCTTATACAATTCCATCCCATATAATCTCATTTTTCTCTCCTTGCATTTGTGTATGATAAAGATATGCATCCTCTAGTGTGGCTTCTATGGGCTCTGCCCCCAAAACCGGCTGTCTCTGAGAAATCACCCTCAATTCTACATTTTTTTTCACATTTTTCAAATTACTGACGATATAGGTGTGACTAAACTGCTCTCACATTCTGGAACCACACATTTCCATACATATCCCTTTACCTTTTCTGTAAGTTTTTCTTCTGTTCCCTCTTGCACCAGTTCACCATTCTTCATGATGAGAATGTGGACTGCGATATATTCAATATCAGAAACAATATGTGTGGAGAGCAACACAATCCTGTCTTTTCCAAGCGAACTGATCAGATTGCGAAAACGTACTCTTTCCCTGGGGTCCAGTCCGGCAGTCGGCTCATCCAGAATCAAAATTTCAGGCTCGTTTAACAACGCCTGTGCAATTCCAATTCTTTGGAGCATTCCTCCCGAAAAAGTTTTTAACTTTTTTTCTTTCACCTCACTTAAATCCACCAGATCAAAAAGCACTTCCATACGTTGCCTGGCATATTCCGCAGGCAATGCCTTCAACGCCGCCATATAACGCAAAAATCTGGAAGCCGTAAAATTCCCATAATATCCAAAATCCTGGGGCAAATATCCAAGAAGTCTTCGATACTCTGCTCCCATTGTACTGATTTCCATATCATCACAATAAATCTTTCTAAATTTTTCCACATATATCTGATCGCATCCTCACAACAAAAAAAGCAGGTACCTCCAATGGATTTTTCCATTCAGATACCTGCTTATTTTTTGTTTTGAATGATGACTGGGATCATCTGGTGTATACCCCTTTAGAGTAAAGTTCAACATATGCCTCCCAGGCTTCTTTCATAAATTTTTTCATTTTTTCTAACATGATTTTGTACCTCCTCTTTCTTGATTACAGTTGCATTATAACGTCTTTCCATTTATAATTCTTGCCAAAGCCAAACAAAAAATAGCCAAATCTTGCATGGAGGTTCAAAAAATGCTGCCATTTTACGAAGAAATCGAAAATTCCATAGAAATACACAGCCAAAAATCTCGTCATATCTAACCACACCTTCATAAATCCCTGGAGTGTATCTATGTCACCCAAGGCACTCTGGAGGTTGGCATTGGTCAGGAACTTTTCCATCTGGAAACCGGTGACTTTGCCATGGTATTTCCTGATCTGATTCACCATTACCAGGTCTTCTGTGCCGGAAAAAGTACAGCCATATATCTAATGGCCTCACCATCTCTTAGCGGCACTTTCCTGCCTACACTGCAGCAGTATTGTCCTTCTGCCCCTGTAATCCCTAAGGAACAGCTTCATCCAGATATTGTTTACTCCATAAACCGGCTTCAGAATGATCCTTCCTCCACCCATGCCCTGGTACTTCATCAGGCGTTTCTTCAGATCATCCTGGCTCGAAGTATGCCCTGTTTCTCTTTAGTGGAAAAAAGCTCTGTGGGAAGCCAGGATATCATCTATCGAACTGTTTCCTATATCGCAGCTCACTATAAAAAGGAAATCAGCCTGACCAAAATGGCACACGATCTTGGATGCAGCCCCTATATGCTGTCCAGAGTCTTTTCCGGAACCTTTCACTGTAATTTTAACCAGTATTTGAACGCAGTCCGGCTGGATTATGCATGCACCCTTTTGAAATACACCGACCAATCCATCACGGACGTGTGTCTCAATTCCGGCTTTGAGAGTCAGCGCACCTTTCACCGTGTTTTTCGTGAAAGCTATCGTATGACCCCGAGACAATATCGGCAAAATGAGATAAACTCTACGTACTGATCCATCTTTTTCAGACAAAGTTTCCTACCTGGTTTCTCTTTTACTGCCCCAGAAACTCCATCACCTCATCCATTTGCCGCTCCATGGTCTTTCTTCCCATTTCATATGCTGCCTTTAACCGCTCCGGATCTTTTTCCACACGACGTACTGGTATGGACTCCTCCGGACGGATGACAAAAATCTTTCCAGCCTGTTCCTGCTGCCGGATATAACCCAATGTTTCGTTGTACCTCTCATGGCGGTTTTCCATGGCTTCTACCAGCTTGGGATAGGCTTTATATTTTTTACGAATCAGGGGGAGAACCTTATTCTTCTCCTTCTGATAGCCAGACGGTCTTGTGAGCACCACCACATTTTTTTCGTATCCCAACTGTTCAAAATACTGTACGGGAATGGAATCTGCAATTCCCCCATCCAGCATTTTTCTTCCGTCGATCTCCACAATCTGGGATACCAACGGCATGGACGCAGAAGCACGTATCCAGTCAAAACCGCTGGGCTCTGTTCCCTCATATCTGTGGTATACGGCCTCTCCGGTCTCAATGTCCGTGGCAACTACATAAAATTCCATGGGGTTGTTCCCATAGGTTTCAAAATCAAAAGGATCGTATTTGACAGGAACCTCTCCATAACAAAAATCCGTACTGTAAATGTTTCCGGTTTTCAGCAATACGCGAAGTCCTCCGTACCGTTTGTCACTGCAAAATCTTGTATTATAACGAAGGACACGTCCAATCTGTCTGGATTTATAATTACAGCCAAAAGCCGCTCCTGCAGAAACACCAATTGCCCCGTCAAACTCCACGGAATGCTCCATTAGCACGTCCATCACCCCTGCGGTAAACAGTCCCCGCATGGCGCCTCCTTCTAAAATCAGTCCTGTCTTCATAATATGCCTTCTTTCTGTCTCTGTTATTCTTGTCAAAGTTCCTGTCAGCATGGATTTCGATATCTGCTGCTGCAAATCTGCTGGGAATCAATCAAATTGCCCTGTCCATCGTAAAGATTCCGATAAGTGTTGACACAGTAACTGTCTACACGGCTGGTGGTCACTTCCACATGGGAATCCTCTTCTTTTGTACCAAGGATCTGCACCTGTACCGCGCCGCCGGTGTAGGATACTTTCAACTGGATCGGATAAGCTGTGTTATTTTTAAACTGGTAGTCTGGTCCGCCCCAGGATACCGTAGCGTCCATTCCAGAAGGAAGATATGCCACTGTCCTGGAATGATTATGCCGCTCTACAATCTCCAGATTGGCATAGAGACTGGCCGCAAACAGCGTAGAAGAAACCTGACAGATCCCACCGCCGATTCCGGGAACAGACTGTCCGTTCACATAAACTGTTGCAGACTGGTAGCCTCTGGCAGCGGTGCGCTCTCCCACAGTCTCATTATAGGAAAAGGTTTCCCCCGGAAGCAGAATGACATCATTACAGCTATTGGAAGCCAGCTGGATGTTATTCACCCTGCCGCTGGTACCTCCCCCATATGTGGTATAACTTCCCAACACATCCCGGAACAGCTTCGTTTTTAAATCTTCTGTGGAAATATCCGGTTCTTCTATGGTAAAATCAATGACCACTTCCGCTCCCTCTTCTGCTTCCTCCAGGCGCTTCTCTGCCTCTTTTACATCAAAGGAAACACCAGTTACAGAAGGAACAATGGCATAATCCTGTGCCCGGTCTAAATGGGCATTGCTCATTTTCTGGTAAATCTGGTCATAATATGGTTTTAGTTTCACTTCTTTTGGCACAAGGGTTACCACCGGACACTCCAGCTGCCCCTGATATTCATGATCAGAAAGCCGGGCAAGAATTGCCTCAGAAAGTGCAGGCAGATCTGCCTTCACCCCTGTTTTTCCTTTTTTCAGAAGAAGGGAAGTTTCTTTCTGTGTGCAGACTGTCTCCTCTAAAGTATTTACCTTTTGGATCCCTGTCTCCAGAATTGCCCCCTGAAGCTGTTCTGGAGCAACGGCTTCCGGAAGAACTTCTCTGGACACAGGTTCCATCTTTTGAAGTTTCAGATAATCCAGTCCTCTGGTATACCATTCCCCATGTCCCAGTTCATATGCCTGATGGATTTCCTGGTCTGCAGAAAGCCCAAGAGCAGAAAAAATCTTTATTTCATAGGTTTTCCCATCCAGAAGAACTGGAATGGCTGCCTCCTCATAGTCCTTTACAAACTGTTCCTGTACTGCCTCTTTTGCCTCTTCTACTGTTTTTCCGGCAAGGGAAACTCCGTTAACGGTCACCGGCTCCCAGATTACCTGATCCTCCAGAGAATGGCACCAAACTGTATATCCCACAGCAAGAAGCGCGGTGACTCCCACTGCGCTTCCCAATACAATCTTCCATTTTTTCATCCTTTGTTCCTTTTCCCCAATACGTTTTTTCTTACCTTCTGGCCAGTTCTGTTGTGATATCCTCCCAGGTCACGCCCTTTTCTGCCATCAGAACCATGACATGATAGAGAAAATCGGAAATTTCGTATTTGATTTCTTCTTTATCCGGGTTCTTGGCTGCTATGACGATTTCCGTACATTCCTCTCCCACTTTTTTCAGGATTTTATCAATTCCCTTATCAAAGAGATAGTTGGTGTAGGAACCTTCCTTTGGATGCTCCTTCCGATCCAGAATCACATCATAAACCTCCTGAAATACCCGCAAAGGATTGGTATCGTTGTATTCCTTTTTCATCAGCTTCTGGAAAAAGCAGCTTCTGTTTCCTGTATGACAGGCAGCTCCTACCTGGGCCACTCTTGCCAGAATGGTATCGTTGTCACAGTCCAGAGTCAGAGACTTCACATACTGAAGATGTCCGGAAGTCATTCCCTTTACCCAGATTTCCTGACGGCTTCTGCTCCAGTATGTCATCTTTCCTGTTTTTATGGTAAGATGAAAGGCTTCTTCATTCATATAAGCCAGCATCAGTACCTCATCTGTCTTATAGTCCTGCACAATCACCGGAATCAGGCCATCACTGTTTAACTTAAATTCACTCCAGGATATGGTGCTTTCGTACAGATTAACAGGAATTCCCTCTGCCTGACATTTCTCCTTCCATGCTGTCAGATCCCGCTCTGAACTGCTGACATATGCTCCACTGATTCCACAGACAGCAGGATGTCTCAAAATGGCAAGCAAGTCTTCCTCCCGGCTTTCTTCTGTGTGAAGAAGCACCGGAATCTCTGACTGCGCTGCAATTACATCCTGCACCGGATCTAATGCAAGAACCATTTGTGCATAAGTATCAATCAGCTCCCCATTCGCTGTAAACTCTTCCGGATCTGAAATACTGACCACCATTTTTTCTTTTCCAAAACGCCTGGATGCCTCCATAAGAAGATCCACATTTCCCTGCTTGGAGAAATTGAGAACAACCTTGGCGCATCCGGCATAGATCAGTTTTTTTACGTCCTCCAGCCTTCTGATGTTGCCTGCGGCGATTACCGGAATCTCTGCCGCTTCACAGATTTCCCGGATCATACCGATTGCCTGTTCATGATCCTGATCGTCGGAAGAAAAGTCAAATACCAGAAGCTCATCGGCTCCTTTTTCTCCATAATTTTTGGCCAGACGCAAAACATCTCCATCTTCAAAATAATTTCTCTGGCCAAATCCGGTCACTGCTTTCGTATCCTGCAGATAGATGCAGGGAATCAATTGTTTCATCATTGTTTTTCTCCTTATGCAAGACTGCCCTTGGTGGACAGCACATCGGTAATTCTGGAATCATAGGATACGGCTTCATCCAATGCTTTGGCAAAGCTTTTGAACATGGCTTCCGCCATATGGTGATTGTTTCCCGGGGTCAGTACCTTTATGTGAAGATTCATTCCGCAGCTATAGGATACTGCATAGAAAAACTCTTTCACCATTTCGGAGGAAAGATCTCCGATTTTTTCACTGGAAAAAGCTCCCTCATAGGAAAAATAAGGTCTGCCGGAAAGATCTACGGCGCAGAGGACCAGAGTTTCATCCATGGGTAAAATACAGCTTCCAAACCGACGGATTCCTTTTTTGTCCCCAAGGGCTTCCCGTATTGCCGTTCCCAGAACGATTCCCGTATCCTCCACAGTATGATGGTCATCCACCTTGAGATCCCCGTGTACTCGAAGACACAGATCAAAAAAGCCATGTCTGGTAAATCCATCCAGCATATGATCAAAAAAGCCCACACCTGTGGCAATGTCCGAATATCCCTTTCCATCCAGCTCCAATTTCAGCTTGATCTCTGTTTCTTTTGTATTTCTTTCAACAGATGCTTCTCTTCCCATAATGCCCTCCTAATTTTCTTCCTGTTCAAAACGCACAGCAATGGAATTGGCATGCGCTGTCAGCTGCTCTGATTCTGCAAACTGTATGATGTCCCTGTGAATCTCCCGGAGCGCTTCTCTGGAATAGTACACAATACTGGATTTCTTCACAAAATCATCCACAGAGAGAGGAGAGAAAAATTTTGCGGTGCCATTGGTGGGAAGAACGTGGTTCGGCCCTGCAAAATAATCCCCCAGGGGCTCACTGCTGTACTCTCCAATAAAAATCGCGCCTGCATTTCTAATCTTCATCATCACCTCAAAGGGATTAGCGGTCACAATTTCCAGATGCTCAGAAGCAATGGCATTGGCGGTGTCAATGGCTTCTTCCATAGAATCCGCCAGAAGAATATAGCCAAAATTCTCCAGGGATTTTTCTATGATCTCTTTTCTGGAAAGCACCTGAACAAAGCCCTGGACCTCGCGTTCCACCTGTTCTGCCAGAGAAGGACTTGTGGTGATCAGAATCGCAGAAGCCAGTTCATCATGCTCTGCCTGGGAAAGAAGGTCTGCTGCCACATATCTTGGATTGGCTGTCTCATCTGCCAGTACCAGGATTTCACTGGGACCTGCAATGGAATCAATGCTCACATGTCCATAGACTGCCTTTTTGGCAAGGGCCACAAAAATATTTCCAGGTCCTACAATTTTATCCACCTTGGGGATACTCTCAGTTCCATAAGCCAATGCCCCTACTGCCTGGGCGCCTCCCACCTTATAGATTTCATCAGCTCCGGCTTCTTTGGCTGCCACCAAAGTAGAGGGATTCACTTTTCCATCCCGTCCCGGAGGAGTGGTCATAACAATCTGCTCCACTCCAGCCACCTTAGCCGGGAGAATATTCATGAGAACAGAAGAAGGATAGACAGCTTTTCCTCCTGGCACATAAACTCCCACCCGGGCAAGAGGCATTACCTTTTGTCCCAACATGGTGCCATTGGTTTCACTGGTAAACCAGCTGTTCTGTTTTTGTTTTTCATGGTAATCCCGAATCTTTACCAACGCTTTACGAATCACGGCAATAAGCGCCGGATCTACTTTGGAATATGCCTCCTGAATCTCTTCCTCTGTGACACGAATGGTTTCTTTGGTAATCTCTGCATGGTCAAAGGTTCTGGTATAGGAAAAAAGTGCTTCATCTCCTTCCTCCTTCACCTTTTGGAGAATTTCCGCCACAGCAGCTTCATATTTTCCATATTGATTGGGACTGCGTTGTAAGAGATTTTCCAGAATGTCCTTTGTACTTTCTTTTGTCAGTTTTACTGTGCGCATAGTCTACATCCTTTCTCAGTCGAGAACCCCTCGAAGCTCTTCCATCAGCTTACGGATTCTCTCATTCTCCATTTTCATGCTTACCTGATTCACAACGACTCTGGCAGAAAGAGGGCAAACCTCTTCCAGAATCTTCAGTCCGTTTTCTTTAAGGGTACTTCCTGTTTCCACAATATCCACGATCACCTCAGAAAGTCCCACAATGGGCGCCAGCTCAATGGAGCCGTTCAGCTTGATGATCTCCACGGTCTGATGTTTTTTGTTATAAAAATAATCTCTGGCAATGTTGGGATACTTGGTTGCCACACGAAGAAGCTGGTTGTTATTCAGCAGGGGCCTTGCGCTTTCCGGCCCGCAAACACACATCCGACAGGCGCCAAAGCCAAGATCCATCACTTCGTACAGCTTCCGTCCTTCTTCCAGAATGGTATCCTTACCTACCACACCAATATCTGCGGCACCATATTCCACATAGGTGGGAACATCCGGACCCTTTGCCAGGAAAAATTTCAGTTTCAGCTCTTCATTGACAAAGATCAGTTTCCGGGAATGCTTGTCCCGCATTTCTTCACAGGTGATCCCGATCTGTTCCAGCATTTCCATGGTTTTTTCGGCCAGGCGGCCTTTGGTCAGTGCAAATGTGAGATATCTCATTTTTGTGCCTCCTTTTTCTTGCGCAGTGCCACAGACCTGCCCTCTCTCCGAAGGGCCTGAGCCTTCTGGATCACTTCCTTCCAGTTCTCCTCGGTATAGAAAAGCACCTCTGTTTCCTCATTGACCGGCAGCGCAATCTTCTGTCTGGAAAGGGCAATGAGAAGCGTGTCCACCATAATCGCGAATCCAATGGAATCCGCAGGCTTCCCAAAGTGCTTCAGCAGTTCGTTATACCGTCCCCCCTTCACCAGCGGAGCGCCTGTACCGTATGTATATGCCTGAAAAATAATTCCTGTATAGTATTGATATTTGCTGAGCATTCCAAAGTCAAAGGACAGATATTTTTCGTATCCGTAAACCTTCAGGATCTCATAAATCTCTTCCAGCCGCGCCACTGCCTCCAATGCTCTTGCATTCTTTGTAAGACTTCTGGCTTTTTTCAGAAGTTCCGGAGAACCGTACATCTGCGGCAGTTCCACAAAGGCTGTGGCCAGGTCTTTTTTCAGTTTCTGCTCCTTGACCAGTTCCTCCACGCCAAAATAATTCTTCTGAGAGATCAGAGAACGAAGACGTTCCTCTGTCTCTTCGTCTACCTCGGCTTCCCGAAGAAGGGATTTAAAATAATCCACCTGTCCCACACTTACCTGAAATTCCTTCAATCCTGCGCCAAGGAGACACTCTATGGTCATAGCCAGAATTTCCGCATCTGCCTGGGCAGATCCGTCTCCAATGCGTTCCACGCCCATCTGTGTGGTTTCCTTTAACTGTCCCCGGAATCCGGAATTATTGATAAAGGTATGACCGGTATAGCAGAGACTGACTGTCTCCTTATCCGGAGAAAAATAGGTGGCACATGCCCGGGAGACCGAAGGGGTGAAGTCCGGCCGAAGCACCAGGGTGTTCCCCTCCCGGTCAAAAAATTTGTAAAGATTCCTGGAGGGAATGGTTCCCACTTCTTTGCTGAACACTTCAAAAAATTCAAAAGTAGGCGTCTCAATCTGCTCATATCCATAAGCGGTAAATACCTGCATCAGTCTGCGCTGCAGATATGCCTTCTCTTTGCATTCTTCATTATAAACATCACGCACACCCTCTGGTGTATGAAAAATACGCTGCATACTTGTTCCTCCTGCCCTTATTGCTTTAGTACACTACCATAGTATTAAGTGAAATTAATGCAATTATAGTGGATACAAGAACAAATGTCAATCCCGCTTTTTCAGATCCTGCTGAATTCCATCCAGATAAGGGATCAAAAAGCCGCTTTTTCTGGGAAGATAGAAATCCGGGTCCAGTTCTTCCTTTCGGAAGCTCTTTCTTCCCCCCTGTTCCATCCGTTCCCAAAATACCATAAGATCCCGAAGAGGCAGATAATACAGGCAGTCCTCCATACTGTATAAGATAAGAAAGAATGCCACGCCGCCCTGTTTCTCAAACTCCTGCATAAACCGCACCTGATGTGGGTGGATGTTGCAGAGAGGAAACGTTTGCGCGCTGCATTCCTTCGCATCAAAACAGACAGGAATGCCCTGCACTGCCCCAATATAATCAACCGTACTCCGCTGCTCAAAATAAGCAAGGGTAATGTGACGGTTGTCTTTGTCCATTCGTACCGGGGTGATCGGGGTTGGTATTTTCTGAATTAATGCCAGCCCCTTTTCCCGATATTGTTCATTGGTCCTGTTGACCAGTTCCTCCAGGGTAGAACCCCGGAGTCCTCTGCTGTTCCAGGTTGCCATGTTCCAACTCCTTCTCTGATTTCGATGTTTTTATTTTACAAACTTAATAGAAGGATAATACCGTACAATTGCTTTTCCCACAATCTGATCAAAGGTCACAAAGGTATGATCCCAGAACCTGGAATCGTTAGAATGATTCCGGTTATCCCCCATCATAAAATAGGAATTTTCCGGAATTTCTACCGGACCAAAATTCATAGGCATAGGGGTTTCCGGCACAAAGCTGTCATCCAGCGGTGTTTCAGAACCGTTGATATATACCTTTCCCTCCCGGATTTCCAGTGTTTCCCCAGGCAGACCAATGAGACGCTTAATAAACAGCTGACTTTCATCATCTGGGTATTTAAAAATAATAATGTCAAAACGCTCCGGGGCCTTCCATTTTTTGGAAATTTCTTTGCCAAACAGCTCCATATTAAAGCCGTACTGAAGTCGGAAACCAAATACCCGATCCCCTGTCATAATGGTTTTTTCCATGGATTCTGAGGGAATCTTGGCATTGATCAAAACCACATTATTTACAATTAACACTACGATCACCACAAAGATGATCATTTTTACATAATCCCAGATTTCTTTCCAAATTTTCATGATAGCTCTCCTCTAACTGTTCCTCTTCAATGATGTGTTTAAAAAGCTTTGGCACCTCTGCCACAAAAATCTTCCCCGACAGATAAGCCAGTTCCCCCTCCATTTCCGGCAGTTCCAGCCGGTATGCATGAAGCAGTTGATGCTTCAGGCCATATTTCCTGCGAAAAACTCTGTTCCACGTCTCCTCTCCATATTTCCCGTCCCCCACAATGGGATGACCAATACCGGAAAGGTGGGCGCGGATCTGATGGGTACGTCCTGTTACCAGCCGGACCTTAAGAAGCGTCAGCCCGTTGCTGCTCCCAAGAGGAACATAGCTGGTCTCAATAGGAAGCGCGTCCCCTGTCTTTGTCTGAAATACCGTTACCTTATTTGTTTTTTCATTTTTGCTTAAAAACCCTTTGATTTCTTTTCTTTCCCTCAGTTCTCCCTTTACCAGACACAGATAATCCTTATGCATGGTCCGGTCATGAAACATCCTGGAAAGTTCCTGAAGGCCACGCAGGCTTTTGCCCGCAGCCACCAAACCACTGGTATTCCGATCCAGCCGATTGCATACAGAGGGCCGGAACGTGGTCAGACTTTCTTCTGTCACCTCTCCCTTTTCCATAAGATACCCAAGAAGGTATTCCACAAGGGAAGGCTCTCCGCTCTCATCTGGCTGGGAACGCATTCCCGCCGGCTTATTGATCAGAAGGATGTTCCCATCCTCATACAAGACATCCAGTGAACAAACTGCAGTCTTTACCTTCTGAGTCCCACAGAATTTAGTAAAGGTTTCCTCACTGAAAAAAAGTTTCACCTCATCTCCCACACACAATTTTTCATTGCCCGTGGCCTTTTTTCCATTGAGGGTAATATTCTTTTTCCGAAGCATTTTGTAACAGAAGCTTTTGGGAGCCTCCCGCAAAAGCTTTGCCAGATATTTGTCAAAGCGTTGCCCTGCTTCGTTTTCTCTGATCACAAACTGTTTCATTCTGTCCTCCTACAGGCAGATTGCCAGAAGCGTATGCTTGATCAGTTCGTTTCTGGACAGCTCTGGATACCGTTCATCCGGAGTAAAACGAATACCGCTTTCCAGCGCCTCTTTATGGGCGTTCATGGAATCCAGTCGTTCCAGAAAGGGGCGAAGCTCCTTTAAGATTTTCACATCTGCCTTATATCCATTCTTACGGACAATCTTCTGTGCCTCCGCTGCCATATAATCTCCATCAATGGACGGATCACTGCTATAGCCCACAACTGTGTTTCCACATATAGCAAAAGCATCAATGTAAGCGCTTTTATCATAAAAGGTCATATACATCTCGTAGGACATCACCAGATCGCCTGCGTGGGCACAGATTTTTTCGAAAAGTTCCTGATCCATTGGCCGACACCTGAGGATCATGATCAGACCCACCAGGGACTTACATGCAGGCAGACAGCCCACCGTTGCCATCACTGTCCAGATGGTCAGGCGGGAGCCATGATAGATCCACGCGGAAAAAAAGATCAGAAGAGGAACTGCAAACAGAATCCCTGTGAGGATCATCCGACGTTTCTTCTCCGCTTTAAAATAACCAAACTGGCCTTTTGCGCTCTGTTTTTGTTTTTTGGCTTTGCTCATTTATAACTCCTTGCTTTCTTTTTATGTACATTGCGAATGGTCTTTTTTCGCCCTGTTGTTTTTTTCTCATTTCTGGATTCCCGGCCGCCAGGCGCAGAAGTTCCCTTTTCCGGACGAATGAGACACTGCTTTCCATATCCGATCAGATCTATTCTCCCTGCCAGACGAAGGGCTTCCTGCACCAATTCCCGGTTGGCTGGATTTTTGTACTGCATCAATGCCCGCTGCATAGCTTTTTCGTGGGGATTTTTGGGTACATATACCTTTTCTTTGGTCAGCGGGTGGATTCCCGTGTAATACATACAGGTGGAAAGGGTGGACGGAGTGGGATAAAAATCCTGTACCTGCTCCGGGGTAAAGCCCAGATCCCGTACGTATTCCGCCAGCTTCACAGCTTCTTTTATGGTACAGCCCGGATGAGAAGACATAAAATACGGAACTGCATACTGCTGTTTCCCAGTCTGTCGATTCACCTGGTCATAAGCCTTAAGAAAATTCTCATACACCTGATGCGAAGGTTTTCCCATATATCGCAGCACCTGATCAGAAACATGTTCCGGGGCAACACGAAGCTGGCCGCTGATGTGATGTTCCACCAGTTCCTTCAAAAATACCGGACTTTTGTCTGCCATCACATAATCGAAACGGACCCCGGAACGGATAAAGACTTTTTTTACTCTTGGAACAGCCCGAAGCCGCCGAAGTAATGTCACATAATCGCTGTGATCTGCTACCAGATTCTTACAGGGAGTGGGAAACAGACACTGTTTTCCCTGACAGACTCCCTTTGTAAGCTGTTTCTCACAGGATGGCTGCCGAAAATCTGCCGTAGGCCCTCCCACATCGTGGATATATCCCTTAAAATCCGGATCTCTGGTCATACGGACCGCTTCCTCTACAATGGAATCGTGACTTCTGGTCTGAAGAATCCTTCCCTGATGAAAGGTCAGCGCACAAAAACTACAGCCTCCGAAACACCCTCGATTGCTGGTAAGACTGAATTTCACTTCTTCCAGCGCCGGAATTCCCCCGTCTTTTTCATACATGGGATGATAGGTGTTCTGATATGGAAGACCGTACACATCATCCATCTCCTCCCTGGAAAGAGGCAGCGCCGGGGGATTCTGAATGACATATCCTCTGGTCCCATAGGATTCTGCCAGAGTCTTTCCATTAAAGGGGTCTGTATTTTTATACTGAATGGCAAAGCTGTCCCCATAAGTTTCCTTGTCTGCACAGACAGCTTCATAGGAAGGCAGAACCACAGGCGCAAAAGCCCTGGAAAGATCCTTGCTCTTATATACGGTACCTGCCACATAGGTAATCTCGCTGATGGGTATTCCACTGTCCAGAGCCTCTGCAATTTCCAGAATGGAATGCTCACCCATACCATAGGAAAGAAGGTCTGCGCCGGAATCCAGAAGCACACTGCGCTTCACCTTGTTTTCCCAGTAATCATAATGGGCAAGTCTGCGAAGGCTGGCTTCAATTCCCCCAAGAATAATGGGAACCTTCTTATAGGTCTGCCGGATCAGGTTGCTGTAAACAATTACTGGCATGTCCGGACGAAGCCCCATTTTTCCTCCCGGAGAATAAGCATCCTTCTGTCGATGTTTCCGGGAAACCGTATAATGATTCACCATGGAGTCCATATTTCCTGCACTCACAAGAAAACCCAGGCGCGGTTCCCCCAACACCTGGATACTTTCTTTTTTTCGCCAGTCCGGCTGAGGAATGATCCCCACCCGGTATCCCCGGCTTTCCAGCAGACGGCTGATAATTGCCGTACCAAAGGAGGGATGATCCACATAGGCATCTCCTGTCACATAGGCAAAATCTACCTGTTCCCATCCCCGTTCTTTCATCTCATTTTTATTAACCGGTAAAAAATCCTGCATTTATAACTCCTCGTAAGTATGGTCCATGACCTGTTCATAAGATTCTATGTAGTAATCTGCAATGGCACGTTTCTCCTGATCCTGAGGTATGCTGTAATCATCCTTTACCGCACAGGTAGTCATACCGGCTGCTGCTCCTGCCTGAATTCCCATCACAATATCCTCAAAAACAAGACAGGACTCCGGCTCCACTCCAAGACGTCTTGCCGCCTCCAGATATACATCCGGGGCCGGCTTGCCCGCGCAAACTTCACAGGCTGTCACAATTGCGGAAAAATAGGAGTCAATTCCATGGCTTTTTAAGGTTGCCTCAATAAGCTCCCTGCTATTGCTGGACGCTACCGCCATGAGAATCTGATGCTCCTTCAGATATTGAAGAAACGGTTTCACTCCCGGCTTGGTCTGGATAGAATGACAATACCGTTCCATAGCCATATCCTGCCAGATTTTCTTAATTTCCTCAACGGATTCCTTAAGCTGAAACCGTTCTTTAAAATAAACAGCCACCTCCGTAAAACTCATTCCTTCCACGATTCCCTGGAGTTCCTTCGGAGTCTCAAATCCCCGTTCTCCAAGAAAATCCAGATCGATCTGCTTCCAGACCCAGAGAGAATCCACCAGGGTTCCATCCAGATCAAAAAGCACTGCTTTTTTATTTTTTAACATAGGGTTCCTTTCATTTATTCATGATCCACATATTGGGCACGATAGCCCTCTGCAATAATATCCAGCTGACGATGAAAACGTTCCAGCTGTTTCAGATCCTTGGTACTGAATACACGCAGGAATTCATCCTGAATCTTCATAACCTCCCGCTTATTGGAAAGCTTATACAAATTCTCAATGTTATTTAAAATATCCTTCACAAGATTAGACTGAAGCTGTGAAGAATTCTGTGCATCCATAATCTCATTCCGTACAGAAGACATTTCATGATCCAGAGAAAGAATGGCATCTGATGCCTTGCTCAAACGCTCTGTCACATGAAGAGGCATATCTCCTTTATATTTGTACTGCAAAGAATGTTCTATGGTAGCCCAGAAATTCATGCCCATGGTCCGTATCTGGATTTCTGCCTGCAGACGCTTGGGGCCGTCAATGGTTTCCACGGTATAATAAATGATCAGATGGTAACTGCGATAGCCACTCTGCTTGATATGCTTCAGGTAATTTTTTTCACTTTTGATCTCCATATCCGTACGGCTCTGAATAATCGCCGCAACGGTATCAATATCTTCCTCAAACTGACAGATAATACGGATACCGGCAATATCCTCCACCTCTTCCTCCATTCGCTCCATGGGAATGTGCTTGCGCTGCAGTTTTTCAAGAATACTGGAAACACTCTTTACACGTCCCTCCACCTGTTCAATGGGGGAGTAAAGGTCGTTCTCTTTATGTTCCCTGATAATATGCTCAAATTTCACAATCAGCTCTTTAACTGCCAGCTCGTAAGGACAAAGTATCGTTCTCCATAACTGTATTTCCATATTTCGATCACTCCTTGCACTTCTCAAAGCCCGGTATATTTCTGTCTGTCTTTTCTGTTTCACTGGACTTATCCGTTCTATTATAGCATAAATTCAGGAAAATTTACCACTAATATGTATACTTTCTTATATTTTTACGCAACGCCTGCAAAACCCAATATGGATTCACACTGATTTCCGGTGTATGTGGAGCAGCGATATAAATTCCCAGATGGAGATGCACTGGAAATACCCCGGATGTTCCCTCTGGACCATAGCCGGAATTTCCCATATATCCCAGAATTTCTCCTGCCTTCACCTGCTCTCCCTTCTGAAAATCCCGTTCATAATCAAACAGATGCGCATAATAAAAATATCCCCCGTGAGGCGAACGGATTCCAATCCGGTATCCTCCCAGGGGCAGCCAGCCCTTTTGCTCCACCACACCATCTGTCATACTTAGCACCGGATAATAGCCTGGCGTTGTTACTGTTCCAAAAAGATCCGTTCCTTCGTGAACCCGTTTTCCTCCATACGTGCGAGGCTCCATCCAGGTATTTTCAAATTTAACAGAAGAATCCGGAACAGGAAAACAGATCAGGTCAGCCCATACAGCCTCATACCCTTTTTTCAACTGCAAAAAACTCTCCTCTTTATATTTCAGAAAAAGTTCCGGATGTCCCCACACCTTTTCCGGCGCATATTTCCCGGCCAGCATAGTAGCTGTCAGAAGCGTTCCAAAATCCTGCCCCTTACGTCTCTGCTCACACAAAGTTTCATACAGCTCCGGTTTTAACTGCTGTTTCCGAAATTCCTGACTTTCTATAGAAGTTTCCTTCAGAATAGACACTGTGCTTCGTTCCCAGAGGATTCTGTGCAGCCCTGCTGCCAGAAAAAGAAGGGTCAGAAACGAAAGTCCAAACAAAAAACGACGATTCTTCATATCCTGCCTCCCCTTTACAGAATATGAAGCTTTCTTCCTTCTAATACCAAAGTGCCCCAAAAAACATCTCACCCCGGCAAATTTATGCCGGGGTGATCCTTAATCAGTCTTTCAGATTTTCCAGAACCTTCAGGAGATATTTCCAAACACGTTCTGTGGAGGCAATATCCAGAACCTCTTCTGAGGTATGGATATCCTTCATATTCGGTCCCAGAGAAACACAATCCAGTCCTTCCATCTTCTTATAGAACAGACCGCATTCCAGTCCTGCATGAATCGCTACCACATTTGGCTTTTCACCGTATACCTGCTCGTATACTTCTACCATCTTATCACGCAGCGGAGATTCCTTGCGATATTCCCATGCCGGGTATGCTCCCTGAACCTCATATTCACCGCCCAGAAATTCTGTCAGATACTCAATCTTATCAGAAAGAGCATCTCTGGCAGCTTCCACAGAGCTTCTTACGCTGGAACTTGCGCTCAGTTCTCCTTCAAAAAGTTTCAGAATACCAATATTGCTGGAGGTTTCCACAAGTCCCTCAATGGAGCCGCTCATTTTTGCAATTCCGAAAGGAACATTCATCAGATAAAACAGCACTTTCTCACGGCTGGTCGGATGAAGCACCGCGCCCTTTTCTGTTCCTTTTTCCAGAATTTCAATGGCAATGCCTTCGTCGCTTCCTGCATATTCCTCACGAAGTTTCGCCTGCTGCTCCTTTGCATAAGCCTTTACCGCTTCTGTCATTTCTTTTGCAACAAGAAGTTCCGCTACTGTCTCTCTGGTAATGGCATTGTCTTTTTTTCCACCTTCCAGAGACAGGATTTCATAATCTGCCTGTTTCTTCAATCCATACAAAAACCGTCCCATAAGGATATTTGCATTTGCGCGGTTTTTGTCAATTTCTGCGCCAGAATGTCCGCCCATTAAACCGCAGACCTTCACCTGAAGCTTCTCGCCCTCTGCTTCCACTCTCTGTACCGGAATATGGCTGATTCCAGTGAGTCCGCCGGCACAGCTGATCCAGATGCTGCCCTCTGCCTCAGAATCCAGATTGATCAGTCTTCTTCCTTTCAGTACGCTGCAGTCCAGACCAACTGCACCAAGAAGACCAATTTCTTCATCCACAGTGATCAGAACTTCCAATGCCGGATGAGGAATGTCATCGCTCTCCAGAAGGGCCAGCGCATAAGCTACGGCAATACCGTCATCTCCGCCCAGTGTGGTTCCGTTTGCAGAAATATAACCGTCTTTTACAGAAAGATTTAACGGATCTTTGGTAAAATCATGCTCCACGTCCGGACGCTTTTCACATACCATATCCATATGTCCCTGAAGGATTACAACCGGTGCATCTTCATAACCTTTATAAGCAGGCTTATAGATCACCACGTTATTCATTTCGTCCTGTACATAGGAAAGTCCATGCTCTTTTGCAAGATTCACAAGATAATCACTGATTTCCTTTGTGTTTCCAGATCCATGAGGAATTTTGGTAATTTCCTCAAAATAATGAAATACTCTCTTTGGTTCGCAATTTTCTAATACTGCCATCCTTGACACCTCCGATTTTTTACTGTCATTTATTTCAATAGTGCGCCATAGAATGAAAAGACATCAAATCCCATGGGCGCATATGAAACGCAAATTGTGTATTGCAGGAATCCTCCTGCTTCTTCTTTTTCTTTTGTGTTTTCCGGGAGAAGCGCTTTCCGCTTCCAGAGAGGGAATGAAGCTGTGGCTGAACACCCTGCTTCCCACGCTTCTTCCTTTTCTTATTTTAACCGGATTTCTTATACATACGAATATCATCGAAAAAATTTTCAAACCTTTATCCGGCCTTTCCAGAAAGCTTTTCGGTCTTTCTCCTGCAGGCACCTACGTACTGGCCCTTGGTCTTCTCTGTGGTTATCCCATGGGGGCCAAGCTGGCCTCTGACTTGTATGTCTGCAAAAAAATCAGCCGACGGGAAGGCGAATATCTTCTCACCTTTTGTAATAACCCCAGTCCGGCGTTTTTATTCACATATCTGAGCCAGATCTGCCTGGAGGGAAGAACTTCACCTGGGCAAATTCTTGCCATCCTGCTTCTTTCCAACGTGATTTGTATGCTGTTTTTCCGGTTTCTGGTTTACAAAAACAAAACCTGCAGTTTGAAACAACAGGATTCTCTAAAAAAAGAGACACCCATAACCAGCCCGCTTGGAGCCATCATAGATGTCTCTATTATGAACGGATTTGAAACCATAACAAAACTGGGAGGCTACCTGCTTCTGTTCTCTCTGCTTTCCGCCTGTATCAGTCATTACTGGCCTTTCTCTTCTGCCTCCCGCGCAGTATTCCTGGGGGGCTTGGAGCTTACTACCGGTCTGCACGAACTGTACCTGGCAGGTCTTCCCTATGAACAGAAATTTGCTCTGGCCATGGCCATGACTGCCTTCGGCGGTCTCTGCATCCACGGACAGACAGCCAGTGTGCTGAAGGGTTCTCTGTCCCTTCGCCCCTATCTCGCCGCCAAATTCCTGAACCTTGTATGTACCCTGCTGCTTGTCTTAGTTTTCTCCCAGATCGTCTAACATCGCTTCGTCTTCCTTATCCTCATCGTGATAAGATTCAGACATCGCTGCTGCCTGCGCTGTCTGAGGAGCAAGTTCCTGACGATTGTGGTTTACCACGTTCAGGCAGCTCTGCAGCGCTTCGATAAATCCTTTATATTTACCGCCGGCATCCTCCAGAGTCTCATTGAGTACAGCGCCAATGTTTGCCATCATATCATCTGTATAAGTAATGGCACTGAGACGGATGCTGTTGGCATCCTGTGTTGCAGAATCCAGGATTTCCTGTGCCTGCTTGTTGGCTGCATTGATGGTATCATTAGCCTGTGCATACGCCTTCTGCATAATCTCATGCTGTGTTACCAGCTCCTGTGCCTTCACCTGAGCATCTGCAATGAGGGCATCTGCCTTGGACTGGGCATCCTCCAGAATCGCATCCTTATTGCTGATGATCTTCTGGTAACGCTTAATTTCATCTGGGGTTTTTAAACGAAGTTCTCTTAACAGCTCATCAATCTCTTCCTTATTCACTACAATCTTTGTAGCAGACAAAGGCTGGAACTTACAGCTGTCTACATATTCCTCGATTTCTTCAATAATCTGTTCAATTCTGCTGCTCATAGTACACTCTCCTTAATTTTCTCTTCATTTTTCTACACATAATCTGGCCTTCACTGCAGCCGTGATCTCCGGGGGAGCAAATTTGCTTAAATCTCCTCCGAACTGTGCCACTTCCTTCATGATCGTAGAACTTAAATATGCATATTCCAGGCTAGTTGTCATAAATACTGTGTCTACGTCCGGAGCCAGCACGCGGTTGGTCTGAGCCATCTGAAGTTCGTATTCAAAATCCGTAACCGCTCGCAGTCCGCGGATGATCACCTGGGCATGATTCTCCCTGGCGAAATTCACAGACAGGCCGTCAAAGGGTTTTACGATTACGTTGGAAATATGGCTAGTCGCCTTTTCTAGTATATTAACACGTTCTTCCACAGAAAACAACGGACTTTTTGCAGAATTATGCAAAACCCCAACAATTACCTTATCAAATGCGGCGCTTGCTCTCTGAATCACATCCAAATGTCCATAGGTGGCCGGATCAAAACTTCCTGGATATACTGCTATTACCATGTATGTGTTCTCACTTTCTTCTTACTTTTCATCTCTTTTGAAAAAGACATGTTTATTTGTCTTGTACTCCTTGGAACGGAGCAGACAAAAGCCCAGCTCCTCGGCATAGGAAAAATCTGTCTTCAGATCTGCTTCTATAATAATCAGTGTATTTTCATCCACCAGGCTGCTGTTACCCAGATATTCCAGGACCTGGCGTTCCAGTTCCTGTCCATAAGGCGGATCCATAAAAATACAGTCAAAAGTTCCCTTGTGTTCCAGGGAACGAAGTGCCTGAAGAACATCCATGCTCAGAAGTTTACCATTTTCAGAAAGTTTTGTGAATGAAAGATTTTCACGGATGCATGTACATGCCTTTGGATTCTTCTCCACAAAAACGGCTTCTGCCGCGCCCCGGCTTAACGCTTCAATGCCAATGGCGCCACTTCCGCTGAAAAGATCCAGAAACCTGCAGTCCAAAAGTTCCGGCTGCAAAATATTAAAAAGAGTTTCCTTAATTCGATCTGTGGTGGGTCTGGTATCCAGCCCCGGCACAGTTTTAAGCTGTAGTCGTCTGGCTTTTCCTGCTATTACTCTCATTTCAGATTCAGTCTCCAATCCAGGTCGCCTCTGGCAAGGCCTAAAATCAATAATTCTGCGGTAGCAATATTCGTCGCTACTGGAATATTATACTGATCACATCGTTTCACAATACTCATAATATCCGGTTCCTTGGGGTCGATCATGACCGGATTGTAAAACAGGATTACCATATCCAGGTCCTGACGTTCTACCATTTCCATAAACTGCTTATCTCCGCCAATGCTGCCTGCCAAAAACTTGTGCACATGCAGACTGGTCGCCTCTTCGATTCTTCTTCCGGTAGTTCCCGTCGCGTAAACTTCATGCTTCGCAAGAATATTTTTATAGGCGATACAGAAATCTTCTATCAGAACCTTTTTGCTGTTGTGTGCAATGATACCTAAATTCATAGTTCACCTCTCCATTTTCACCAATACATTCTTGTACCTGCGTTTTCTCATAATATCGTTATTATTATATCAAGTAGCCAAAAAAAGTGCAATTAAATCTTGCAAAATATACAAAGTTCATAGAAAATTAATATTTTCAGATTTTGGAAGATTTTGCAGGAAGTTCCAGTGTATTATCTTCTCTTTTTCATATACTAGCATTGTAACACCAAATCAAACAATACAACCAAGGAGGAAAATAATCATGTCAAACAACAATTCTTCTAACAAAGTAGCTGTACCAGAAGCAAAAAGCGCATTAGACCGTTTCAAATATGAAGTGGCAAGCGAACTTGGCGTACCCCTTACCGATGGATACAACGGAAACCTGACTTCCAAACAGAACGGAAGCGTTGGCGGCTATATGGTAAAGAAAATGATCGAAGCACAGGAACGCCAGATGTCCTCCGGAAGCTCCCCATCCATGGGCGGTCAGTCCGGTATGTAAATATCCCTACGCTGTCCTTTATATAATGAAGGAATTCAGCAAAAAACAGCCCAGTCACCTCAAGACCGGGCTGCTTTTTTGCTATTTACTTTTTCTTCTTTCCCTGACGTTTTCTTTTTCTTCTTTTTACAATGAAAACTACGATCAAAGTAATCAAAAGAAGAAGAGCCGCCACCACTCCATACAACATCCAGGCAAATTTATTGGGGTTTTTCACAAGTTCCAGAAGATTGTGGCTGTCATCTTCCTGTTTTCGTCCTTCTGGTTTTCCATAGTAAGCTGGAATCTCCGGTACCCCTTCTTCGTTTGGTTCAAAGGACTCCAGATAAGAAGCCAGGGCATACCATTCCTTTACTTCTGCTCCACTTTGTCCGTGAATAATGTGGGCTTCAAAATCTTCGATGGGGTTTCCATCCCGATCCTTCGGCGTAATTTTCAGAAGACCCATAGAGGAATCCTCCACAGCCCCCAGCATCTGTGCTGAATATAATCCAGCCACAACCCGGTACAGCTTTTCATCCTGGATTTCTTCCCTCTCCTTTCCCTCGGTATAGGGAACGTTCGTCACCAGTTCCACATCCGTCACACGGTTCAGAATCATACGATTGGGATTGTACGTCCAGCGAAGGCCGCTGGGATACAATTGAGCAGTTGTCATAATTGGAGAAACAGAAACATCAATTTCTGCAGCAGTTTTTAATTCTTCTCCAGTGAGGTATACGCTAACCAGCGGATATCCTGGGATTCTGTCTGCTCCGATTCCCAGAGAGCTTACATTAAAGACATCCGATACCGTCAGGCTTCCTTTCTGGAAGGTATCACGAATGCATCCGGAAGGAGAAACAGCCGCATATACTTTTTCGTAAGAATCTCCCTCCGCCTGCTCTACCGCATATACATAAGAATCAGAAATAATACTTCCCAGAGGATCTTCTTCATGCTCCATGGCAAATTCGTCCATCTGCGTAAATTCCAATGGATTCTCTGCCAGAACCTGATCAAAGGTATAGCCAAAGGTACTCAGATATTGTTCCTCTACCTTTTCTTTATAACCTGCAAGCTGTTCCTTGATTTCTTCATCTTCTTTTACAGTCTCATCCAGCGGATTCAGCGCATATGTTTCCAGTTTCCACCGTCCATCCTCTTTTTGAGAAAGATGCAGTTCTCCCAGACTTTCGATATAAGAACCGGCAGACACAATATAGGTATCCTGATGCTGAATCACTTCCTCCAGAGAAGTATGGGTATGTCCGCTGACGATCACATCAATCTCCGGCACCTCTTTTGCCAGGATCTCATCCTCTGATTTGTCTTCCTTTTCACTGGTTCCACTGTGGGACAGACAGACGATCAGATCCACCTCTTCCTTTTTCAGCGTTTCTACCATCTTCTTTGAAGTCTCCACTATATCTTCAAATACCAGTCCGCTTTCCGGCGCGCATTCATCTGCATCTTTGCCCAGAAGGCCGTAAATCCCCACACGGATACCGCCCCGCTCCAAAACAAGATAAGGGGTGCTTCCATACGCGTCCATGGCCTCTTTTACCAACTGATTTTCACTGGAGGTGTTTTTTGACCAATCGATATTCGCACTTAAAAGAGCCGGCAGCTTCTGTCCCGGTTTTTCTTCTGCATGCTTCACTGCTGCGTGAAGCATATTTGCAACACCCTGGCTGCGATAATCGAATTCATGATTTCCAAAAGTAGTGGCGTCATATCCAATATTTCCCATCTGAAGAAGCTCCGGTGCTTCTGTCTCATAGATGGTCTGATACAACGTTCCCATGGAAAAATCTCCGCCATCCACCAGGATGGTCGCCGGCTGGCTGCCGCGCTTCTCATCCACCAGTGTTTTCAGCTTTGCAAATCCACCAACCATCGTGGTAGTTTCACCTTTTTTCACCTTATAAGGGTCCAGATGGGAATGCATATCATGAGTAAATAAAATCTGTATCTCCCTGGGCTCTTCTTTTTGTTCTGCCAGTACAGGAGTTGCCTGCAGAACACACAACAGCATCAGGATTGCTGCAAATACTATACTTATGTTTCTCATTCTGTTCATTTTTCTTTCTCCTTGGGTCTCTTTTCTTCTGAAATGCTGTTCTTTTTCAGCATTGTGGAGATTGTTCGATATAAAAGCTTCATATCCACCGGCTTGGCAATATGTCCGTCCATACCGGCTTCCCTGGCTGCCTGCACATCCCTGGCAAATGCATTGGCTGTCATGGCAAGGATGAGGATGGATCTGGCATCTGGCCGATCCAGGCTTCGTATTTTTTTTGTTGCCTCATATCCGTTCATCACCGGCATCTGTACATCCATAAAAATCGCATCATACGTTCCCGGTTCTGTCTGCATAAATTCGTTGACCGCCTGAAGCCCATCTGTTTTTACTGCAAAGGTAGCCCCCCACATCTGAAGGATTTCTCCCAGAATTTCCGAATTGATCTCATTATCCTCTACAAGAAGGAAATGATAACCTGACAGATCTTCTCTGGTTGTTCCCTGAGGGTCTGCAACCTGCTTCTCTTCTATCTCCTCCACCCGATCAAATTCCAGTTCCACCTCAAATCGGGTTCCCTTCATCACCTTACTGGTCACCCGGATCTCTCCGTACATCATATCTACCAGACACTTGGTAATACTTAACCCCAATCCGCTTCCTTCTACACGGGTCACCTTCTGGCTTCGGGTAAACGGTTCAAATAAGTGTTCCAGAAAATCCTGGCTCATTCCGATCCCACTGTCTGCAACGGTAAAACAATACCTCACACGCCCCGGCTTTCTGGCTGGAAGCTCTTCTGTACGGAACAGAACCGTTCCCCCTTCCATGGTGAATTTAAAGGAATTGCTCAGAAGATTGATCAAAATCTGCTTCAGTCTCAGTTCGTCTCCGGAAAATCTTACCTGCTTCAGTTCCCCGGTCTCAATACAGAACTTTAGTCCGGCATGCTCCGCCTGGGCCGTCATAATAGAAGAAATGTGATCCACCAGTTCCTGAACCTGCATAGTCTGGACATTCAGATGAAGCTTCGACTGTTCAATCTGACTCATATCCAGAATATCGTTAATCAGACTCAGAAGATGCTGAGAAGAAACCGAAATTTTATTGAGATCATCCTGGATTTTTACCTGATCATTCAGATTTGCCAGTGCCAGCGTTGTCATCCCCACAATGGCATTCATCGGCGTACGGATATCGTGGCTCATGGAAGAAAGGAAATCGCTTTTTACCCGGCTGGCCTTCTCTGCTTCCGCCAGCGCCCGCTCCAGTCAGACGAAGATCTATTGCCAGAACACTCATTTTTTTGGTACGGATTTCTCCCTTTTCATCCCGGATCGAATAAGCAAAAGAATAACTGTTCTGTTCCCTGAGCCGCCGAAGCATTGCCTCAGGATTCAGCATATCTGATACATATTCCTTTTCTCTGGGATTCTGAATCACCATTTCTTCGATCACCTTATGAATTCTCTGGGAATTCTTTCCCCGGCGTTCGTTGATCCGCTCATCTCCCCCACTTACGATCTCATAAGTATCCGAAAGAAGATTCACATCTGCCACCAGATCGTAATTCGTAGAAGACAATTTCAGGAAAATCTTTTCATGAATGGTCTTCTCTGTAATATCTGTCACAGTCAGGATTCCGGTAATATCCCCGGTATCCGGAGTTTCTACAAGTGTCTCTTTAAACTGCACATATTTCCCTGTTTTTTCCCTGGGGGCTTCAATAAAACAGGGATAGACCACTTCCTTTATCCCATGGAAGAAAGCTTGCTGAGAAGGTTCATTCAAAAAGCGGGAATAAAATTCCTTCCGTTCCGCCTCATCCACAATCAAGGTTCCGATTCCTTTGAAGAAATCCTCCCGGTCATCTCCGAAACGCTCCAGAAGGTCTGAATCGGTATGGTCCACAATCTCTAAAATTCTATTTTGGGTAATGTTACAATGTCCAAGAATCAGAGCATCAGGCCCGGCCAGAAGGTAATGCTGGAAAATCCGTTCCTTATACTGCTTCCGCAGCTGCTCCTGCATTTTTTTCTCTGCAGTTATGTCGTGATAATCGGCATATACTCTTGCGTCTCCGCCTTCACACTGGATCACGGAAAACTTGACATTTACCCAGATATAATCCCCGTTGCCTTTTTTCAAGCGGTACTGCAGTTCATATTTTTCTCTTTTTTCCCGGATACACAGTTCCAGGCTTTTTCGGATCATTTCCTTATCTTCTGGATGGACCCCTGCCAGGGCGTCCTCCTGATACATCTTCCATGCCTCTTTCTTGTCCATATCCAGCATTTCCGAAAAACCATCCGAAAGATATTCTGGTTTGATTTCTCCACCTACCTTATGGCGTACAACTGCCATTCCCCCTGGAAGGTACTTCACTACCGTCTGAAAATACTGTTCCAGACGCTCTTTCTGTTTGCGCCTGTTCACTTCTTCTGTAACATCACGGACAAATTTCACATATGCAGGAGTACCGTTCCAGTCCATTTCCTGTACTCTGGTATGAAAAAAATGTCCGTCCTTTTCGTAGGTCATCTCATTGCTGTCAGGAGAAAGAGGCTGACCTGTCAAAGTACAGGAAGGACAGGGTTCCGATGTCCCATAAAGAATCTGGTAGCATTTTCTTCCCGTCTGGCTTTCTTCTTTGGAAAAAATCTTTTTTTGCTCCTTGGCATAAAGGAGATGATAGGTTTCTTTTCCAATGACATAAATATCATCTGTGGTTTCTCCAGAGCAGGAGCAGGAAAAACCAAGAAGCTGTTCCATATTTTCCGAACAAAACCGAAAAGAGAAGGTGCCGGTATGGTAATCATAAGCTGCAATTCCCCCCTGGAGGGCATTGATTGCTTTTTTTAAATTTTCGGACATAGGTTTTCCTTTCTGAGCCTGTCAATGCTCTGTATAAACCAAAATCCCACGGAGATGCTTTTGGTAACATGCAGTCAGCTCCTCAAGGGCTTCTTTGCCTTTTTCCAGATTTCCTTCTCTTAAATCTTCTGTAATCTCACTGGAAATCCCATACAAAGCATCAAAACTGAGATTTAAACATACCCCCTTCAGAGTATGAATGGCGCGAAATGCCTCTTCTGCATCTCCCTCCTCCAATGCCTGCACAAAGGTATCATAGCTATTGTCTTTCAAAAACAGACGTACAAACTTATCAATCCGCTCTTTTTTTCGCAGACGTTCTTCCATGCTTTTATAATTTCCACCGATTTCATCATACAATTCTTCCAAAGTCATGGACACTCATTCCTCCTCTTCTTCCTCTTTGGAGATCCGTACCACCTTTCCGATCACGCCTGTGAACCTGGTCTTACCCTCCCTTGGCCACAGCGTTCTGCAGATTACGCGGAACGGCCGCATTTCTCCATCAAGATTTAAATCCGCTTCCACTTCCACAATGGGATGTTCTGCCGTAGCTGTTCTCAGCGCCCGATGAACCTTTTCAATGCTTTCCCGATGAACCATAGCCAGAAGCTGGGGACCCTTTTTGGGATTTACAAACACCCTTGGGATTCCCAGTTTTTCTGCCGTCCAATCAGAAAAAGTAACCATGGGAGGGGTTACGGAATATTCAAACTGGATTTCTGATGCCATGGTAGCAAAAAACTGAAACCTAATCCGTTCTTCTTCCAGCATACTTAAAGTACGGTTGGAGGATGCCAGTTCCTTACAGGAAATCAGCCGCTCCACAATATTATTAATTTCTTTTGCGCTGATCCGATGCGGAGAACTGATGGCAAACTCCTCCTGAATATGTCCTGAAATATCTTTAAGACATTCCAGCAGAATGGGATTAAATGCTCCACACTCTCCGTTTAAAATCATATCCATTGCTTTTTCGTGGGAAAAGGCTTTTTTATAGACGCGCTCACTGGTGAGCGCATCGTATGCATCTGCCAGAGAAACCACCTGTGCGGATATGGGGATTTCTTCTCCTTTTAAGCCGTCCGGATATCCCCGTCCGTCATAGCGCTCATGATGCCAGCGACAGATTTCATAGGCCACCTTGATCAAAGGCTCATCCTTATGAATGGGAACATCTTTCAGCATCTCTGCGCCCACAGCGGAATGGATTTTCATTACTTCAAATTCTTCTCTGGTCAGACGGCCAGGCTTATTCAGTATTTCTTCTGAAATGGAAATCTTTCCAATGTCATGAAAAGCAGCTGCCTTGCTGATTCTGGAAATTTTGGCTGCATCCAGATGATAATCGTCTGTTTTTTCCCGCAAACGCTTTAGAAGCATTTCTGTCATAACTCCAATATGGAGTACATGAAGCCCACTCTCACCGTTACGAAATTCCACAATGTGACTCAGAATCAATACCATCAGGGTATTGCTCTTCTCACTTTCGTACATCTGATCTGCAACCATGGAAATCAGACGTTTCTGTTTGGAATACAGCATAATGGTATTAAGTACCCTCCGACAGACAATCACTTCATCAAAGGGTCTGCTGATATAATCCGTAGCTCCCAGCTCATATGCCCGTTCCACAACAGAATGAGAATTCTCTGAAGAAATCATAATCACTGGAATTTCTTCAATCCAGTGATATCGGTTCATCATGGCAAGTACTTCCAGTCCGTCCATCTTCGGCATTACAATATCAAGGAGAACCAGAGAGATTTCTGTTCGATGGGCATAGAGCATCTTCACCGCTTCAATTCCATCTTCAGCTTCAAGAGTTTCATACTGTCCTTCCAGCATATCTGCCAGAATCCCACGATTCATAGCGGAATCATCCACAATAAGGATCTTGTTGATCTTTCTTTTGTTATACATATTGTTTTTGTCCTTCTAATTCATACTCACCTAATATACGCTACTTTTTTATGCTATGAGTGTAACACAAAAGAACTCAATTGTACACCATAACAATCCCATTTTACCCTTACAATTTGTCACTTTTGCATAATTTTTGTCTCAAAAAACAAAGAATTCTCCAAAATTTTTCCTTTACTCGGAATCAAATTCATTGTATAATAAGCAGGTTACCTTTTAGTGTTTTTTTATCAGATATACTTTTATTAATTTTGAAATAAGTCTCACAGACTTTTGGAGGCACTATGAATCACATCCATCAAAAGCGATTTCTGGAATTTACAGGAGTCATTTTCTGTTTTATGTGTATCATCATCTACACGGTATGGAATTTTAACGACCGGATCACAACGCTTGGTCTGGATGCAGCCCGCCAGGAACTTCGAAGCGAAGCCGCTGCAAACGGTCATGTGATACAGACAGAGTATACCAATATGACCAACAGCCTGTCCCTTCTTGCTGACGCCATCTCTCACCGTACCGATTTTCACCAGGCAAAAAACGACATGCATCTTCGGCTCTTTGCGGATCAGCTCCGCTTCGATCACATCGGGATCAGCGATGCTTATGGAAACGCCGTTGATTCAGATGGACGAGAAGTTTATATCGGTGACCGGGAATACTTCAAAAAAGCCATGAGGGGAGAAATTGCCGTTTCTGATATGCTCCATTCTAAGGTTATTCCTTCCAAGGATGTACAGGTTATGGCCGTTCCCATTCTCAAAGACGATACTCCCCAAGGGGTAGTATTCGGAATCCTGGATATCCAAATGGTACTGGATTCTCTAAAAAACATGAAGGAAAATCCGATTTATACACAGATTGTGGATTCCAACGGCATCCCCATTACCCATTTAAAAACCGATACCTGGATGCTGGGTGTAAAGAATATCTGGGATTATTATAAACAATGCAAGTTTATCAATGGAAATGCTGAAAGAATAAAAAAAAATATGTTATCCCACCAGTCCGGGTATTACACAGTGGAATGCAAGGGCGAAAACAGAATTACCTATTATGCCCCTCTTGGCATTGAAGGATACTATATTTTTTCTAATCTTGGATTTTCTCCTCTGAAAAATATTATGGATCAGATCAAAGGAAATGCCAGACAAATGGCTTTGGGAATTGCAATTGCCTTTTTCTTTCTGACCTTTTGCATTTATCTGTTTAACAAAAAGATTTCCGAGGAATTGAAGGAATCCTATAAGGTTCGCCTCAGCAGCGAGGAAATTCTCAGAATCGCTGCCAGCCATTCCAATGCCCTTGTTTTTGAATACCACATAATAGGACAACTTCTAATCCGTAAAACAGAAGAAGAAAACCTGTTATTTTCTGAGGAAATCATACATAATGTTCCTGATTCCATTCTTCAGAAAGGAATTCTGGATAAGGAATCAGAAGCGCTCTTTATTGATGCCTTTACAAAAATCCAGGAAGAAGAAAAAGTGTCTGTCATTGTGAAGGTTGTCTCAGAACAGCAGCATTTCTGGTATCAGATTCTGATGAATAATATTTACGATGAAAGCCATCAAATCATAAATACCGTAGGTGCTGTATCCGATATCACAGAACTGAAACAAAAAGAAGAAATGGTTCAGGAAGAAAAAAGAAGAAAAGAAGAATTTCAGGAAAAAGCAGAACGTGACGGCCTGACTGGGCTTTACAATGGCCCTACTGCCAGTGAAAAGATCAATCAGTTCCTTCACTCTCCCCAGGCAGCCCAGGGAAAGCATATCCTGGTCTTCATGGATCTGGATAATTTCAAAAATATCAATGACACCTTTGGCCATCAGTTCGGTAACCAGGTTCTCATTGACGTCGCACAGATTCTTACTCATAAATTCCGCCATGACGATATCATTGTCCGGTTTGGCGGAGATGAATTTGCCATTTTTCTGAAGAATACCATGGGCTTTGAAAAGCTGGAGCATGTGTTTGAGGAACTGATACATCTCTGTAACATAACATATGAAAAAGATGGAAAAAAGGTATCCATATCTGCTTCCTTTGGTATCGCTGTAGCGCCGGACCACGGAACCTCATTTGAGGAGCTTTCTGAGAAAGCTGATCAAATGCTGTATGAGGTGAAACGCAGCCATAAAAATGGATTCCGACTGTATCAACAGCCGGAATCCAAGTAAAAAAAACAAGATTTCCTTTTACCATAACAAGATCAGATAAATCATGGTCATCATAAATCCAATGCAGGTGAGGAGCAGGGCAAAAGACATACTTCTTCGGATAACCACACTGTTTTTCCTGCTCTCTGCATGACGGACTGCAAGGAAATGCACATAGTCTCGCCGGATTGGATTCTTTCGTCTCCAGGTACTGTTGGCCACATCCCGGAACCGATTGAGAAATACCCCAAGCCCATCTGTAAACCAGGTACCCTCGGTGCGTTCGTGAGGAAGGGGACTGTCTCTGTAAATGCTCCTTCTAAGCAGCACCACTACCCCATCCAGAAAGCTATCCAAAATCCGGCAGAAAAAGCCGCCCACCAGCGGCAGGAACTGCCCAAACAAAGGTCTGTAAATCAACTCTTCCAGATCCATCCACAAAGGCCAGGGATTGACATACTGCCTTTGCCGTCCTTCTTTTTTCATCAGATATTTCCGGACAATCAAAACATATACCAGAATACCTATAAGAATGGAAATCCCCGCTCCAGCCAGATTTTTTATAGTGAAATAATCTACCTGTTCTCCAAATTCCAAAAGTCCCATCATTCCCTGAGCCATCTGTGCGGCCCAATCCATGGCATGCTGAGGCAAAAGTCCCCATACCAGAAGCACTGCCCCACTGATACCAAGAGCCAGGGAGGATTGGGAATTCATATATTTTTTCTGACGATCATATTTCTTCTGCACCTTTTCTGATGCATTCTCTTCCACAAACAAAGCCACAAATAATTTGGTCATATATGCCACTGTAAGTCCACCGGAAAACAAAAACAGCACTTCTACTGCTTTCATAAGGCCTCCGCCGCCAAATTCCACAATACTTTCATGAAGCAGCGTCTTACTCACATAACCACCGAAGAAAGGAATGCCGCAGATTGCCAGCGCGCCAGTGAGAAAAATTCCTTTCAGAAGAGGTTTCTTTCTTCCATATCCCCGAAGCGCATTGAGATCCAGCGTATGAGCATTCATAAAAATCACGCCGGCAGCCAGAAACAGAACCAGCTTAATCAAGGAATGATTCACCATATGTAAAAAAGTTCCATGAACTGCCAGTGCATTTTCTTCTCCCAGGAGCCCCTGCATTCCAATCCCAACCATAATAAATCCAATCTGAGACATGGAAGAACAGGCAAGGGTCCGTTTTAGATCTATGGAAAAAACACCCAGCACTGCGCCGCCCACCATAGTGATCACACCCAGGGTCAAAAGCAGACCTCCCCAGGCAGCATCATGAAGAAACAGATTACCGGAAAGCAAAAGCATTCCGTAAATTCCTGTTTTTGTCAGAATACCCGATAACAGAGCAGAAGCTGGAGCCGGAGCTGCCGGATGCGCCTTGGGAAGCCAGATATGAAGGGGAAAGGCTCCTGCCTTTGCCCCAAATCCCACCAGCATACATACACCAGACGCGTAAATTACCTGTTTATTTTCACATACAGCTACTGCTGTCTGAAGTTCTCTGATATTCAGCGTTCCCAATTCATGATAAAGCATAAAAATACCCATCAGCATCACAAGGCCACCCAGAACCGCTACCACAAGATAGGTTTCCGCTGCCCGAAGAGCCGTCTGGTTCTCCTCCTGCGCCACCCACACATAGGAAGTAAAAGACATAATCTCAAAGAACAAAAAGGTGGTCATAAGATCTGTCGAAAAGAATACTCCCATGGTTGCTCCCAGAGTCAGAAGAAGAAACAGATAAAACCTGTTTTTGTTTTTATGGTGTTTCAGATACTCTCTGGAAAGGATGCAGGCCATCATCCACATAAAGGATGCAATCAACCCATAAATCAGGCGAAATCCATCCAATTGAAAATGAATCCCCATTCCACATATGTTTTTCAGCTCCAGAACAGCCACAGCTGTACTCCACGCAGCCTCTTCCTGTCCCATCAGATTTTTTCCCATGGCAAAAGCAGCCAGCATCATCAGAAACTCCAGAACTGTCACTCCATCTGCCAGGTAATCCCGCAGAGTTTCCTTCTTTTTTCCTGCTGCCACACAGAAAAGTCCGCCAAGAAACGGAACCAGTATAAGTGCTCCCATCAATAAACTCATCTTTCTCTCCCTTCTACTTCACAAAGGCAGCCAGCTTCGTAAGCGCCTGTATCACTGGTTTTGAATGAAGTCCCAGCACAAACATAAAAATCACAAAGCAACAAAGAGGCACGATCATCATCCATCCAGGATCTGATACTCCCTCCAGACTTCCTTCATCAAAATCCCTTCCCGGGAAAAAAGCTCGGACAGAAATGGTCATCATATAGATTGCTGTCAAAAGCGCTGAAATCATAAGAGCTCCCACTCCAAACAATGCAAGAGGACTTCCATCCAGAACAGCTGCCTTTGCCAGATTCCATTTGCTGATAAATCCAGGAAGCCCCGGTACTCCCATCAGCGCCATTCCGGAAATGGTAAACACGCCAAAAACCACTGGCATTTTTCTGCCCATCCCATCCAGTTCATGAATGTAATTCTTTCCTGTTTTGGAAATAACTGCTCCTGCGCAGAAAAAGGAGCAGATTTTCATGATTGCATGAAAAATCATGTGGCTCAAAGCGCCCACCAGACCAGCAGGAGACATTAGCAGCGCGCCAAAAAGAATATAGGACAGGTTACTCATAGTGGAATAGGCGAGACGCCGTTTGAAATGAGTCTCCTTCAAGGCGCGGCTGCAGCCATATACAATGGTGATAATGGCCAGGATCATCAGAATATCCTGAGCCCAGGTTCCTTTTAAAAATTCAGTTCCAAAGCTGTAATAGGTTACACGGATTGTAGCAAAAGCGCCAGCCTTAACCACTGCAACCGCATGGAGAAGCGCCGTTACCGGAGTCGGTGCCACGCCTGCCTTGGGAAGCCATGAGCCCAGGGGCCACATAGTCGCCTTGACACTGAAACCAATAAAACAAAGGACATACACCAGAAGAAGAACATTGGTTTTTCCACCGATTTTGTTGGGATCCAGTACGCCTCCGGGAACAAACTGGGGATTGCTTCCATACACCAGAATAAAAATCATTCCAATAAAAGCGAACGCGGCGCCTCCCAGGGAATAATACAAATATGTACGGCTTGCCAGAATCGCATTTCTGGACAACGTGTGCATAATCAGCGGAAGGGTTACCAGGGTGAGCATCTCATAAAAACAGTACATGGTCATAATGTCATCTGCAAGGGCAATCCCAAGGGTAATGCCATAGGTCATGGTATAAAACATAAAGAAGACTTTTTCATGGCCTTCCTGCTTCATATAATCAAAGGCATACAGAGAAGCCAGGGGCCAAAGCAGGGACACAATGGCTGCAAACACCGTTCCCAAATCATCCAGCCGGAAACTCACGCTTAGATTTCCAGTAAGACGAAACAGGGTAAATACCTCCTCTGGCCGGTGAAACAGCATAAAAAACACCAGTATAGAATTTAAGAGTACCGCTGCTTCAATATATATATCCATTTGTTTCCGGCTGCGAAAAGGAAGAACCGGAACCAGAGCTCCGCAAAAAATCGGGAGCAAAATCACAATGAGCATAATTAAGGAATTCATATTTCTCCTCTCCTCCTATATCAATGCTTGTGCTATCCCACTGACAAAGGAAGTCAGAGGATTGGGGAACATACCAAGCAGCATGCCAAGACCAGCCAGTATCATAAGAGGAAACAACATACCTGCAGGGGCTTCCTTTACTCCAGCGATTCCTGCCTTAGTTTCCTCAAAATCTGTTCCCGGCAAAAATCCCTTCATCACAATGGGAAGGAGATATCCGGCTGTAAGAAGAGCGCTCACCAGAAGAACTGCCGGGCCTCCGTACCGGAACCATCCCACAGGCGCAGATAACGCTCCCTGTGCCAGATACCATTTGCTGACAAAACCACTGGCCGGTGGAATTCCAATCAGCGCAAGGGATGCAAGGGTAAAGCACCACATGGTTTTCGGCATGCATTTGCCCATTCCCTTAAGCTCTTCCACCCTGGTCTTCCCACAGCAAAACAGGAAGATACCAGCCGTAAGAAAAAGCCCGCATTTAATAAAAGCATGAAATACCGTATGCAATAAAGCGCCTGTCATAGCCTGGGGTTCCAGAAGAGACAGTCCAAACAGAATATAGGACACCTGACTAACGGTAGAGTAGGCAAGCCGTTTTTTAAACACCTTTTCCCGGTAAGCAAGCATGGAGCCCAGAAAAACGGTAAGCAAAGATAATGTCATCCAGGCAGTCTGTACCCAGGTTCCCCTGAGGAACTCCCCGCCGACCACATAAAAAACAGACCTTGTCATAGCCAGTACACCCGATTTTACAATCACACCAGACAAAACTGCGGACGCCGGAGATGGCGCCACCGGATGAGCCGCCGGAAGCCACGCATGAAGGGGAAACATCCCCGCCTTTGCGCCAAAACCCATCAACATCACAAATACTGCAATGAGCAATATCCCTTCATGTCCTGCTGCCAGGGCCAGATTCAGGGAACCTCCCTCCAGAAATGTAAGAGTGTCGCAATATCGATACAGGAAAAAAATCCCGAAAAGCCCCATATAAGCTCCGCACATGGAATAAAAAAGATACTTCAACGCAGCCATAATCGCCTCTCTGGAACCATTATGCAGCACCAAAGGCATGGAAGCCAGGGTCATCAACTCATAAAACAGATACATGGTTACCAGATTTCCGGAAAAATCCAGCGCAATCAGAATACCATACACCAGGAGATACAAACCGAAAAACCGTCGTTCTCCCCCTTCTTTCTTCATATACACAAAGGAATAGATTCCAACTGCCACCCAGACGATACTTACAAAGGTTACAAACAATCTTCCAAGGGAGTCCACTTTAAAATAAATGGGAACCCCTTCCATAAGATAAAAAAGAACTGCTTCGTGCTCTCCCTGCCATGCGGTGAACAACGCCATCGCCGCAGTCAGTACAAGGATACTTCCCACAAACAGATGAAGCCTTTTTCCCTCCTTTTCCCTTTTCTGAAAGGAAGAAAACAGCAGACAGCCTCCGGCAATCACCGGAAGAAATATTGACAATAACATCAAACTCATCTTCTCTCTTACCCCCTACGCAAACATATTCAGTCCTTCTGTGATCAGTGTCACAATGGGCTGGGCAAACAGACCAAGGATCAGATTGATCACAATGAAGCAAATCATAGCTGCAAATTTCACTGGCTGCTGCTTCATGGTAATGGTTTCATAATGCTTTTTCCGACATTCTGAACGAGATACCGGTGTATAAATCCGAATCACCGTCTTCAAAAAATAAACCGTATTCAAAACGGTACTAATGGCAAGGGCAATCATGGTAGGCAAAACCTTCACATCATTTCCCACCGCCGCCTGCGCAAACAAAAGCTTGGAAATAAAGCCGGAGAATGCTGGAAATCCCACCATGGACAAAGAACCCACCGTAAAAGCAATTCCCGCCATTTTATTTCGGAATCCGGCTCCTGTCAATTCACAGAAAACCGCCTTACGATCCGAAACCTCAGTGAGTCCGGAGGCGGAAACAAACAACAGAGATTTTGTAGCTGCATGGGATAACATATGAAAGATACTGGCAATGAAGCCTTCTGCAGTTCCAAGCCCAAATCCCATATAAATATACCCGATCTGCGCCACAGAGGAAAATGCGATCATTCTCCGTATATTATTAGCGCGAATGGCATCTATGGAGCCCATGATCATTCCGGCAATTCCAAACACAAACAAAATATGAATTACTTTGCTGTCCCACACAACCTCAAATCCAAACACACGGAAAATTATTTTTACCAGAAGAAAAATATATCCCTTGGAAACCAAAGAAGACAAAATGGACGCAGAGGATACCGTAGAATATCCATATGCATCCGGAAGCCATCCATGGAAAGGAAACAAGGCGCTTTTGATGGCAAGGCCCACGGAAATCATACCCAGCGAAACCACAAGGGGTAAGTGATATGCGCCGGTTGCATTTAATACTGCCACTTCCTGCTGGATATTACTCATCAGAAGATGTCCGGTCAATCCATACAAAAAGCAGATTCCCATAAGAAGCATACCGGAACCCAGAAGACTCATAATCATATATCTGGTTGCCGCCACAAAGGTACGGCCATTCTGGCGGATCATAATCAGTCCGCAGGCAGAAATCGTATTAATCTCCACAAATACGTAAGCAGTAAAAAGGTCATTGGTATAAATCAGGGCAAGCAGAGAAGAAAGAAGCAGATTTACCATAATATAATAAAGATTCTGCTTGGATTCCTCGATTTCTGCTTCCCGTTCTTTAATTCCGCCCAGCATGGATAAAAGCATAATGACACAAAAGAATACTGCCATCAGCCCTTCCAGCACACCCACACGAATCTCATTTCCCCAGGGCGCAGGAAAATGTCCCATCATATAAACATAGGGTTCTCCTGTGGATACAGTAAATGCCAAAACAGCGACAGACATCAGGCCTACTATAGTAATCACTGCAAGGTTGAGATATTTGGCTTTTTTTCCATTTAGAATCGAAGACAAAGGTCCCGAAAACAGTGTCAGGATAATACTGATAAAAGGAAAATTCTGAACCATCTGCATTACAGGCCCTCCTTCTCAAGCTGTGTAGAGATCTCATCCAGATCCAGGGTGTGATACCGCCGATAAAGCCGGATGGTTAAAGAAAGCATCAATGCCGTTACAGATACGGAAACTACGATTCCAGTGAGTACCAGACCACTGGGAATCGGATTGATATATGCTTCCATCTTCTGAACACCATCTACTACAATAGGCGCTTTCCGCCCGAAAATATATCCCTTAAAAGCCAGAAACATATACATGGCAGTATCCATGATGTTCAGACCGATAATTTTTTTGATCAGATTTTTCTGCAGCAGTAAGTTGGAAAAACCAATTCCAAAAAGGATTACTGCCACAGCTTCCTCATAATTGTTGATAAGATTGGATACGTCCATCTCAGTATCCTCCTTTCCGGAACATTGCATAAAAGGTATACATGGTTCCTGCCACAACAATACCCACGCAGATATTTAAGAGCAGGATCAGACCACTGCTTAAAATTGCCCCAGGAGTTCCCAGAGGAATCACACTTTCGATATAATTTGCTCCTGTGTAAAAGGAATAGCTTTTTGCCAGCGCATAACAGGCCAGCGCCCCAAAACTCATCCATTTATAGGTTTTTGCAGTAAAAAACCGCTCTGTTTTTGCAAAGCCAAAGGCATTCAGATACAGAATCAGACCAGCCCCGATTACTGCGCCCCCGGAAAAACCGCCCCCAGGCCCAAGGTGACCGCACAGAATCACATAAATTCCAAAAATAATGATAGGCGGAACCAGAATTCTGGCTACCGTCTGAAGAATAATATCATTCTTGGGCTCATAGATCCGGTCATTGTTCTCCAGATCTTCCATGCTGTTTTTTCCCTTTTTCTTGTCGCTGCGCAAAAGGATCAAAACCGTACAGGTAGCAATAAAAAGCACATGGGATTCCCCCAGGGTATCAAAGGCACGATAATCCAGAATCATTCCTGTTACAATATTTACCGCTCCTGTCTCCTGCAGGCCGTTTTCGATATAACGTCTGGAAACTTCATTGTTTACCGGATTATCTGCCTGTCCAAACTGGGGCAAATGGGAAACGGCTGTTAAAAGTACAAATACCAGACTGATACAGAAAAGAACGCTGAATATGGTGTAGATTTTCTTAAAAAAACGGATTTTTGCATTGTGCTCCACATCATACACCCGTTGAAATATTTTCCTGTCCTCTTCCTCTCTCTGTTCCAGAATTTCTTTTGTCTCACAAAATTCCTTCTGAGGTTTCATTTCCACCCGATCCAGATACGGATCTCTGGTTCCCTCCAGCCATTGATGAAATTGATAAGAACGGGTTTTTTTATACTGATTTTCCGGAATTTTTTTGCTCATCTTCCTTTTCCCCCTCCTTTTTTTCGTTTCCTACAATGGCATGGATTTTTTTCAGTGTAACAAAAAACAGTACACTGGTAATTCCTGCGCCCACGGCTGCCTCGGTAATGGCAAGATCCGGAGATTCCGAAAGCACCCAGATAATTGACACCACCAGACTGTAGGACATATAAATCAGAATGGAATTTAACAATTTCTTTGACAGGCTCACAGAAATAGCACATACCAGAAGAAAGCCCAGCAAAATCATACGAAACACTTCCATAGGCTTAGACCTCCTTCCTTTCCTCTGCCTGCGCAGTCTCTTCCCTTTTTTCTGCAAGCTCTCTTTCCAGACTGTGAAGAGAAATCTCACGATATGGTTTCTTTGGATCCTCGTTGGTGGTTACTTCCAGTCTGGCAATCAAATGAGAAGATGTGGGGGATGAAAACCATAAAAAAACAACCACCAACAGCAATTTCAGCGAGGTAAAATTCCATCCACTCATCACAATAAGTCCCATCAGAGAAAATCCAATGCCAAGGGTATCTCCCATGGCTGCCGCATGCATCCGGTTTAATACATATCTGAACCGGAACACACCAATAATCTCAATCAGAAAAATCCCAAGTCCAAAAAGCAGAAGCCCTGCCCCAACCAGGAAACGCACCCATTCAAATGCTGCCATGCTCTTTTTCCTCCTCCATTTTTTTCTGCTGATATACTCCCATATAAACCTTGGTAAGCACAATCACCGCAAGGAAGCTGATCATAGCGTAAATGATACAGATATCTGCCAGATAGCCCTCCTTCAGCATCAGCGCCAGTATCCCAAGAATAACCATAACCATGGTTCCCATCATGTTAATGGCCACAATGCGGTCTGCAATCTTCGGTCCGATGATCGCGCGGATCAGACAGAGCACCACCATCACCGCAAGAAAAATAAGGGCCGCCACAAAAAGGATATGATATGCCTGATCCAATGCCGGAATTCCTTTTCCCATTTCCTTTTCCTCCTTCTACTTTTCCAGTTCCTCCAAAAGTTCCACAAAGACAGAGCGGTCCATTCCCTCTGCCATGCTCTCATCCAGACAGTGAACCAGATACCGGGATCCCTCCAGAGATACGGTAATGGTTCCGGGAGTCAGAGTAATGGCATTTGCAAGAAACGCTCTTCCTGGATCCGTTTCCATCTCAGCCTCAAAGGTTACCAGCGCCGGCTCAATTTCTTCTCTCTCTGAAAGGATCAGATGAATCACCGCAAAGTTCGCCTTAACGATTTCCTTCACCAGAACAAAAATATAACGAAGCATCTGGAATCCTTTTTTCAGAAGATGTTTTTCTTTCTCTATACTGTAATCCATAAACTTACAGGTAAATGCAAATACCGCCCCTGCGATTACCAGACCAAACAGACAGATTTCCCATGTAATTGCTCCATTAAAAATGATCCATAGGATAAAATACATCAAATACATCCTGTTTTCCCCCTCCTTTTTAGACAATTTTCTGCTTTATTTTACCGCAAAACCAGAAGTAAGTCCAGTAAAGTAAAAAAAACAGGATGAATCTCCATAGATTTCACCCTGCTTCTGCAAAAATCTCCTTTATTCTTTTAAAAACCCCTGTTCTTCCAGGTATTCATATACCACTTCATAAGGATCTCTGTTCTCCACATCAATCTCATAATTCAATGCCGTACATACTTCATTGGTAAATTTCCCTTCCATAGATGCAAAAACAGCTTCCAGTTCCGGATAGTCCTCATAGAGATCCTCCCGGATCAGATATGCTCCGTTGTATTCCGGAAAAAAGTTTAAGTCATCCTCCAGCGTAACCAGATCAAACTTCTTATTAAGGCCATCTGTGGAATATACCACTGTCACATCCATATTATCCCAGGCGATTCCCACATGCTTCAAACCCCGGTCAATGGTTTTCACATCCTGAAATTCCAGCCCGTAGAAATCTGAAAACGCATGGAAATGGAAGGAACCCTCGTCAAAAAATTCATGCTCTGCCGCAAAACGCATGGAAGGGGCATAGGGAATCAGGTCACTCACCTTTGAAAGGTTGTATTTTTCTGCCGTTTCCCGACGCACAGCTGCCACATAGGTGTTTTCTCCCCCAAGCTTAGGCGTTAGCATCACATGAGCCGTTTCCCTGCCAAGTTCATTGGCATAATCATAAAGACTGACGCCCTTGGGCACCTCCGAGGGATCATGCCCCAGATATGCGGTAAGAAGTGAACCGTCATAGGACATATAAATATCCATTTTTCCATCTTTGATCTGCTGAAAAGCAAAACTGCTGGCCATGGAGTCCTTAACCTTAACCTTCAGATCCGTCTGATCTTCAATAAGAATCCTGGCTGCCTGGGTAAACAGCTTCATTTCTGCAAAATCTCCGTCAATGATGGTCACTGTATTTTCATCTGTGGCGCCGCAGCCGCTCATAACCAGAACTCCCAGAGCCAGCGCCACTGCAGCGGCCAACCTACTGATCCGTTTTTTCATAAATGCCACCTGCCTTTTTCTCCAGCAATCCCAGAAGGTAATCGAAAATGACAGACATTGCCATCAGACTTAACGTTCCTTTTATGATAACTGAATAATCCTGTATCCGCATACCGCGGTAAAGCATACTTCCCAGTCCTCCGCCGCCTACAAATGTGCCGAAAACCGCAATTCCAACAGCCGTCACAACAGTAATGCGGATTCCTGTCAGGATAAAAGGAAAGGCCATGGGAAGTTCCACCCAGAGCAGCTTTTTCTTTCGGTTCATTCCCATAGCATCCGCTGTTTCCTTTAGAACCGGCGAAACACTGTTCAGCCCCGTATTTGTATTTCTCACCACCGGGAGCAATAAATACAGAACCATGGAAAAAATCACGGTTACGGAATTTGCCCCGAAAACCATCATCAGAAGTCCCATAATTGCCAGAACCGGAACGGTCTGAAGCAGATCCACAGCTGTCAGTATCCATTTTCCCTGTCGCGGTCTTAAATAACTATAAATCCCCAGTGGCACTCCCACTGCAGTGACACAAATACAGGAAATCACCACCAGGTATAAATGTTCCCAAATATTCTCCCAGCTCATATCAATCCTCCTGCAGTCCCTTTGAAACAATTTTTTTATCCAGAAAATCCACCAGCATCCGGGCCAGCACCGCCAGGATTGCAATGGGAATGGAACCAATCACAATGTACTCCTTGACATTGGCATCAATTCCAATATAAATAAACTCTCCAAGTCCCCCCTGGCCGATCATCGCTGCCAGGATTGCCCAGCTTACGGTATAAATCACAGACATACGGATTCCCGAAAAAATTGCAGGCATTGCCAGTGGAAACTCCACCTGAAAAAGGATCTGCCTTCTGTTCATTCCGCATCCCTGTGCCACCTCAATGTAGCTTTTGTCAATTTCAACAAAGCCCTGATAGGCATTTTTCAAAATGGGAAACACTGCATAAATACTCAGCGCCAGAATTGCTGTTAGCTTCGTCATACCGAATTTCAACATGAGAAGTCCGATGAAAACAATTCCAGGGATTGTCTGAAATACACTCACCAGGGGAAGGAGAAACCTTGCTGCTTTTTTGAATCTGGAAAGCACCACAGAAAACACCAGCGCTATCACCACAGCCACACAAACTGCAATCACCACATACATCACATGCTGCAGAATTGCCACACACAATTTTGCTGCATACTTCTCTATCCATTCTTTCATTTATTACACCTTCCCGCAAGATGACGCAGCAGACTTTCCATTGTAATTTCTCCCACAACACTGCCTGCTTCATCGGTTACATACAGTCTGTCTTCTCCATTCTGATACTGTTCTCCCACATCCAAAAGCGGCGTATTCTCTTTTACAAATATGGAATGCGTCTGATCCGGTTTCCCGGACAGAGGCTGCATCATATCTGCCGCCGTAAGTTGGTTCTCCTTCAGACTCACCTCCTGAAGATGAATAAATCTGGAAATGGTCTCATTGGCTGGATGAAGGAGCATTTCTCTGGGTGTTGCCTCCTGCAGAATTTCTCCCTTATCCATAAATACGATCTTATCCGCCATTTTCATTGCCTCATGCATATCATGGGTAATAAAAAGCACCGTAATCTGAAGTTCCTTCTGGATCTTCTTCACCTCAGACTGGAGGATTTCTCTGGTAATGGGGTCCAGGGCGCCAAAGGGTTCATCCATGATCATAATCGGCGGATTCACCGCCAGTGCGCGAAGCACCCCGATCCTCTGCTGCTGCCCTCCGGAAAGCTGTCTGGGATACTTTTTCCCGTACTCCTCGTAAGGCATATTTACCATAGCCATCAGTTCTTTTACTCTATCTAAAGTCTTCTGTTTTTCCCATTTCATTAATTTGGGAATCACAGAGATATTTTGTTCCACTGTCATATTGGGAAACAGACCGATCTGCTGGATCACATAGCCAATGGAGGTGCGAAGCTTAATCAGATCCATTTCCCTGGTATTTACGCCGTTGATCAGAATCTCTCCCTCAAAATTATCGATCAGACGGTTCAGCGCTTTTACCGTGGTTGTTTTTCCACACCCGGACGGCCCGATGATAACAACAAATTCTCCCTTTTCAATGGTCAGGTTGATTCCTTTGATAATTAGTTTTTCTCCATAATACTTTTTAAAATTTCTGTACTCGATCATAGTTTTTCCCCGCAAATGCTTTTTCTGTAAAAAGAGAAGGCAATCCGGATGGACTGCCTTCAGCTTTCTCACTTACAGATATTTTTCAATGATCTTCAGCTGATCTGCTGTAACATCCGGAGCCTTATAGTTCTCAAGACGTTTCTTTACCACTTCTGAAGCTTTATCCTTGATACTTACGCTTCCCTCTGTCTGCCATGCCTTATAATCCTGTTTTACAAAGATATCAGGAACAAAATGCTCTTTTCTGTATTCCTTGGGTGTTCTTCCTCTTAAAAAGGTTCCCTTAGGTCCTACCGCCTGAATCTCAGATGTGTAATCTTTTGTCTTATCAATGGCAATTCCTGTATATAAACGTTTTACCATTTTAATCAGCTGTTCGTCAACTACATATTTTTCAAGAGAGGTTACATTAAATCCACTGAGCATTCCAGCTGCGAAATAAACCAGATCCACATCACTTAAAACACCGCACATCAGGTTCAGCGCAGATTCCACACCTGCCTGATAATCAATATCCACCGCATCGTTGAGTGCACCAGATGCGCGGAACGGCATATGATAGAATTTCGCCATAGCCGCAGTTGCCAGAGAAATCAGAGCGGTTTCACTGGAACCAAGAGACATGGATACTTTTCTTAAGTTTGTGGAAGTAGAAGTATTTCCATAGAACACCGGGAGACCTGGTTTTAACAGCTGGATCAGTACGATCGCTGCCAGAAGCTCTGCGTTGTTCTGGATAATGGTTCCGAGGATGGATGCCTGACTGGTAAGCACCGGCAGGGAACAGGTCGCAAGCTGAATGGGCTGATTTCTTTCGCAGTATACATACAAAGCATCCAATGCTTCTTTGATGTATGCCAGCGGTGAAATCGGGCTGACGCATCCAATGAGAACCGGATCGTTGGCTCCCACACCTGTAAACTGGTATGCCATATCAATAAGGTGGTTCGCCACAGAACCGGTATCCTCCTTCGCTGTCATCAGGGAAGTAATGGACATTGGCAATGTGGTATATCTTAACAGCGCTGCCATCATATGATATGCTCTTTCGTTACGGTCAATATCATAGGTATCGCAAAGGTTCAGATGTGTCATATCCAGACAGTCACTGGTCTGAACCAGCTTACAGATTCTTACATAGTCGTCCATCAGGGCAAAACGGAATTTTCCATCTTCCAGAATATATGGAGGGCTTCCTGCAGTACACATGGTCTTGCTGCCTTTTCCCATTGCATATTTCGTTCCATCCGGGCGATATAATTCAAAGGAATCCACCACTGTGGAGAGACCTTTTTCTACCAATTCCCTGGTAAAATAAACGGTATTTCCATCTACCTTTGCCCCATGTTTTTTGAATGTTTCCAGTGCCTTGTCATCATCAAAAACACATCCGGTTTCTGCCAGCACTTTTAAAGATTGCTCATGGACAAATTCTGCATCACTTTGACTGAAAAAAAATCTTTCTAATTCCATATCCATTTTTCTCCTTATCTTTCTGTTTACTCTTCTCTGTCCCCTAATTTTCTCTTATAGATCCGTACCGCATATGCGCATAAGAGCGCCAGAACTGCGCTGACTGCCAGAACTGCAAAAATTCTGGTATAAGCCCCTGCCGTATCATAAGTATCCAGCCATTTTCCTGCGATTGGAGAAACAAACATATCCGGGATGAATCCAATTACGGACAGAATACCCGATGCGGTACCGAAAATAGCAACCGGAACCTTTGTCTCTGTGAGCATGGAAGAAGTTACTCCGTATGCTCCGTTCAGGAAGAAGGACAATGCGATAATCAGGATCACAGAAGGAATGATAAATCCTGCATTCTTCGGTGCGAAAGCCATAATCGCAAGACACACTGCTGTAGTTCCTGCACAGACGATGATTGTCTTGGATGGTGTTTTCTTCTCTGCAATGCCGCCTACGATTGGAGATGCGAACAAACTGGTTCCATAAGTACGGATGGTACCGACTATAGAAGCAATGGCTGCAGTAGCTCCAATTGCAGAAATAAAGGATACGGTATATGCCAAAGAGGTATAAATGGTGTAAATAAAGAACATACACAAAGTGGTAAGCCATACGCCTGGGTGTTTAAACGCCTGAACCACTTCGCTGAAATTAAATTTCTTACGCTCTGTAGAAATCTCATCTGCAAACTTCGGAATGAAGATAAAGGACAGAACTGCAAAGACTGCATTGATACCGGCAAAGAACATCAAAACAATGTGAAAGCCTTCTGCCGGGTCCTTAAATGCTTCAAAGATTGCGATGGAAATAAAGCTGATTACAAGTCCTACGATTCCAACTACACCATAAGAAACCCCAATGTTTGTGGAATAGTTTTCTTCTGTACTGACCAGACGAATCGCTTTATAACGGATTCCCCAGAAAATAAAGGTGGTACAAAGACCAAACAGCAGGAAAATAATTTTCAGCTGTCCATAGCTTGGCGCTGTGGAATACCAGAAGGTCAGGATTGCACTTAATGCGAATCCCAGCGTTGCCAGATATTTTACCCGAACCTTATCTGCCAGAACTCCTCCCGGGAAGTAAGCGATGGTTGCCGTAGTTCCATAGAGACCATAAAGAACACCTAACTGTGAATTGGTGATCTTAAGCCCGTCGATCACCTGGTCATAAAAAGAATATCTTGCCAGATAGGTCAGATACACTACATATGCCCCACAACTGATGATGGCAACAACTGCCCATCTTGTAAATTTGCTGACAGAATCAGCTGTTTTCAATTCACTATTCATATAAAAACCCTCCCCATGGCCAGTCTTTTATACTGCTTCTGCCCAGGTCTTACAATAATCAATTGTTGTCTGAGGACTAGTTGCCCATGCGTCTGCGCCTGTCTGTTCACAAACTTCTTCGTTTACAGGTGCGCCGCCAATAATGATCTTCACATCATCACGAAGACCTGCCTCTGCAAATGCCTCAATGGTAGCCTTCATGGAATCAATTGCCAGAGTCAGAACGCCGGAAAGCGCTACAATGTGAATATTTTCTGCTTTTGCTGTTTCGATGATTTTTTCTGCCGGTACGTCGATTCCAAGATCCAGTACATCGAAGCCAGCTGCTTCCAGCATGGATCTTACAATATTCTTACCAATATCATGAAGGTCATCCTTTACAGTACAAAGGATCATCTTTGTCTTCTCTGTCTCTGAACCATCTCCGGTAACCAGAGCGTCCTTCAGGATTTCCACTGCCTTTGTCATAAGCTCTCCTGCATAGATCAGGTCGCCTACAAAATACTCTCCTTCTTCAAAACGTTCTCCTACGATATCCATGCCCTTCTGGCATGCCTCCATGGCCTGCTGCGCACCGGAACCGCCGTCGCTCATCACTTCGTTGAGAGCCTCTTCCATAATATCTTCGTCCAAATCACCCATAGCTTCTGCTAATGCTTCAAAATCGATCATATCTTTCTTTCCTTTCTTTTCTTAAAGTAAATTATCTGATTTTTTTACTGGTTATTTCTTAATTCCTACCTTGCCCTGTCGGTAAGCTCTGTTGTACTTTCTTCCGCCTTTATCCTTCATCTGTAATGCTTCACACGCATAAATCGTACTGCGCATATCCACATTGCACGGATCCATAATTGCAGAATCCAGACCAGCTTCAATGGCATAGGCCATACAATTGGAATTTACGTATTTTCTGGCCGGCATTTCAAAACTGATATTGGAAATGGCTCCGGTCACTTTTACTTCCGGTGCATATTCGTGAATGCCTCGGATACACTGTTCAAAATCCTTCATCGCTGACGGCATGGTGGAAAGCGCCATAACACAGGGATCAATGTGAAGGTTCTTTAAGTCCACGCCGTATTTCACAGCCTTGTCAATTATGGATTTGGCAATGTCAATCTTCTTCTCTACCTGGGTAGGAATTCCCTCCCGGTCACAGGTAAGGCCAATCACATTCCATTCTGTTCCGGCAATCAAGGGGAATAAGGTTTCGCACTTGGTTCCTTCTTCGTTGACAGAATTGAGCATTCCAGGACGTTTTACATGACCTTCTTCCAGGATACGCTTCAGCAGCATTACGTTAGGGCTGTCAATACAAAGAGGAACATCTGTTACCTCCTGCATGGTCTGAATCAGCCACACCATAGCATCATATTCCAGCTCTGTAGCTGTGCTTGGCGCACAATCCAGATAATGGGCTCCGGCTTCCACCTGAGCCAATGTTCTCTCCCGAACCAGGTCTGCATTCCGCTCTGCAATAGCCTGTTTCATTGATGGAATCGCTCCATTGATTTTTTCACCGATGATAATCATTGGCTTTCTCCTCCTATCGTTTTTTCTTACGTACTATCTTGTCTATATCATCTTGTCTATACCAGCTTTAAATCTAGTATAGACAAGATGCGATCATTTGTCAATATTGCCTTGTATTTTTTCTTATATTTTTCATTTTTTATCTGAAATGCACAAATTTTCGTCACCTTTTTTGGATACAAGAGACAAGGAAATTGTCCGGATCAATCTTGACTTCTCTTTCAAATATGGATATCATTATACGTATCAAATAATTATTTTTAGGAAAATGCTATGAAATCACTAATTGTTGGCTGTCAGACTTTAAAAAATGAACTTCTGGCAGCAATAGAAAAAACAGGTTGTTCTTACGATCTTATATGGATTGAAGCACACCTCCATAACTATAAGGATAAACTGAACAAGGCACTCCAGGAAATTCTGGATCAGGCAGATTCTTATGACCGGATTTTCTTTTCCACCGGTTTCTGCGGGAACTCCATTTCCGGTCTGGAAAACCATCAGGCAACCCTTATCATTCCGAAGGTGGACGATTGTATTTCTCTCCTATTTGGAGGCAGCAAGAACAAGAGCCCCTGGCTGGATTCCTACTTTCTTACCGAAGGATGGATTCAGGGGCAGAACAATATCTGGAAGGAATATCAGTACGCTTTGAATAAATACGGTCCCAGGCGTGCCGATCGAATCTTTCAAATGCTGTTTGCCAATTATTCCCGGATTGCCCTTCTGGATACTGGCTGCTACTCTCTGGCCCCTTCTCTGAAGGAAGCACAGAAAATCGCAGATACGTTTTCGCTGGACTGCCAGATCGTACCTGCTACTACTAAATATATTGAAGATCTTCTGACCGGCCCATGGGAGGAGGAACGATTTCTGATCGTTCCCCCTGGACAGACCATCACTCCTGCCAGCCTGTCACACATCTTCTGAAAGGTAAGCTGAATATGAAAGAAAACAAAGAACTGGAACAGGCCATGGTAGATGCCATTGCATGCCTGGACGATGCGCAGGTTACCCTCTGCGCCAACCAAATGATGGAGGAAGGATATTCCCCTCTGGAAATTGAACGTTTCCTGAATCAGGGTCTGAAAAAAGTAGGAGAACTCTTTGAGAATGGAGAATACTTTATCGCCGATCTGATGTACTCCGGAATGCTTTACCGCTCAGTCCTGGATATCTTTTCTCCCAATACCCAGTGTCACAGCGGTCCCTCCAAAGGACGAATTCTCATCGGCGTTGTGGAAAAAGATATCCACGATATCGGAAAAGATATTGTGGTAGGTCTTCTCATCTCCGACGGCTTTGATGTCATTGACCTTGGAACCGACGTTTCTCCCCAGGCTTTTGTAGATGCCATCCGTACTTATCAGCCATCCATTGTCCTCATGAGCGGCATGATGCTTTTTGCCCGGGAATCCATGCGAAATACCATTGATGCCATTGAGAGCGCCGGCCTTCGGGACCAGGTCCATATTATGCTGGGAGGCGGCTGTGTAGACGAATCCATTCTGGAGCACGTCCATGCGGATGCTGTGACCTTTGAACCCATTGATACTGTCAAATATTGCAATGAATATATAAACCGGAGGAATTCATGAAAAACCATTCCGAAAATACACCGGTGTATCTTACGATTTTTTCCGAACTGAGAGACCAGATCGTAAACGGCTCTTTGGCTCCTGGACAGATTATTCCCTCTGAGAATGAACTGTGCTCCCGGTATAACACCACAAGAGAAACTGTCCGTAAAGGTTTAAAACAACTGGAACAGGACGGACTGATCTCCTCCCGTCCCCGTCGGGGATATTTCGTCAATTATCCTCATCATGACGAGTTTATTCTCTCTCTTCCGGAATCCATCAAGCAAAGCGCCGGCAGATACAAAGATATCCGTATCATGAGTCCCGGGAAAGAGTTGCAGGAAGCCCTTCAGATTCCTGCAAGCCAGAAAATTATTGCACTGTTTCGCGGTGATTATGGAGATAATGGTATCTTTGGTCTGGAAGTCAAATATCTTCCTTACGGGAAGGGAATGCCTTCCATCGAAAAAGAACTGGATTTTGCTGTTTTTCCTGAAGCTGCCCGTGCCAAATCCACTTCCTTCAGCTATTATACAGAACTAAAGGTAAAAGCTGTCACCGCGCCGGCAGACATTCGTTCCATACTGGAATGTGAAGAACAGGAACCCCTTCTTATGATCACAAAGACATATATTACACAGACCGGTCAGCGACTGGCCTACAGCAAACAGTATCTCCGATCTCCCTATGGAGAATTACATGGCATTTCCGGCTATGTACAGGAGAAATAAGAAACCATTGATTCAGGAGATAATTCTATGCCAACTGTATTTTTTCCAAAAGAACACACACAGATTTCCGTGGCATCCGGTACACTTCTGTTAGATGCCATTCGAAATGCAGGACTTTCTGTTGACGCGCCCTGCGGTGGCCGTGGAACCTGCAAAAAATGTACGGTCATGATACAAAACGGCAGGGCTGCCGGAATCAGGCAGTCTTGCCGTTTTACAGTTACCGAAGATATTTCTGTCCTTCTTTCCCCTTCTCTTTCCCAGGAACAGATTCTGGGAAACGGAGATTCCAAACGGGAGATTACTGCTCCAAATCTCACCTGTGTCCATGCTGTAATCCCCAAGGCAACCATAAACGATCCCTTTTCTGTTTCCATGGCCATAAAAAAAGCGCTGGGAGAACACGTCCGGATTCCCTTATCTGTTTTATCCAACCTGTATACATCCCTGGAACAGCTTGAATATGAAGGGGAATTTGTACTTTTTCAGGATACCCTTATTGGAATACGTCCCTCTCACGCTCCTGTTTATGTTCTTGCATATGATATTGGTACGACTACCGTAGTCTCTTATCTTCTGGATGCGCTGACCGGCAAACAGATCAGTGTCTCCGGTGTTCTAAATCCCCAGACGGCTTACGGGGCAGATGTAATCAGCCGCTGCGAATACGATCTGAAAAATCCGGAACATACTTTGACCAGGATCATAAGAACTGCTTTAAACTCTCTTGCGATACAAAATGCAGAAAAAGCAGGGATTTCTCCCTTGGATATCTGTTTTGCTGTTATTGCGGGAAATACCTGTATGCAGCATTTATACTTAGGCGTCTCCACAACTTCTCTGATTCGGGCGCCATATATGGCAACTGTAGATGAACTCCAGCTTGAACATGCAGCTGATTTTGGACTTTCTATCCATCCCCTTGCAAAAGTCTGTACCCTTCCATCCATTGCCGGATTTGTAGGCGGCGACACCGTAGGTGTTCTTCTCTCTTTACCGGAAAACACGTTTTCCAGATGTACGCTGATTCTGGATATTGGAACCAACGGAGAACTGGTACTGGGACATCACGACAAACGTTATACCTGCTCCACAGCTGCCGGTCCTGCTTTTGAAGGAGCAAAAATTTCCTGTGGAATGCGAGGTGCATCCGGCGCCATTGACCATGTTTCCCTGGAAGATTCTCAGCTGGTCTACTCTGTTATTGGAAATACAGTTCCTTCCGGTATCTGCGGTTCTGGTCTGATTGATCTTATCGCCTGCCTTTTGAAGCTGGATATTATTTCTTCAAGAGGGCGAATCAACCGCCCGGAAAAATGGACGCCAGAAGCAGCAGAACTCTATTCCCATCGTTTTACCAGACGAGACGGGGTATCTGCATTTCTTCTTACAGATGATGAGAGCGGCATTTATCTTACACAGAAAGACATCCGGGAAGTACAGCTGGCCAAAGCTGCCATTGCAACTGGCATTGAACTTCTTTGCCAGAAAATGGAAATTTCGGTTTCTGAAATTCAGTCTGTCCTACTGGCCGGAGCCTTTGGAAACTATCTGTCACCCAAAAGCGCCTGCCAGATTGGCCTGATTCCTTCTGTCCTTCTAAACAGGATCCAAAGTATCGGAAACGCTGCCGGGGAAGGAGCCAAACTGGCAGCTCTGAGCCGTGATGTTCTTAAAAGCAGCTGCTCCATTGCGAAAGAGACCTCCTTCGTAGAACTGGCCTCCTCCAAGGAATTCCAAACTGCCTATCTGAGTCGTTTGAATTTCTGATCATTTCCAAAGATACAAAAAATTTGTAACCTTTTTACAGCCTGCTTTCAGAAGAATCCCTTTCCCGGTTCCACAAGTGGATATATCCCCTCTTATACAAGAACCGAATATAGTACATATCGCTGCAAAAAGGAAAATGGCTACAATGTCCATATTTACTGGATTTGTAGCCATTTTGTCCCCTTAATCCCCTTGCTTTAGCCACGGGGATCATCAAACGCCTTCCATATTTCCTGCGGAAACAATTTCCTCCCACAAACTGCACCGATGCAGCGCCTCCTTTTCCAGAAGCTCCTGTGGCAGATATGGAAGAAGTGTTTCCTCCAGTTCCTCAATGCGTTCCAGTTTTCCTTCTGCATAAGTCTGAAGTCTGGCAGCTTCTGACCGGGAGCGGATTCCAACTCCGGCCATACGGATATCCAATATTTCATATCCAAAAGGCTTATACTCCTTCATCCAGATTTCCTGACGCAGAAGACGTAATTCTTCAGCCAGACCTTCGATCTCTTTTAGCTCTTTTTGAGAAATATCCAAAAGTGTCTCCCTGTCCCCACTTTGGTACGCTGCGCGGATTCTTTCATTGAGCGCTGCTTTTCTCTGTAATAAAGCAGCAAGGGTTCTATAATATACAAACAACTCCCCCGGAACCTCTTTCAATTTCTCTTCCATCCATTCGTACTGTTTCTTCATGTATTTTTCATCGAAGAAATCCGCCATTTTTCCCATAAAATTGTCTTCATACAGAATGGTTTTGGACGGATTTTCGCAACGTTTATTATGGGTGACAAGATGAAATATCTTGTTCATTTCTTCTTGATCATAGCTTTGATTATCAAAAGCATCCAGGAGGCAGAAGGACTCCCAGCTTTGTCCGAAACAAAATGCAAATCGCTCTTTGATCTGTTCCTGATCAGGCATAGACGAAAAACCATACTCTCCATAAATTGCCACCAAAGGCAGTATTGTCTCCAATGGAGTTTCTGCTCCGTTATCCATCCAGACTGTACAGAATATATCTCTGATCCCGGTTCGCTTACATGCCTCCAATGCATCCTGGGTAGTACGAAATGCTTTGCTCAACCCTGGCGCAATCCCATTCCAGGTCCATGCACCTCCTGCAAATACCACTGGATTTCCCAGTTTCTGATGCAAACGGATATAGTTTTCGTAAAAACCGGTTCCCTCATTATAATAATCCCAGTAACACAGCGGAATCTCCGAGGAAAGAGTCTCTGTATGTAAAGGCTCTTCATCCCCTTTCAGGCTGTAGTAATCTTCTACGCCAAAATTCAAACGCAAATACATATCAGACCAGATCATCGGTGTCAGTTCCAGTTTTCTGCATTCCTCCATCAACCATTCCAGGTGTTGTTTCATAAGGATCGCCGGATCTTTCCATCCATTTTTTTCCAGATATTTTCCTCTTCCCAGATGGGCTGCCTCATCCATTCCCAAATGAACAATCCCACCGGAAAAGCATTCCTTCATCGTTTGCAGGATTCCCTTTAACAATCCTTCTGTCTCTGATGTTCCAAGAAGAAGGATATCATCAATATCCCGATATTGTTTCATTGCAGGCTGCTTCAAGACACTGCGCAAGTGTGCAAGGGTCTGGATGCAAGGGATCAGCGTAATCCCAAACTTTCTGGCAAAAGAATCACATGCTTTTAATTCCTGCTTCGTATAGCGCCCCCGCAAATATCCCCAATAAGGATATCCCTCCACCTCAAAAGTATCTTCCATGTAAAGATAAAGCCGATTCATTCCGAATTCAGCCAGACTTACCAGGTATTTTTGAATGGTTTCCACCGTTGGCACACCATTTCTGGAACAATCCAGCATCATTCCATTGGAATCAAATACAGGAATTTCTTCCTTTTCCCAACATTCTTTTTCTATATTCTGAAGAAACAGAGATACTCCCCGAAAAAAATGCACCGGTTCTCCATAAAGAATGGTGCCATTTTTTCCTTCTTTTTTTATTTTTAGAGGACTTCCTGCCTGATATTCTCCTGAAATACAAACGTCTGCCCGAAGTTTGTCCTCGACAATACTCCAGTGATGTCTGGAAAGAAGTATGGACAGTCCATCTTTTTGTTTGTCTTTTTCTTTACTATCCAGATACACGGTTCTTAACTCCATGGTCGTTTCCTCACTTTTCCTCTTTTTCTTTCTATTATATTCGTTTTCTTCCTTCTCTTCCAGTCTCTTTTTCAGAACATTTTGGACTATACTTTTTCGTTCTTTTATGTTATGATAAAAACTGGAAAGGAGGTTGCACATGAGTTTAACAAAAGAAGATTTATCCGCACTTTCACAGATGTTAGATCAACAAATGGAAAACCACCTACACCCGATAAAAATGGAGTTAAATGAACTGAAAACTGCTCAGCAACAGACACAGCTGGAAGTCGCTGAACTCAAAACTGCTCAGCAACTGACGCAGCTGGAAGTCGCTGAACTCAAAACTGCTCAGCAACTGACGCAGCAAGATGTGGCTGCATTAAAACTCCATTTAGAAAATACAACCGATAAGAACCTTCAGATTCTGGCAGAGAATCATATTACTCTGGTCAATAAATTAAACCAGGCAATTCCTGCTGTAGAGAAAAATCTTGTATATGAAGTGAAGGTAAATTACTTAATGGAAGAAATGCAGATTCTTAAGAAGGATGTTGCCTTTCTCAAATCCAAAATTGCATAAGATGTAAAAAACAGCGCCTTGGACTTTTAAAGTCCAAGATGCTGTTTTTTCATACCATTTATTCATTCTCTCGCAGCCGTTCCACAATAGTGATTGGACTCATAAACAGGCTTAACAGAAATGCAGCCGTCGCTGCGCCCAATGCGTAAAACAAGCCTTCCCACACCAGCATTTTTTTCAACTGGCCTCCTGTCATGCCAATGGACTGCAACATGGCAAATTCCCGCTTTCTGGTTATGATTCCTGTAAGAATCGCATTAAAGAAATTCAGCACACCCACCAGTCCCACAACAAAGCTCAATGTTCCTCCCATGAGTAAAAACATAGAACGAAAATCCTCAAACTCTCTTACGTAACTTTGTCTGCTTTCAAAATCACATTCTCGATGGACAGACTCCGTATAGTCTTCCAGAAAAGCATCCATATCTACAGACGCTTTTTCCTCTTTTGTATCAAATGTATACAAAAGAACTTCCTGGCTCTTGGTTTCTTCCACAAAAGTCTGTGCATTTAATACAAATTCATCCATTCCATAATATCGATAACTTAAAGAAGAGGGAACTACCACACGGGCTGCCACTTCATATTCCACATCCCGATATTTCTTTGGCCTTGTCCCATATCCAACATTATATGGAATTTCATCTTCCGGCATATCCAGGATTTCCCCCGTCTCTCTATTATAAAATTCAAGTTCATCTACATGGCGCAATGTGATCCGATCTCCCACTTTCGCCCAATTGGAATCCAGATCTTCCTTTCCATAGTCATCATCTGACAAAACAGCAGCCACATAATGTCCTCCCGGTTCATAAAGCCTGGAAAAATCCCCTTCTACCACTCTTAGCTTATCCAGAACAAACGCTTCCATCCCGTATAATTGTACCTCTTCCAGAACTTCTCCCTTTTCATTTCGTTCCTTCCACTCTAACAGACGATCCAATTCTTCTTCCTGATTAAATTCTCTGTTTTTCTTTCTCCAGTATTCTTCAGAAATGTATTCCAAATTTGTGGTGATATCTCCGTAAATCCGTCCTCCCTCTTTCACGCCAGGCTGGGTACTGATATCTGCGATCACCTCCTTGGAAAGTCCGATTTTATCCCTATCCCAGTTCATCCGAAAATAACTGGCTCTTGCCACAATTCCATCTGTAATGATCTGACTGCCCCAATATTTGTCCATATCAAATCCATTGGTAAAGGTCACTGTCAGATTCAAAAGAACCAGCGCCAGCGCCAACGAAACTACTGTGATCACTGTTTTTCTCCGATTCCTGCCAAGATTTGCCTTTGCCATAGAAAAAAGGGACCATTTTTTTCCAGATTTTTTTGTTTTCTTTTTTAGCTGAGCTGTTTCTGTATAATGAACTGCTTCCACAGGAAACTGTCCTGTTTTCTTTTGTAGACAGGGCCCTGCAAAGACCTGCTGCCAGAACAAGATCGTCTTCAACGATCAAAATTTGATTCATGGTTTTGCCTCTCCTGTTACTGTCTCTGAAATACTTCTGCCAGAACCTGTTTCAGCTCTTTCTCTACCTGTTCCGATTGAACCCCCACACAAACCTTTACATTGGGATTTTTCTCCCGAAGAAGAGCGGGATCGCCAATGGTTCTTCCTGTTGCCTCCCCCTGGGTAACCACAGTCAGATACATGGGAAGCTGAACAAAATATTCCGGGTGAACTGCGCAGATTGCTGCGGACGGATCATGGAGATAACAGGCGGTTCCTTTGCTGTGGGTATGCTGACTGATATAATAATCCACCATTTCTCCATAAACCGTTCCTGCCTGGGTTCCATAACTTTTCCATACTCTGGTATCTTCCTTAGTCAACTGTGAACGCTGAGTCACATCCAATCCCACCATGGTAATATCTGCACCACTTTCAAATACTCGTTTAGCAGCAACTGGATCTTTGGAGATATTTGCCTCTGCATACGCATTTACATTTCCAGGTACAGTCAGAGCGCCTCCCATAATCACAATTTTTCCCAGATCTTCCAGGATTTCCGGCGCTTTTTCAAGGGCAGATGCAAGATTCGTCAGCGGTCCGGTTGCAATGATAAGCAACTCCTTTTTGTATTTTTTAACAGATTCTATAAGAAAATCAATCCCATTTTTTTCCTGAACATTTTCTTTTGAGAAAGGCAGATGGATTTCTCCCACTCCATTTTCTCCATGAATCTGCGCACTGATTCCCAGACGCACAAACTCTGTTTTTGTGATTCCATGTGTCGCTCCCATAAATACCGGGATCTTTGGTTCTCCAAGGATATTCAGAAGATTTAATGCATTTCTGGCTCCTACTTCCGTATATACATTACCAAAGGTTCCTGTAACTCCCAACAGCTCCATATCCTTGTTTCCCACAGTATAGGCCAGAGCCATTCCGTCATCGATTCCTGTATCCAGATCCAAAATCACTTTCATTCGATTCTCTCTCCTTTGCAAATACAACTTGTTTTCTATTATTGTATCGCAACTTTATTACTGGTACAACCACATTCTTCTTCCCTGTTGTTTACGGATAAATCAGGCAGGTAAGGTTGACAAGCTCTCCCATGGCCCCTATAATTATAGACATATTTATCTTTATTTTTATTATTTTTTTGTATATTTTTACATAACAGGAGGTTTTTATGAACATCAATGACGCGCTTCGCTATCTGAATATAGGGCTTCCGGAAGATATTCTCCGACTGAAACTGGCCGGAGATCTGAAAGAGGCGATCCGGCTGATGGATCTGCGGCTGAATCACACACAGCTTCCCTTCTCTCTTCGGCAGTGTCTTATTGCCCAGCGGGAAATCTGTCTACGTCTTCCCAAAGAATTTCCCTACACAAAAAAAGAAGCACTGAAGCTGGTACAGGATCACATTCCGGATTTTACTGAAGAAGAATTTGACCAGCGTGTGGACGCCCGCAAAATCAATTGGATTTATCTTGACGGAGAAAAACATTATTTTGCCCGATTTTTTGATACCATGATGAAAACAGACGCATCCATTGCTTCACGAATCGTTCGCTATCTTCCCGGAGATGAAATTCCCAATGACAATGCAAGCCGTCCGGCTCTTCTCGACGACAGCATGCATGCGTTAAAAGAAAAGGGAACAGTCACAAACCATATTCGTATCCGTGCTTCCATAAGAATTAAGGATGATGCTTTTGTTCCCGGAATGAAAGTCCTTGTTCACCTTCCCATTCCTGCTAACTGTACCCAGCAAAGAAACATCTCCATAGAAAAGACCGAACCTTCCGGTGGAATTCCTGCTGATCTGGATGTCCCCCAGAGAACAATCTGCTGGAAAGAAACCATGGAAGAAAATCATCCTTTTGTTGTGGAATACTCTTATACCCATACAGCTCGTTACAGGGATGCCTATCACCTTTCCATTGAGGAACTTTCCGAAAACAGTACCCCGCTTACGGAAGATGAAAAACGAAAATACACCTGTGAAGAGGCTCCTCATATCAGCTTCACTCCATATATTCGCGATCTTGCAGAGAGCCTGACACAAGGGCTTCAAAATCCCCTGGAAAAAGCGCGGGCCTTTTATGACTTTATTACTACAAACATGAATTATACCTTTATGCCTGAGTATTTCCTTCTGGAAAATATTTCAGAATCCTGTGCAAGAAATGAAACCGGAGACTGCGGTGTATTTGCACTTTTATTTATTACTCTGTGTAGATGCGCCGGTATTCCAGCCTGCTGGGAGAGCGGTCTTTGCGCCGAACCTGATTTCTGCGGCTGTCACGATTGGGCGCGTTTTTACATAGAAGGAGCTGGATGGTTCTATGCCGATCCTTCCTTTGGCGTAGGTGCCAACCGTATTGGAAATGAAGAACGGCGGCGTTATTATTTTGGAAATCTGGACACTTACCGTATGGTGGCTAATCGCGCTTTTCAGGCGGATCTTACCCCTCCCAAAAAGCATTGGCGCGCCGATCCCTATGACAATCAGGTTGGTGAAATTGAAACCGAAGAGCGTGGTCTTCTCTATACAGAATTTGAACACAGACAGGAAATCCTCCAATGCACAAAAATCACCCCAGATGATATAGCACAGAGAATATCCTGAACCATAAAAAATGCTCCCTTTCAGGCGCCTACGTGAAAAGGGAGCATTTTTTCTTTGTTCATTTCTTAAATATCCTTTGATACTCTTTTGCTGCAAACTGCTCAACAGACTGTTCCAGTTCCTCATACTTTCGGATCAAATCTTGTCCTGCTTCCGTTACCTCTGCTTTGCCCCCGGTTTTTCCTCCTGGCTGTCGCCTTACCAGGGCAAGCCCGGTTTCCTCTTCTGCTGTCCGTATCATGTTCCAGACCTTGCTGTAAGAAATTCCGGATTTTTCACTGGCTTCCCGCACAGCACCCAGGGCATCAATCTGTCGCAGAAGGGTCACCATCCCTGGGCCAAAGTAAGGCTTCGTATGCGCCAGTCTTACCTTTACCTGAACCCGATCCAGATTCTCATGATACGCTTCCGCCGCTTCTTTTTGAATCTCACCATTATAAACCGGCGCTATGGTTCCCTGGTCACTGATGTCCACATACACCGGCTTCTGGGGCAGGGAATGAAGAACCCCCCGCAGTCCGTCTTTTCCCTCATATGTTAAAATCCTCGAAAAAAGAGCCTGATCCACAAGAATAGGATGTCCTCCTTTTCGATTATAGGAAGGGATTACCGCCAATGCCTGTTTTTCAAGGAGACGTTCCACGGTTTCTTTTTTAAAAAAGGGAACGTCCACCGGACAGATAAACGCTCTGCTGCACCGTTCTTTCAAGTAAAGCAATCCTATTTTTACGGAATCCAGCATTTCTGCACAGGAATCTTCTCTGTTCTGTAAAAAAGTGATTCCAAAGCCTTTCAGTTCCTTTTTCAGCTGTTCATCCTGCTTTCCTATCACCAGAACAATCTCTTTGATTCCTGCCCGTTGAAAGCTCACCACAACATGCTTGACCAGACTCATTCCCTTCACCTCCTGCAATGCAGAAGAACCTCCGTTACGCGAGCCTGTCCCGGCTGCAGTGATCACAGCACCTGTTACACATTCTTTTTCTTCTTTTCCCATAGAAAACATCCTTCTGATTTATTCATATCGATCTGCAAAACAAACCCTTTTTAATCCCAGAAGCTTTGCCGCTCCGGCTGCACTTGTCCCATAAAACAGGACTTCCGGCTTAATATCCAGGTAATCTGCCATGGTACCATTGCAAATGGTACTTCCTGTACAGAGAATCAGTTCCCCATAGGAATTCCTGATTTCGTCCTTCACCGCTTCTCCATCCTCCACCAGAACTCCATAGCGTACCTGTCCCACATTCGCCGGATTCAAATCCAATACGCGAACTTCGTAAGGACTTTTGGCCAGCATTTCCAGAAGAGCCGGCTGATATCCAATCAGGGCAATCCGCTTTACCTTGGGATAATTTTTTTTCAAATATTCTTCCATATCTCCTGCGCACCATTCCGGTCCATCTGTTCTGCAGTGAACCGTTCCCTTACACAATCCAAGATAAGCCATCACTGCATTCAACGCTGCAATAAAAATGCTGCGTTCATGGGGATTTCCCTGAATATCCAGTTCCAGGATTTCCCCTAAGGTTCCCTCAAAAAAAACAGGAGACTCTGTAAATGCCTGTCCACGAACTCCTTTATATACTGCCTGGATCATCACATCTTTTCCGGCCAGAATAGGAAAATCTTTTCGTTTTGTTGTTCCAATGGCTTCTTCTGGCGCCAACGCCCGGCAGGAAACAGAAAGAACCTCCTCTTCACCGCCATATTCTTTCAGAACCGCCTGAAACTTATCTTTTAATGTCCCATATAATTGTTCCTTTGTCATCATTCCTTTATTCCTTTCCAAGAAACTCTCTTACCTCTTCGTCCCAATCTGTTGTAAACAGTTTATCACTTTCTACGATTCCGCGCAAACGTCCTCCATACAAAACCCCAATTCGCTCTGCCAGAATTTCTGCCTCCTGAAAATCGTGGGTTACAAACACAATGGTACAGAGAAAATCCTTATGAATTTTTTGGATCAGAGCATATAGCTTTTGTTTCGTAGAAGGATCCAGAGCGCAAAATGGCTCATCCAGAAGGAGAAGCTTCGGCTCTGTCACCAATGCCCTGGCCAGAGCCACTCTCTGCTGTTCGCCCCCGCTTAAGGTAGAGGGATACTGGTCAAGCACAGAAGTAATTTCCAATTCTGCCGCCATATGCTCCACCTGAAGCTTCCGTTCTTTTTTTCGGATTTTTTTCCAACGCAGTCCATAAGCGATATTTTCCCTTGCTGTCATATGAGGAAACAGACTATAATCCTGATAAAGATACCCAATCTGTCTCTCATGGAGGGGATAACCGCTCATATCTTTTCCCTCCAGCAGAACCTCTCCGGTTCTGATCTGATGAAATCCGGCAATGCTTTCCAAAAGCATGGTTTTTCCCGAACCATTTTTCCCAATAATTGCCAAAATCTCTCCAGGAAATACCTGAAATGAAATATTTTCCAACAAAAAATTGCCTTTTTTCATGGAAAGGCCACAGATTTCCATAAGTGGAGAATTTGAAGTTTTGTCAGGCATTTTCCTGTGCATATCGATTCCTCCTCCTGTCCATCCTTGTGATCCTGTTGGATATCAAAAGGGCCGCAGCCGCAAGAAGCAGCAATAGAAAAGCGCTGGCCAGCGCGCCCTCCAGATTATTGGTACTCACATTTAAGTAAATATTTCCAGGCAGTGTTTCTGTCTTCATCCTTGTCACTCCCACAAGCATCAGTGTAGCCCCAAATTCCCCAAGCGCTCTTGACCAGATGAGGATAAATGCACTGACCAAAGCATTTTTACAGAGTGGAAGCAAAATGGTATAAAATCGCTGAAAGGGTGTCGCTCCCAGCAAACCTGCCACAGCTTCCTGTTTGCTGTCCACACTTTGAAAGGCCTGTGTTACCAATTTAATCCCAAAGGGAAGATTCACTGCCAATTGGGCAAGAACAATCCCATTCTGATTGAAAACCACTGGGAACCCAGCTTCCTTAAGAGCCTTGCCCATAGGGGAAGAAAACAGGATCAAAAGACTAAGTCCCAACACAATGTAGGGAAGAGTCATCGTCAATTCCAGTAAGATCTCAATCATTCCCCGAAAGGGAATTTTTATATGAGTCAGAATATATGCGGTGGGAACTGCAAATATAAAGCATCCCAAAGAAGAGATCAGCGCTGTTTTCATACTCAAAAACAGCGCAAAGATCGTTTCCTTTTCCCGGAGATGCTCCGGCAGAACAGAAAAACCGCGAATCGCAATCAGCAATACTGTCCCGCCTACAAAACAGACAACTGCCAGCATAAGGATCAGACAGATTCCTGTAAATAAATCCGGTTTTCTTTTTTTCATTTTACCAGCTCATATCCATAAGAGGTCCAAATATCTGCAACTTCTTCTGTTTCCAGAAATTCCGAAAACAGATCCCCTGCTTTGGAGTTTTCCTGGAAGTTCAGTCTTCCTGCGGGAATGGTTTTTATATAAACATCCAAATCGGCGGTATCACAGATCTCAATTCCTTCTGCTTCTGCATTTTCTTTCCAGATGATGGCCGCATCTGCCTCTCCCATGGAAACAACCGTAGCAAGCTGTGGAGCTGTGGTAGTTGTTGCTGCGATGGTTACCTGATCGGTAATCTGAAAATCCTCAAATGCTTTTTTTGCAATTTTTCCTATGGGAGTAGATTCGGGATCTCCGATTACTGTCTGAATGTCTTCTCCTGCAAGATCCTTTATCCCTTTGATTTCTTTTTCATTTCCTTCCGCTACTACCAGTACCGGAATATGCTTCACCAGATCCACACTTTTGGCAACATATTCTTCTACCGGCTTTAATTCTTCTGCTGAACCTGCAATAAAAAAGTCTCCTTCCCTGGATTCTTTCATCTGCGTCTGAATCTGCGCCGCATTTGCAAATGTCACATTCATTTCACATCCCGTTTCTTCTCCAAATGCATCTGCGATTTCCTGAAATGGCTTCTGCATTCCGGCGCCGCAATAAATCAGAAGCGTCTCTCCGGAAAGCGTCTTCTCCTTGGCGCTCTTCTCTGCATAAACCGGAACCGCTGCCAAAGATACACTTAAAACTCCTGCCAAACATAACATTCTGCTTTTTTTCATCGTGATGAAAATCCTCCTTTTCTTTTCCCAAATGCTCACGCTTGTTACCGATTATTTTTTAAAAATAACTCGATATCTAAACTACATTATAAGAACTATCTGAACTTTCGTCAATCTCTTTTTCTTGCGTCAATGTACAAAAAAAGAGCAAATCCCTCAATTCCTGAGAAACTTGCTCCGCATACATATGGACGCATCCTTGATTTACATTTATAAAAGCTGTACACAGACTCCCACCAGGTTTTTGCCAAGATGAGCAGCAAGAGCACAGCCCAGCTCTGTTTCAAGAACCGGAACCTCTTTTCCAATCTCACCTAAAATTTCCTGTTTCAGATCCTCTACCATTTCCGGGCAGCCGCCATTGGCAAAATATAGCCGATAGTTCTGATGTGTTCCAATATGTTCCAATGCCTGCTCCTTTAATCGGTTCATGCGTTTCTTTCTTCCTCTTACCTTTTCTACCGGTGAAATGACACCGTTTTCATCAAAGGAAAGAATGGGCATGATATTCAGAAGATTTCCGGCAAAAGCTGTGGCTTTTCCAATTCGGCCGTTTTTCTGAAGAAATTCCAGTGTATCAATTCCAAAGCATGGAAAGGTGTTTTTTTGCAGTTCTTCCAAACGAGCTGGAATTCCCGTCCAATCCAGGCTTCCTGCCTCTACCTCTTCCATTATTTCCACCAGAAGAGCTCCCTCTGCCAGACTGGCCATCTTAGAATCAAACACCAGACATTCCAGCTGTTCACACTCTTCACACAAAAGCCGGCACAGATTCCAGGTTCCGGAAATTGCAGAAGACATGGTGAACATGACTGCCTTTCTGTATCCTTTTTTTAACACACTGGTAAATACCTCTTCTACCATTGCTCCAGTGGGAAGAGATGTGGTAGGAACCTCTCCTCTGCTCTGATGCTCATAAACCGTTTCCGCTGAAATATCCATTCCATCCCGATATTCCTTTCCCTCACAGGAAACCAGAACCGGAAGTACAAATACGTTTTCTTTTTCCTGAATCTCTTTTGGCAGATCTGCACAGGAATCTGCGATAAATGCTATTTTTTCACTCATTTCTTTCATCCTCTCCAATTTCTATGAATCTCATGGCAGCGTTACAACAAATTCGCTGCCTCCATACTCTCTGTTTTTTACCTCTATGGTTCCATGATTCAAATCCAGAATCCGCCGAACCAGTGCAAGGCCAAGACCATTTCCCTCTGCTCTGTGGGAACCGTCTGACTGATAAAACTTGTCAAACATTCGATTTTTCACCTCTGGCGTAATTCCCGGGCCATCATCTGCAACAGAAAAACGGATCTTTTGCCCTTCTTTTTTCAGGGAAACCTGAATCCTCCCTTTTTCCGGGCTGAATTTGATGGCATTGTCCAGAAGATTGATCCAGATATGCATCAGCAGTCCTTCGTTCCCGGTATAGCAGATATTTTCCATATCCACCTGAAAATCCATTTCTTTCTCTGTCCATTTTGGTTCCAGAGCAAGGATTGCCTGACGGATCTGTTCGTCCAGCCGATAAGTTTCTTTTTTCATGGGGATATTCTGATTTTCCAGTCTGGACAGGAGAAGAATATTTCCAACCAGATCCGAAAGTCTCCTGGTATTAAAAAGAATTTTATCAATACATTCTTCCTGTTCCATGGAAAGCTCATCCCCCTGCAAAAGAGTGGTGTATCCTTCAATGGCACTGATGGGAGTTTTGATTTCATGGGATACATTAGATACGAAATCTGTCTGCAAAAGCTCTGTTGCCCGAAGCTCCTCTGTCATAATATTAAAGCTTTTATATGATTCCTGGATTTCATGAACACGGCTTGTGGTTTCCAGTTTTCCGGTAAAATCTCCTTCTGACACCCTGGACATAGCCTGACTCAATTCTGTGATGGGAGCCAGGATTTTTCCATTCAAAAAAGCGGTCACAATTCCGGAAATCAATGTGTTGAAAATCAGAAGCCAGCCAAGAGCGGGAATACTTCTTGGTATATTAAAAAAATAATCAAGCACTGCAAAAAGGGTCGCAGAAAGGATCAGGGAAAGTACCAGCGCAATCCAGATTACCGCTGTAAGGTGGGAACCGATTTTCAACCCTTTTTCTTTTTTTCTTTTCCTCATTTTTTCACCACCTTATATCCAATCCCGCGCATGGTAACAATTTCCATATCCGAATTGTTTCTAAGGCGTTCTCGCAGTCTTCCAATGTGTACCTCTATGGTATGGGGATCTGTCTCCACCTCATACCCCCACACATCATCCATGATCTGCTGCTTGGTATAGGTTCTCCCTGGAGATGCGGCCAGCTTATACAAGATCTGAAATTCTTTTTTGGGAAGCTCCTGGCTTCCTGTGGAATCTGTGACTGTCAGTGTATCAAAATTTAATTCCGTCATTCCAATGGTCATTTTTCGCTCACTTATGATCTGCGCTCTCCGCAAAAGAGCGCCCACACGCAACAGCATCTCATTGACATTTACCGGTTTTACCATATAGTCGTCACTTCCGGAAAGAAATCCCTGGCGCATATCATCAAAATTGCTTTTTGCCGTAATCATCAGAACCGGGGTATGAATCCCTGCTGCCCGAAGCTCTGAAACCAGCTCATATCCATCCATCACCGGCATCATAATATCTGTAATGATCAGATCGATATATTCCTTTCCCAGAAGCTCCAGCGCCTCTTTTCCATCTGATGCACACAGCACATCGTATCCATGCTTTTTTAACACCTTTTCAAAAAGATGACATAATTCCCGGTCATCTTCTGCAATTAATATTTTAAACATCCATTTTTCCTTCCTATACTCTTTTCCCGCTATCAAAAATAACAGCCCTTACTCAACTTTACCTCAACAAATCTCTGGAAATCCCAAAAAATCATAAAAATCCCATCCGTTTCTCCTGCTTTTTAGAAACGGGATGGGATTTCTGCCATTATCCTTTTGGCTGATATCGCATATCGGAAACATGATACACGGTAATAAACGCCTGTGGATCGTGATAGTTCATATAATTCATCAGCTTCTGATATTCCCCTTTATCCACAATCGTAATAATTTCATTTCGTTTTTCCATATTGTATGCGCCCACAGACTCATAAATGGTTGCGCCGCTGTGAAGGTCATGTATGATAAACTCTCTCAGTTCCTTTTCCTTTTTTGTGATGATGCACACACGACGCTTGATGTTATGGTCAAAGATAAAATGATCCAGAACCATTCCATTGAAATAAGTTCCCAGGATACTTAACACCACTGTCTTTTTGTCATAAACCAGTGCCGAGGAAAGCGCAACACACATACCGGATAGAGACATGGCCTTTCCCAGTTCCATATGTAGATATTTGTTCATAATCTTAGCTACAATATCCAGCCCTCCGGAAGAAGCATTCCGGTTAAACAGAATACTCAGTCCCACACTGACCACCAGAATGTAGCAAAGCACATCCAGCTCCTGACTGTTGGTAATGGAACCTGTATCGGGAAACAGATTTTCAAACAAACCGATAAAAACCGGCAGAAGAATGCTGGTGTACACGGTTTTTGCCCCAAATTCTTTTCCGCAGGTAAAAAAACCAATGATCAGAAGTATCACATTCAAAATCATGGTGATCGCAGAAAGAGACAGGGGAACAAAATTGGAAAGCACCATTCCCAGGCCGGAAATACTGCTGACAGAAGCTCTGCTTGGAACCAGAAAAAAATACACTGCAGCTGCAATAATGGCCACTGCTACAGTTAGAATCGCCCCTTCCTTCCAGATTTCTTTATAATTGATCTGCTTATTCATTTGATTGCCGCTCCTATTCTCCAAAAACTGAAATTTTACAAAACAGATCGTTTTTATCCATCTGTTTGATTGAAAAAAACTCAGGCGGCAAATGCTTGTCACCTGAGCTTTTCCTGTAAAATTACGGATTGAGGTTCTTCTTATAATCTAATGAAATCTGTAATTTCATTATTGATCACATAGTATGCACCATTTTCTTCTGGTTTGATATATACCTTTAAATCTTCAAGTTCTTCTAATTTCTTGCCCATCTCGTCTGTCCAGATTTTTTTGATATTCTCAACCACATCCTTTGCATAAACCTCTTTACCCCAGAACTGAATGTATACTTCGGTATTTGGCGCTGCAGCTTTTTTTGCAGCAGTCTTTCTGGTTGTTGTCTTTCTGGTGGTGGTTTTCGCAGCTGTTGTTTTTCTGGTTGTTGTCTTTTTAGCGGCTGCTTTTTCGGTTGTTTTGGCTTCTTCTTTTACAGGAGCCTCCACTGGGGTTTTTGCAGGAGCCTCTTTCACGGTAGATGTTTTTGCAGTGGTAGTAGTCACAGGTTCTGCTTTGGTTGTTGTTTTCTTTGTAGCCATTGTATAGCCTCCTTACAAGGTGAAAAAATAATTTACGACATTAGGATACTACGTTTTTCGCTGTTTTGCAAGGTTTTATTTCTGTACATTCCCCTTTTACAGTCCTAAATTCTCCAGGTTTTCTTCCCTGTAGGACTGTAGCTGCTCCCGAAGGAAACGATTTTGGGGAAGGCTTAAATCCTCATCCAACGCAAGAATTTCCGCTGCTGCTTCACTTGCCTGTTTCAAAACAGAAGCATCCCGATAAATATCTGCCAGCTTAAATTCCATCTGCCCGCTCTGGCGAATTCCAAAAAGATCTCCAGGTCCCCGAAGTTTTAAATCTTCTCCTGCAATAAAAAAACCATCGTTGGATTTGTTCAGGATCTCTAGACGCTTCGAGGTGGCTTCTCCCTCACTTCCCTGCATAAAAATACAGTAAGACTGGTGTTCTCCACGCCCTACACGGCCACGGAGCTGATGCAGCTGCGCCAGTCCGAACCGCTCTGCATTCTCCACCATCATAACCGTGGCATTGGGTACATTCACTCCCACCTCCACCACAGTCGTGGATACCAGAATGGAAATTTCTCCGGCTGCAAACTGCTCCATAATCCGATTCTTTTCCTTTGGTTTCATTTTTCCATGGAGACAGCCAACGGAAATCTCCCCGTGAAAAACTTCTTTTAAATGGGCAGAATAATCCAGAACATTTTCTCCATCCATACCTTCGCTTTCTTCTACCATGGGGCAGATCACATAAACCTGTCTTCCCTCCTGTACCTGACGTTCCATAAACCGGTAGGCCTTGGGACGATACGAGGTATCCACCACACAGTTTTTGATGGGCAGACGTCTGGCTGGAAGTTCATCTATAATGGAAATATCCAGATCTCCGTACAAAATGATCGCAAGGGTTCTGGGAATGGGCGTTGCGCTCATAACCAGCACATTGGGTGGATTTCCCATGGTGGTCAGCGCCTCTCTCTGACGTACGCCAAACCGGTGCTGTTCATCTGTAATTACAAGCGCCAGTTTTTTGTATGAAACTGCTTCCTGAATCAGGGCATGGGTTCCAATAACGATCAAAGCCTCCCCAGATGCGATTCTGGCATAAAGCTCCCGTTTTTCTTTCGCCGTATTGGAACCGGTAAGCAGTACCGTTTCATAACTCAGCCCCTGCTCTTCCATCAGCTTTTGAAACCCTTCATAATGCTGACGGGCCAATACCTCTGTGGGCACCATGAGCGCAGACTGATATCCATTTTCCGCCGTCATGATCATAGCAAGAAATGCAAGAATGGTCTTTCCGCTTCCCACATCTCCCTGCACCAGACGGGACATAAGAGCCTGACTCCTTAAATCCCTTTCAATCTCATGCCAGGTGTTCATCTGGGCATTGGTGAGCTTGTAAGGAAGATTTTCGATTACCTGCTCCGTTGTCCAGGTCTGTTTCATGGGAAAGGTATTTTCCGCGGTTTCTGTTTTTTCTTTCAGCATCTGAACAGCCAGAACAAAAAGAAGAAATTCATCAAAAACCAGTCTCTGTCTGGCAAGAAGAAGCTGCTGCTGATTCTCTGGAAAATGAATTCCCTCCAGTGCATAATTATAATCCGCCAGATGATATCGTTCCTTCAGATCTTCGGGAAGATATTCTCTTTTCAAAGACTGCTCTTCCAGCACCAGATGCAACAGCTTCACAATGGTCTTATTAGATAAGCCTGCAGTCAGGCTGTACACCGGCTGCAGGCTGTGAAGGATTTCCTCATAAGCGGCAAGTGTGAAAATTTCCGGGTGTTCCATGGTAAGTCTGCCCTGTTTTTTCACAATTCTGCCCCGAAAGACAAAATGGCTGCCGCGTTTCAGCATATTTCTAAGATATGGCATATGAAACCAGACAACAGACAAACTGCCGCTTCCATCGGAAACCGTGGTGGTAATCACCTGTTTGCTTCTGCCCTGACTTACATATACCGGAGAGGAAACCACAGCAGAGACGGATTTGGTCATGCCTTCTGCAAGACTTCTGATCTCTGACGGTTCCTCATATGTTTCATAATCTCGGGGATAATAATGAAGCAGATCTTCCATGGAGAAAACACCGATCTTTTCAAACAGCTTCTCCGTTTTTTCTCCGACCCCCTTCAGTTCCCTCAGATTTCCCTTCATAAAAATCCCTTTCTCTCCGGATGCTTATTCCACGGAAACCACATAATAATAAATTGGCTGTCCGCCCATGTTCAGTTCCACTTCACAATCCGGATAAGCTTCTTCCAGACGGGATGCAAGTTCTTCTGCTTCTTCTTCCGGAATATCCACACCATAATAGACACTGATCACTTCTGCGTCTTCATCCATCATGGCTTCCACTGTATCCATGGCAACTTCCTCACGCTTCTTGCCTACTGCGAGCATGCCATGGTCACCGATTCCCATGATATCCCCCTCATGGATCTCTTTGTCATCAATTCTGGTATCTCGAACTGCATAAGTAATCTGACCGGTTTTAACCTTGGCAATGGCTTCCTCCATACCCCGGGCATTTTCTGCGGAATCCTTTTCCGGAACAAAGCTGATCAGCGCTGTAATTCCCTGGGGAATGGTCTTGGTAGGAATTACAATGATCTCTTTATCCTCGGTAAGATCTCTGGCCTGGTTGGCTGCCAGAATAATGTTCTTGTTGTTCGGGAAGATATAAATCGTTTTGGCATTGACCTTATCAATGGCATTTAACATATCTTCTGTACTTGGATTCATGGTCTGACCGCCTTCGATGAGGTAATCCACACCAAGCTCCTTGAAAATCTCTGTAAGTCCGTTACCCGCTGATACGGAAATAAAACCAACCTCCTTGGGGGGCTCGTTCTTAAGCGCCTCCTGCTCCTGAGCTTCCTGTTCTTTCGCCAGTTTCTCCGCATCCTTGATGAGCTTCTCCTGATGTTCTTCTCTCATGTTGTCAATCTTCATGCGGGAAAGAGCGCCATAGGTCAGCGCCCGTTCAATGGCCTCTCCTGGATGGTTGGTGTGTACATGTACCTTCACGATTTCATCATCTGCCACCAGTACAATGGAATCACCGATGGACATCAGGAATTTCTTAAATTCGTGTTCTTCCTCTTCCGGCATTTCTTTTTCCAGAAGAATGATAAATTCGGTACAGTATCCAAATTTAATATCTGCTTCTGCCTGAGGAGAAATCTTGGTCACAGCCGGACCGGAGCTCTTCTCAAATGCAGAATAATCAATTTCTTTGCCAAGATAACCGTCTATTGCGCCACGGAATACTTCCAGAAGTCCCTGTCCGCCGGAATCCACCACACCTGCTTCTTTGAGAACCGGGAGCATTTCCGGTGTTCTCTTCAGTGTTTCTTCCGCATGAGCAAATACTTCCGCAAAAAAGGCCTCCAGACTCTCTGCCTCTTCTGCAATTTCCACTGCCTTGGAAGCAGCCTCCCTGGCAACTGTCAAAATAGTACCTTCCTTGGGCTTCATAACTGCCTTGTAAGCAGTTTCTACACCCTTCTCCATAGCTGCAGCAATTGCCTCTGCATCCAGCTCATTTAATTTTCTGACCCCTCTTGTAAATCCACGAAGAAGCTGAGATAAAATAACGCCGGAATTTCCCCTTGCTCCACGCAGGGAACCGGAAGAAATGGCCTTAGCCAATGTCTCCATATCCGGATCTGAAAGGGCGCTGACTTCTGCGGCTGCTGACATGATTGTCAGAGTCATATTGGTTCCTGTATCGCCATCCGGCACCGGAAATACATTCAACTCGTTAATCCATTCTTTTTTGGCTTCCAGGTTCTTAGCTCCTGCCAGAAACATTCTGGAAAGTAATTTGGCATCTATGGTCTTTCTATTCACCACTGGTTCCTCCTCTAATCTTAATCTATGGTGCGTACGCCTTCTACAAAAATATTGATCTTATCGATCTCCAGTCCTGTAAAGGCTTCAACCTTATATTTGACATTGCTTACAAGATTGTCCGCAATCGTGCTGATATTCACACCGTATGACACGATAACATGGAAATCCAGGCGAATTTTATTATCTTCTGTAATTGTAACGCTAATGCCATGCTGCAGACTCTCTCTGCGGAGAAGCTTCACAAGGCCGTCCTTCATGCTGACTGCAGCCATGCCTATGATTCCGAAGCATTCCACTGCAACACTTCCTGCATAAGTCGCGATCACATCGGTTTCGATCACGATCTGACCAAGTCCTGAATCTATACGTCCATTCATATGGTTTCCCTCCATTTATTCACAGTATGTAGATATTATACCCTCTTTTTCCGGAAAAAGAAATATGATTTTGAGAATTACTCAATTTTTGAGATTTCAGAAAGGTTCTATTTTGCTGGATTTTTCAAAAATGCGATTTTATTTTTACAATTTTCCTTTTTTTGCTTGCAAAAGCCTATTTCATCTGTTAAAATAAAATACGTTGAAAAAAAGCGTCAAGGAGGTGCTATCATGGCTAAATGCGCAATTTGTGAAAAAAGTGCTCATTTCGGAAACAATGTGAGTCATTCCCATAGAAGATCCAATAAGATGTGGAAATCCAACGTAAAATCCGTTAAAGTTAAGACTGCAAACGGCGGAGCAAAGAAGATGTATGTATGTACTTCTTGCTTAAGATCCGGCAAAGTAGAAAGAGCGTAAGTAGCACTTACCAGCCCTCGCAGAAGATGCGGGGGTTCTTTTTTTGCCTGTATATCAGCGCTGTTATAATTTCAGAGGCAGATGTGAAGGAAATTTTCCTGTATCACACCTGCCTCTGAAGCTTTCTTATCTGCAAAACAAATGGTAACCGCACAACAGGCAGACAGCTGACGCAATAACCAGGATCACATTCTCTGCGATCATAAGTCCGATCACCATTCCAATTCCTATACAAAACAGCATAAACCCCAAAAGCCGTCCCATACTCTGTCAGCCCCGTCTCTTTGGTTTATTCTATTTTATGCAAAAACTCCCTGTCTATGCATAAAAACACTGCTGCTTTTTATTCTTCCGTTGCCTGATCTCCATCTGCTGCGGCTGCATTCTTTGAGGAAAAACGGTTTACAAAATCCGGAACCATATCCAGTACCTTAGTCAATCCATCTTGATTCTTAATATTCACAAGCTTGGTGGTTCCATCCTGAATTACCAGAACCGCGCTTGGCGTTACCTTACCGGTCATACCACCGCCGCCGTTGTTCTTATTCTGTCCGCTGAATGCGCCTGCGCCCATGCCAAAGGTCACATCAACCAGAGGAAGGACAATGGTATCTCCAATATGGATTGCCTCACCCACAACTGTTTTTGCGGAAATGAAGCTGTCCATTCCTTTAAACAATGAGTTTACTGTGTCGTTAAAATTGTTTTCGTTTGCCATAGTCTTAATCCTCCTTATATTTCCATCGGTTGATCGTGTATTTGATATCTTTGTTAAAATATATTGCAAGTGCAGCTTTTACAAAAACAATGCCATAAACCCTTCCACGAAAGGAGACCTCTCCTTCCAGAACGTTTCTCCCCTCAAACAAAGGCTGAATCTCTATGGCGTTTTTATGGAAAGGCATGGTCATCCCAAGAATGGCCAGCGCCGCACCTGTCAGAGAAGGGTCCTCACTGCCAAAGGTAAGCGTACCCTGAATTTTTGTTGGAAACACATGTTTCAGAAGCTTCCAGAGGGTTGTTCGTGACAACCGGATGGCTTCCTGAATCCTCTCATTGAAAAAAAAAGCCTTCCACCAGTCTATTTTAGCATAGATCGACTGGATTGTTAACGTCCATTTCCTGAAAGTCCCTCTTAGTTTTTCCAGAAATCCCTGTATTTTATTCCTGAAAGAAAACTTCCTCTGGGGCTTCTCAAAGCCATGGCTCTCCGCCCCTTCTTTTTGGGATGGTTCTTCCAGATTTTTTTGTTGTTCTGACAACGTTTTCTGCTTCTCAGGTTGTTCCGGGAACAGTGGTTCTTCTGATATCGGTTCCGCCGGCGTTGGCTTCACCGATGTTCTCTCTTTTGTCTCTTCCTGACTCTTCCCCTTCTTTTTTTCTTTTTTCTTCTGTAAATCCAGAGGAAAACCAAGAATCCGAATCTCCTGCCACAGCTTTCCCTCTTTTCTTCCAATAACGAAGGCAATTCCATGAAACAGCCAGCTGACACAGGCTTCTCCTTCCATCATTGAGAAATCCGGCGTATGCTTCACCAACTCTGCCCGGTAGCGAACAGGACAAAACAGAAGAAGAAGGATCACCGCTGCCAGGATACCCAGAAGAATTCCCACAAGGATCAGTATGCACTTGAGAATCATCCATAAAATATGTAACATGCGCTCACCTGTTTTTTATATATTCTTCAACTTCAAAAGAACCGGTTTCCTGGTAGATTTCTTCTATGATCTGGCGAACCAGCTCCATGGCTTCCGCCTTTCCTCTGGCCATTCCCACAACCTGCGGGCAAAAGCCCATGGCCCGCTTCTGCAGAAGGACAACCGAGGGCAGGATTTCCAGAAGGTTATGGGGATTGTCAGATAAAGTTATCAGGTAAATTCCCGGTGTTGCCTTGCCTGCTTCTATCTTCCTTCGGATCTTATAAGGTTCCTTTATACTTTCTCCCAGATAATATCTGTCCAGCCATTTCATCATTTCTATCCACCATACTTCCAAAACGGGTTCTTATTTCTTATGAAGAGCATTCCCATTTCTCCTAAAATCTAAACAGGGCTGCGTAAAAACACAGCCCTATTTCTCTCATTTCTTTCAATATCTGCGCTGTTTTCCCCAAAGGCCGGCGCTTCTGAGTTCCAGGTATTCCTGATACGCCTTCTCCACGATCTGCTTCTCATTGGAAAACCGAAGCAGATGATAGATCTCGTGAAATTTGTAGTATCCGGAGTCCACGAAATACTCCTCCCTCTGAGGTTTACTATGATAATTATCCGCCGTCATCAGATACCAGTGGACTTCTTTGCTGACCATGTCCTCTGGAACTGTAAAATTGTATTGACTTCTGCCAATATATTTCACGATGGAAGCCCGTACATCTGCTTCCTCCCGCACTTCCCGGAGTGCGGTTTCCTGATGAGTCTCGCCCTCTTCCACGGTTCCCTTGGGCAATACCCACCCTTCATAACGGTTCTTGTAAGATTTATAAAGTGCCAGTATCTTACCTCGATGAATTACCACACCGCCACAGCTCGTTGCCTCTATCATTTCGCAATCCCTCCTGTTATGCGTGTGTTCAGTTACTGCTTCCAGTAGCTGTTTCAATCTAAACTACATACAGTATACCTCTTTTTCAGAAAACTGGCAACAAAAAATCCAGTCCATTCCAAACATTAATTATAGTAATATGCATCAAAAAGCTGTGCGGCAATGGGAACGGCCGCTTCACTTCCGGTTCCTCCGTTTTCTACGATCACTGCCACTGCCAGATCTGGCGCGTCTACATTGGAATACCCCACAAACCAGGAATGACTGGAACCACTTTCATCAAATTCTGCAGAACCGGTCTTTCCCGCAGCAGTATATCCTCTTCCACTAAGCGCAGAAGCAGTACCGTAATCCACAACATTTTTCATTAATTTTCCCAACACATTGGCCTCGTTGGTGGTAATCAGCCTTTTGTATACCTCCGGCTCTGTTTCCTTTACTGGATCTCCGTTGTTGTTTACCACAGAATCAATGAGGTAGGGTTTCATAAGCACACCGCCGTTGGCAATGGCGCTGGTAATCAGAGCCATATGTGCCGGAGAAACCAACGTATTTCCCTGTCCAATAGCAGTCTGCATCACCAGAGGCGTCCCAGAAGATCCATCCAGAGAAAAGCTGCTCTTTTTATAAGAGGTCAGAGGAAGTTTCCTGTTAAACAAAAGATCCTCGCTGGTCTTACGGATAGAGGCCCCTCCCAGGGCTGTTCCCATATCGGCAAAAGCACAGTTGCAGGAACTGGCAAAAGCTGAATAGAAATCCTCCTGACCATGCACCGTTCCATTGTAGCACTGAATGGTATGCTCATCCATGGTAATGCTTCCCTGGCAAAGGTAGGAATATCCCTCCAGGGTTTTCCTGGTACGGAAATAATCCAAAGCAGTTACAATCTTAAAGGTGGAACCAGGAGGATATTGTCCCATGGTGGCTCGGTTCAAAAGACTGCTGTTTGTCTCATCGTTGATAAGATATTCCCAGTTTTCATCCAGATTATTGGGGTCAAAATCCGGTTTACTTACCATGACCAGAATTTTTCCGGTGGAAGGCTCCATGGCAAACACCGCTCCCCTCCGGTCTCCAAGAGCCTGATATGCAGTTACCTGAAGATTGGCATTTAAGGTTGTATTCACCGTATCTCCCATGTTTTTCTGATCCCGAAACTCATTTTTCATCTGTTCCAGGAAAAAAGCATGGGATGTGAGAAGCTGGAAATTGGCTTCTGATTCCAATCCGCTTTTTCCGTGGGAGTCAAATCCAATGGCATGAGAAAAGATATTTTCGTAAGGATAGTATCTCTCTTCTGTACCATCTTCATACACATTGGTGGTCGCTAACACTTCCCCATCCGAAGAAACAATGTCCCCCCGGATTACACGATCCGAAAACGTATCCTGCCTGGTGTTATAGGGACTGTTGATAAACTCTTCACTTTTTACTCCATTAAAATAAATCACATACCCGATGAGGCTGATGAAAATTGCCACAAAAAACCAGGAGACAAAAGTGTATTCCCGATTTCGGGCACGTTTTTTCTTTTTAATTTCGCGCTCTCTGACCTTGCGCTCTTTCTCCAGCTCTTTGGGCTGCCGCTTTTCTATGTCTCTCAATTTCTTCGTCCTCGTCTTCTCTTAAAATATATAAGCCCTGGATAATGGCTAACATCAAAATGGTACTCATGACAGAACTGCCTCCATAGCTGACCAGAGGCAGCGTTACTCCTGTCATGGGAATAAACTTGGTTGCACCGCCAATGGTGAGAAATACCTGAAAGGCATATTCCGTTCCAAGACCAAGGGCGATGAGCTTATAAAACGGGTTCTTGATCTGCAGGGCAATGTTGACGATCATCAGGAAAAAACTCATGCATACAAGAATCAGGCAAATGGCAAAAATAACTCCCAGTTCCTCACAGATCGCGCTGAAAATAAAGTCGTTTTTTACCACCGGAATCACTTCAGGAGAACCCTGACACAATCCCATGCCAAACCATCCTCCTGTTCCAATGGCAAACAAAGACTGGACGATCTGATATCCCTCATTCTGGTAAACCGCCAGGGGATCTCTCCAGGCGCTTACTCTCTGGCGCACATGTCCAAAAAGGAAGTAGGCAACTATGGAGCCAAGGCTTCCTGCTGCCAATCCAAGTCCCAGATAAGCGGCTTTCTTTGTGGATACATAAATCATCACCAGATAGGCGGCAAAGAAGATGACTGCGCTTCCCAGGTCTCTGGAAAGAACCAGAATTCCCACATGCATTCCTGCCACTACCGTGGCAATTACTACTTTTTTGAAGGTGATATCCCGATACAGATACGCAGCCATAAAAAATACAAAAGTAATCTTAATGGCCTCAGAGGGCTGAATTCCCATCAAAGACAGCTTGGCTCCGTAACTGGTGGCTGCCAGAACCAGAACAGCTCCCAGAAGGATAACACCCACTCCCGCATAAATCCAGGTGAGTTTTGATAAAAATTTCATTTTACGGATCATCACCGGAATCACCAAAGCGATGACACTGGCTGCCGAAGCAATCAGAAGCTGTCGGGTAGCCGTCTTAATGTCCAGTCTGCACAGCATAATAAAGCCCACGCTTAATAGCATACACATATTGTTCAAAAGAAGCATGGATGCTTTTTTATAAAAAATACGGTACAGAATCTGGATCGCTGCAAAAAACACCATCATTTCTATATAGAAGGTGATGACCTCAAACTTCTCGGTCTTCAGATAGATCACAAGAAATGCCGTGAAATCCATAAAGAAAATCAGCATCAGCTGTTTTCGCAGCAGTTCGTTTTTTTCTTCTTCGTCCTGACGGCGCACCATATAAAAACAGTGAAAGGTATAAACCACCATCAGGGTAAGAATGATGTACTTGGATAATTCAACAATTACATTAATCATACGCCTTACTCGGCTCCTCTTTTAAAATGGCCCTTCGTAAATTCCCGGTCAAAGGGTTCCTGATTATGAAGATATACATGTAAAAATTCCTGTAAGATTTCCCCGGTCCGGGTCCCGTCCTCCATTGTAAACGCCAGCCGTAATGCTCTTGCGCCAAGAGCCTTTACCTGCTCCCGTTCTCGAAGCAGCCCATAAGGGATACTGTTATAAATGATATTATAACAATACTCTTTGCTGCCTGTATTTTTGATTTTCCAGGGATAGCAATGGCAAACGCTGGGAAACTCTTTCTCATAACGGTCTTTTAAAACGGCCTGCTTCTCTCCCCGATCACATCCTTCTGTGTTCTTTCTCACACACTGGGCAGAGAGCATCAGCGGAAGATATCCATAGATTAAAAGCTCGCTGTTTCCATTGACCCGGTGACGCAGTTCCTTCTCATTCAATTCCAGAGGAATGGTATTTCGCAGAATTCCCTGTTCTGCCCAGAATGCCTGTGCCTCATCATTCCAGGTATAGAGAGAATGATCCAGCACACAAAGGGAGGCAAGTCCCTGCTTGGCTGCCATGGCAAAGGATTCCAGATTTCTCACCAGAAGACCCTTCATTCCCATCTGAATCCATGTCTTCACCTGTTCCCAGTATCCCTTTGGCGCCATCCCCCTTGTCATATGCGGAAGGGAAAGATAATATTCTCTTCCTGGAAGGAGTCCCTGCTCCATGGTCTTCTTCATCACATCAAAAGGAAGATAAATACCCTGAAGCTCCGCACAGCGTTCTGCTGCCCTGGCCTGTTCTTCCGTCTCACAGGAAACATAAATGGAAAGAGGTCCCTGATACTTCGGTTCTCCTGGAACATTGGAAAAGGCCGGTGATGGACTGCTCTTTCTGCGCTGCTTGTCTACAAGCGCTTCTGCCAGCTGCTCCAAAGCCTCCCTGCGCAGATCATTTAATGCCTTCATAGGCACAAAAATTCTGTCATCCATCTGTATTTCCAGGGCTTCCCAGGCAAATTCTGTATTTCCCAGCTTATTCATCTGCTGACGAATCCGCTCTTCCTCTAAGGGCTGGCTTTTGGCAAATTCCACCTGTCCCCCCACTGCCGTTACCTGCTCTCCTCTGCAGGATACTTCCAGTATAGCAGGACTTTCCGGGAAAAGTATTAAATTCCCGTGAATTTTTTCTTTTCTTTTTCTAATCTCAGGCATAACATCCCCGGTCTTTTTCTCATTGGAAAATGCCATCATGGAAGGCCCGTTGTGTTGAACATAATATCCCTGACAGGAACCTCCTCTGTTAAAAAGTTCCAGAAGACTGGTTTTGTCTTTTTCTTCTACACGATAATTCTCTGCTCCATTTTTCAGAAGAAGATCCAGATATTTCCGGTACATGGCTGTCACACCAGCTGTATACCTGGGCTGTTTCATTCGTCCCTCGATCTTTAAGGAGGTAACTCCCGCCTCAATGATCTCTGGTAAAAGATCTATGGTACAGATATCCTTCAGGCTCAGAGGACAAAAATCTCTGCTCTGTTTTTTCTTTTTCCGGGAAGCGCCCACTTCATAAGGAAGGCGGCAGGTCTGAGCACAACGGCCCCGGTTTCCGCTTCGTCCTCCCAAAAGACTGCTCATGAGACATTGCCCGGAATAAGAATAACAAAGCGCCCCATGGATAAAGGCTTCGATCTCAATGGAGCTTGCCTGATGCATTGCAGCCAGTTCTTTCAAGGACAGTTCCCTGGCTGCCACTACCCGGTCTGCTCCCTGTTCTTCAAGAAAAACCATGCCATCCGGTCCGGTTACAGTCATCTGGGTACTGGCATGGATATGGAGTCCTGGAAAATTTTTTCTGACAAACTGCAGCACCCCATAATCCTGCACGATCACCGCATCCAGACCCGCCTCATAAAACGGTACCAGATATTCATACAGCTGTTCCTTTAATTCCCGGTTCTTTAAAAGCGTATTGACTGTAAGATACAGCTTTTTCCCATGGACATGCGCTGTTTCAATGGCCCGGATCAGTTCCTCCCGGTCAAAATTCTGTGCATAAGCCCTTGCGCCAAACGCGGAACCACCCACATAAAAAGCATCTGCTCCTGCGCCCAGAGCCGCCTCAAATGCCTCATAGGAGCCTGCCGGCGCAAGAAGTTCTATTTTTTGTTTTTTCAAATGATTCCCTCCTAGTCTTAAATTCATTCCCTGTAAAGTAAAAAGAAGGATCACCGAAGCAATCCTCCTCTGACGGTACTTATTTCAGTATCTCGTCCAGTTCTTTCTCCAATTCGTTTATCTTACCTTCCAGAAGGCTCTTTTGCTCCGATACTTCCCGCTCTCTCTTCTGTGCCTCCTCAATCTGCATTTTCAGAGAAATCAGTTCATGTTTCAGATCATACATCTCCTGATCCTTCTGCTGCAGATCCTGTTCAAAAATCTCTGCCTGTTTCTTCGCCTTAAAATAATCATCTGTAATATTCAAACTGAGCAGTGTATGTTTCGTTTCCATGGGCTGCCTGGAATATCCCGGCATCTCACTTAACTCAGAGATTTTATTATTCATATAGGATGCAACCTTCTGAAAATACTCCTCAGATTCATATCCGCCCAGAGTAATGATCTTTCCTCCGATGATTACTTGTGCTGTGTTCTTGATTGCCATAGTACAAGCCTCCTGTAACTTACTTATCTATGCTCGGGCCGTTTTTCCTGCTTCGGCTCGGTACTATTTCTATTATAATCGAATTTTGTAGAAAAGTATAGAATAATTTAAAAAATTATGCAATCCTTCTTTTTTTCTTTATTCTCCAGGCTTTTCGTATCCCAAATGAGCATAAGCAAAGGCAGAGGCCATACGCCCTCTTGGGGTCCGGTTCAAAAATCCGTTCTGAAGAAGATACGGCTCATATACATCCTCCAAGGTACCGGAATCCTCTCCTATGGCAGCTGCCAGTGTTTCCAGACCTACCGGTCCTCCGTTAAAGTTTACAATCAGTGTTTTCAGGATTCTCCGGTCAATCTTGTCCAGTCCATACTGATCCACCTCCAGAAGATCCAGCGCGAACACCGCTACCTCATAGGTGATCTTTCCATCGTATTTTACCTGGGCAAAATCCCGCACACGCTTCAAAAGCCGGTTGGCAAGACGAGGCGTTCCTCTGGAACGTTTGGCAATCTCAGAGGCGCCCTTGGGATCAATTTCCACCCCCAGCACCTGGGCAGAACGAAGAACAATCGTTGTCAGTTCCTTCTGGTTATAAAATTCCAGATGGTGCATCACCCCAAATCGGTCACGTAGGGGAGCAGACAAAAGTCCAGCCCTTGTGGTAGCTCCCACCAGAGTAAATTTCGGCAGATCCAGGCGGATGGAACGGGCGGAAGCCCCCTTCCCGATCATAATATCAATGGCAAAGTCTTCCATGGCCGGATACAAAACCTCTTCCACCTGGCGGTTCAGACGATGAATCTCATCCACAAAAAGAATGTCGCCCTCCTGAAGATTGTTTAAAATAGCTGCCATTTCCCCTGGTTTTTCAATGGCCGGTCCGGATGTCACTTTCATGTGTACCCCCATCTCATTGGCAATGATGCCGGAGAGTGTGGTTTTTCCCAGTCCCGGAGGGCCATAAAAAAGCACATGATCCAGGGCATCATGTCTCTGTCTGGCCGCTTCAATATATATTTTCAGAGTTCGTTTTGTTTTTTCCTGTCCAATGTATTCCTCCAGCGTCTGGGGACGCAGATTCCCTTCCAGGGAAAAATCTTCCTCTGTCACATCTGTGGTTATGATTCTTTTTTCCATGCTTTCTTTCCCCCGGGTATTCTCACATATTCTTCAGAGCAGCCTTTAAGATAGCCTCCACATCACCTAGATCTACCTCAGTCACCTGACGAACTGCACGAAGGGCATCGGTATTGCTGTAACCCAGCGCAACCAGAGCTTCCACTGCCTCCTGATGACCGTCTCTGCTCTCTGACTCTGCAAATGCCATTCCCTCTTCCTGCTCGTGCTTCAGCTTTAACTCGAATGCATCTTCCAGCTTCAGCTTGTCCTTCAATTCCAGAATCAGCTTCTGCGCAGTCTTCTTCCCGATCCCAGGCGCCTTGGAAATAGTCTTCACATCCTCGGAAAGCACAGCAAACCGAAGCTCATCCGGTGTAATCCCGGACAGGATTCCAAGAGCAGCCTTGGGACCCACGCCATTGACCCCAAGAAGAAGACGGAACATATTCAAATCATCTCTGGATAAAAATCCAAAGAGCTGCATGGCATCCTCCCGCACCTGAAAATATGTATGGATCTTCACCGTATCCCCGATATGGGAAAGACGGTCCAGAGCTGCGCCTGTCATATAGATCTCATACCCCATACTTCCAGTATCCAGAATAACGGAATGTTCTGTAAGTTCTGCTATCTTGCCTCGTACAAATGATATCATCTATTCTCTCCTGTTTTCTTACACTTTTCCAATCTCGCTCCTGACATCATACCATACCCACCGGCAAAAAGCAAACATCTATTCGATAGCTTCTTACCATATCCCAAAATCCGGAATCCGTTTTCTTACCTCTTCCACCAGAAAACCAATCCCAAAGCCGGTTACCGTACCTGCCACAAGAAGTACAGGAAGGTAATAAACCAGACTAAAATTTTCCACGATCAGCATCGCTATAAGAAGCTGTCCCATATTATGTGTCACCCCGCCTATGGTGCTGACTCCCACAAGAGACAATCTTCCAAACCGCTTTAGAAGTGTCATGACAAAGAGGCTGAGAAGCGCTCCTGCAAGACTGTAAGCAATACTGAATAAATTTCCAAACAGAAATCCAATGGCAAAAACACGAACCACGGACACAAAAAATGCTTCCTTCCAGGTAAACTGGTACAGAACAAATACCACGGCCAGATTGGCCAGTCCCAGCTTAACCCCCGGTACTGTAACAAACACCGGAAGCAGCGTCTCCACATAGCCAAGAATCATGGCCAACGCAGTCAAAAGTCCCAGATATGCCGTTTTCTTATGCATCTATGTTCTCCTCTTTCTCCTGCCTTCTTCCAAAAGCCACCACATCCTGCGGTTTGGTATCAGAAGTGCCTGTTTCTTCAATCACCACACGGTTTGGAAGGCAGACAATAGTTCCTCCTGTTCCATCCAGCGCTTTCTGATGCACACAAAGCTGATCCGGACAATCCGCCTGGATCATTTTTGCTTTTCCATCTTTGATCTCACATATATTGGTGGTTCCAATCTCTATTACCTGGGGTTCTTCCAGAGAATATTCTCCATATACCTCTCCATCCACGGTGATCCGGATGGTGTGTTTTTCCCCTGCTTTGGTTCCCCAAAGAAAGAGCCAGGCCAGCAAAGCCACACACAGAAAACTCCCTGCCAGAATCAAATCCTTTTTTTTCATATCATTCCTCCATTTTCATGGGTATCATAGCACAGAGTTTCCAAAAAGAAAAGGGAGGATTTCTCCTCCCTCCTGTAAAATCAGGTTTCTTTTTGTTTTTATGTAGAAATAATGCCTCTTGGACAGACTTCCTGACAGGCTCCACAGCCGGTACACTTATCATAATCAATGTGCGCGCAGAAATCTGTCACCGTAATCGCACCGTTTTCACAGGTCTTTTCGCATTTCTTACAGCCGATACATCCAACATCACAGGCAGCGGTAACTGCCTTGCCCTTGGCATGGGAACTGCAGCCTACAAATACCATCTGTTCATAAGGAACCAATTCAATTAAGTGCTTGGGACATTTGGCTACACATTTTCCACAGGCTTTGCAGTTTTCTTTGTCCACCACTGCCACTCCGTTTACAATGTGGATGGCATCAAAAGGACAGACCTGCACACAGCTTCCAAATCCCAGACATCCATAATCACAGGCTTTTGCGCCGCCTCCTGGGACAAAGGTCATCATCTCACAGTTTTCCACGCCCGTATAAGCGTAATTGTTTCTTGTTTTGTCACAGGTTCCGGTACATTTCACATAAGCAACCTGGCGGGCAGTTTCCACTACCTCTTGACCCATGATTCCTGCGATCACCTTGCCCACTGCATCGCCGCCTACGGGACATCCGTTTACCGGAGCCTCCCCTTTGGCAATGGCTGCTGCCAGTCCATCACAGCCTGGAAATCCACAGCCGCCGCAGTTATTTCCCGGCAGAGCCTCCCGGACAGCCACTTCCTTTTCGTCCACCTCTACGGCGAACTTCTTTCCCGCAACTCCAAGAAAGATTCCTATAAAGAGGCCGACTGCCGCAACCACTAATGTTGCAATAAGTATTGCCTGAATATTCATCCTATGTGCCTCCTTTTATTTGATCAATCCGGAAAATCCGAAAAATGCAATGGCCATCAGTCCTGCTGTCAGAAGAACAATGGGGAATCCCTGAAATGCCTTGGGAATATCGTTGTATTCGATTTTTTCCCGGAGTCCCGCCATAAGGACGATGGAAATGGTAAAGCCGGCTGCCGTTGCAAAACCGTTGATGGTACCCTCCAGGATGTTGTATTCATTCTGCACGTTCAGAATCGCAACACCTAATACCGCACAGTTGGTAGTGATCAGCGGCAGATATACACCCAGCGCCTGATACAGCGGAGGCATAGCTTTCTTCAGGAACATTTCCACAAACTGTACCAGTGCGGCAATGATCAGAATAAATACAATGGTCTGAAGATATTCCAGATTCAAAGGAACCAGAATAAACTGATATACCAGACTGGTAACAAAGGAGGACAGCGTAATAACAAAGATTACTGCGCCTCCCATACCTGCTGCTGTCTCGATTTTTTTGGAGACTCCAAGGAAGGGACATAAGCCCAGGAACTGACTCAGCACCACATTATTAACCAGAGCAGCTCCAATACCGATCAGTAATAATTCCTTCATGATGCCTTACCTCCTTTCCCCTTGCACAGACTGTTTCCACAGGATGCACAGGAACCGCCGCAGGCATCAGGATTGCTGGGATCAATACCCCGCTTGGCTGCGCCTAACTTAAATTTGTTCTGAATCGCAGATAAAAACGCCAGAACAAAGAAAGCGCCAGGAGCCAGAATAAAGATGGTAATGGGCTCGTATCCGGCCTTTCCTGCCATTTCGTCTGCCAGAGGAAGAATCTGATATCCAAACAGCTGTCCGGCGCCTAATAACTCACGTACTGCGCCGATACAGGTAATACTTAACGTAAAGCCAAGTCCCATACCAATTCCATCAAAAAGGGAGGGAATGGGAGGATTTTTGGAGGCATATGCCTCTGCACGTCCAAGAATGATACAGTTTACCACGATCAGAGGAATATAGATTCCCAATGCCGCATACAGACCGGGGATAAAGCCCTGGAGAAGCAGCTGTACAATGGTAACAAAGGATGCCACAACTACAATATAGGCAGGCATACGTACTGTATCCGGAATAAATTTTCTAAGAAGAGAAATCATCAAATTGGAGGCTGCCAGAATCACTGTCGTGGTCAGACCCATACCAATACCATTTACCGCTGAGGTGGTAACTGCAAGAGTGGGACACATTCCAAGCATCAGTACAAATGTGGGATTCTCTTTAATGATTCCATTTTTTAGTCGTTCTGCCGGTGAATTCGCTTTCATCTTTTAGTTTCCTCCTTTCAGATACCGGAATGCGCACAATCCGGCATTTACGCCATTGGTCATGGCATTGGTGGTGATGGTGGCACCACTTAAAGCCTGAATTTCATTCTCATTCTGGACTCCGTTTTTTGTGTAAACAAACTGCTCCACCTTTTTCTCCTGAAACTGGCCTTTAAATCCATCGGTATCTGCTTTCATACCCAGACCAGCTGTTTCACTGATGGAAAGAATGGAAATTCCGTTTAAGGTTCCATCCATCTGTACACCCATGGCAAACTGGATGTCCCCTCCATAGCCTTCGGAAGTGGTCACCGTAAATACATAGCCCATTTCCTCACCGGAAGCATCCAGCGCGCCCATAGCCTCATCAATGCTCTGAGCTCCATAACCATTTTCTTCCAAATATGCGTCCAGAGCCTCTGTCCCCTCTTCTCCAAGGGAAATCTCACCAAAGCTGTCTGCATCGGCAAAAACCGCCTGATATGCTTCTTCCTTGGCCTTTAATTTCTGCTGTGCAATAGGCTCTGCCGTAATGTCCTGAACCACACCAAGGGCAAGACCGGCAATCAGAGTAATCACCGTAATGGCAATGGTATCTTTTATAATACGGTTTTTCATGCTTTTTTCCCTCCTTTTCCGAATGCGGTAGGACGAGTTACCCGCTCAATCAGCGGAACAAGCAGATTGCAGAAAATAATGGCATAGGAAACACCTTCTGCCGAACCGCCGAAAAGACGGAATATTGCGGTGAGAATACCAAGACAGCATCCATATACCAGCTGTCCTTTTGGGGTGATGGGTGTGGTAACATAATCAGTTGCCATAAACCAGGCTCCCAGCATCAGTCCGCCTCCAAAGAGGTGACTCAGAAAATATCCCCCCTGAAATCCCATACCTGAGAACAGCATATAAAGGATTACAAATATGGAAAAGCTGCCAATATAAGTAAGGGGTACTTTGAGATCGATGACTTTAAAAATCAGAAGAATTGCCGCACCGATCAGAATCGCAAGGGCAGAAGTCTCACCAATGGTTCCCTGTACATTTCCAAGAAACAGATTCCACACAGGAACCGATCCCTCTCCAAAACCGTTGGCCTTCAAAGCAGCCAGCGGTGTAGCTCCGGAAACCGTATCCACCACGCCTCTGAAGTTTTCTGATACAGCAAAATCTGTCATTCGCCCTGCAAAGGAAATCATCAGGAAACATCTTCCTGCCAGCGCCGGGTTCATAAAGTTCTGACCCAGGCCGCCGAAAAGCTGTTTTACTACAATAATAGCAAACGCACTTCCCAGAACAGGCATCCACAGCGGAATGGACACCGGCATATTCAAAGCCAGCAAAAGTCCGGTCACCGCTGCGCTGAAATCACCAATGGTATTCTTCTTGTGCATCAGCCGATCGTACAGCCATTCAAAGCCCACACTGGAAGCCACTGAAATCAGCACAATCAAAAGCGCTCGAAAACCAAAATTATAAATTCCAAAAAGTGTGGCAGGAAGCAGCGCAAGAACCACCAGCTGCATAATCCTGCTGGTACTCATCTTATCCCGTACATGGGGATTTGACGATACATGATACATTTGATCCATTTTCCATATCCCCCTTATTTTTTCTTTCGTGCGGCAAGCACCATCTTACGCATGGACTTGATACTCTGTGTCAAAGGTCGCTTCGCCGGACAGATATAACTGCAGCATCCACATTCGCAGCATTCCATTCCGTCAAACTTCTGGAAGTTTTCCATATCTCCATGTTCTGCAAATGTAGCCAGACGCGCCGGCAGAACATGACCGGGACAGACACTGACACACCGGCCGCAGTTGATACACGCGGTCTGTACAGCCTCTGCCACCGGGTCCTTTTTCAGGGAAAGGAAAGCCGAGGTGGTTTTTATACATGGAACCTTCAGATCGTACATGGAAAAGCCCATCATAGGTCCGCCGGAGATTACTTTTTCCGGTTCACCGGTAAAACCTCCCGCTGCCTGAATCAGTTCCTCCATATTGGTTCCCAGAAGCACATTGAAATTTCTGCAGGTTTTTATGGCATCTCCGGTAACTGTAACCACACGGCGCATAACCGGACGACCCAAAAGTACGGCCTTGTAAATGGCCACTACCGTATCCACATTGTCAACCACACAGCCCACATCCGCAGGAAGCATAGAAGAATTGATTTCCCGTCCGGTAGCCGCATAAATCAGGCTGCGTTCACCGCCCTGGGGATACTTGGTCAGCAGCTCCTTCACTTCCATTCGTGGAATGTCCTTTACAAGCTTGTTCAGCTTCTCAATACAGTCTGGCTTGTTGTCTTCGATACATATGTAACCTTTTGCATTTGGAAAGAGAGTCAGCATGACACGAAGCCCTTCCACCAGTTTCTCCGGTTCTTCTATCATTCTGCGGTAATCACTGGTAAGATAGGGTTCACATTCTGCGCCGTTTACCAGCACATATTCGATCTTTTCCGGCTCCTTGGGAGCAAGCTTCACATGGGTAGGAAACCCTGCGCCGCCCATACCCACTACACCGCCTTCCTGAATACGCTTCAGGATTTCTTCCGGCGTAAGCGTTTCCAGAGCTGCCGGCGTAAATTCTGTTTCCTCATACTGCTGGTCATTCTCAATGATGATGGATTTCACCATGGTGCCAGTGGCAGTCAGACGAGGTTCGATTCCCTTCACCGTTCCGGATACCGATGCATGGATCGGTGACGAAACAAAGCCTCCTGCCTCTGCAATCTTCTGTCCGGCAAGAACACGATCTCCCTTCTCTACCACAGGAACGGCCGGCGCCCCAATGTGCTGTGAAAGCGGGTACACCATCTCCCCCTTCGGAAGATATTTTTCAATTGGACAATTCTTGGACAATTCCTTGCCGTCATAAGGATGAATGCCACCCTTAAAGGTTAAAAGTCCCATATATATGTTTCCCTCCTTTATCCAAAGCCCCGAAAGGCTGTTTGTACCTGTTTATTCGTTGGAATGCTTTTTGTTTTTTCTTTCTTTATGGATGCGGTAGCCACGGTTCAGATTGGGATAAGACCGCACAAAACGATGAATGTTGTGCCCGAAACGCTTGGAAACTGCTTCTTTACGAAGCTCCAGCTCTCTGGAAAGCTCGGCCCTTACTGCAATACGCTTGGCATCCATTTCTTTGATTAGTTCAATGTCTTCCAGACGATTTTTCAGATGATCTCTGGTCACCCCTCTGGACTCTGCCCAAATTCTCATTTTTTCACTGGCATTCAGAAGGAATTCACTCTGAAGTTCATCCAGCATCTGCTCCCAGGCTGGAATCCGTTCATGAAGATGAAAGGCTGCTGCTGCAGAATAAGCAAAGTCTATCACATAGCTTCCCAGAAACATCACCACACCTGTTTTTCCCACCCAGGACGGGTACAGGGAAACCAGGGAACTCACCACAGGATGAATGATCCGGAACAAAGCTACGGCAAATACACCCCAGCCCAGGGATACTCCCAGGCAGATTCTTCCCTGAAAATTAAATTTCTGATCACTGTAGTCCCACCAGGAAGTATGAAAAATACTTTCCATCAGAACTGCTGTTACATATTCCAGTGCAGTGGCAACAACCACACCGCCTACATAGAGAAAGAAAAGATTCTGTTCCACTGATTTCAGGATCAGGTAAACAGCAACGGCCCCAAATCCATATATGGTGCAAAACGGTCCGTTGATAAAACCACGGTTTACAAACTTCCCTTTTCGGATGGAAACATAACCTGTTTCCCAAACCCATCCCAGAAAGCTGTACAGAATAAACCAGTTCAAAATATGGTAAACATCTTCTCCCAGAATGCAGATTTCCCACATAAGTCTTCACCCTTTTCTGTCAGATTCTTGATTTCGCTTCTGGATTACAGTATGATTTCTGCACACAAACAGAATTGAAATCTATGTTAATACTATACCTCTTTTTAGGAAAAAATTCACTACCCAATTCTAAAAAATTTGTGTATAATTAGATACAATCCAGGAAAGGAAAAAATTTCACATGATTGTTAAAAAAATGCCTATTTTACAAGGGTTTCCAGACTTTGAGACCGTTAAATTTTTGTCTATTCCAGCTTTAAAAACACCGGATTTTCGTCCTGTTTTTTATGATATTGAAACCACCGGACTATCACGAAATTCCACTTTTCTCTATCTCATCGGTGCTGCTGTCTATGAAGAAAATTCCTGGCAGCTTTTTCAGTGGATGGCCAGTGACGAGTCAGAAGAAAAAGAACTTCTCTGTGCTTTTTCCGAATTTCTGAAAAATTACACCTGTACCATCCAGTACAATGGCGACCGGTTTGACCAGCCTTATCTGGAAGCCCGCTATGCCTTATATGGACTGCCCTCTCCTTTTGAGGAACTGGAATCCATGGATCTTTATCAAAGACTGAAAATCTGCCAGCCTCTGCTGAAGCTCCCCCGCATGAAGCAGGCAGATCTGGAAGTTCTTCTGAAAGTTCCTCCCAGGCTGTTTTCTGATGGCAAGGAATGCATCCGCCAGTATCTGACCTACACCAAAACACGGGATTCCCATTTAAAAGACATTCTTCTGGGACATAATCTGGAAGATGTACTAGGTCTGGGGTATTTGCTTCCCCTCCTGACCCTTACCGCCCTTTATGAAGGAAATTACACGCCCTCCCATCCCCAGTTAAGGGATGATCATCTGATGGCCGTTCTTCTCCTTCCCGCAGCTCTTCCTTTTCCTGTTTCCAATGGAAACGAAAATTTTTATATTTCTGTCAGTGAAAAGGAGGCCCGCCTTCTGATTCCCACAGTTAATGGACGTTTGAAGCAGTATTACAGCAACTACAAAGACTACGTTTATCTTCCCGGAGAAGATACGGCACTTCCCAAAGCTCTGGCCACAGGGCTTTCCAGAGAGCAGAAACGCCCGGCCCGGCCGGAAACCTGTTATACCTGGTTTTCCTGTACAGAAGGTTTTCTTTCCTCCCCGGAACAGCAGATGCATTACTTCTCCCACTCTCTTCCTCAGCTTTTAAAAACTCTGAAAAAAATGTAGCTTTTACTAACCATACAAAAAAGGATACCGCCCTACGGCAGTATCCTTTTTTGTATGGTTTTATATCATTCTGTGATTATTCTTCTACAGGAGCTTCTTCTGCTTCTTCTGTTGCAGCAATAGGCTCTAATGCTTTCATGCTCAGGCTAATCTTCTTGTCTTCGCCATTGAAGTCAACAACCTTTGCTTCGATTTCCTGTCCAATTGCAAGTACATCTGCAGGTTTTGCAACGTGCTCTCTGGAAATCTGAGATACATGAAGAAGTGCATCTACACCAGGAGCCAGTTCTACAAATGCGCCAAAGTCTGTCATACGTGCAACCTTACCGGATACCACATTGCCAACTGCAAATTTCTCTGCTGCTGTAAGCCATGGATTCTCTTCCGGGAATTTCAGAGAAAGAGCAATCTTGTCTCCGTTGATCTCTTTGATGAGAACCTTTACTTCATCGCCTACGTTGAAGACTTTCTTCGGATTTTCTACTCTGCCCCAGGACATTTCGGAAATATGAAGAAGACCATCTGCCCCTCCAAGATCGATGAATGCACCAAAATCTGTTACATTCTTCACAACACCTGTTACTGTATCGCCAGCATGGATTCTCTCCATTAATTCTTTCTGCTTCTCAGCCTTCTCAGCCAGAAGAAGCTGCTTGCGGTTACCGATGATACGGCGTCTTCTTGGGTTAAATTCTGTGATAACAAATTCAATTTCCTGATCTGCATATTTGGACAGGTCTTTTTCGTATGTGTCGGATACCAGGCTTGCAGGAATGAATACTCTTGCTTCCTCTACGTTGACACATAAACCGCCGTCCAGCACCTGTGTTACAGGAGCCTTTAATACTTCCTGTGTTTCAAATGCTTCTTCCAGACGTTTGTTGCCTTTTTCTGCAGCCAGTCTCTTATAAGTTAAGATTACCTGACCTTCTCCGTCGTTTACCTTCAGGACCTTAGCTTCCATGGTATCGCCAGGATGTACAACGTCTGCAAGTACCACAGAGGCATCATTAGAGTATTCGCTCTTCGTGATAATACCGTCTGCTTTATAGCCGATATTCAGGATGATTTCATCTTCTTTTACATCGATGACAGTACCCTGTACGATCTCTCCATTTCTGATAGTTTTTACGGAACCTTCCAGCATCTGTTCAAAACTTAATTCTGACATGTTCTTGAACCTCCTCAATAATTTTCTTTGGGGTGGACGCCCCTGCTGTAATACCTACACAACTACTGCATTGGAACATTTCAGAATCCAAGTCTACAGGTGTTTGTATATAGTAAGTATTTTCACATTCCTTTTTACATATTTCAAACAGCTTTTGAGTATTGGAACTGTGCCGGCCTCCTACAACCAGCATAGTGTCTACCTCTCCGGCTATGTTTCTTGCTTCTCTCTGCCGTTCTTCGGTAGCATTACAAATAGTGTTTAAAACATCTATACTTATTAAAACATTATTATAATACCTCTTTTTGCCGAGAATTTCAACTAATTCTTTAAATTTATTGTAATTAAATGTCGTTTGTGACACAATACAAAAACTTTGATTCTCCCCCGGCAAGAAATCCAGGGCTTCCTTTCGGCTTTGAAGTACCGTATAGAGACCTTCACACCATCCACAGATTCCCTGCACTTCCGGATGGGTCGGATCTCCGATAATGATCACATGGGTTCCTTTCCTGCTCTCCCGCTCCACGATCCGGTGGATCTTAAGAACAAAAGGACAGGTAACATCCACACAGGATAACCCTTGTTTCTCAATTTTTTCGTAGATTTCCCGTCCCACACCATGAGAACGGATCACAACAGTTCCTTCTTTAAGGCGAGAGAGGTCTTCCTCCTCAATCACCCTGACTCCCTGTTCTTCCAGTTCCCGTACCACTTCTTCGTTATGAATAATGGGACCTAATGTGTATATGGGAGAAGCTCCCTGCCTGATCTGATCGTAAACCTGATCCATGGCTCTCTGTACGCCAAAACAGAATCCTGCTGTTTTCGCAACCTTAATTTCCATAATTTACTCTCCAGACCCGTATTATTTTACAACCTTATTTTCGTATATCTGTAATATGGCCTTTACCACCTCTGGGATGGTCATTTCCGAGGAATCCACAAGAACTGCATCCTCTGCCTGACGAAGAGGGGAAACGGCGCGATTCATGTCACGGGCATCCCGGTCTTCAATATCCTTCTGGATCTCTTCCAGCTGGCAGGAAATTCCTTTTTCGCTTAATTCCAGATAGCGGCGTTTTGCACGTGTCGCAGAACTTGCAGTCAGAAAAATCTTCACCTGCGCGTCGGGAAGAATGGTCGTTCCAATGTCTCGTCCATCCATCACCACATTATTGGCTTTTGCAAGGCCTCTCTGCAATTTAAGAAGCTGTTCTCTCACTCTTGGATTAGCAGAACTTAAAGAAGCCATATTCCCCACTTCTTCTGTCCGAAGCAGGCTGTTTACATTCTCACCGTTGAGAAGAACCACCTGTTCTCCATGCTCATAGGTAATAGAAATATCCGGCTCCTGACACACTCTGGCCACCTCATTTTCATCTTCTCCGTTCACCTTCTGGCGCAGAAGATAAAGGGCCATAGCGCGATACATAGCGCCTGTATCCACATAGATAAAAGACAGTTCCCCGGCTACCTTTCTTGCAATGGTACTTTTTCCTGCGCCGGCAGGTCCGTCAATGGCAATATTACAAACCATGTTTCCTCCTCCTTTTTTATACCTCTGTTTCCCTGTTCCCTACGGCGGTTCCCGCCGCATAGGCAGTTGACCAGGCAATCTGAAGATTATATCCTCCTGTTACCGCATCCAGATCCAGCACCTCACCAATAAAATAAAGATGGGCCATGCGTTTGGACTCCATGGTTCCAGGATTGATCTCTTTTACAGAAACTCCGCCTCTGGTAATTACCGCTTCCTTAAAGGAACCCATACCGGTAATGGTAAAAGGAAAGGCCTTTACCAGTTCTCCAAAATTTCTGCGCTCCTCTTTTGAAATCTCATGGATGAGTTTTTCCGGTGGAATTCCTCCCTGCTCCAGTATAACAGGAGTCAGGGAAGAAGGAAACAACACGTGAATTACATTTTTAAACTGTTTGTTCTGATTTCCCTGGAATTCTCTTAAAATTCTGGCATCCAGCTGTTCCGGTGTAAGCGCCGGTTTCAGATCCAGAAAAGCCGTAAGCGCTCCTTTTTCCAGTTGTTTTCCGATTTTTGCACTGGCAGACAACACCAAAGGTCCGGTAATTCCAAAATGTGTAAACATCATCTCACCAAAATCCTGATACAGAACTTTTTTTTCTTTTTTTATGGTGAGTCTCACATTTTTCAGAGAAAGCCCCTGGAGCTTCCTGATATATTCCTCTTCCACAATAAGAGGCACCAGCGATGGTTTCTGTTCTACCACCTTATGGCCGGTATCCGCTGCAAAGCGGTAGCCATCCCCGGTGGAACCTGTGGTGGGATAAGAAAGACCGCCGGTGGCTACGATTACATCATCTGCTTCCATGCTCGTTCCATCGGTAAGCTCCACTCCTGTCAAAACACCCTCTCTGGTCACAAGACGCTTCACTTCTGTATGAAGATGAATCTGCACCCCGGCTTTTTTCATCTGAGACTGAATTCCCCGAATAACATCCGAGGAATGATCGGATACGGGAAACACCCGGTTTCCCCGTTCTATCTTTAACGGAACGTCGGCCTCTTCCAGAAAGTCCATGATATCCTGACTTCCATAGGAATAAAATGCGCTGTATAAGAACTTGGAATTGGTCATCACTGCCGGAAACAGTTCTTCTGTTTCGCAGGCGTTTGTCACATTGCAACGGCCTTTCCCTGTAATATATAATTTCTTTCCTAATTTTTCATTTTTTTCTAATACATGGACTTCATTGCCATTTCTTGCCGCATAAACACTGGCAAGCATTCCGGCGGCACCTCCGCCCACAATCAATACCTTAGCCATGAAAAATACCTTTCTTTTTTGTTTTCAAGTGTTCTTATTATAGCAGATAATCAAAAGAAAGCAACCCCATGACAGGGATTCCCATCGACAATCATCGAAATTTTTTCGACCTTTTCTTTCCCTGTTTTTCCATGCAAAAGCAGGGGAAAAACCCCTGCTTTTGTCATGTGCGTATCCAGTTATCTGTATAAAATCTATTCTTCTTTTGCCCACCCATAGGAATAGCGAACCGCTTTTTTCCATCCTTTTACGCGTTTCTCCCGCTCTTCTTCCTTCAGAGATGGATAGAAAACATTTCCTACTGCCCAATTTTTCTTAATTTCTTCCTTGCTGCTCCAGTATCCTACTGCAAGCCCTGCCAGATATGCGGCACCCAAAGCAGTGATTTCTACGCATTCCGGACGTTTTACAGGAACAGCAACAATGTCAGCCTGGGTCTGCATCAGGAAATCGTTGGCGCTTGCTCCTCCGTCTACCTTAAGAGAGGATAAAGCAATTGCAGAATCTGCTTTCATCGCAGTTAGCACATCATTTACCTGGTATGCAATGGATTCCAGAGTGGCACGAATCACATGGTACTTGTTTACGCCACGGGTAATACCCACAATGGTCCCCCGCGCATACTGATCCCAGTAAGGAGCTCCCAGTCCTGTGAATGCTGGAACCACGTAACATCCATTGGTATCCGGTACTTTTTTTGCCATATATTCAGAATCAATGGCAGAGTCAATCAGGCGCATTTCATCACGCAGCCATTGGACAGAAGCCCCCGCAACAAACACGGACCCTTCCAGCGCATAATTGACTTTTCCGTCAACACCCCAGGCAATGGTAGTTACCAGTCCGTTCTTGGAAAATACCGGTTTTTCTCCTGTATTCATCAGAAGGAAACAGCCTGTTCCGTATGTATTCTTGGCCTCTCCTGTTTCAAAACACATCTGTCCAAACAATGCAGACTGCTGATCTCCTGCTGCGCCTGCAATGGGAATCGGTCCACCCAGGAAGGAAGGATCTGCCGTACCGTAAACACAGCTGGAAGGCATGGCTTTTGGCAGCATACTTCTGGGAATTCCCAGTTCTTCCAGGATTTCATCATCCCACTCCAGGGTATTGATATTAAAAAGCATGGTTCTGGCTGCATTGGAGTAATCAGTCACATGCACTTCACCTTTGGTAAGTTTCCAGATCAGCCAGGTCTCCACAGTTCCAAAGAGCAAATCACCCTTTTCTGCTTTTTCTCTGGCGCCAGGTACATTGTCCAAAATCCATTTGATCTTAGTTGCTGAAAAATAAGCGTCAATCATCAGACCGGTTTTCTCACGGATTTTCTCAGTAAGTCCTTTTTCTTTCAGGGAATCACAGTATTCAGAAGTACGGCGGCACTGCCAGACAATTGCATGATATACCGGCTCTCCGGTGTTCTTGTCCCATACAATCGCCGTCTCACGCTGGTTGGTGATACCAATGGCTGCAATATCCTCTGCAGATGCGCCAATCTTATTCATGGCTTCTACCGCTACACCCAACTGGCTTGCCCAGATTTCATCCGCATCATGCTCTACCCAGCCTGGTTTCGGAAAAATCTGGCGAAATTCTCTCTGTACCACACTGCACATTTTACCTGTCTTATCAAAAAGAATACAGCGGTTACTTGTAGTCCCTGCATCCAATGCCATTACATATTTTGCCATAATCATTCTCCTTTTCTCTTGTTCTTATTTTAAAAGCCTGCTTCTTTACAATTCTTCCACAGAGATAAGTCCTTCCTGCTCTTCGATTTTGATGAACAGCATATTTTTCGCCATCCATTTCCCTGTCTCAATGGAAGCCTGTACAATTACATTCTGGCTCTTTGTTTTCTTCTTCAATACATTTACACTTGCTACTTTAATTTTGTCATTTCTCAGATTGCGAATCGCTGCACTCAAATGTTCTTCCGACTCAAATTCCATATACACTTCATATACATTGGAATGGTTTTCCACATAATAATCTAACGCATTGAAATAGCGTAATACAATCATAACTGCCAGTGTTCCCAAGATTGCTCCGCTGTAAAACCCACAGCCAATAGCCAGACCAATGCAGGAACAGGTCCACAGACTGGCTGCAGTGGTCAAACCGGAAACAAATCGATTCCCCGTCACCACAATGGTTCCCACACCCAAAAAGCCCACGCCGCTTATGACCTGAGCCCCAAGTCTTGCCGTGTCTCCCACACCGGCGCCATTGGAATAAAGATGGATAAATTCTCCAGTCAGCATAGCCATAGTTGCTCCCAGACACACAATAGTATGGGTCTTAACACCGGCTACCCTGCGCTTCATACCACGGTCTGCACCCACAATTGTTCCTACCGCCATAGCCAAAAGCAAACGAACTGCCACGGTTACAAGGTTCAGCTCTCTCATAAATTGTACAAAGTTATTCCAAGTACCAAGTAAGCCCCCTGTAATCATATATGCCAACCTCCTTTTTTACCGCACTCTATTTTTATTTATCTGATTCTTTTTATGATAAAGAAAGGGATACTACCCCTCCACATCGTGGCAGTATCCCTTGTAAGTCTTTCTATACTTTCATCGTGGATGAGTACCGGTACAAGATCACGCGTCAACTGTACGTCTAATTCAATGCCATCGCAACCTGCTTCTACTGCTTTTTTGTATGCCAGCATAGTATTTTCCGGGTACTCGCCACTGTATCCCCGATGTCCGAAAACCTTCATTGTATCCTCCCTTTCATTTTCGTACGAAAAAATGGCATAAAAAAAACAGAATCATACCAATACTCCCTTGATTACGATTCTGCCATCTCCATTCTCTCGGCACGCGTTTTCCATAGTTGTACTTTACCACATTTTTGTGCACTTTGCAATATTTTTTTCAATTTTTTCCTGTAATTTTTTGTTATTTTTTTATCAATTTAAACCCTTCTTACTTTTTTCGTTTTAATTTTGCACAGTTTTCACCCAAATTTATCATATTTTTTATCCATCAATTTTTTTACAAAAAAAGAAGCGGAAAATTCCGCTCCTTTTTGTCAATTCTATTTTCTGTTTAAATCACATAAACCAGACTTTTTGGTTGCTGGTGGAAATGGCAACCGCGCCTGCATTCAGCGCCGCCATGGTATCTTCCTTATCCATAATCATGCCTCCGGCAATGACCGGTACTGCCTCGCCGATATAGTGACACAATTTTTCAACAACCTTAGGCATGGCGCCTGGAATAATCTCGATGACATCTGGATGTACATTAGAAACCTGCTTACCCACATTTTCAAACACCATGGAGTCCAGCATGAAAAAACGCATGATGGCAAACAAGCCTTCCTCCTTCGCCTGCTTGATCAGCGCAGGCTTTGTGGAAATAATGCCGTCCGCCCTGGTCACCTGGCAGATATAATGTACCACCACTTCCCGGCTGCTCAGTCCGCTGATCAGATCCAGATGAATAAAGACGGTTTTTCCCGCGTCCTTCAAACGCCCTACAATGTCTCCAATACTGCAGATATCTCCGTAAATCACAAATGCAACCTGAATATCAGACTCTATGCAGGTCTTTAACCCTTCCTCATCCTTCACCGCAGCAATAATCGGGCAATCCTCTAACTGCTCCAAAATTTCTTCCCGCGTCATAAATGCCCCCTAATCCATCCTACAATTTGTGGTATCAACTCTGTTTCTCAGATTCTGGCTACGCCGCTCTCTCTTGCAGCCTTTGCAACTGCTGCAGCTACAGCTTTTCCAACTCTCGGGTCAAATGCTTTTGGAATGATATAATCAGCGCTTAATTCTTCATCAGAAATCAGGTCTGCCAGTGCCTGTGCAGCAGCCATTTTCATTTCCTCGTTGATATCCTTGGCACGTACATCAAAAGTTCCCCTGAACACACCTGGGAATGCCAGTACGTTGTTGATCTGGTTCGGGAAATCACTTCTTCCCGTTGCAACTACTTTTGCTCCGCCTGCTTTTGCATCTTCCGGGAAAATTTCCGGTGTCGGGTTTGCACATGCAAAAATAATAGCGTCTTTGTTCATGGTTTTTACCATTTCTGTAGTCAGCTGTCCAGGAGCGGAAACACCAATGAATACGTCAGCGCCTACCAGCATTTCTGCCAGAGTACCCTGTTTCTTTTCTTTGTTTGTAAGCTTGGACATTTCTTCTTTAATCCAGTTCATGCCCTTCTCACGTCCCTCATAAATTGCGCCGGAACGGTCACACATGGTGATATCCTGGAAACCGGCAGCGAGAAGCAGGCGAACGATGGAAATAGCTGCAGCGCCTGCGCCGGAAGTAACAATCTTTACTTCCTCTTTTTTCTTTCCTACGACTTTCAGTGCATTGAGAAGTCCTGCAAGAGAAATGATCGCGGTTCCATGCTGATCGTCATGGAAAATCGGAATATCACATTTTTCTTTCAGTTTACGCTCAATTTCAAAGCAGCGCGGCGCAGAAATATCTTCCAGATTAATTCCGCCGAAAGAACCGGACATCAGATATACTGCATTTACAAATTCATCTACATCTTTTGTTTTTACGCACAGAGGAAACGCGTCTACATCACCAAAGGCTTTGAACAGCACACATTTTCCTTCCATAACCGGCATTCCTGCTTCCGGTCCAATATCCCCAAGTCCCAGAACAGCAGAACCATCTGTAATAACTGCGCACAAATTATGACGTCTTGTCAGCTCATAGCTCTTATCAATATCTTTCTGAATCTCCAGACATGGCTGCGCAACACCTGGGGTATAAGCCAGTGACAGGTCTTCCTTGGACGCAACTGGCACACGGCTCATTACTTCAATTTTTCCCTTCCACTCACCGTGAAGTCTCAGTGATTCTTTTGCATAATCCATTCTTTTTTCCTCCTAGCAATCATCAAACAATGTATGGGGGGAATTTCATCCCCCCTGTATTATATCAGACTTAAGCCTCAAATGGGAAATGGAACTGTGTCAGACCCAGCTCATCTCTCAGCTGAATGAACTCTTTCTGTACGGCTTCTGTCATAGGAACGCCTTTATCCTTGCGATACATCCATACATCATGCTCTTTTTCACCGGCAGTATAAATTCTTTCCTGTCCAGGTGCTTTCTGAGAGTTACGAAGTCCTCTTAAGATATCGCCTGCTGTTTTCTTGAATGCATCTGCTCCCATAAATGCTTCTGTATCGATTGCAATAAAGAAATGTCCCAGATGATATGGACGGATCTTGCCATTCTCATCTTTTCCATCCAGGTCTTTCAGGAACATACCAGACTGCAGCGCTGCACAGAGAAGCTCTACAACAGTCGCATATCCATATCCCTTGTAACCTGCAAACAGTTCACCAACACCGCCAAGAGGTGCAAGAGCGGCCTTCTGGCTTCTCATATCCTTCAGAATCTGTGCACTGTCTGTCATTTCAGATCCATCTCTTCCAATAACCATACCAGCTGGTGTATCATGTCCGATACGTGCGTAATACTCAATTTTACCATTCTGGATAATAGAGGTTGCACAGTCCAGTGAGAACGGGAATTCTTCGTCTGTTGGCATAGCAAATGTCAGAGGGTTTGTTCCCAGCATATTTTCCACACCAAAGGTTGGTGCGATTGACGGTCTAGCGTTGGTGCCAGTGATACCGATCATGTTTTCTTTTTCTGCGAGTCCTGTCCAGTAGCCGGCAATTCCGTAATGGGAGGAATTTCTGACAGCTACCATACCCATGCCGTACTTACGCGCCTTTTCGATACACATATCCATGGCTTTTTTACTTGCTACCATACCCATACCATCGTTTGCATCAAGTACAGCTGTGGTTGGAGTTTCTTTAAGAATGTCGATTTTGGTAACCGGATTTAAAATTCCCTGACGGATACGGTCTACATAAATCGGTTTGAAACGGTTACATCCGTGGCTCTCGATACCACGTCTGTCACTTTCCAGCAACACGTCGGAACAAAGTCTTGCGTCTTCTTCCGGTAAACCAAGCTTTACAAAAGCTGCTGTCATAAAATCATCTACCAACTGCCACGGTACAAAAGGTCTTGTTTCTTTTTCCATTGAAATACCCTCCTTGGATAATGTGATTATTTTACGTGAATTTCACGTTTTGTACGTTAGTCTTTTGAGAAATTCTAAGTGTTCCTTTTGAAAAAGGTCAAAAAAAGGCAACGCTAATGAAACACTATGTGATTCATTGCATTGCCTCTAATCTCTTGCAATTTCTCATTTAAGCTTGGTTAAAATATATCATTAAACTTCTCTTTTGTCAAGGTTTTTGTGCATTTTTCATCAAGAAACTTCTCTCAAAATCATGGAGCGTCTTTATTCTGTCATTTGTACCGGAAATCTGTCTCTTGCGCTTCCCGTCTTGTAATCAAAAATATTCTGTTTTATACTCATATTGAACTTGTAGAAAAGAGGTTAACAATTATGATCAAAATTGCCGTCTGCGATGACGAAGCAGCTATTCGGGAACAGATGCATACATATCTGGAATCCCTTGATCCTGTTTTTCAGATTGTATATTTAGAAAGCGGAGAAGCCCTTTTAACTTCCCCGATTTCCTTTGATATTATTTTTCTGGACATTGACCTGAAAGGCCTTTCCGGCATTGATACTGCCAGGAAGCTGCGTCAGAAAAATAAAACGGTCAAAATCATTTATATTACCGCTTATGAAGATTTTCGGGATTATGCCTTTTCCGTCCATGCCTTTGGATATCTGGTAAAACCCTTAAAAAAACAGTCCATCCTTCAGGTGCTCAAGGAGGCGCTTGCCTACGCAAAGGAAGAGCAGCTTGGCCCCCTCCTTCGTTTCCAGACAGAAGAAGGAATTCTGGAACTCCCAGTATCCAAGCTTTCTTATTTTGAATATGAATGCCGCAAAATTTCCATGCACACAGACAAAGGGATCTACCATCTTCGGGAAACCCTCTCTGCTCTGACAGAACGACTTACTGACATGGGATTTGCCTCTCCTCACAAGGGTTTTCTTGTGAATCTTTCCCATATTCAAAATATTCGGGGATATGAACTTTTGCTGACGGATGGTACCGTTCTTCCTCTGTCCCAGAAACGCTCTGCCCAGTTTCGTCAGCTTCTGACCCGGTATCTGGCGCAGCAGCTCTAAATCTTTACCAGGAGGTGTTCCATGTTTGCAATTTATCTGAATCTATTTCTGGGCTTTCTGGAAGAACTGGTCTTTTGCCTGTGTCTGTATTCCTTTATGAAACATAATTCCAGAGATTTTTTCCGCCCCAAAGCCCTAACGGCAACTGGTTTTCTTTTTCTGGGAATCGGTACCTATTTGTTCACCATTTTAGGCCATCAGCTTTCCTTTCCCTGGCTGGCAATCCTTTTTGATCTGTTTTACAGCGTACTTTTAGGGTATCTGCTGTTTCACAGAAAAGCAAAAGCCTTGTTTTTTGATCTTCTGTTCACAGTTCTGTTAATCCTGTGTATGGAAATTGGAATTTTTGTGATGAATGTCATCGGCTATCTCTTTGCAGACAAAATAGGTTTGGCAGTTCTTGGAAATCTGGCTATGATCGTCAAAATCCTGGTCATGATCTCCGTAACCTTTGTCTCCCGCCTTTGGCTTTTTCGATTTCAGGGAAGCCTTGTGGAAAAAAGGCAAGCCTTCGCCATCCTGGTTCTTCCGGTGTGCAGTCTGCTGCTCCTTTTTTCCCTGTTGGAATTATGTTCCGTTTACGTACAGTTTCACGGTTTGTTCCTTCTTCTCCTTGACATCGGTATCCTGGTATTTTTGAATTTCTTTTTCTTTTATTTATGGAGTTATCTTCTTCGCTCCAACAAACTGGAGGGGGAACTGGAACTGTTTCAGACCCAGAGTCAGATTCAATATCGCCACTATGAACAGCTGGAACAGAAATACCAGGAGTCCAGAAAAATCATCCACGATATGAAAAACCATTTAGCTTCTGTGGAGCATTTGTATCAGGACACTGGAAACACACAGGGACAACAATATGTACGGGATCTTTACCATATGCTGAACGTAATGGGAGAACGATATTACACCAGCTGCAAAATGCTGAACATCATCTGCAATGACAAGCTTTCTTTTGCGCGGAATAAGGGAATTTCCGTGACCGCAGAGCTGGGCGACGTGGATTTTTCCGATCTGAGGGATATTGATATTACAACGATCTTCGCCAATCTTCTGGACAATGCCATTGAAGCCTGCGAAGGTTTTGAGAATCCCTTTTTGAACTTTCAGGTACAGACAATCCAGAATTTCCGCGTGATCCGCCTGACCAATTCCTGGAAACCCGGTGAAAAGAAAAAGGGGCATATGGGAATTGGATTAAAAAACGTTCAGCAGACGCTGGAACGATACGCCGGCACTATGAGTATAGAACCATGTGAACAGGAATATCGGATCAGCATTATGCTTCCGGGAAAGGAGAATTTATGATCTACGGGATTATCAGTTTATTTCTATGTGTAGGGCTCCCTGTTATAAGCGGACTTTTGTTTTTAAAAATCCGAAAAGGAACATTCTATACCTTTTGTATGGGAATCCTGTGTTTTATTCTGACACAGCTGCTTCTTCGCATTCCCATTTTGAATTTTCTCCGTTCTTATTGGGATACCTTCGCTCTTTTACCAGCCACCAATCCTGCTTTATATGCCGGTATTATGGCTTTTAGCGCTGGTATTTTTGAAGAACTGGGAAGGTGGCTCTTTTTAAGATACTTATGTAAAGGGAAACAAACCTGGATCCACGGTGTTTCCTTTGGTCTTGGCCATGGAGGAATTGAAGCTGTCTGGATCGCTTCTCTTGGACTCCTTCCAGGTCTTTATCAGGGCACTCTTGCTCTGGCTGGACCAGAAGTCCTTGCAGTGGGAATGGAACGCCTTTTCACCATGTGTATCCACACAGCCTTAACCGTACTTGTATTACAAAGTCTTCAGAAAGAACAGTTCCGCTATTGCCTGGCTGCAGTTGTTCTCCACGGAATCTTTGACCTTTCCGTATTTCTGAAAAACCCAGTACTGATCTGGATCATCCTTGGTATCACAGCAGTTCTTTCTTTGTTTTATCTCTATTGGACAAAACAACAGAAAGCTGTCATACAAAAACAAAAAGAAATGAGGGACGAATTATGAAACATCTGAAAAAAACAGCACTTTCCATTATGATCTTTGCAGTTTTTCTCTTTGCCTTTACTGCATGCAAAACAGACGCCCAACTGCCGGAAGGGTTTGATGAGGATACTGTGAAAACTCAGGCCATAAAGGATATTGAACTGGCCTCTTCTGACGATTATGAGGGTTGGGTAGATCGCTTCCAGACGGAACTCCAGGGAAATCTTACGCCGGAAATCTACCAATCTTACCTGGATACGCTGGATAAATTGGGCAAATTTCAGGAATATGGAAAAACAGCCTTTGTGGGGCAGGAACAGGATGGAAAAAAATATGCAGCCTGTCTGATCATCACAAAATATGAAAATGGAAAGCTGCAATATACTGTTGGATATGATGAAAATATGAAAATGGTACAATTCACCATCAAGTAAAAAATAGGCTTCGCCTATTCAACTCCCCTGCCCCTCAATCTTGAGGGGTTAG
>CALCDJ010000076.1 GCA_937900135.1 uncultured Blautia sp. | reverse complement strand
ACTACTGAAAAGTAGTCGGGGATTTTTCTATCATACCTAAAAATTAAGCGCTTACGGAAAAGCTCCCTTTTTTGTTACTTTGCGGAAACTGGAATTGACACTTTCTACCGCATTTGTGGTATACAGGATTTTTCGCACCGCACTTCCATAGCTGAAAAGCTGCGCTACATGCTGCCAGTTTCGTACCCATACATCAACAGCTCCGGGATACTGGCTCCAAGCCTGACGGAAACGTTCAAATTCAGCCTCTGCCGCTTTCAGGCTGGCTGCTCCATATACCTTTTTTAATTGGGCTGTAAAGCGTTTGTAATCTTTGTTCGGAACATATTTGATGGAGTTCCGGATGCCGAATTTGTAGGCATAACAAAAATGCCCGTCAATGTAGAGCTGTTTAATGTCTGGATTTGCGGCAGCATGGGAAGGCATGGAGCTGTAACCATTCGAGGGGGTCAGCGTATTCTGTTGGATGGAAAAAACGGAAGCGGAAAAAGCAGTCTGTTGAAATTATTGTTACAGGAACCCATTGCGCATATGGGGACTGTAACCACAGGGGCAGGTCTGGTGATCTCCTATGTTCCCCAGGATGCATCTTATTTAACAGGAACTTTGTCGGAATTTGCAGAAAGAAATAAACTGAATGAAAGTCTGTTTAAGGCAGTTCTCAGAAAAATGGATCTGCAAAGGGTGCAGTTTGAAAAAGATATGAAAGATTTTTCAGAAGGACAGAAGAAAAAAGTGCTTCTTGCCAAAAGCCTTTGTGAACCGGCGCATCTTTATGTGTGGGATGAACCATTTAATTATATGGATGTGTATTCCCGCATGCAGATAGAGCAGCTGATTGTAAAGTTTTCCCCTGCAATGGTGCTGGTGGAACACGACCTTGCGTTCAGAAATGCAGTTGCTCCACAGATTGTGCAGATAGAAAAAAGATAATTTTACAGGAGATCCCGAATTTTCTTGAATTCATAAATGCAGCATCGGTACAGGTGCTTTGCTTTGAGGCATAAAAAACAGGCCCCTGATTTCTTAGGGGCCTGTTTTTTTATGCTCTTGCCATGCCGTCCACACTCAGTACCACGCCGGTAATGTAGGAGGCTTCGTTAGAAGCCAGGAATACAAAGGCATTGGCGATGTCCTCTGGTTTGCCCAGGCGGCGGAGAGGAATCTGGCGGATCATAGGCTGGATTACCTCGTCAGGAACGGCCTTCATCATATCTGTTTCTGTGATTCCCGGAGCGACAGCATTTACACGGATGCCCTTAGGCCCTAATTCCCGGGCAAGGGAAACGGTAAGTCCGTTTACTGCGAATTTGGAAGCCGGGTAAGCGAAACCGCTTGGCTGTCCGGAAATGCTGACCATGGAGGAGGTGGAGAGAATTACGCCGCTTCCACGGGCAATCATGCATTCACTGGCTGCGCGGGTGGCGTTGAAAACACCCTTTACATTCAAATCCATAACCTTATCAAAGGTTTCTTCCGTGTATTCTGTGAAAGGTGTACTCTCAGAAACACCTGCATTGTTTACCAGAATGTCCACACATCCATACTTGGAGGTGGCATCCCGGAATGCATCCCTCACGGATTCCAGATTGGCGAGATTGGGACTGATTCCGGCAACCACACCATCGGGATGTTTTTCCTTCAGCTGAGCTACGGCAGCATCAGCTGATTCCTGAGAACTGGCTGCAAGGATGACGGTAGCGCCTTCCTTTAAAAATTTATCTGCGGTGGCGAAACCGATTCCACGGCTTCCTCCTGTAATAATGGCAACTTTATCTTTTAATCTCATAGAGAATACCTCCTGTTCTTGTATTTGTCTTTATTATAGATAACGGAGGTATAGATTTCCGTGACAAAATCACAAAAAGATTATTTTTTCGGTGAAATTTCACGGGAGGGTGCAGTTCCTGTGGAATTGCGCTGGATCAGCTGAGCATGGAGGTAAATGGTTCCAATGGAAACCTGGTTCATAATGCTGTCCATGGCATAATATCCACATTTGCCCAGCTCTGAGCGGTCCTGCCGTATGGTGGTCAGAGGCGGAGAGGTATAGGAGCAGAGGGGCAGGTCGTCAAAACCAATGATGCTTAAATCTCTGGGAACATGGTAGCCCAGCTGCTGGCATTGGATCATGGCAGCATTGGCAATAAGGTCATGGCTGCATACAATGGCAGTCATTCCCATATCCAGAAGACGGGGAAGATGCTTCTGGATACATTCCGTAATGTAATAGGAAGCTCCTGTAGATTCCGGTTCTGCTTTCAGACCGTTTTGTTTCATGGCATGGAAGAAAGCCTTGTGACGGATCTGCATGATATAGGAGCCCAGGGCGCTGCTGAGATAACCGATCTTTCTGTGCCCAAGCTGTTTTAAATGGGAGATGGCAAGGGCCATCCCCTCGTTGTTGTCAATTCCAATGGAAGCAATAAAAGGATTAGCTGGTATATAGTTGTCATAGAGGATGGTGGGGGTGTGGCTGGTCTTAAAATCCTTCATCCATGGATCGTTAAGGGAAAAACCAAGCACAAATGCACCCACGTAATCATTTTGCAGCATAAAGACATCGTAAGGAGTCTTTTTTTGAAGTTCTGCGGTGACAGGAACAACCTGAACCACATATCCTGCCGGTTCTGCCATTTGTCGAAATCCAATGACAAAATCATATCCAAACTGGTGGGGTTCTTCATATTCCATATTTTCAATCAGGATACAAAGCTTTTTTGCATCGCTTTTCAAGCGTCTTAATTTGGTGTATCCCATTTCTACCGCAGTATCCAAGACTGTTTTTCGTAATGTTTCGCTGATATCAGGAGCATTATTGATCGCTTTGGATACCGTTCCCTTGGAAATCCCAAGTTTATCAGCAATATCTTGTATAGTAGCCATAACTGTCCTTTCAAAATCATATGATGTGTTTATTATAACCAAAAGAAAAGAGAAAAGCAATGCTGGAGATCGAGTTGTTTCGGAAAGAAAAGAAAAATAGAAAAAGTGTACAAAAACAACAGGTATAAAATGTGAAAAACAGAGAAAAATATCTTTGATATTGACCTTTTGGTGGATGTGAGTTATATTACATTTACGAAACAAAACGAAACAAACAAAAGGATGAGGAGAAAGGAACATGAAGAAACAAAAAACGGCACTCTTTATGGCTGGGGTACTTTTGGCATCCGCTCTTGCCGGCTGCGGCAGTACAAAATCTGCCGGGCAGCAAGAAAATGAGACGGAAAGTGTGCGTCTGATGGTCTGGTCCCCGTCAGAGGATCAGTCCAAGGAAAGCGGAGAATGGCTGCAGAACACCTGTGAAGATTTTGCGGCGCTGCATCCGGAATGGGATATCACCTTTGTTTATGGAATTGCCGATGAAGCGACTGCGGCCAATCAGGTCGCGCAGGACCCTGAGGCAAGTGCGGATGTATTTATGTATGCCAATGACACGCTGACCATTATGACAGATGCCAATGCACTGGCTAAATTCGGAGGAAAATACCGGGAAGAGATTGAGAAGACCAATTCCCCGGAGGTATTAAATTCTCTGGTGAAGGATGGCGACCTTTATGGCGTACCGTTTACGACCAACACCTGGTTTCTGTACTATGACAAAAGCGTTTTTTCAGAGGAAGACATTAAGAATCTGGATACCATGCTGGAAAAAGGTGTGGTATCTCTGCCTTTTACCAATTCCTGGTATTTGCCCTCTTTCTATATTGGAAATGGATGTACGCTGTTCGGAGATGGAACACAGGAAGAAAAAGGCGTGGATTTTTCCGGACAGAAGGCAGTGGATGTGACCGATTATCTCATTGATCTTGCGGCAAATCCAAACTTTAAGATCGATGCAGACGGTTCTGGTATTGCAGGATTGAGAGATGGAAGTATTTCTGCTATTTTTTCCGGTTCCTGGGATGCCAATGCAGTAAAGGAAGCATTGGGAGAGAATATGGGAGCTGCCTCCCTTCCCTGCTATACGTTAAATGGAGAAGAAAAGCAGATGAAGGCATATGCAGGTTCCAAGGCCATTGGTGTGAATCCTTACAGCAAAAACATGGTTGCGGCGGTGGAACTGGCCGTGTATCTGGGTTCTGCCGAGGCACAGCTGACACATTACCAGATGCGAAATGTGATTCCATGTAATACGGAACTTCTGTCACAGGAAGCCATTGCGACAGATCCCCTTGTTTCTGCACAGAATGATACATTTAATCAGACTTCCATTCTTCAGCCTTTTGTGGCGAAGATGAACAACTGCTGGATTCCGGTGGAGAACATAGGAAAAGGAATCCGAAACAAGAGCGTGACCCATGAAAATGCAGCAGAGCAGACAGAAGCCATGAACGAAGCTATGAACAGCGATGGCATCTGATACGGCAGTCTAAGTCGAGCAAGGAGACTGGCAGGACATAACGTTCTGCCGCACATGAGGAGAAAAGGAAATGTTAAAAAGAAAGAAAAAAGAAAATCAGTTTCCCACCCCATATACCTGTATGAATGCCATCAGGAAGGGAGGAATGGAAACAAAGATGTCCATGTTTCTCATGGGATTAGGAAACATGGTCCACAAACAGAAGATCAAGGGACTGTTATATCTGGCTGTAGAGGCTGCTTACCTGACCTTTATGTTTGTCAGTGGGATCGGAATGATCCAGATGCTGGGATCTCTCGGAAGCGTACCCCAGAAGGAAGTCTGGGATGAGGTGGATCAGGTCTACCGCTATACCCAGGGAGATCAGTCTGTACTGATCCTACTTTATGGAGTTGCGACCATCCTTCTGACGGTTCTGATGGTCTGGATCTGGAGCGGTACCTTAAAAAGCGCTTACAAGGCAGAATGTCTGGATAAGAGCGGTCAGCATGTAAATACATTCATGGAGGATGTAAGATCTCTCCTTCATGAGAATCTGCACCGTCTTTTGATGACGCCGCCCATGACATTTATTTTGGTCTTAACAATCCTTCCACTGATCTTTATGATCTGTATGGCATTTACCAATTACAGCAAACTGGGCAATCATCTGATGCTGTTTGACTGGGTGGGACTGGAAAACTTCAAAACCTTGTTTGATTCCAGCAGTATTTTGGGAAGTACCTTCTGGTCGGTGCTGGGCTGGACACTGGTGTGGGCATTCTTTGCCACCTTCAGTAACTATATCTTCGGTATGATCCTGGCGCTGGTGATCAACCGCAAAGATACAAAAGTCAAAGGCTTCTGGAGATTCTGTTTCGTATTATCCTGCGCAGTACCCATGTTTGTTTCTCTTTTGATCATGCGTACCATGCTGCAGCCAAACGGAGCAGTAAACGTTCTTCTCAGAAATCTGGGATGGATTGCGCAGGACGCCAGTCTTCCCTTCTTTACCGATCCCACATGGGCAAGAGTAACGGTAATTGTGATTAATATCTGGGTGGGTGTACCGTATACGCTGCTGCAGCTTACCGGTGTTTTACAGAATATCCCGGGAGAACTTTATGAGGCAGCCAAGGTGGACGGAGCCAATGCCATTCAGTCCTTCTTCAAAATTACCCTGCCCTATATGCTGTATGTAACTACACCGTATCTGATTGTGACCTTTACAGGAAATGTGAATAACTTCAACGTAATCTATCTGCTGTCCGGCGGAGATCCGGTGACGGATCTGGCGTCTACGGCGGGAAAAACAGACTTGCTTGTCACCTGGCTTTATAAGCTGACCATTGACAAACAGTATTACAATGTGGGCGCTGTAATCGGTATTATGACCTTCGTAATTCTGGCAGTTGGATCACTGATTACTTATCGCAACAGTAAGTCCTATAAAGAAGGAGGATTTTAAAGATGGCAGCAAAATATCAATCAGCAAAAAGAAAACGTCTGATCAACAACACCATTGTCCATACCGTGTTGGCAATTCTGGCGGCTGTCTGGGTATTTCCCATTATCTGGGTAATCCTCACCAGCTTCCGTGGAGAAAAGGGTTCTTATGTATCTACCTTTTTCCCCCAAACCTATACCCTGGATAATTATGTGAAGCTGTTTACCGAGACTTCCATTTTGAACTTCCCAAAAATGTTTACCAATACCCTGATCATTGCAATCTTTTCCTGCCTGATCGCGACTTTTTATACACTGGCAGTTTCCTACTGTCTGTCCCGACTGAAATTTAAGCTTCGGAAACCATATATGAACATGGCGATGGTACTGGGCCTGTTTCCCAGCTTCATGTCTATGATCGCTGTGTATTTTATCTTAAAGGCCATAGGACTTACAGAAGGAAATCTTATCCGGGTTGCCCTGATCTTGTGTTACTCAGGAGGCGCAGGTCTTTCCTTCCAGATTGCTAAGGGATTTTTCGATACCATTCCCTATGCAGTGGACGAGGCGGCAATCCTGGATGGATGTACCAGATGGCAGATCTTCAGTAAGATTACACTGCCGTTAAGTAAACCCATTATTGTATATACGGTGCTGACTGCATTTATGGCGCCGTGGCTGGATTTTATTTTTGCCAAGGTTATCTGCAGGGCAAATTCCGACCAGTATACCATTGCCATTGGACTTTGGAAAATGCTGGAAAAAGAATACATTGACAGCTGGTACACTAGCTTTGCAGCAGGGGCAGTGCTGATTTCCATCCCCATTGCCATTCTGTTTTTAGTTATGCAGAGATATTACGTGGATGGAGTATCCGGAGCAGTAAAAGGCTGATAAAGGAGTACAGAGGATGAAGACGAGACAGAAGCTGAAGGAACAATATAATTCTTCCCAATTTAACAGACAATACCTCTATCCAGGTTCTGATCTTGGGGTACAGTGCACAGAGAAAGGGACTTCCTTTCTCCTGTGGAGTCCCCTGGCAGAAGCGGTTACCCTTTTGTTTTATGGGGACGGAGAGCAGGGGGAATGTGTTCAGCGCATTCCTATGAAAAAGGAAAAACAGGGAGTTTGGGCATACCGGACAGAGAAATCCCTTCATGGTGTTTATTATCAATATGAAATCTGGAGAGAGGAAGAACAGGTGCTATGTGCAGATCCCTATGGAAAAGCCTGTGGGATCAATGGAGTGAGAAGTATGGTGGTGGATCTGTCAAAAACAGATCCCAAAGGCTGGGAGCAGGATGGTCCGCCGGATAAGCCAAAGGAAAACATCATCTATGAGCTTCATGTAAAGGAATATTCCTGGGACCCATCCGGAGGCTTTTCCAAAGAGCACAGAGGAAAATATCTGGCTTTTACAGAAGAGCATACCACGCTCTGTGAAGATGGCATCCATCCTACAGGAATGGATTATCTGAAATCCCTTGGTGTAACCCATATTCAGCTGATGCCTGTCTACGACTACGGCTCTGTGAATGAAAAAAAAGAAGAAGGGGAGTTTAACTGGGGATACGATCCCATAAATTACAATATCCCCGAAGGCTCTTATGCCACCGATGCATACCATGGGGAAGTGCGGATCCGGGAAATGAAGGAAATGGTACAGGCTCTGCACAAAAACGGATTCCGGGTCATTATGGATGTGGTATATAACCATATGTACCACCTGGATGCCAGTCTGAATCAGGCGGTTCCCTGGTATTATTTCCGCACCTACGAGAATGGGGAAATCTCCAATGGCTCTGCCTGCGGAAATGATGTGGCAAGCGAGCGGGCCATGTGCGCCAATTACATTGTACAGTCTGTACTTTACTGGGCTGAGGAATACCATATCGATGGTTTTCGATTCGATCTGATGGGACTTCTGGATGTGAACCTGATGAATCGAATCCGGGAAGAGCTGGATCGCCGCTTTGGAAAAGGGGAAATTTTGTTGTACGGAGAACCCTGGGCAGCAGATGAAACGGCGATGGAAGCCCCTGCTGTTCCGGCTTTGAAAAAAAATATCCAGATGCTGGATGAAGGCGTGGGAATGTTCTGCGACGATACCAGGGATGCCATTAAAGGTCATGTATTTGAGGCAGAGATTCCCGGCTTTGTAAACGGGGGAAAGAACCTGGAGAAAAAAATTCTTCACAGTGTTCAGGCATGGTGCGGAGAAGAAACAGGGCCGAAAGCGCCAAGCCAGGTTGTCACCTATGTTTCCGCTCATGACAATTGGACTTTATGGGATAAGCTGGGAAAAACCATAAAAGAGGAAGAACAGCGTTTAAAGGTTAATCGCCTGGCGGCAGGTATTTACATGACTTGTCAGGGAAACCTGTTCTTCCTTTCCGGCGAGGAATTTGCAAGGACAAAAAACGGGGAGGAAAATACCTTCCGGGCACCCATTGAATTGAATCGGCTTGACTGGAAGCGCGCTTATGAATACAAAGAACTGGTTACCTATTATCAGGGACTTCTGGCTCTTAGAAGACTTCTTCCGGGACTGTGTGACAAGTCGAAAACCGCGTACAAACGAATCTTCGGACAGTGGATGGAAGAGGGAATCCTGGGATTTCTGGTGGATAACAAAATGGAGGAGTTCCCTTCCCGGTGGAAAACTCTGTATGTGATCTATAACCGGACAGAGAAGGAACGTTCCTTCCCTCTTCCATATGGAGAATGGGAAGTGCTTGCAGATGGAGAGGACAGCTTTTTGTGGAAGAAACACAAAAAAGCAGATTATGCAGAAGCAGCACCGGTAAGTGTATTGATTCTTGGATTAAGGGAGTAAGACAATGAAGTGGATTTACGGAAAACAGGAATTAAAATCCATAGAAAGGGGACAGGAGAACTGTTATCTTCTGACAAATGGTCTGGGAGGTTTTTCCTCCCTGACCATAACCGGTTCGGCAGCCAGAAATGACCATGCCCTTCTTATGGCCTGTGTGAAGGCGCCGAATCACAGATATAATATGGTTCACCGCATGGCAGAACGTCTTCTTCTGGGAGAGGAAGAAATCTTTCTTTCCACTCAGGAGTTTGAAGACGGTCACAAGGAAGAGGGATATATGCACCTGTCCGCCTTTGTTTTTGAGGATAGCCCCATTTGGAAATACCATGTAAAGGGCGTTTCCATTCACAAAGAAATGGGGATGCAGCAGGGAGAAAATACCCTTGCGCTTCGCTATCGTGTGGAAAACAGGGGAAGAACAGAGGCAAGGCTTGTGGTGACTCCTTTCTATCAGTTTACGGAAAAAGGGAAAGAACCAGAAGAGGTGCAGCGCTTTGTAAGAGAAGGAAATGCCATACATTCCAATGGTCAGACCCTTTTCTTCGAAACAAACGGAACTGTGACGGATCATGAAGAAATCCGGGAAAAGCTGTATTACAGCTATGATGCCTGTGACGGAAGAAGGGAAACCGGGCTTGCCAAGGCCATACATTCCATGGAACTTTCTGTAAGACCAGGAGAAAGCGCAGTGCTGAAAGTGGTGTATTCCATGGAAGATGCCACAAAGGATGGGGAACGCATCATAGAGGAAATGAAAGCCAGAAGGAAACAGTTGGAAGAAACCGCAGGCTTTATTCTTCCTGTGGCAAGGGAACTGGCCAAAAGCGCCAATCAGTTTGTATCTCAGAGAGCATCTACCAGGGGAAGTACCATTCTGGCCGGGTATCCGTTTTTTGAGGACTGGGGCAGAGATACCATGATTGCTTTGCCGGGAATCTGCATTTCTACCGGTCAGTACGAAACAGCAGCAGAGATTCTTCGCACCTTTGCTGCCAACGAACACAGAGGTCTGATGCCCAACCTGTTTCCGGAGGGTGGAAACGAACCTCTGTATAACACCGTAGATGCAGCTCTTTTGTTTATCAACTGCGTGTATCTGTATTATCAGGCAACAAAAGACGCGGCTTTTGTACAGGAAATGTATCCGGTGATGGAACGGATCGTCAGCGCTTATCAGAAGGGAACTTCTTTCGGTATCCGTATGGAGGAAGATGGGCTGATCCGGGCAGGAGAAGGATTGTGGCAGGTGACCTGGATGGATGTGCGTGTGGGAGAAATCCTTCCCACCCCCCGTCACGGCAAACCCGTGGAGATCAATGCCTACTGGTACAATGCTCTTTGTGTGATGGATGCCCTGGCGCCTGTTGTAAAAAGAGAACCGGTCTATGGAGCGCTTGCGGCACAGGTGAAACAGTCCTTTGTGGATCAGTTCTGGATGGAAGAGAAGAGATGTTTAAAAGATCTGGTATCCGGGACAAAAGCAGATACACAGATCCGCTGCAATCAGATCTGGGCGGTTTCCATGCCTTTTACCATGCTGGAGGAAGCACAGGAAAACATGGTGGTGGAAACGGTGTTTGAAAAACTCTATACCCCTTATGGACTGAAAACACTGGAAGAAGATGATCCGGAATTTCATCCCTGGTATCAGGGGGCTATGGAAGAGCGGGATATGGCTTATCATCAGGGAACCGTCTGGACGTTTCCGCTGGGCGCCTACTATCTGGCGTATCTGAAGGTACACCACGGTTCCGCAAAAGCAAGAAAAAAGGTGCAGGATCAGCTGGAAGTGCTGGAATCTGCCATGAGGGAAGGATGCATTGGGCAGCTTCCGGAAATTTATGACGGAAAAAATCCAACCAGATCCAAGGGCTGTTTTGCACAGGCCTGGAGTGTGGGTGAGATATTACGAGTATATGAATCTTTAGAAAAAGGAGAATCCTTATGGAAAAATTATTAGAGCAGGTAATCAGAGAACGCTACGGAACAACTATCAGAGAAGCATCCAGGGAAGAAATTTACACAGCTCTTCTTCTGATTACAAAAGAAAAAATGAAAGGTACCAGAAGAAATCAGGGGAAAAAGAAACTATATTATATCTCCGCAGAATTTCTGATTGGAAAGCTGTTATCCAACAATTTGATCAATCTGGGACTGTTTCGGGAAACCAAAGAGGTTCTGGAAAAGAATGGGCACCATATAACAGAAATCGAAGAGATGGAACAGGAACCTTCCCTTGGAAATGGTGGACTGGGACGTCTGGCAGCCTGCTTTCTGGATTCCATTGCCACCTTGGGACTGAATGGAGACGGTGTGGGCCTGAATTATCATGACGGCTTATTCCGCCAGACGTTTCAGGATCATAAACAGAAGGAAGAAAAAAATCCATGGATTACAGAGGAAAGCTGGCTGACCAGAACAGAAACCAGTTTTCAGGTACCTTTTAAAGATTTTACCTTGACTTCTGTGATGTATGACATTGACATTCCTGGATATGAAAACGGCTGTAACCGCCTACACTTATTTGACCTGGATACGGTAGACGATTCCATAGTGACAGAAGGGATTTCCTTTGACAAGCAGGATATCCGAAGAAATCTGACCTTATTCCTTTACCCGGATGACAGCGATGAAGCAGGGCAGCTTCTCCGAATTTATCAGCAGTATTTTATGGTGAGCAATGGGGCTCAGCTGATCTTAAAGGAAGCCGAGGAAAATGGATACGATCTGTATCGCCTTCATGAACATGTGGCAGTCCAGATTAACGATACCCATCCTTCCATGGTGATTCCGGAACTGATCCGTCTGCTTATGGAAAGAGGATTCAATATGGATACCGCCATTGATGTGGTAAGAAAAACCTGTGCATATACCAATCATACCATCTTGGCAGAGGCGCTGGAAAAATGGCCGGTTTCTTATCTGGAAAAAGTGGTTCCCCATCTTCTTCCCATCATCCGCGAACTGGATGCGCGAGTGAGAAGGGACTATTCGGATGAGCGTGTGTACCTCATTGACCGGGAAAACCGTGTACACATGGCCCATATGGATATCCATTACGGCTATGCAGTCAATGGCGTGGCAGCCCTTCATACAGAAATCCTTAAAGAATCAGAACTGAAACCTTTCTATGATATTTATCCGGAAAAATTCAACAATAAGACAAACGGTATCACCTTCCGCAGATGGCTTACCCACTGCAACGAGGAACTGGCCGATTATCTTTCAGAGCTGATCGGAGAAGAATATTTAAAGGACGCAGAAAAACTGGAAAAACTGCTGGAATATCAGGAAGATTCTGTTGTTTTGAAAAAATTACAGGAAATCAAACAACATTCCAAGGAAGCGTTAAGAGATTATCTGAAGCTGACGCAGGATGTGGAGATCGATCCAAATTCCGTATTTGATATTCAGGTAAAACGTCTCCATGAGTATAAAAGACAGCAGATGAACGCGCTGTATGCCATTTATAAATACAAAGAGATCAAAAAAGGAAATCTGCCCAAACGTCCTCTGACCATGATCTTCGGGGCCAAGGCGGCTCCGGCCTATACCATTGCAAAGGATATCATTCATCTGTTATTATGTCTGCAGCAGTTGATCAATCAGGACCCGGAAGTGCGTCCGTATCTGAAACTGGTTATGGTAGAAAACTACAATGTGACAAAGGCAGAGAAACTGATCCCGGCCTGTGATATTTCCGAGCAGATTTCTCTGGCATCCAAGGAGGCTTCCGGTACTGGAAACATGAAATTTATGCTCAATGGAGCGGTTACCCTTGGAACAGAAGATGGAGCCAATGTGGAGATTCATCAGCTGGTGGGAGATGAAAATATCTATGTTTTTGGAAAGAGCTCCAAGGAAGTGATCGATCTTTATGAAAAAGGCAGTTACGATGCAAAGGCATTGTATGAATCCGATGAAACCATTGAAGAACTGGTGGACTTTATCATCAGCAAGGAACTGATCCGCATTGGCGATCCGGAAAATCTCTGCAGGCTTTACAAGGAAATTGTATCAAAAGACTGGTTTATGGCGCTTCTGGATGTGAAGGAATATATTGCAAAAAAAGAGCAGATGCTTTCTGACTACGAAGACAGACAGTCCTGGGCGAAGAAATCCCTGGTGAACATCGCAAAAGCCGGATACTTTTCTTCCGATCGTACCATTGCGGAATATAACAGAGATATCTGGAAACTAAACTGAGAGAGAAAGAGGAAGATACATGAGAGAATCAGGAATTTTGATGCCCCTTTCTTCCCTTCCGTCGGCACACGGCATTGGGGAACTGGGGGCAGAAACCCTCTCCTTTGTGGAGAGTCTAAAAGAAGCAGGGATCACCATCTGGCAGATCCTTCCGCTGAATCCCCTGGGTTATGGGAATTCTCCCTATCAGCCGTATTCTTCCTGTGCGGGAGATGAAATCTATATCAGTCTGGAAGAACTGTACCGGGAAGGACTGCTCCAAGACCGGCCCCCGGAATTTCAGGCGATGGAAAAACGAGTGGATTATGAGAAGGTAAGAGCCTTTAAGGAACCTTATCTTCGGGAAGCCTGTTCCCGTTTTGAAAAGACAGAAGCGTATGAAGCCTTTGTTTCCCAGAGCTGGGTGTACGACTATGGAATGTTCCGGGCGCTGAAAAAGAAGAATGGGGGAATCTGCTGGAATCAGTGGACAGAGACAGATAAAAATTGGCCGATGACCAGAGAAGAAATGCCAGAGGAAATACAGGAAGAAGCGCATTATCACATGGTACTTCAGTACCTGTTTTTTACCCAGTGGATGAAGATCAAGGCGTATGCCAATGAAAGAGGAGTCCGGATTATGGGAGATGTTCCCTTCTATGTAGGGGTGGATTCTGTGGACGTGTGGGGAGCAAGAGAAAACTTTCTTTTGGATGCAGAGGGAAAACCGGTTTTTATTGCCGGAGTACCGCCAGATTATTTCAGCGCCACAGGGCAGAGATGGGGAAATCCTATTTATGACTGGGCATATCTGAAAGAACAGAACTATTCGTTCTGGCTGGATCGGATCGGCTACAGCAGCCGCCTGTTTGATCTGATTCGCATTGATCATTTCCGCGCTTTTGATACCTACTGGAAGATTCCGGCTTCCTGTCCGACGGCTGTGGATGGAACATGGGTGGAAGCGCCGGGATATGAAGTGCTGGCGCTTTTAAAGGAAAAATTTCCGGATGTGGAACTGGTGGCAGAAGATCTGGGAGATCTGCGTCCGGAGGTGGTGAAGCTGAAGGAACATTTTCATTTCAAGGGAATGAAGGTGCTGGAGTTTTCCATAGATACCAGCGGAAAATATGCCAGAGATACCTTTGGCGAAGAAGAAAATATGATCATTTATACCGGCACTCACGACAACGATACGTTGATGCAGTGGTATGAGGGACTGTCTGTGGCGGGAAGAAGAAAGGTAAGGCGTTTCCTGAAACGTCAGGGAATCTTAAAAGGTTCTGTGTGGGAACGTCTTTTGGCATACACCTTAAAAAGTAAGGCGGCTTATGCCATTGTACCTATGGCAGATGTGCTTGGACTTGGAAAAGAAGCACGAATGAATCTTCCGGGAACCGTGGGAAGTCCCAACTGGGAGTGGAGAATGCCGGATCAGAACCGAATCAAAAAAGCATTGCGCCAGTATAGAAAATTGGCAGAAGAGAGGAATTAGCATATGGAATTTTCCGGGGTCTATCATAAAACATCGGAACAGATGAGCTATCCGGGTAATGAGAAGGAGCTTATTATCAATTTAAAAACCGGATATGATGTCAAACAGGTATTTATCCATTATGGAGATCCCTTTGATGCGGGAATCCTGGGAGGAAAAGAAAAATGGACGGGAAAGCGGGAGGAGATCTGCTTCAAAAAACGTTTGAAATATCAGATTTGGTGGACCATCACATTACTTCCTCCTTATAAAAGGTGTAAGTATTATTTTGAACTTCATACAGAATCAGAAACCTGGTATTATTTTGAAGACGGCTTTCTGACAGAAGAACAGCTTCATATGGACGGCAGAATGCTCCAGTGTTTCATTGTGCCCTGGATGAATCCGGCAGATCTGAACGTGACGCCTTCCTGGGTCAATGATACGGTGTGGTATCAAATTTTTCCAGATCGTTTCTGTAACGGTACGCCTGAAAAAAATACGGAAGAAATCCTCCCGTGGCATACCGGTCCCGTGACCAATCAGGAGCGATACGGTGGAAATCTTTCCGGTATTCGAAAAAAACTTTCCTATTTAAAAGAGTTAGGGATTAACGGAATTTATCTGAATCCCATTATGGAAGCGGAGTCCAATCATAAATACGATACCACCAGTTATGAACGGATCGATCCTCATTTCGGAGATGCGAAGGAATTTGCCCTACTGGTAAAAGAGGCCCATGAACAGGGAATCCGGGTAATGGTGGATGCGGTTTTTAATCACTGTGGAAGAAAATTTGCTCCGTGGCAGGACGTGTTGACTCATGGAAAAGCATCCCCTTATGCAGAATGGTTTATGATCAATGACTGGGAACATCTGACAAAAAAAGCAGATACCAGGGATGGAAGATTTTATTCCTTTGCATTTGCAGACGGAATGCCAAAACTGAATACCAACCATGAAGAAGTAATCCGCTACTTCTGTGATTTGTGTGAAGGTTGGATTCGGGATTACGACATTGATGGAATCCGTTTTGATGTGGGAAATGAAATTTCCCATAAATTTCTCAAAAGACTTCGGGAGCGGGTGAAATCCGTCAAGCCGGAAATCTACCTTCTGGGGGAAATCTGGCACAACGCCAGTCAATGGCTTCTGGGAGATGAATACGATTCTGTGATGAATTATCCGTTTATGAGCGGAATCCATGATTTTTTCCTGGATGAGGAAAGTACCGGGGAAGATTTTGAATATATGATCAATGGCTGTTATACCATGTACATGCAGCAGTGTAACAACGTAATATTTAATCTTCTGGATTCCCATGATACGGAGCGATTGATGAACCGGTTTCATGATCTGGATGTGTTTTATCAGCAATTGGCAGTTCTTTTTACCATGCCGGGAAGCCCCTGTATTTATTATGGAACAGAGATCGCCATGGAGGGCGGTTTTGATCCCGACTGCAGAAGATGCATGCCATGGGAAGAGATGGATACCAGAGAAAACCGGGAACGGATAGGAGAAATGAAAAAGCTCATTGCTTTACGGAAAACAGAAGCTACCTTCCGCAGCCTCTATTTTCATTTTCCAGGAACCTATCCTCAGACACGTTGTGTGGAATACCAGAAGCTGGATGAGGCAAACAGAACCATTGAAGTGCTTTTGAACTGTGAGAAAGAAGCGCTCAGCGTGGGAGAAAAGGGAGAAGTTCTGTTTGCGCGAGGATATGACAAGGGGGTACTGAAGGCAAAAGGAACCCTGATTCGAAGAATGTAAGTTTACAGGCAGGAAACAGAGATTGTTTTCTGCCTGTTGTGCGTAAAGGAATAGGAATTGTATTTCGGTGGGAAAATATAGCAGGAGAAAAACAAAGATTAGTCTTGTCAATTTCTCTCCAATATGGTATGTTATACAAGTTCGTTAATATTTTAACGGAAGTTGTACAGCAGCTGGAAATAAAGAATTGAAGGAGTACAGGGCATGCGAAAAAAAGAAAAGAGTGCATTTCCCGGCGGAGTCCATCCTACAGATGGATACGATAAGGATCTGACCATGACGTTTCCCATTCAGACGTATTCTCCAGAGACGGTAACCATACTGTCAGAACAGTCTTTTGGGGGAAGATGTGAATTCCTGGTTCGTCCGGGAGATCAGGTAAGGGAAGGACAGCTAATCGGAAGACCGGCCGCCTTTATGGCAGCGCCCCTTCATGCCAGTGTTACCGGAAGGGTAGAGGCAATCAGGGAAGTTGAGAACCAGGGAAGAAAAATTTCTGCCTGCATCATCCGCAGGGAAAAAGATAGCCAGGAGGAAGCATTTTCTTATGAAAAGGAGCTTTCAGATCTGGATGTTTTTTCCAGGGAGGAAATCATTGAGGGCATTTGTGAAGGTGGTCTTACAGGTATGGGTGGAGCTGGCTTTCCCACTCATAAAAAATATGAAACAGAGAAAACCATTGACGCCCTGCTGATCAATGCAGCAGAGTGTGAACCATTTCTTACCTGCGATTACCGTCTCATGCTGGAACACAGCTTTGGCGTTTTAAATGGTGTGCGTCTGCTTCTTAAAGCTTCTGGAGCAGAGAAGGCATATCTTTGTATGGAAGACAACAAACCGGAAGCAGCAGAGAAGCTTCAGAGGCTTTTGACAGAGGCAAAGGCTCTTCTGGAAAAAGAAGCGCCTGTGGAGGTAAAGGTACTTCCCACCAGATATCCACAGGGTGGAGAGCGTCAGCTGATCCAGGCAGTTCTGGACAGAGAAGTTCCCATGGGCGGACTTCCGGCAGACGTGGGAGTGATCGTTTCCAATGTGGGAACGGCAAAGGCGGCAGCAGATATGCTTTTGGGTCGCAGACCACTGATCAGCCGCATTGTAACTGTGACAGGATGGGTAAAAAATCCAGGAAATTATCTGGTTCCCATTGGAACCTCCGCGAAGGAACTGGTACAGCTTTGCGGCGGCGTAACAACAAAAGAGAACCGCGTCATTGCAGGCGGTCCTATGACAGGTCCCTGTGTGGCATCTAACTGGGATGACGGGGAGGAACTGTTTTATATTACAAAAAATTCTTCCGGAATCCTGGTTCTTCCCGATCAGAAATATGAGGAACAGCCATGTATCCGCTGCGCAGGATGTGAGAGTGTCTGCCCGGCAGGACTGGTTCCTTATCAGATCGAATTTGCCTATATGGACGAAGATTATGACTTATGTGAAGAATTATATGCCAGCGAATGTATTGCCTGCGGCTGCTGCTCTTATATTTGCCCGGCAAAGAGAGAGCTGTCAGTACGTACCAGAATGGCAAGAGATGTTGTGAAGCAGAGAATGCGGGAAAGGGCGGTGAAGAAATCATGAGTGAGACAAGAACGATTCAGGGACCACACCTTCGGACAGAACGTACCACCCGCTGGGTTATGATGCAGGTGTCTATTTCTCTGATTCCGGCCCTTTTAGGCGCCATCTATTTCTTTGGGATTCGGGCGCTGTATCTTGCCGGATTGTCTGTTTCCGTTTGTGTCATTGCAGAGTACCTCTGGCAGAAGCTGACAAAAAAACAGGTGACAGCAGGTGATTTCAGTGCGGTGGTTACCGGACTTCTGATTGTATTTAATATGCCGGTTACAGTTCCTGTATGGGTACTGGTGGCAGCAGATGTATTTAGTATTATTTTTGTAAAGCAGATGTTCGGAGGAATCGGAAACAACTTTGTCAATCCGGCTCTGATGGGACGTCTTCTGGTCATGGTGGTCTGGCCCCAGGCGGTTATGCAGTATGTGGTTCCTCAGATGCTGAATCCAGATGCCGTATCTGCGGCAACGGTTCTTGGTACTGTGAAGGGCGGCGGAGAAGCTGGCTATAGTTACTTACAGATGTTCCTTGGAGAAATGCCGGGAGCAATGGGAGAGACCAGTAAACTTCTTCTTCTCGTTGGCTTTGGATACATGTGCTACATGGGAATCGTCAATGCAGAGGCAGCCATTACTTATATTGGAACAGTTCTGCTTCTGACCTTTATATTTGGACCAAGTGGACTGTTTACCGGAGATATTCTCATGAACCTCTTTGGAGGAGGTCTGATTATGGGAGGATGCTATATGCTGACGGATTATGCGTTTGCATCCAGAAAAGGAAAGCTGATTTATGCGGCAGCGGCAGGTGTAATTACGGCAGCCATCCGTTTGTTCAGCAATTATCCCGAGGGAATCTGCTTCGGTATTCTGACTGCCAACTGTATGGCAGGACTGTTGTCCACCCTTTATAAAAAACATGTCTATGGAACAAAGAAAAAAGAAGTGATAGCGGAGGAAAGATAATGAAGAATAAAAATGTAAGAGGAATTCTTGCACTTGCAGTAGTAACAGCCCTTTCTTTTGGGGTAATCCTTGGTTCTAAGGCGCTTGCGGTAGAAACTGAAAATAGCGGTGATGCAGCCGCAGAAACAGTGAAGGAAGAACTGGATGTAAGCGGCGCAGAAAATATTGAGGAAGCATCTGTGACAGAAAATGGATATCAGGTATCTGTAAAAGCAAAAGGATATGGCGGAGATATCCTCATGAAGGTTTCTTTTGGAGAAGATAAAAAAACAGTGACAAAAGCAGAAGTTCTTGAGCAGACAGAAACAGAAGGTCTGGGAGCAAGAATTGCAGAACCGGAATTTCTGAGCCAGTTTGATGGAGTTGAGGCTCCTGTATATCTTCCAGGTATGGAGGTTGCTTCCAGTGAGGAAGAAGCAGAGACAGAAGCTCCAAAAGAGGATGCATTAGAAGGCGCTGTCTTTACAGATGGAGATTACATTGCAAAGAGTGAAGCAGCAGATGACAACGGATTTGTAGAACAGGTGACCATGACCGTAAAGGACGGAAAGATCACAGCCGTAAACTGGGATGCCATTACAGAAGACGGAACAAAGAAAAGTGTTATGTCTGAAAATGGAGAATATGTGATGACAGAAGACGGTCCGACCTGGAAAGAACAGGCGGAGGCTCTTGCAAATGCACTGATTGAGAATCAGAATCTTACCTTCCTTACCACAGATGAACAGGGTAAGACAGATGCAGTATCCGGCGTAAGTATCTCAGTGGGAAGCTTTATCAGCCTGGCAGAACAGTGTCTGAATGAAGCAGCTGGGGTAGAAGTGACAGAAGCGCCGGAAGAAGAAACTCAGGCACCGGCAGAAGGAACTCTGGTAGATGCAGTATCCGGAGCTACCATTTCTTCCACTGCAGCAGTAACTGCGATCAATGATGCATATGCGTTTTTACAGACAGTGAACTAAAAGAAGCGGAGGAATCAATATGAGATTAAAATATCCGGCAGAAGCCTTCGCTCTGGGAATCGTTGCATTTTCCGCCGGAATGAAGGAAGCTTTCTGTGCTGGTATCCTGGTACTTTTGTCCGTAGTGTTTGCAGAATTTCTGAAGAACCTTCTGGAAAATATGGTACCGGAGTGGAGTGTAAAGGCCTGTGTTTATGTGGGAACCGGTTCCCTTAGCGCAAGCGCCTTTCTCCTGGGCTTTTCCACACTGGGAATTCAGGTGGAAACAGCAACCTGGCTCCTGACCTTTATTCTGGGTCTGTTGTCTGCAAGACACGTATTAAAAGGAGAAATCCAGGGAGAATATGGAGAACTGTTCTGGGAATGTGCCCTTCTCTGGGGCTTTTGGATTCTGATGGCGATTCTCCGGGAATTCTGTGGAAGCGGCAATGTGTTCGGCTATCATTTGATGGATGCAGAATTTATGTCAAAGAAATTCCTGGAAACCACCTTTGGATTCTTAAGTGCAGGTCTGGCCCTTGCATTTACCAATGGAATCCTGAAAAAAAGAAGCAGAGACACGGAAAGCCTGCTTCTGGTAATTCCGGCAGCTCTCTTTGCCCGTCCCTTTGAGATGGTGACCTTTGGAGAGACGGTGGGCTTTATCTGGACCGTGATCGTACCCATTATCCTGTTTATTTCTGTAAAGAAAACGCTGCGGTTTGCAAGAACAGGAAAGGCGTATCGAGGTCTTCCCGTAGAGATGCTGGCCATGGGATTTATATATATGATTTTGAGTATTTATTAAGACAGGAAAAGCATTCTGTAAAAAAAGGACCAAGGATTCTTAAGAATCCAGGGTCCTTTTTTGATGGTGGATTTACGGAAGAGACAGAGACGTGACCTTGATTTTCTGTTCAAAGTCCTTACTGTAATGGACAGTTTCATCCTTTGTAATAAAAATGGCTTCTACATCTTCCAGGCTGTCAATGAGTTCCATCCCTTTTTCAAGACCAAGGGAGAAACAGGTGGTACTCAGACCATCTCCGTCCACGGAGCGATCTGAGATAATGGAAACGGAAAGTAGATCATTTTCATAGGGATACCCGGTTTTGGAATTTAAAATATGGTGGTACAATACCCCATCCTTTTCAAAATAGCGCTCATAAATACCGGAGGAAACCACGGATTGATCGGTAATCTCCAGAGAAAGCAGACTTTCTCCCCTTTCGGAGAAGGGCTTTTGGATGCCCACCTGAAAAGGACGGCCTTCTGGGGATTCTCCGATACAGAGTACATTTCCCCCAAGATTGATGATGGCGCTTTTTATCCCTTTGGATACCAGAAAATCCTTCATGCGGTCTGCGATATAACCCTTGGCAATGGCTCCCAGATCCAGACCCATGCCGGGGTGCTTCCATGTGAGAAGATTATCTTTTAATTCTATGTTTTTATAATCCACCAAAGGCAATGCCTTACGAAGCTCCTGCTGATCTGGAATGACTTTTTCTTCTGAGGTAAAATCCCAGAGAGAAGAAACCGGTTCAATGGAAAGGTCAAAGGCGCCATTGGAAAGCTGGCTGAACCGAAGTCCTTCCTGAACAAGCTCTGCTGTTTCAGGAGAAAGAAGAAACGCCCCGTCCTTTTGAGGAAGGGTACCATGGTTTAGCTGATAGATTTCACTGCTGGTTTTGGTTCGGCTGAACAGGTTCTCATATTTGTCACAGACTTCCATCACCTGATTCAGTAATTCCTGATTCTGGGAATCATAAATGGTAACTTTTACCATGGTATTTAATTTAAAGCTGGTGGCAGAAATGGGTTGCTGGTTTTGCTTCTGCTGTTTCTGATAAAAAAAACCAAAAACAAGGAACAGAACCAGAATCAGTACGGCGCTGATGCCAATGGTACGTTTGTTTTCTGTCATAGATACTCCTTTATTGTAAATGAATGCGTAAAATGAATCCAGTTCTATATTCTACGTGGCAGGCACCAAGATGTCAAGGGAGTGAACCTCCACAGCAACTATTTTCGTGGCAAAACAGATGAGGGTGTGGTAGAATAAAGAGCAGAAATAGTGATATCAGTGGAAAGTTGAGGAAAAACATGGAAAATCAGGAAAAACAGCATAAACGACGGGTCAGATATTCAGGAACCCATCCCAGACGTTTTGAAGAAAAATATAAAGAATTACAGCCGGAAAAATACGGAGATACCATTGCGAAGGTCATTAGTAAAGGAAGCACTCCGGCAGGCATGCATATTTCCATTATGGTCAAGGAAATTCTGGATTTTTTGCAGATCCAGCCAGGACAGCAGGGTCTGGATGCCACACTTGGTTATGGCGGACATACCAGAGAAATGCTGAAATGCCTGAATGGACAGGGGCATCTGTATGCCCTGGATGTAGACCCCATTGAATCTGCCAAGACAAAAGAACGTCTGAACAAGCAGGGCTTTGGGGACGATATCCTTACGGTGCGTCTTCAGAATTTCCGGGATATTGATCAGGTGGCAGAGGAAGTTGGCAAGTTTGATTTCGTCCTGGCAGACCTGGGAGTCTCCTCCATGCAGATCGATAATCCGGAACGGGGATTTTCTTATAAAGTGGATGGCCCTCTGGATCTGCGTATGAATCCCCGGAAAGGCATCAGCGCGGCACAGCGTCTTCAGGAAATTACAAGAGAAGAGCTTTATGGGATGCTCTTGGAAAATGCAGATGAACCTTATGCAGAAGAAATCTCCAGGGAAGTGATCTCTGCGCAGAAAAAAGGTAAAAAAATCGAAACTACAACAGATTTGAGACTGGTGATTGAAAAAGCGTTGTCCTTCCTTCCGGTAAAGGAGCAGAAGGAAGGGGTAAAGAAATCCTGTCAGAGAACCTTCCAGGCCCTTCGCATTGATGTAAACAGTGAATTTGAGGTGCTTTATGAATTTATGGATAAACTTCCCGGCGTTTTGAAACCCAATGGAAGAGTAGCAATTCTGACCTTCCATTCCGGAGAAGACCGGCTGGTAAAAAAAGCCTTCAAACAATATTACAAAGAAGGAATTTACAAAGAAATCGCAAATGATGTAATCCGTCCTTCCGCAGAAGAATGCGCGAAAAACGGACGTGCCCGTTCCACAAAAATGCGTTGGGCAATCCGGGCATAAGGAAAAAGAGAGGACAAAGTTTGAAACAAAGAGGTAGTGGATAGAGAATAAATTTGAGCATCACAATTAAG
>CALCDJ010000075.1 GCA_937900135.1 uncultured Blautia sp. | reverse complement strand
TAGTTCCTTCGCTGTAGAACTCTGTACGAGCCATATCAGCTCCGCCAAGACGTCCGGAAACTGCTGTCTTGATTCCTTTTGCTCCAGCCTTCATTGTTCGCTGCATAGTAGATTTCATTGCACGTCTGAAGGAAATACGGTTCTCTAACTGAAGAGCAATATTTTCAGCAACTAACTGTGCATCTTTGTCTGGTCTTTTTACTTCTTTGATATCTACGATCAGTTTCTTGTCTGTGAATTTCTGTAATTCAGCTTTTACTTTCTCGATCTCAGCTCCGCCTTTACCGATTACGATACCTGGTTTTGCTGTGTAGATAATAATCTTAACTCTGTCAGATGCTCTTTCGATTTCAATCTTGGAAACACCTGCGCTGTATAATTTCTTTTTCAGGAATGTTCTGATGTTGTAGTCTTCTACTAAATAATCTGCAAAATCTGCATCTGCATACCATCTAGAATCCCAATCTTTGATAACACCGACTCTAAGGCCATGTGGGTTAACTTTCTGTCCCATGCTTTTCCTCCTTATCTTTCATCCAGCACGATGGTGATATGGCTTGTTCTCTTCTCGATTCTGTAAGCTCTACCCTGTGCTCTTGGCTGAATTCTCTTCATTGTTGGTCCTTTGTTTGCAAAGCACTGTGCAATGTAGAGGTTGTCTGCGTTCATACCATTGTTGTTCTCAGCGTTTGCGATTGCTGATTCCAGTAATTTCTTCAGCACGCTGGAAGCGTATCTTGGGTTATATGTCAGGATACCAAGTGCTGTCTGCACATCTTTGCCACGAATTGCATCTAACACGTAGCAGGCTTTCTGAACAGAAATTCTTGCATAAGATAATTTTGCAGACGGTCTTGTCTCTCTATTATTCTCATTTCTGGCTCTCTTAATCTGGCTTCTATGTCCCTTTGCCATTTTAAAGTGCCTCCTTTCTCTCAATCAATCTTATTGGAAACACCGTGGTCACTTGATCTGCTTGCTGCTTATGAAGTGACCCGGTGGTGACTTTTCAAAAACGTACCCTTGCGGGGAATCCTGTGTTCACAGATTAGCGAACGCCAGATTTCTTTTCGTCTTTTCCGTGTCCTCTGTAAGTTCTGGTTGCTACGAACTCGCCGAGTTTGTGGCCAACCATATCTTCTGTAACGTATACCGGCACGTGTTTTCTTCCGTCATGGACAGCAATGGTATGTCCTACGAAGGACGGGAAGATTGTGGAACGACGTGACCAGGTTTTGATAACGGATTTGTCGTTTGCAGCGTTTAATGCGTCTACTTTTTTCAGTAAGCTGGCATCTGCAAAAGGTCCTTTTTTCAGTGAACGAGACATGCTTAATCCTCCTTATTATTTGCTTAACGCCTTGCCATCGCGTCTTCTTACGATGAGCTTGTTGGACTGTTTGTTTTTCTTTCTGGTCTTCAGACCCAGAGCTGGCTTGCCCCAAGGTGTACATGGACCTGGGCGGCCGATACCGGTCTTACCTTCACCACCACCATGTGGATGGTCATTCGGGTTCATTACGGAACCACGAACAGTAGGTCTGAATCCCATGTGACGCTTACGTCCAGCCTTACCAATGTTGATCAGGTTGTGGTCGCCGTTGCCAACAGTACCGATAGATGCGCGGCAAATAATTGGAACCATTCTCATTTCGCCAGATGGCAGACGCAGTGTTGCGTATTTGCCTTCTTTTGCCATTAACTGAGCGCCGTTTCCTGCAGAACGAACCATCTGTCCGCCTTTTCCAGGATGAAGCTCAATGTTGTGAACGATTGTACCAACCGGGATCAGTTCTAATGGTAAGCAGTTACCAACACGAACTTCTGCTTCCGGTCCGTTCATTACCTTCTGGCCTACTTTTAAGCCTTCCGGAGCAAGGATATATGCTTTCTCGCCGTCTGCGTAGCAGATTAAAGCGATGTTTGCTGTTCTGTTCGGATCGTATTCAATAGTCTTAACTGTTGCAGGGATACCATCTTTTCTTCTCTTGAAGTCGATGATTCTGTATTTTCTTCTGTTTCCGCCACCACGATGTCTTACGGTGATTTTACCCTGGTTGTTACGACCAGCGTTTTTATTCAGAGACACTACCAGAGATTTCTCCGGTGTAGAGCAGGTGATTTCAGAGAAATCAGAACCTGTCATGTGTCTTCTGGAAGGGGTATATGGGTTATAGGTTTTAATTCCCATGATTGTTCTCCTTTCGAATTTGTTATCGTGCTTTCGTGCACATAGCTGCTATCATAAGGCAGTTTTATCAACTAGCCTGTCCGAATTAAAGTCCTTCGAAGATTTCGATGTCCTTGCTCTCTTCTGTAAGAGCTACGATAGCTTTTTTGGTTTTAGCAGTTTTTCCAACTACCATACCACGGCGTTTTTTCTTACTATCCATGTTGATGGTGTTTACGCTCTTTACTTTTGTTCCTTCAAACATTTTTTCCACAGCTTCTTTGATCTGGGATTTGTTTGCTTCCGGATGTACTAAGAAAGTGTATTTCTTCTCACCCATAGCGTTCATGGATTTTTCTGTAATCACTGGTTTCAGGATTACGTCATAATACTTAATGTCAGCCATTATGCGTACACCTCCTCGATGGATGCTACTGCATCTTTGGTTACCACTACGGTGTTATGTTTCATAACATCGTATACGTTGATGTTGTTTACAGTTGCTGTTTCCACATCAGCGATGTTTCTTGCAGAAAGAGCAATGTTCTTGTCATCGTTTGCGATGATTACAAGAGCTTTCTCAGCTTTCAGGTTTGTTAAAACCTTCTGCATTTCTTTTGTCTTTGCTTCTGCAAGCGCAAGATTGTCAACTACTACAAATTTATTGTCCTGAACTTTGGAAGTCAGAGCAGATTTTAAAGCAGCTCTTCTTTCTTTCTTGTTCATTTTTACTTCATAATCTCTTGGTACTGGAGCGAATACAATACCGCCGCCAGTCCACTGTGGTGCACGGATGGAACCCTGTCTTGCATGACCTGTTCCTTTCTGTCTCCACGGTTTTCTTCCGCCGCCGCTTACTTCAGAACGGGTTTTTGCCTTCTGAGTACCCTGGCGTTTATTTGCAAGCTGGCGAACAACAGCAAGATGAACCAGATGTTCGTTTACTTCTACACCGAACACTGCGTCGTTCAGTTCCATTGTTCCAACTTCATTGCCTTCCATATTATAAACTGTTACGTTTGCCATTTGTGTGCTCCTCCTTTCTCATTATAAGGACTTTACTGTCTCTTTGATTGTTACCAAAGATTTCTTAGGTCCTGGAACAGCACCCTTAACTAACAGTAAGTTATTTTCTGTATCTACACGTACGATTTCAAGGTTCTGTACAGTTACCTGAACATTACCCATCTGACCTGGCATTTTTTTGCCCTTGAATACTTTACTTGGATCAGATGCGGAACCGTTGGAACCTGCATGACGATGGTATTTGGAACCGTGTGTCATAGGTCCTCTGGACTGTCCGTGTCTCTTAATCGCACCCTGGAAGCCTTTACCTTTGGAAATTGCAGTTGCATCAATATGATCGCCTGCTGCAAAGATATCAGCGTTGATTTCCTGTCCTACCTCATATTCAGCTGCGTTTTCAAATTTGAATTCTTTTAAGAATCTCTTTGCTGCAACGCCAGCTTTATCAAAGTGGCCTTTTTCCGGTTTGTTCACCAGTTTTTCTCTGATGTCGCCGTAGCCTACCTGAACTGCTGCATATCCGTCGTTTTCTTCAGTTTTTACCTGAGTTACAACACATGGACCAGCCTGTAATACGGTTACTGGAATCAATGTTCCGTCTTCGTTGAAGATTTGAGTCATTCCGACTTTTGTAGCTAAGATAGCTTTCTTCATTTTTCTTCCTCCTTATAGCGGATTACCGTTTCCGGCAATCATATACTTTAGAAATACCATTTGGTAATTTCGACTTGATTCAGTACCCCTCCGTTTTCTGTTTACGGATTGAGGAAAGCATTTCGCATATTCTGGCGATTCTGCTTATTTTGTTTTCATTTTGATATCAATATGAACACCAGCTGGCATTTCCAGTCTGGACAGTGCATCTACTGTCTTCTGAGTTGGTGTCAGGATATCGATGAGTCTCTTATGAGTTCTCTGTTCAAACTGCTCTCTGGAATCTTTATATTTGTGAACTGCTCTTAAGATTGTCACAACTTCTTTCTTGGTTGGAAGCGGAACCGGTCCACTTACCATTGCTCCATTTTTCTTTACAGTTTCGATGATTTTAGCTGCAGATGCATCTACTAACTGATGATCATAAGCCTTTAATGTGATTCTCATTACCTGATTTGCCATAAAAAAAGTCTCCTCCTATTCGTACTCTTTATGCAGTACGACAAGCGGCGACTGTACACATCTCCGTGTGTGTCCTAAGACATCTTCCCACACGTCCATCCCTAGATGGTCTTTCTGAATTTGTACAGTGACTTGTCGTCAGTTTCCTAACTTGACATTCGCTCCACGGAAAACCTGTCCCTCTGGGACAGCAACCTCACGCTTCATTGCTATCAATGTCACAACAGTTGTAAGTATACACAATGTTTCCTTGTATTGCAAGTGTTTTTTTCAATTTTTTTCTTTTTTTTGTTTTGTGAATTTTTCTTCCTCTCAATCCAAAAAACTGTGCAGAATCACGAAAGAAGCCGGGGGTCTTCCCGATTTCCCATGGCGGATCATGAGTTTCTTCCTATTATAATGGTATATTCTGTAACGATCCCAAAAAAATCCCCTGGAGTCTTTTACTCCAGGGGGGGTGGGTAATTCCTATTCTTTTTTCAGGATCAGTCTTCACCGCCAATGATATCTGAGTAATCAAACAAGGTAACCTTGGTAATGTCATCCTTGACAATATCCGGCGCATCTCCTTCCTGCTTCGCCTGATCTGCCAGCTGAGCTGCTGACCATAACGGAATTGCCAGCTTACGAATTTCTTCTGGTTCTGTTTCCAGTTCCGGTCCTGCTTCCGGCTCCGCTGAAAATGCCGCTTCTTCCATAGCAAGCTGCGGTTCCGCAGCCATCTCTGCCGCCGGCTCATCTCTGCGTTCCGGTTCTGTTTCTGTCACATTGGCAATATCTTTTTTCAGAAGTTCATGAGCCTCGCTGGTCGCACTCTGTACGTTTGCCACAGGTTCTTCATATTCTTCTTCCTGAAGTTCATCTTCATAAACCTCATCTACAAAACCGCCTGTCTTCACAATCTTGCGCTGCTTCTTCTCCTGTTTCTTACGGAGACGTTCTTCCTGAAGCATCCGCTTGTCTTCATCCTTAATGCGTCTTGCGCGCTCTTTTTCTTCCCGACGCAGCTCTTTCTTACTTTTTACGTAAGAAACATCCTCGTCTTCCTCCTCCTCTTCCGGAGGTTCTTTCTTCCAAAGCTCTGCAATTACATAAAGTATAATCAAAAACAGAACTGCCAGGCCCAGAATGATCAGACCTTCAATGCTTTCTGTTGCTACCAGAAGGTAGCCTACAAAACCGATTGTGATCACAACCTTCGGCGCCTTGTTTCCAAGGGAAACAGGAATCGTTTCAGAGTTTGATTTGGTTGGATCCACAACGGTAGCTGTTTTTGTCTTCTGATCCAGAGTCACTACATTATAACGGCTGAAGCCTTTTCCATCCTGCACCAGGAGAGGTGTTCCTGCCTGAATCTCTGCAAGATCCACGGGAATGGCATAAGTGACAGATCCCATAGGAAGGTTCGTTTCTTTATTAGATGTGTCAATGATCTCCGTGGTAACCCCCCAGAACGGTGGAAGCACCATGGCCAAAACACAAAGTGTGGTGCAGATTACTACAATATGTACAATAAATTTCAAAAATCTGGACATCGGTTGTATTCCTCACTTTTAATTTGCTGTTGGTTTCGTCTTGTTACGACAGGTCTCTTTGCACTCTTTACATTATACCTTGTTTTTTTCCTTTGGTCAACTTATAATGTTTGTCAAAGAAAAAACTCGGGACTCGCTGTTCCCATTTCCGGTGTCAGCAGAATCCCCATTTACGAAAGGAGATCCTTATGGAATTTCTGCATTTTCTGGCACAACACCGTTCTCCTGGCGGTGAGCTTTTCTTTCAGGGTGTTACCTACCTGGCTCAGGATGTCATTGTCATCGCCATCATCTGCTGGCTCTTCTGGTGTTCCAATAAGCGACTGGCTTACGCTCTGGGTTTTGCCTATTTTACTTCTGGATTGATGGTTCAGGGATTAAAGATCACCTTCCGCATTGATCGTCCTTGGATTCTGGACCCATCCTTTTCTCCTGTGGCATCTGCCGTACCTGGCGCCACCGGATACTCTTTCCCAAGCGGACATACCCAGAGCATCACTGCCCTGTTCGGTACACTGTTTCTTGTTTCCAAAAAAGCAGTATCCCGACTTCTCTGTACCCTGATCATTCTTCTGGTCGCTTTTTCCAGAATGTACCTGGGGTGCCATACTCCCGCTGATGTGGGAACTTCCCTGGTTCTTACCATGCTCTTTGTCCTGATCACCTGGGCCCTTTTTTATAGAAGAGACTGGATCAGCGGACGAGAAGGAATGCTCTCTGTACTTATGGCTTTGGCCAGTGTGGGACTGTGTATCTATGCAGCTTCCCTTTATGGCGCACAGGTCATTGATCTTTCCTATGCGCAGGATTGCTTTAAGGCTTCCGGCGCCGGTGCAGCCTTTGCCCTTGGTTTTTATGTGGAGCGGCGTTTTATCCGTTTCCAGATACCAACAGAGAGAAACCAGAAACTGGCTCGTCTTCTTTTTGGGCTCCTGGTTGCCCTTCTTATTCAGGAAGGATTAAAGCCGCTCATTGGAACCTCCCTTCCCGCTTCCTTTTTCCGGTATTTTCTTGTAGTAATCTGGGTTCTGATCCTATATCCCCTTCTTTTTACTTACATTTCCAGGAAAAAAAGAACAAAATAATTCATCCTTGCGGTTGTAAAAACCGGGAAGAGAACCCTCTTCCCGGTTTTATGTACTGCGTTTCTTCTATTCTAATATGGTCTGATCAGCATCGATCTGCAAAAGAATTACTGATTGCTCAGATATTTCTCAATGCTTGACATCGCTGCCTCTTCATCTTCACCATTTGCAGATAAGGTAATTTCTTCACCTGCATCCAGACCAAGGGTCATCATTCCCATAATACTTTTCGCATTTACTTTCTTCTTTCCAATCTCAACATGAATTTCACTGTTGAACTGGCTGGCCACCTGTACCAACTGCGCAACTGGGCGTGCCTCCAGTCCGGTGGATAATTGAATGGTGATTGGTTTTTTAATCATAATTGCTCCTCCTTGTTTTCCCGCAGTTCCTCCGCTATCTCACTTAATTTTCGTAAACGGTGGTTCACTCCTGATTTGCCCACCTGCGGGTTCAACATTAAACCTAATTCTTTTAGTGTAGCCTCCGGATATTGCAACCGCAGTTCCGCGACCTGAGCAAGACCTTCATTGAGACTCTGAAACCCAAGTTTCTTCTCAATCAACTGAATGTCCTCGATCTGCTTGACTGCTGCATTTACCGTTTTATTAATATTGGCAGTTTCACAATTTACTTTCCGGTTGACGGAATTACGCATTTCCTTCAATATCCGGATATTTTCCAGGTTCATCAATGCCACATTGGCCTCCATGACTGCCAGAATATCTACAATCTGAGCGCCTTCCTTCACATAGACCACATATGATTTCTTGCGCAGTACAATCTTGGCATCGATTTGAAAACTGCGAATCATGTTTCTTAGCTGCAAAGCTTTCTCTTCATCTGGACATACAATTTCAAAGTGATATCCTTTCTCAGGATCACTGATGGATCCCGATGCAAGAAAAGCTCCTCGGATAAACGCTCTTTTACAGCAATTCTGCTGTGTGATCAGAGTGTTGCAAAAGATCAGCGTCTCTCCGTCTATCGGATTCACGGAAAGTTTCGTCCCCATAAGCACAGCCTGGATCTGGCCGGAACTGCATAATTCTATGGAATATACATGTCCCTTTTTCAGGTGACTGTTTTCGCGAATTGATATACCTGACTCTATATTAAATGTTTTTTGCAATAATGTAAAGCACTTTCTTACAACTGCCGCATTTTCCGTCTGAATCAGAAGTTTTTCTCCCTGCTCCCATCTTCCGCAGGCACTTAAAAGAGCCGCCATCTCAGCAAGCCTGCAATGACGGGCCGACGAAATCTGCCTGGAAAGTTCCTCTTTCACCATCCCCGAAAAAGACATTTCCTGACCTCTCTTTATTTTTTTACCATGCAATCCTTCCCTATATCCCTGTGTTCCAGCCGAAGCCCGTATTCCCGTTTTTTCAAAAGGCGTTCATAAAGCACTCGAGCCAGGGTAACGGAACGGTGCTTACCTCCCGTACATCCAATGGCGATCACAAGACTGGTCTTTCCTTCCCTTACATAATTGGGAATCAGAAACTTAACCATATCCTCCAGCTTATCCGCAAACGTCTGGGCTGTTTCGCTTTGCATCACATACTGAAAAACCCCGTCTTCCATTCCTGTCTGGGGACGAAGTTCATCTATATAGTAAGGATTTGGCAGAAAGCGCACATCAAATACCAGATCTGCATCTGCCGGAATTCCATATTTAAAGCCAAAGGACAATACAGAAATCATCAGGTTATGAAATTCTCCATGATCTACAAAAATCTTTTCCACTTCTTCCTTCAGTTCCCTGGTAAGAAGGTGTGTGGTATCGATGATAAAATCTGCCCTGTCCCGCAAAAACTGCATTTTTTTCCGTTCCTGTCGAATGCCGTCATCCACACGGCCTCCTCTGGCCAGAGGATGGCTTCTTCGAGTCTCCTTATAGCGCTTGACCAAAATCTGATCCCTGGCATCCAGAAAAAGGATTTCAAAAGAATATCCCGCCTCCTTCATCCGATCCAATACCTGTTCCAGTTCTTCCAGAGACTGACCGCTTCTGGCATCCATTCCAAGGGCCACATTCTGACCTTCCTCCTGTGAAGCCATCAAAACTGCAAACTTCTCCAGCAACGGAATTGGAAGATTGTCTACACAAAAATACCGGGCATCCTCCAGTATTTTCAAAGCTGTGGTCTTTCCTGCCCCGGATACTCCTGTCACTATTACAAACCGCATTTTTTCTCCTCTCCCCTGTATGGATTATAATAGCCATGAGCAAAACTCCACACATTCAGTATTTATGCGGGTTTGCGAGGCATG
>CALCDJ010000074.1 GCA_937900135.1 uncultured Blautia sp. | reverse complement strand
AGGATAAACAGAATATGAAAAAGAAACGAAGAAAGAGAAGAAAACGCATAGGATGTCTGGGAATCAGTTTTTTATTTTTGTTTGCCATCATTTTTGCTGGTGTGTGTATTCTGCCCTGGGTGAAAAATCTGAAAAATATAAGCATTTCCTATGATGCAAACGCATTGCTTCTCACAGATCGTTCCAATGGGGAGGTGTTTCTGTCAAAAAGAGAGGAGGAACCGGAACTTCCCGCCAGTCTGGCAAAGCTTTTTGTTGTGGAATATGCCGCGGAAATCGCAGCGCCGGATGCGATTGTTTCTGCCAACTGGGAAGCAATTTCCATGACAAAGCAGGGATCTTCTGTTGCATGGATACAGGAAAGAGAATATTTTCTGCATAATCTCTTTGCTGCCATGCTGGTTCCGTCCGGAAATGATGCCGCATATGTAGTTGCTGATTATTGCGGCGGGATTCTTTCCCCCCAATCCGGAACAACACAGGAACGTATTCAGGTATTTATGAACTGCTTAAATACGCATTTACAGGAAAAAGGGTATAAGGACACGGTTTTGTACGATCCCAGCGGTTTTGATCAGGAAGCTGTAACAACGGCATCAGACCTTGCCGCTGTTACAGAACGGCTTTTGGAATACCAATGGTTTCGGGATATGGTATCTCAGAATGTCTATACGGCTGCCTTGCCGGATGGAAACACAGTAGGATGGTAAAATACCAATGAATTTCTGAATCCTTCCTCAAAGTATTATAATGAGAATGTCCTGGGAATAAAAACAGGTTCTATGTCGGACAATTACAGCTTGATCGTGCTCTATCAGCAGCATGGAAAAGAATTTCTGATCTGCAGTCTGGGCTCTAAGTCCGATGCTTCCAGATACGAGGATGCCATCCATATCCTGAAAACCATAGATGAGTCGGATTATCTCAGTCGATGAAGATCCCCACTTCTAAAACAGATGAGGAATTCGGGGGAGGACTATTTACATTACAGAAAGATACGGTATAATGTTATTAAAAGTCTTGAAAAGGGGAGAGGCATATGGATTTCAAAGAATTTCACTGGACACGCCAGCCGGAAAGTTTCCAGATTTTGGATAATAAAATCATCGTGGTAACAAAGCCGCATACCGATTTGTGGCAGAGGACATATTATCATTTTCAAAACGACAATGCACCGGTCTTTCAAATGGAAACAGAGGAAAAGTATTTCAGCTTTGTTGTAAAAACTGAATTTGCAGAAAGTCATCATCGCTTTGACCAGTGTGGTGTTGTAATGTATCTGGACAGTGAAAACTGGTTAAAAGGTTCTATTGAATACGAAAATGAGCAGTTTCAGCATCTGGGAAGCGTTGTGACCAATCATGGGTATTCTGACTGGGCTACAACTGCTATAGATGCAGAAATAAAATCCATGTGGTATCGCCTGAGCAGAAGAGAAGATGATTATTGCATCGAGTGTTCCCGTGACGGGGTTCATTTCAGCCAGATGAGGGTATGCCATATGTTTCAGGGCAATGGGAAAATTTCTTTTGGAATTTATGCCTGTTCCCCGGAGGATTCCTCATTCAAAGCGGTGTTCAGCCATATGGAGATGACCGAATGTCAATGGAAAGCTCATGATGGGCAGCAGCCGGATGAGGTTTGAGCCAGAGGGCGAGGTGAGGAAATGGCAGTAGGAAAAAAGAAGCTTCCCATAGGAATTGAAAATTTCAAAGAATTGCAAACAGAAGATTTTTATTATATTGATAAGACATATTTTATTAGGGATCTTCTTGCAGGATGGGCAAAAGTAAACCTGTTTACGCGGCCAAGGCGTTTTGGAAAGTCCTTAAATATGAGCATGCTGAAATGCTTCTTTGAACTGGGTACAGACAGAAACATATTTAAAGATTTGAATATCTCAAAGGAAACGGCTGTTTGTGAGGCATATATGGGAAAATTTCCTGTGATATTTCTTTCTCTGAAAGGAATGAATGCAGATACGTACGAAAGTGCGTTGGAGATGGCAGTGCAGAATATACGTGGGGAAGCAAGACGTTTCCAGTATCTTCTGGACAGCGACCGCCTTACCTCTTATGATAAAGAGGCGTTTACAGAACTTTTGCAGGAGCATATGACAGAAGGAACCTTGTGCAGCAGCTTGAAGATTCTATCAGAACTACTGGAAAAACACCATGACCGTCAGGTGATTTTGCTTATTGATGAGTATGATGTTCCTCTGGCCAAGGCATTTGAGCGTGGATATTACGATCGGATGGTATTGTTTCTCCGGAATATGTTTGAACATGCTTTGAAGACAAATGACAGTTTGAAGTTTTCTGTTCTGACTGGTTGTATGCGTATTTCTAAAGAGAGTATTTTTACTGGATTGAATAACCTGAAGGTTCTGTCGATTGCAGAAGTCCAGTTTGATGAAGCCTTTGGTTTTACAGACCAGGAAGTACGAGAAATGTTGGAATATTATGGACTTTCTGAACATTACGAAGAAATCAGGGAATGGTATGATGGCTATCAATTCGGAAATGTGGAAGTTTATTGTCCGTGGGATGTGATTAATTATTGTGACGCTTTGCGGACAGATCAGGATGCACAGCCTAAAAACTACTGGTCTAATACCAGCAGCAATGAAGCTGTTAGAAGATTTATTCAGGAATCAGATAAGGCAGCAGTTCGTCGTGAGATTGAACGTTTGGTGGCAGGAGAAATAATCACAAAGGAAATTCATCAGGAACTGACATACAAAGACATGTATGCTTCTCTTGACAATTTGTGGAGTGTTCTGTTTACGACAGGCTATCTTACCCAGAGGGGAAAGCCGGAGGGAAACCGTTTCCACCTTGCAATTCCGAATATGGAGATCCGAAATATTTTTACGGCACAGATTATGGATTTTTTTAAAGAAAATGTGCCGAAGAACGGAGATGCTTTAAGAGAATTTTGCGAGGCACTAAAGACTGGAAATGCTAAGAGTGTAGAAAAGATCCTGTCTGAATATTTAAGGCGTACGGTCAGCATACGTGATACCTTCGTAAAGAAACCAATGAAGGAGAATTTTTATCACGGTTTCCTGTTGGGAATTTTGGGATTCGGAGATTCCTGGAGCGTTTCTTCCAATCGAGAATCAGGGGATGGATACAGCGATATTCTGGTAGAAACAGATGATGGTGAAACAGGCATCGTACTGGAATTGAAATATGCGGAAGACGGAAATCTGGATGCTGCCTGTAAAAAAGCATTAAAGCAAATAGAACAGAAAAGATATGGGGAAGAACTGGAAGAGGAAGGGATACTCCATATTTTAAAATATGGAATTGCATTTTATAAAAAGCGGTGCCGTGTGGTCTTTGCTACAGAAAAACTGGAGAGCGTTCAGTGAACGTCCTCCAGTTTTTCTGCGTTTTTTCGGAGCGCCAGCCACATGGTAATGAAAATGACAACATAGACCAACATACCGACTCCGGCAGATTCCCGGGCAAATATGGTGGAGAGGTTGAATTTCGCCCGTTCTTCCCCAACTTCGGCTACCGCTCCGCTGTATTTTTCCAGAACCCAGTCCAGTTTCAGAAGGTAATAAAAAACAATCCCTATGTAAAGAGCAAGGGTTCCGCCTATTATTCCGGCATAAAGATTCAAGGAAGATTTCCAGGAAGAAATGCATTGTTTTGCAACGAAATAAAACAAAAATACCATAACTCCACTTCTGAAAAGCAACAGAACCAGTTCCATAACAAATATGGAGATCATGGTATTCCCACTTTGACGGACAAACATTTCGGTAAGCGCGTCAATTCCTGTTTTTAATAACGTGGCAGCCGCTCCAAAGAGAGCTGCCTGACCAAAAACCTTGGGGTAACTGTCAATATGGAACATGTATTCTCGAATTGCCACATAAAGAGCCCCTGTGTACAGGAACCACCACAGTAGGGACAGCAGGAAGAACTGGTCGAAATATCCCCAGGCCATGTAGGGCATATTCACAGTCACTTTGGAAAAAACTCCAAATAAAATAGTTGCTGCAATGACAATATAAACATCTTTTCTATGATCCATAGGCAATCCTCCTTTTTCTTTGAGTATAGCATGAAAAAAATCGGAATTTCAATCTTATATTTCTTTGTTTTTATCCTTTCTGTATGGAAATAAGATAGAAGAAAAATTTTAAAATGCTGATAAATGCATAAAAAATATGTGTTGCATATAGAATAAAACAGGTATGATTTGTCCTTGACATAAGGGGATGTCGAGGATATACTATACCTAGTGATCGCACTACGGAAACTTGAGAAGCCCGTAGTCCGGAAGGCTCCTGCGGGGGCCTTTCGTTATTTTCAGGGAAATACAAAGGCGGCGGGAAAATGGAAAAAAAGGGATTTTTAACATATGATGAGCAGATTACTTTTTTAAAAGAGGAAAAGAATCTGGAAATACAGGATGAAGAATATGCTAAAAAGATATTGTTTCAAACAGGATATTTCCCGTTGATTAATGGATATAAAGAGGTATATAAGAATCCTGTAACGAACCAATTTCAAGATGGTATTACTTTTGAAGATATTTATGAATTATATCAATTTGATAATAATTTGCGGAGTATTTTTATAAAGTATATTTTAATGGTGGAGAGAAATATTAAGTCGTCTTTATCATATCATTTTTGTCATACATATGGTGATATGCAAGATGATTATCTGGATATCAGTCATTATGATTATTCAGGAAAGAAAAAAACTATGATTCAAAATATGTTAAAGATCATGAAGGGGCAGCTTAGAGACGATAGTGATTATATGTATATCCGCCATTATATGACCAAATATAAGTATGTACCATTGTGGATACTGTTAAATGTGTTGACGATTGGACAGTTATCCAAAATATATAGTTGCCAAAAAGGCCGGGTACAAATAAAGGTTTGTCAGGATTTTGGACCGATTAAGGTCAATGAGATGGCGAAGATGTTAGCAGTGATGACAAAGTTCAGAAATGTGTGTGCTCATAATGATCGTTTATTCGATTTTCGTACAAAGGATGCTTTGTGTGATATGAAGATTCATGAAAGGCTTTCTTTACCAAGAGTATCTGGGCGATATGTGTATGGAAAAAATGACCTGTTCGCACAGTTGATTATATTGAAGCTTTTGTTGCCGGAAGATGAATTTAAAGCATTTTTCCATGAATTAAAAGTGTGTTTCCGAAAACATCCAGTACATAAAGAAGTCCTTGAGAAAATGGGATTTCCAAAGAAATGGGAGAAAATCGGAAGAATAAAAAAATATACGAAAACGGAATGAATGGAAAAAACAGGCAGGGAATGATTCTGCCTGTTTTTTGCTTATAAATTGCATCTGGATTCTATACAAAATTCCGAATTTTTGGTATAATTAAGACAATAAATGTTACATGAGGTACCAACATGAAAAAGATTTTAGTGGTAGAGGATGACTTGGCGCTGAGCACAGGTCTTTGCTTTGAACTGGATACGGAAGGTTACCTGTCCATGTCGGCATTTAACTGTCAGAAAGCCCGCCATCTATTAAAAAATGGAGATTTGGATCTGGTGCTTCTGGATGTAAATCTGCCGGATGGAAACGGATTTGAGCTGTGCAAAGAGATCAAGAACGCTTATCCGGAGCTTCCGGTGATTTTTCTGACCGCCAATGACCTGGAACAGAACGTCCTCGAAGGATTTGACCTTGGAGCAGAGGATTATGTGACCAAACCCTTTAATATGAAAATTCTTCTTCGCCGGGTGGAAGTGGCGCTGCGCCGTACACATGGGCAGAAGACCTCCGGAAGAAATATGCTCTGGAGTGACGGATTTCTGGTGCTGGACTTTACAGCTCTAACTGCACAACGAGGCGGAGAAACACTGTCCATCACGCCCAATGAATATAAGCTTTTGCGGACATTGACAGAAAATGCCGGCCAGATTTTGACCAGACAGGTGCTTCTGGAACGCCTCTGGGACAGCGATGGAAACTTTATTGACGATCACACACTGACGGTAACCATGAACCGCCTGCGGGCAAAGATCGAAGATCCTTCCCACACCTATATTCAGACCGTGCGGGGCATGGGCTACATCTGGAAAGGAAATCCGCAATGAAAAAGAAACAGACAAAATGGCTGTATGCGCTTCTGGTTTTGGCAGGACTCTTTCTTGTGGGAGCATTGTTCTGGATCTTATGGGAGTATGTTCCAAGGGCATCGGTACGGTATGGGCTTTTGGCGGCCTGCGGCGGTATCATAATTTTAAATCTTTTATGGTTCATCTTAAAAAGGCAACAGATCAATGGATTTTCCGATGATGTCTGTGAGACGCTGGATGCGGTTATTGTAGGGCGCCAGCCGGAGCATTTTCAGCCTTATGAGGATTCTCTGACAGCAAAGGTACAGGGCAAGCTTTTGCAGTATTATGATATTATGCAGGAGGGAAGAAACCAGAGCCAACAGGATAAGGAGATTCTTCAGGGACTGGTCAGCGATATTTCTCATCAGGTAAAGA
>CALCDJ010000073.1 GCA_937900135.1 uncultured Blautia sp. | reverse complement strand
CGCTTCTCTGCCTCTTTTTTCGCTTTTCTTTTCTCCCTGCTCATTCATACCTCCACTCAAAAAATTGCTGACGCATAAAAAAATACGCACAAGCATACCGGATAAAATCCAGAATGCTGGTATCTTCAAAGCGGATCGTCAGAAATCCATATACCCCTGTCAGAACACAAGGGAACATAAATCCCGCCTGCGTAGCTGCTAAAATGGAGACCAATCCGCAAATACCAAGAATCCCAATGTCCCGAAGCTGCCATAACCAAAGTGTTGCTTTTGATTTCAAATGGTCCGGATAAATATACAACCGATCACCTCCAAATAATAACCGCCGGCATGATGAAGCTCTGCCGGCGGTATGTTCGATCCTTCCTCTTATTCAGTTTCCTCAAGTTCTGCCTTTCCCTCTGTCTCCTGCATCTCTCCAGATACTACATGTTCTTCCTGCGAAAGTACATCTTCAATCAGTCCGATCACAAATTCTTTCTGGCTCTGTCCTGTCTTTTTGAGGTATTTTTTTAACCTCTGAAAAAACTCCTCTGATACCTGAAATGCCAGTGTCCTGGTTCCGTTTGCCATCTCTCTTTCTCCCTTCTCAAAGTGGTCTTTTAGAATCCGTTCCATATACTCGTTCAGCTTGATTCCCCATTCTTCCTGTTCTTCCCGCACTTTCTTATGCAGGGATTCTGGAATCATGGCGCATAAATTTTTCTTACGCTCTTCCATTTGACTCTCCTTTCCTCGTTTTTACAAGCCAAGTATATCCATAAAGAGATGAGATAGCTATGACGATACCCAACAAAGATTGCCTGAAAACGGAAGCAGAACTACCAATCTTATGGTTCTTTCTCCTCCTTCATCTTCCGCAAAAAATAAGCGATACCACGGAGAACAAAATCCACACACGGTATCGCTACGCTATTTCCAAGAGCTTTGTAACGGGCACTGTCCGAGGCACCAGGGATATCTGTCCAGTGATCCGGAAAACCCTGCAACCGTTCACACTCCAAAGGCGTCAGCCTCCGGATCAGTTTCCGGTTCTCAACAATACATTTATCTTCGCTGACATATTGATTATTAATCCCCTTATGATCTGTATATCCAATGGTTCCTACCGTATTCTGATACGGCTCACACACCAGATCCGTAGCATCCTTATGCTGTCTGGCGCTCTGAGTCGCTGTTACCCGATTTTGCAGAAATTCATCACTTCTCTGGCGGCTGAACACTGCATGACGGTCTGCGCTCGTAAGAGTATAGGAAATATCCGGCTGGCATCCCAGACCATTTCCTCCATTTTGTACTTCCCGATCAATGATATTTCCGGCAATACAATAACTCTCCGGCATATCTGAGACCAGTGGGACATTGTTTCCTCCTGTTCCATACCGGGCTGACATGGTAGGGGCCACCTCATGCGGACCTGTATATCTGGCATCAATCCCGTGATTCTCAAACAGAATCTGCTGATTGTTCCCGCCGGTTTCTGCCTCCTCTGTAAGAGCTGGATCCGGAGTTTCCTCTGTCCCAGCACTCCCCTGCTGGATGCCCATCACCAGAGGCGGATGACCACTCATCCCTGCCCGCAAGGTTGCTGTTACATCGACCGAAACATCCATACGCTCTCCTCCTTGGTCATTGAGGCACAGACACTCTTCTTCTTTTTCTGCACTTTCAAACTTCCTCATCCCCTCTGCCACAAAGATCTGCATCTGCATATTGGTCGTTGCCATCAAAGCTCCGGATATTCCGTTGAGGTTGATCGTTTCTTCCCTCTGATTAATATGAAACGCAAAAATATCCACCTGTTTTTCCTCTGCTACTCTACTCCCGCCTGAATCCGCAGAGCTGTTTCCAGCTGCGGTGGTAACTCCTTTCCCCTGACCTTGGCCCTCCGCAGGATCCCCAAGCAGGCGTTCCTGCTCAAATAATATCTTTGGTGCGGTGAGTCCTCCAAAATCTGCGACAAGGAAGATTCTACGGCGGCGCTGGGCGACTCCCCAGTATTGAGCATCCAAGACTCTCCAAGCCAGGCTGAATTGATCTCCCAAAATGGCAGCCCCAGCAGATTCCCAGCGCCCGGTGTCAGGTCGAGGCACATGACAGGTACTGTCCTTGATATGGACAATCTCCTCGATGACCGCCCGGAAATCTTCTCCATTTGCGGAGCTGAATGCTCCAGGGACATTTTCCCAAACGAGGTATCGAGGTCGAATAAAGTCATCTGATACCCCTCGTCTTTCATCCTCTGCTCTCATCTCCTTTACTATGCGTACCTGGTCCATAAACAGACCGGAGCGCTCCCCTGCCAATCCTTTCCGTAATCCGGCTACTGACAAATCCTGACAGGGGCTGCCTCCGCAGATTACATCCACAGGCGGCAATTTTGCTCCATCCAGTTTTGTAATGTCCCCTACATGGATCATATCTGGAAACCGAAGTTTGGTTACCCTCATGGGAAACGGTTCTATCTCACTGGCCCATACCGGCACACCTCCACAGTGAACTGCCGCCAAAGGGAATCCTCCAATCCCGTCAAACAGGCTCCCCAGTGTCATCATCCGCCCATCTCCATTCCCTTTTGTATCGGTACTTCACATAGTTCCCATCCAATCTCCTGTTCGCTGACCCGTCTAAGCGGAATCTGAAGCTGCCTTGCTGCACGGATTTCCTGCTCCATTCCTGAAGACAGTTCACTTCCACACACCCAGACTTCCTCACACACCTTCAAAATCCGAAGCCCCATATCTGTTCCCAGCTTCCTCTCTTCTGGGACTCCATCATCCAGCATCTGCGGATATAGCAGATGGGAGGCAATTGGCGTAACCCCCTGGTTCATGGCATAACGACAGGCTGCCTTTGCAAATGCTACATTCCGCTCAACATCTCCAGAATACGGAGATGCAATATACACCAGTTTGTTGCGTTCCATCCTTCACCGTCCTCTCTACTTAGAAACCACTTGCACAACCGTCCTTGTTAGGTTCATAGCTCCCTGCGCTGCATAGACTGCTCCCATCACATTTGCTTTGGTTCCCGTTTCCAACCCAAACTGCCCCGCAATCCGCGGAATCTCACCTGCCGATAACATAAGTCCCAGACCAAGCAGTGCCTGATCCTTAACGACCATCAGACCTGCGATCAGGACCGTCGCCTGTAAAAATGCGGTCAGGCACAGACCGATTACCTGCTTGCACCAGCCAACAAATCCATCAATATATCCCCTTGGCACACTGAATAAATAAAGGCTCCCTACTGCAATCTGGATCAGAAGGATCCCGCCCCGTTTTAAGTTCGCAAAGAACACTTTGATTACCGCATAACCCATGAGGATCAAGAGAAAGATCATAAAAATCGGGCTGCTGATACTTCCGATTCCACCAAAAACTCCAGATATAGCAGCTTCTTGCCAGGTAGCAGCATCCTGAAGAGACTGCACAATCCCTGCCGCAACTGTCCCAATATCTTCTCCCAATCCTGTAATACCAGCTGTAAAACTCCCCTGAAGTGAAATACTGAGCTTATAAAGCTCCACTGGAACAGTCGTAAACAGGCTGGCTGCCAGGAATCCCTTGATTACATTCAGGGCAGTATCGCGTATGCTTCCCCTGCCATTCTGATATTCAATTCCGCATTCAAAGGCTGCCACTACGATTCCCGTCACATAAAGTGCCCATGCCAGATAATAAAAAAGAAGCACAACAGACTGTACCCAGCTCATTTCGAACAGTTCAGCCCCCATGCTTCCCATCTGCATGAAAAAATCCCCCAGAAATCCAACAATCTGACCATACAGCCAGTCAATGATCTGTCCCAGAACCGTGTCTGCAACAAAATCCCAGATAAACAAGTTTTAACCACCTCCCCTTAACACATCTTCTGTCCCATTTGCATAGCTTCCTCCGGTTCCTGAAACACTTGCAGATAGGTCTTTACCGCTTCACTGAGTACTTTATAATCCTCTTTTCCGGGCTGATATACATACCAGCCGATCTCCTTTCCATAGGACCAGATATGGGGATTTACCCCATCGCGAAAGTTGGGATTCGTCGTTTTTTTCAGACCTAACACATCTCCAAATTTCACAACCATGCTGTCGATCGTTCCTTCATTCCGATTTAAAAGGGTCACTTTCAATCGGTCATAATGATCCGCAACCATGCCTGTCTGAAAGTTGATTTTGACACGGATCTGATCCGTCAGCCTTCCATAACAACAATTCCCGACAAACCTTGGTTCTGAAAAGCTCGCTCCCGTTCCAAACATTTTTTTTAGTTCCCTTTCAAAAAATGTCATGCTTTCCTCCTCCGACCTATGTGGGTTCTCACGTTCTTCCCCTTCTTTCTTTCCTGCCATTTTTCCCGGTTCCACCTTCTGGCAAATGCTTCCTGTCCATAATGCAACTGTTTCTCCCTCTCTTGTAAGCAGTTCATCCATCCTTCCAATCAGTTTTTCCATATGCGCCTGCCAGTGCTTCCAATCCCGTTCCTGAAACCAGCCGCCCCACAAAACTCCCGACTTCTCCTGCTCTTTTGCACATTTACGGCTGTAAAAAAGAGTTTCCGACAGATATTCCCTTACCCACTGAAGGGATTCTTTCGATGCTGTAAAAGAAGACAGGGAGGAAAACTTCTTATCCCCCCTGATTCCATCCAGTGCAGAAAAATCCTTCTCCTGGAATTTTACAATTAGTTCTGCCACTGCCATTGGGCTTGTATGAGACACCCCTTCTGACACTTCCGGAGGGGCATTCCAAGAATCTGCCTTCAGCCAGGCAAGCATCTGCCGGAGTTCTACATCCCCTTGTTCCGGAAGATGTTTCCGTATGAGACTGATGGCATCTAGTCCAGCATCGGACTCAAACGCAGTAATTCCCCAACATCCCATGATATACCTCCTAAATTCCAAGAATCTGCCAGATATAAAGCGGTGCAGTCAGTGTAAATACCAGACAGGCAAACAGAATTGCCGGTGCTGCCCATTCAAACTGCCCATGTTTCCGATAATCAAAGTATGCCGTTCCCAGTTTTCCAAAAAAGAACACGGCAAGGATCAGATCTATGGCTGGAAATACAACATGATCGACAACTGTTTTGATCTGTTGGGATGCCGTCTGCCAGGTTCCCTCAATCGCCCCGGCCACGTCCCCGGAAGCCGCATATGCCGGCATACAGATTAGGCTTGCGAAAACTGCGGCTGTACAAACAGATGTTATGATTTTCTTTGTTTTCATTAAAATGTTCCTCCTATTCCTGTGTAATTTCCTGCAAAAACTCCCCCTACTCTGGGTTCTGCGGTGCGATGTGCCAGTCACTCCATAGGTTTCCGTCAATGGTAATGGAATCGGTCAGATTCATGGAAAGCATCCCAGCCGGTGTCCAGCAATCCAACAACCATGTATATGGCGTATAGCTTCCATCCGGATACCAAATTGGTGTAAAATGCGTTCTCCTCTCATAGGTACTGTAACCATTTTTCTTAAACTCATGGGTCATATCATAGCCGCCATTCATCCGTTCCAAAAGCCTCCAAAACCTCTCATACTGAAATTCCGGAAAATAAGTCACCGCATTCTGCGCAGATGTCACTGCAGAACTCTGATTGGTGCTGACATGAGTTGTTACCTTTTCCTGGAATCCATAACCGGATTTCATCGTCCTTCCCGTAGCGGTAGGGGACTTTTCATCGGTTGTAATTCTCATATCTGCAGTCAGGCTTGCGGAGTATCGGTCCAGGTCAAACTCCCACCAGCCATGGTCACACCAGTACCCGTCATCATCCTCATCCCCGCTGTGCCATACCCAGTATTCCCTCCACCATGGCCTCCACACACCCCAGGATGCAGAGGTTACTTCTGCATTGGAAGGAACCGAAGGTCTTGTAAACCCGTCATTCCGGTCATCCGCATTGGGATCTGGCGGTGGATTTTCATCCAGATCCACAACCTTGATGTGAAGAGTTCCTTTACTTGTTCCTCCTCCGCCCCGCACACGGACGGTCATCGTCATAGTCTGAGGCTGCTCCGGTGTTGTCCAGCGGATCCAAGCCAGCTGACTGTCGCCGGACGGATAATATACCTCTCCCACCTCGTAGCTTCTTCCTCCTACGGAAAATGTTACGGATACCGGATGATCCGGATCACTCTG
>CALCDJ010000072.1 GCA_937900135.1 uncultured Blautia sp. | reverse complement strand
TTACATCAATGAATCCCCTTGGAATATATGCTGCTTCTGAATTATTCAAAAGTTCTTCAGCTAAACTAACTCCTACTCGACCAGCGCCAATAATTGCAACTTTGATTTTCTGAACTTCTTTATCATTTCCTGCTTCTATTCCAGAAAACAAACGTAATAATATAGAAAGTAGCTTTCCTCCAACTGTTTTCTGATTTCCGCATTTATACGCATAGCGATACAGCATACGTAACGCTAACGCACCTAACAAGTTCATACTGGCTAATGACAACATTCTGGCAAATGTCATTTTTTGCACTGGAAGCAGAAGTTCCAGACACAGATACACAATAAAAGCAATAGAATCTATAAAAAGCAAACGGATATAGCACTGAATCCCACCATATCTCCATACCTGTCCATAGATTTTACCTAAAAGACGTGCTACAAAAATGCATCCTGCTGACAAGCATACTTGTTGAAGTATTCCTGTAGACGATAATTTGTCCATACCACCATAAATAACCAAAAGTATAACTGCAACGATTGCGTATACAATCAAATCATACCCGACTAACATCCATCGTATATTTGGTGAATTTTTTTGTTGAGTATAATTCAAATTCTTATTTTTTTCATTTGTTATATTCATCGCTTACCCCCCCCCACGAAAATTGAGGAGGTTCATCCTTCCTATAATTTTTAATTCTTATCATTCCTTTGTTAATGATGTAAACAGAACACTTCCCTGCTCTGTGCTTGTGTTCATTGCAACCATACTTGTTGATTTCACAATTGTTCCTGATTTTAATGTACAACTATCTCCAATAAAACAATATGGCTCTACCACCACATTGGCACCAATGACCGTTGCCTGCCCAATAGTACTTCCACAACCGACAACAGCTCTTGGCTCAACAATACAGCCAGGCATTAAATTAGCTGATGGAGAAATAGTAGAATCCATATGAAATAAAACTGGAATATTGTAAAGTGCCTCCAACTTTTTATTCCACTCAAGTCTTTCTGTTCCATCGTCACATGCAGCTATTGCACAGTTATATTCCGGATAAAAGCTTTCCACATCCTCCAGTTTTCCAATAGCTCCTTCTCTGTCATTATCTACAAAGGAGATTTTCTCAAAGCATCCCATTGACTCTGCTATCTCTTTCACATAATCTCCATATCTTTTAGAGGCTACAATTAATAATTTTCTTCCCATTTTCAATACACTCCTCATAATTATTTATTTTTATTAGGTAAGTTCTTCAACACGACGACTAGCCTGTGAATGTTCTTATTAAAAAGATCATTCGCAGGCTAGGTCAAACCTCCTTATCATAATTTTTCAGCTTATAGTGTGGGTCAAAATAAGCATCCAAGAAACCATTCTTTTATATTGGTTCCCCCGCTCAATCGACACAACACAAAGAAAAATTATCATAACAAAATTCGACTAAGCCAGCGAAACCCTTGTAAAATCAAGGTTTTTCTTGGTTGTTCCTATTATACCGCTATCTCCTATAAAAATGTCCCAAATCTGCGGCAGTTCATCAAGACTGTGTTTCCTCAAGAACTTCCCTACTTTGGTTATATGCTGTTCCGGATTTTCTAACATATGAGTCGGTGTATCGTGCGGCGTTGACATTTTCATACTTCTAAACTTATGTAATTTAAAATATTCTTTATTTTTCCCCACACGTTTCTGCGTAAACAATACCGGACCCGGATCGTCAATCTTAATCGCAATGGCAATTCCAATCAATAAAGGAGATAAAATAACTAAGCCGCCAAAAGAAAGAATGATGTCAATCGCACGCTTTCCGTACTTTTCATAAAAACTCTCTTTGTAATCGGAATCTCCTACCGCTTCCAGATGCCCTCTGACACCGTCTGCATTTTCCGCTTCTTTATCATTCTCAATAAAGATTACCTTTTTTCCTTCCATCAAATTTCTCTGTTCCGCATCATTTTTATAAACACTATCACCTTTTCTTTTTCCAGCTACAGCAGAAACGGCGATAAAAGTTGTTCCAAATACGGCTGTGGTAATTCCTATGATTTTTTTCCAGTTAATTTTCATACCATAACTCTCCTGCTAAACTTTCTAAAAAAAGCTAATCTCTTCTCCAGTTCGTTTCTTATACTCCTTTGCAAATTCGCTATTGCTATCTGCCGTTACAATCGCCGATTTATAGCCCAATACGACTTCTCCAGCTTCAAGTTTTCTATAATGTTCCACTTTACCGCCCGCTTTTACGATTGCACCCGCATTAACATGACAGCAATCACCAATTTCCACATCATGATCTACAATAGCACCGACGGAAATAATACAGCCTGTACTGATATGGCTATTTGCATTTACAATGGCTTTAGGCTCAATCACTGTCCCAATATCTATCTTTGCAGTCCTGCTGACATAAGCACTCGGATGAACCAGAATCGGAACAGTATAACCACAATCTAGTAGTTTTCCAATTAACTTTCCACGCAATTCGTTATTCCCAATTCCCACAAAAGCATCGCTGTATTGGTTTTTGTATTTTTCTAGTTCAGATATTTTTCCGATTGCTTCTTGGGCATTGTCGTCTAAGAAAGCTATATGTTTATATCCAATATCTTCAGCAACCTCAGCCACAACTTTTCCGTGACCGCCTGCCCCTATGATTAATAGACCTTTCATTGGAATCTGTCCCTTCCTCTTTTGTTTTTAACCAAATTCCCACATTTTAAATCTATGCCGGATGATAAGTAGTAACAACCTTCTGTACTCTTTCTTTGATATCTTCTTTATTCTTATATGCAGCTTCTAGTAAGCCATCCAATTCCTGCAAGAACTCCTCAACGTCAAATGGTATCGGACAACCTATATAGATCAAATCATTCTTCGTTTTCTTCAGCCCCTCTTCAGACATTAGAACTTCTTCGTAGAGCTTCTCACCACTTCGCAAACCGGTAAATTTCAATTGAATATCTACATCCGGAGTATAGCCTGATAAACGAATGAGATTACGTGCCAGAGTAACAATTTTCACCGGTTCTCCCATATCAAGCACAAAGATTTCCCCACCCTTAGCAAAAGTCCCCGCAAGAAGAACCAGGCTTACTGCTTCCGGAATAGTCATAAAAAAGCGAATGATATCAGGGTGTGTAACCGTTACAGGACCGCCCGCTTCAATCTGTTTTTTAAACAGAGGGACAACAGAACCGTTGCTTCCTAAGACATTGCCAAAACGTACTGCTACAAATTCTGTCTTTGTCGTCTTTAAAGCTTTTTCCACTTCCGGTGATGTAATGACCTCTTTCATGCTATGGGTAAACAACTGTGGAATTTCATAAGCTTTCCCTTCCTTAATCTTTGCATCAAACGCCTGAATGATCATCTCACACAGTCTCTTGGATGCTCCCATAATGTTGGTTGGGTTTACCGCTTTGTCGGTACTGATTAAAACAAATCTTTGACAACCATGTGACATTGCTGCATACGCCGTTTTGTATGTTCCCAATGCATTATTTTTAATTGCTTCACATGGGCTGTCTTCCATCAACGGAACATGTTTATGTGCCGCCGCATGATATACAATATCCGGTCTATATTGCTCAAATACCTGAAAGATTTTACGGCTGTCCCTGACAGATCCGATAATCGTATCCAACTTCAATTCCGGATATTTTCTCATTAACTCCAACTGGATATCGTAGGCATTATTTTCATAAATATCAAAAAGAATTAAGTGTTTTGGATTATGCGCTGCGATCTGTCTTGCAAGTTCTGATCCGATAGAACCTACTCCGGTAACCAACACCACTTTTCCCTGAATATATTCAAAGACTTCTGTCATGTCTGCTTTTATTGGATCTCTGCCCAATAAATCCTCAATCTGTACTGGTTTCATCTTACTTACAAGAAGCTCACCGGTATATAGCTGATACAGCCCCGGAAGGTTCATCAAATCGCAGTGAGTTTCACTACAAATATGAAGAATTTCCCGTTTATCTTCCGCTTTAGCACTTGGTATTGCCACATAAATCTTTTCTATATCATATTTTTTAACGGCTTCCATTATACTGTCTCTGCCACCAAAAATCGGAACATTGTCAATGTATCTGCCCCATTTATTTGGGTTGTCATCAATGAAACAGCATACTTTTTTATTTACCTCTTTTGAAGTTTTAATATCACGTAAAATCATCTGTCCGGCTTCACCGGCTCCAATAATCATAACTCTTTTTTGTCTTATATCAGAGTTTTTCCGACCTCGCAAAAGCAGAATAAAGCGATAGGAAAAACGTACTCCTAATGTTAAAATAAACTGTATCAAAAAGCCGAATAAATAATAAGAAACCGGCATCCGCATTATCAATACATTAACTACAACACAATATATTCCCTCAGTAATTACCGTGGCATAAATCATTCTAAGAAGTTCCGTATAACTTGCAAATCTCCAAATGCTTTTATAAAGTCTCAGTACGCCAAAAACCGCAACGCAAAATAAAGCATAAATTAAAATCGTCTTATAATATGTACGGAAATACGTAAGTTCAATTTCACTAAACTTACAATCAAATCGTATCCACAATGCCAAGAAATATGACGCAATTATAGCAATAAAGTCATACACAATCAGCAGCAATGTAACTACCTGCCAATGTTCAATTTTCCTTTTTTTAGGTTCAATTTTTTCTCTCATTCTTCTCCTGCCTCTTTAATGTATAATCTATTTATAATTAATAATAATTCAAACCTAAAGTCAGGCTGTTTTTTCCCGACCACCTGAATCAGCCTGTAGATACCGATCATGACATCCGCAGGCTAAATCAAGCGTTTTATTCGTATTGTTCTTTTGGGTTAAAGAAACATCCAAGAGCCATCCCTTATTCTTCTCCGCCCAACACGATCTCTCAATAAAATTTCAAATAAAACGTTCGATTGAATACCCGTCAAGCCGCTGAAAAACAAGGATTTTTCCTAGTTGGCTCTATAATATCTCTAATTCCAGAATATTCAATTTTTATATCCACATCAGGTTTATGTCCGGACAGACGGATCAGATTTCGTGCCAGGGTATCGATTTTCACCGGTTCTCCCATATCAAGTACGAAGATTTCACCACCTTTGGCATAGGTTCCAGCTTGCAGTACAAGACTGACCGCTTCCGGAATGGTCATAAAATATCGAATAATATCCGGATGGGTCACGGTCACCGGTCCGCCTGCTTCGATCTGTTTCTTAAACAGAGGGATCACAGAACCATTGCTTCCCAGTACATTTCCGAAGCGTACCGCTACGAATTCTGTTTCTGCATGGCGAAGAGCCTCTGTGATTGTCTTGTTTTGTACCATATCTTTCATCGTATGGGTAAAGAGCTGCGGGATTTCTCCAGCTTTCTTTTCTTTGATCTTATAATCAAATGCCTGGATGATCATTTCGCAAAGTCGCTTGGATGCTCCCATAATATTGGTGGGGTTGACTGCTTTATCTGTGCTGATCAGTACAAATTTCTTACATCCATGGCACATAGCGGCATAAGCGGTCTTGTAGGTACCAATGGCGTTGTTCTTGATAGCTTCACAGGGACTGTCTTCCATCAGAGGTACGTGTTTATGAGCCGCTGCGTGGTAGACGATTTCCGGACGGTAGGTTTCAAACACCTGGAAAATTTTCCGGCTGTCTCTCACTGAGCCTATGATCGTTTCGATATTCAGATCTGGATATTTTTTCTGAAGCTCCAGGTGGATATCGTAAGCATTGTTCTCATATACATCAAAGATGATCAGCTGTTTCGGTGTATGGGCAGCCAGCTGGCGGCATAGTTCGGAACCGATACTTCCTCCTCCGCCCGTGACCAGAATGACCTTGTTCTGCACATATTGAAAAATTTCTTTCATATTGACCCGGATGGGATCTCTGCCAAGAAGGTCTTCCACAGCCACATTTTTCATTTTGCTGACGGTGACTTCCCCTGTGTAGAGCTGGTACATACCGGGAAGATTTTTCAGTTCACATCCGGTTTCATTACAAATATTCAGGATTTCTCGTTTTTCTGCCGGAGAGGCGCTTGGTATGGTGATATAGATCTTCTGGATATCATATTTCTCGCAGGCTTCTTTTATGTGCGCCCTTCCTCCCACGACGGGAACGCCGTCAATGTAGCGATTCCATTTATTAGGGTTATCGTCAATAAAACATACCACGCGGTCGCCAGTTTCTTTTGCATTTTTCATATCTCTTAAGATCAGCTGTCCGGCTGCTCCGGCTCCCACCAGCATAATGTGTTTTTCGGCAGAAGCTTTTTCGCCTCTTCTTCCTCTAAGGAGAAGGACAAAGCGATAAGCAAACCGTACTCCAAGCGTCATGGTAAATTGCAGCAGTATGCCGAAGAGATAGTAGCCGATGGGCATCCGCATGACGAACAGGCTCATGGCCAGAATGTAGCAGACAGTCGTTATCCCTGTAGCCAATGTCACTCTGCATAGTTCGCTGTAGCTGGCAAAACGCCAGATGCTTTTGTATAAGCGCAGTCCCCCAAATACGAGGATGCAAAAGGCTGCGTAAATAAAAATAAAGCGGTAATATCCTCGGAAATATTCCAAAGGGATTTCCTGAAGCTGGCAATCGAATCGTATCCATAAAGCCACAAAATAAGAAATAACAATGGCAAACACATCATACAGGATCAGCCAGGCAGAGATCACATGCCAGTGCTTGATTCGAAATACCTCTGTTTTTTGTTTTTCTTTGGTTGATTGAGTCATCCATACTTCCCCTTATCTTCTATGATTGTTTATAATCCGGCAGAAGGTGGTTCTAATGACAAAGAAAAGAGCGGCTATGCCTGCAGCCGCTCCATGAATCGTTGGATATGTCAAGGATTGGCATCATCTGATTCAGATCCCATGACCTGAAAGGGATGGTCTATGCAAGGAAAAACTGCGCTGGTTCCTCCGGCGCTTTCCCGATCCAATCCATTTTGTCTGTTCATTCTTTTTCTCTCCCTCATCATGTACCTGTTCTGCCAGCCAAGCAGATGTTCTTCTTATGTCGAAACATATCTGATTTTGTACTTTATTAGGATACCTTTTCTTTCACTTTCTGTCAATACCCCCCCCCCGGGTGTTTTTCAGTTATTTTTCTCATTTTCTCCATATTGCACAAATTTGGTTTCCTTTTTTATTTACTTTCTATTTCATACTTATTTTGGAAACCTGCACAGGCAGGAAACAGAGGTTTATCAGATGATAATGCACACCAGTCCTCCTTTGGAATCGTTGACGATCTTTTGCATGGTGTCCTGAAGTTTGCCCTGGCTTTCTTCACTGATGGCAGTCAGTTTATTCCGGATTCCGTCCTGTACCAGTTCCTGGATGGATTTTCCAAAGATATTTGTCTCCCAGATACTTTCTCCCCGCTGGCTGCTTTCCCCGATATAAGTGATCAGATCTTTGGCCTGCTGCTCCGTTCCCACAATCGGTGCAATCTCGGTTTCGATCTCTGCCTTGATCATATGGATAGAGGGGCTTTTGGACTTGATCTTTACGCCAAATTTATTGCCCTGGCGAATCACGGCTGGTTCTTCCATGGTGATGTCGGAAAGTTCTGGGATCACCACACCGTAACCAGTGCCCCGCACAGCCTCCAGGGCAGACTGTACTTTGACATAATTTTCTTTCATGGCTGCCAATTCTTTCATAGTGTGGATCAGTTCATATTCGCTTTCCATGGGGATGCCACTCATTTCACTGAGCATCTGGTAATAGTATTCATCCCGGATCTGGATGCGCACACGGACGATTCCTGTAGCCAGGTTGATTTCTTCCAAATGAGTTTCCTGTACATAGGGACCAGTCAGGTTTAGAGTTTCTTTTTTGATGTCCCGGATATGGGTGAGTTGCTTCATATATGCTTTGATCTGGGTGAGGATTTCCTGTTTCAACTGATGGTTCATGGGCAGCATTTCCACCCACTTGGGGATAAAAAATTGGATCTCGCTTACTGGAAATTCGTACAGGATATGTTCCAGAATACGACTGACGTCCTCCTGGCGAAGTTGCTCACAATTGGCGGTTAACGTGGTGACCTGATATTTTTCTTTCAGCTCTCTGGCCAGTTTGCGGGCATCTTCTCCATAGGGAGCCTGGGAATTGATCAGCAGCAAAAAGGGCTTCCCCTGTTTTTTTAATTCGTCGATGGTCTGGGCTTCGGCTTCCAGGAAGTTTTCTCTTGGCAATTCCCCGAAACTTCCATCGCTGGTGATCACGAGGCCAATGGTAGCGTGTTCCTGGATTACCTTACGGGTCCCCACCTGCGCCGCCTGGTGAAAGGGGATGGCTTTTTCAAACCAGGGCGTTTTTACCATCCGTTCTTTGCCCTCTTCCACATGGCCTGCGGCATCTTTCACCAGAAAGCCCACGCAGTCAATGAGTTTGACGTTTACTTTTTCTTCTCCACCCAAAAGAACGGGGACGGCTTCCTTAGGAATAAATTTGGGTTCCACAGTGGTGATCAGTTTCCCGGAGCCGCTCAAAGGCAACTGATCCCGTACTTCTGAGCGTTTCTTTTCTTCCATGCCAGGCAGAGCTACCAGTTCCATGAATCTGCGGATAAAAGTGGATTTTCCAGTACGGACAGGGCCTACAACACCTATGTATATCTCACCGCCGGTACGTGCCTGGATATCTCGGTAAATCTGAAAATTCTCCATAAAAATGCCCCCTTACATATGAACTCAATGTCCTGTTTCAAAGCTCTCACATCTCTTAGATACGTATCGTTTTCCACATCTGTCCAGAACTCACTTGCGCGTCCTGACACGGGATTCGATTCCTCCATCTGATATATATGCAGGAAAAACAGGATTTATTCGGGGAGTGTGGATCTGTTTTGATGATCCGGCCAGGAACAGCCGATATCACGTTACTTTTGGAAATTGGTTCAGAACATTTTGGGCTTTACATCATTTGATAGGGATGTTACAATAGAAAAAAGCATATTTTTCTTATATTCTATTACCCTTTTCTGGGTTCTTATATTCTATGGACAGACACTCTGTCCCATTTCAGAAAATTCATGCTTAATCCCCTATTTTTTTACAGCAGGAGTTTTCTGAAACAAAGAAATCTCCTGACATCTTGCAAAGGAGGTTTTTATGACAAATGCAAAGGACAAAAAAGATCTCCTGCAGTGGCACCCGGCTTTTTATGCTGGGCTGCAGGTGGAATTAAAAGATGATGCTTCTAATCTGATCTTTGAGAACGAGCATCAGCTCGGAACCAAACCAAAGGCGATGGATATTCTTGTGATCAAACGCAGGAAGGAGCTTCCCGTTCATAAGAACATCGGGAGGATTTTTCGCAGATACAACATCATTGAATACAAAAGCCCGGTGGATTACCTGAGCATCGATGATTTTTATAAGGTATATGGATATGCCTGCTTTTACAAGTCAGACAGCAGCCTGGAGGATCAAATTCCCATTGATGAGATCACCATTTCCCTGATGTGTTCCCACTACCCGCGAAAACTGTTCCTATACTTGGAACTAAACTGTGGTTATCAGATCCAGAAGATAGAAGACGGGATTTATTACATTATTGGTGACAGGTTTCCCATACAGATTGTATGCCTTAACCAACTCTCAGAAAATGAGAACCTGTGGCTGAAGTGTCTCACCAGTCGTCTGGATAGAGTGGAAACTGCAGAACATTTATTAAAGGAATATAAAAACCACATCAACAATCGACTATACCAGTCGGTAATGAACATGATTGTAAGAACAAATGAAAATAAATTCAAGGAGGTTGAAGATATGTGTGAAGCATTAGACAAAATTTATTTGGAAAGACACGGAAAAGAGCTGGAAGCTGCTATTCAGGCTCGAATTCAAGCTGGAATTCAGGCTGGAATGGAAACTCGAATTCAGGATGCTATAAAAAAGGGTCTATTAGAAGGTGAACGCAAAGGCTTTATGAAAAGCCAGCAGGTTGAGGAACAGTTTACTAAGTTGATTGAAGCCCTTTTTCAGAACAACCGTCAGGAGGATGTTTTGAAAGCATCGAAGGATAAGAATTACCGTCAGAAACTACTGGAAGAATTCAAACTGTGAACTTCTAAATAAAAACGCTCCCAGGGAACTGATGTTTTCGCATCATCCCATGGGAGCGTTTTTTATTCTAAAAGAATCTTATAAAATGGGGGTCTGTTTTAAAAAATAAGGCATTTATTTTTCACCTGGCATTTTCCAGCCATGGTGATCTGTATGAAGGAGTTCGTGGGATTTATGGGAAAGAGGCGCGCCGAAAAAGTCTTCGTAACACTTCAGTACCGATGGATTTTCGTGGGAGAATCGAAGGTCATTTACCTGATCCAGGCCATAGAGAACCTCTCCTCTTTCTCCTGCCAGTTCTTTTCCGTCATGAATAGGCTGGCCGCCGCCACCTACGCAGCCGCCGGGACAGCTCATGATTTCTACAAAATCATAGGATACGGTTCCTTTTTTCAGAGCTTCCATTAGTTTTCTGGTGTTTCCAAGACCGCTGGCTACTGCGACACGCAGAGGGGTTCCTGCCAGATCAAAGGTCGCTTCCTTCCATCCCTCTAATCCCCGTACATCCTGAAAGGCATCCGGATGGGGATTGGAGCCGGTTACCAGATAGTAAGCGCTTCGAAGCGCGGCTTCCATAACGCCTCCGGTGGCGCCAAAGATAACTGCTGCGCCGGTTCCCACACCAAGGGGCGTATCAAATTCTTCTTCCTCAAGTCCTGGTACGTCAATATGCTCTGCCCGGATCATCCGGTCCACTTCTCTTGTGGTAAGTACCACATCCACATCCTGATCTGTACCTGCATCCTTCATTGTCGGAAGGGCGCATTCCTGTTTTTTGGCCAGACAAGGCATAATGGAGACGCAGAAGATTCTTTCCGGATCTACGCCCAGCAGCTCTGCGTAATAACTTTTTGTTACGGCGCCAAACATTTGCTGGGGAGATTTGGCTGTGGAAAGCTGATCTGTCATTTCCGGATACTGAGACTTTATGAAGCGCACCCATCCGGGACAGCAGGAGGTAAACATGGGGAATTTATGCTGTTCCTTGTGTTTCAGTCGTTCCAGGAATTCGCTTCCCTCCTCCATAATGGTTAAATCTGCCGAAAAGTTTGTATCAAAGATATAGTCAAAGCCCATTTTTCTCATGGCACTTACAAGACGCTTCACGGAAGCAAACTCCCGGGAAACCCCAAAGGGCTCGCCCCAGGCTGCCCGAATGGAGGGAGCAATCTGAACCACAGTGATTTTGTCCGGATCGGCAAGGGCCCGGAAAACCTTAGGGGTATCGTCTCTTTCCCGGAGGGCTCCCACAGGACAGTGGGTGATGCACTGACCGCAAAGAGCGCAGTCGCTTTCTTCCAGAATGCGGTTGCCGGATACGTCCACCGTTGTACGGGAACCGGTGTTGGACAGATCCCAGATGTGCATTCCCTGTACCTTATCGCAGATCTGAATACAGCGCATACATTTGATACATTTTTCGTAATTTCGCAGCAGCGGGAAGTTTTTTGTCCAACGGCTGTGGAATAATTTTTTTCTCATAGGGTACCCGGATAACGCCCAGATCATTGGCCAGCTTCTGCAGGGAACAGTTTCCGCTTCGTACGCAGGTGGGACAATTGCAGTCATGCTGGGAAAGAATCAGCCGCACATTGGTCATTCTGGCCCGACGTACCTTTGGGCTGTTGGTCTGTATTTCCATTCCCTCTTCCACCACGTTGTTGCAGGCAGTGATCAGACGTTCTTTGCCTTTTAATTCCGCAAGACAGACTCGGCAGGCGCCAATGTCATTGATGTCCTTGAGGTAACAGAGGGTGGGGATTTCTATTCCATGGCTTCTGGCTGCATCCAGAATGGTGGTTCCTTTTAAAACCTGAATTTCTTTTCCATCAATTCTTAAGTTTACCATCTCTCAATTCTACCTCCTTTAAAACTTCCAAAACCAAAATGATCGCATCTTAGGCAACGAGACGCTTCCTGACATGCTTCCTGGTGGGTCATTCCAGTTTCAATCAGTGCGAAATCCTTCTTCCTTTCCGTAGCGTTTCGTTCCTTCAGGTTGACTCTTCCACAGGGAATTCGATCGTGAAGACGAATCTTGGGAATCTCCACATTCACTTCAATGGGATGATGGAAGCCCAGATACTCGTCAATGTTGGCTGCTGCCACTTTTCCTGCTGCAATGGCCCGGATGACTGTGGCAGGTCCGGTCACACAGTCCCCTCCGGCAAAGACGCCTGGAATATCCTGGATTCCGCTCCAGTTCAGCGCATCAACCACTCCACGTTTGATGGGAATTCCGCTTTCTTCCAGCGCTTTTGTTTCAATGCCCTGTCCAATGGCAACAATGATCCAGTCACAGGACAAACGTTTCAGCTCCTCTTTTGCCTGGACTGGAGCCGGACGTCCTTTTTTGACTGCTCCAATGATCTGAGGCTGTACCCAGAGGGCGCAGGCTTTGTTGTTTTCGTCGTGTTCGATTTTTACCGGAGCCATCAGTTCCATTACCTGACAACCTTCTGCAATGGCGCCTTCCACCTCTTCCGGAAGAGCGGTCATGTCTGCAATTCTTCTTCGATATACAATGCGGACCTTTTCTGCCCCAAGGCGAATGGCAGAGCGGGCCACATCCATGGCTACATTTCCCCCGCCAATGACAATCACATCTTCTCCCTGGAAGGAAAGGGGTTCCTGGTCTCCGATTTTGCGAAGCATTTCCACCGCTGAGGTTACTCCTTCGGCTTCTTCTCCCTGAATTCCAATCTTTTTATCTGTGTGAGCACCAATGGCAATGTAAACGGCGTCATACTCCTGTTTCAGCGCTTCTACAGTCAGGCTTTTGCCTACGGAAACACCGGTTTTTACTTCTACACCATTGGAAAGAAGGGTTTGGATCTCGCTGTCAAGAAGTTCTTTGGGAAGGCGGTAATTGGGAATACCGTAGCGAAGCATACCTCCTAAATGGTTTCTCTGTTCATAAATGGTTACCCCATGTCCCATAAGGGAAAGGTAATAGGCTGCGCTGATTCCTCCGGGGCCTCCGCCGATTACCGCTACTTTTTTACCGGTAGCTTCTGCTGGCGCCGGAATGGGAACATCTCCTGCATGCTCTGCTGCGTAGCGTTTCAATCCGCGGATATTGATGGCATCATCCAGCATATTTCTCCGGCATCTGGCCTCGCATGGATGCTCACAGATGAGGGCGCAGGCGGTTACCAGAGGGTTATCTTTCCGGATCAGACGTACGGCATCTTCATAGCGTTCTTCTGCAATCAGAGCAATGTATCCAGGAATATCCACATTTGCAGGACAAAGAGCCACACAGGGAACCGGCTGGTTCAGACTGCTGATGCAGCGTCCTTTTGTAATATGTTCCACATAATCGTCACGAAATCCCCGTACTCCCTTCAGAACCATTTCCGCAGCTTCGTAGCCAATGGCGCAGTCTGCAGACCGGGCAATGTCTTCTGCTGTTTCCTCAATAAGGTCAATGGTCTCTAAGTTGGCTTTTCCTTCCAGCACATCCTCAAGGAGACTTTGTAAAGCGCCAAGACCAATCCGGCAGGGCACACACTTTCCGCAGCTCTGGGCATGACAGACCTTCAGAAAGGATGCCGCAAGATCTACCGGACAAAGGCCGGGAGGGCTTGCAATGATTCTTCCCTCCAAATCCTTATACAATTCTTCTACGGTGGTCTGAGCCTGGTTTCGGGTCAAAATACTGAGTCTGCTCATGGAATATTCCTCCTCTCGCGCATATCCCGATTTCCCCTCCGGGATAACAAAAATATTTAGGTAAGCTAAAATAGTTTTAGTCTTTAAACAAAAAGAAAAGACAGAGAAACAGGCATTTATTGACCGCTCCCGTCTGTCTTTTCTTATTTATTTTTAGTATACCTAATTATTTTTGCAAATGCAAGAAAAAGTTGTAAACTCGTCCATATTCACAGAGATTCCTATGTTATTTTTGACAATATGCACAATTTTTCTCTTTTTCTTAATAGAAATCATTGTGAAGGAGTTCGTGTTCCTTGCCCTTGAGAAGTCCCTCATAAAGTTCCATTACCAATGGATTTTCGTCAGATTTCTTGATGATCATGGTGCTGTCCGCATTGTACAGACCCTTCGCTCTGGCTGCCTTGGTACGGTTGCCGGCTCTGGTGGGCTGTCCGCCGCCCATGATACATCCGCGTCTGCAGGCCATTACTTCGATGAGGTGATATTCTGCTTCTCCGTTCTTCACACGATCCATCACAATCCTTGCATTGGCCAGACCGCTGACTACGCAGATTTTCACATCCATTCCATTGTATGGAACAGAGAATTCCTTGATGCCTTCTTCTCCACGTACTCCACATTCTGCGATTTCCCGCATAGCTTCCTTGGTATGAACCGGAGCAAGACGGCGAAGCACTGCTTCTGTTACACCGCCAGTCACACCGAAGATCACACCGCCGCCGGAACCAAAGCCAAATGGCATATCGCAGGCTTCTGGATCGAGAGCTGCAAAATCGATTCCGAAGTTGTCGATCATACGGATCAGCTCTGTGGTTGTGATTACGATATCCGTATCCTGTTCGCCCTGTGTGAAGCTGTTCGGACGAATCGCTTCTGCTTTCTTCGCAGTACATGGCATGATGGAAACCATAATGGTCTTCTTTCCCTGGGCATGTTCCGGATCACGGAAGTATTCCTTAATCACGGCGGACATCATACCCTGCGGGGAACGACAGGTAGAGATATTTGGAATAAAGTCTTTATACTGGTCTGTCACAAATTTTACCCAGGCCGGACAACAGGAGGTCAGAAGCGGAAGGTTTTCTCCCTTTTCTACTCTCTTTAAAAATTCAGCGGATTCTTCCATGATCGTAAGGTCAGCGCTGAAGGTAGTATCATACACTTCATCAAATCCCATACGATGCAGAGCGTTGACGATCTTGCCCATCACGCTTCTGCCTTTCTGTAAGCCATAATGGTCGCCCACTGCCACACGTACAGACGGCGCGATCTGTGCGACTACACGTACCGACGGATCAGCAATGGCTTCCCAGACCTCATCCATATGGGTACGGATGGAAATGGCGCCAGTAGGACAGAATACACGGCACTGTCCGCAGTTGACACAGTTGGTTTCTGCAATCTTTTTGTTAAAGGCCGGCATAACCATAGCGTCCGTTCCACGATAAGCAAAGCCCAAAGCGCCGATGCCCTGAAGTTCTTCACAGGCGCGGACACAGTCGCCGCAGAGAATACATTTATTCGGGTCACGGATGATAGATGGAGAACTGTCATCAATCTCCCGAACCTCTCTTGTGTTTTCGAAGCGGATGTCTCTGACACCAAGACGGTGTGCCAGTTCCTGCAGGATACACTCTCCACTCTTGATACAGGTGGTACAGTCACGGCAGTGGGCTGCCAGAAGCAGTTCCACGATCAGCTTTCTGTATTTTTTGATTCTTCCGGAATTGGTGTAGATTACCATTCCGTCTCTTGGTTCCTCTGAACAGGAGGCAAAAGTTCTGCCCCGGTCATCTTCTACTGTACAAAGACGGCATGCACCGAAGGTGGACACTTCCGAATGGTAACACAGGGTCGGAATGTTGATGCCTGCGTTACGGATCACTGTCAGGACATTTTTTTCATCGGTAAATTCGACTTTTCTGCCGTCAATCGTCATAAATCCCATAGTATATCCTCCCTTCTATGCTTCCACGTAGATTGCATCAAAGTTACAGTTGTCTTTACATGCGCCGCACTTGATACAAAACTCGTTGTTGATGGTATATGGGTGTTTGATCTTTCCGGTAATTGCGCCTGCCGGACAGTTCTTCGCACATTTGCCGCAGCCGATACAGAATTCCGGATTAATATGGAACTGACGAAGGGCAGTACATACCTTGGCGCGGCATTTCTTATCGCGGATGTGCTCCTCATATTCACTGCGGAAGCGTTTCAGGGTACTGATAACCGGAAGGGGCGCGCTCTTGCCCAGTCCGCAGAGAGCCATGCTCTGTACCATGGTGGCAAGCTCTTCCAGCTGATCCAGGTCAGACATTTCGCCCTTTCCTTCTACGATCCGTTCCAGAATCTCCAGCATTCTCTTGGTTCCTTCACGGCAAGGTACACATTTACCGCAGCTTTCTCTCTGGGTAAAGCTCATGAAGAATCTTGCTACTTCAACCATACAGGTATTCTCGTCCATAACAACCAGACCGCCGGAGCCCATGATCGCATCCAGCTTCTTCACAGAGTCGAAATCCAGCGGCTGATCCAGCTGGTCATCAATAAGACATCCGCCGGAAGGACCGCCGATCTGTACGCCCTTAAAGGCAGCGCCGCTCTTCAGACCGCCGCCGATATCGTAAATGATGTGGCGAAGGGTGGTTCCCATAGGCACTTCAATCAAACCGGTATTTTCGATGGAGCCGGTAAGGGAGAAGGTCTTGGTTCCCGGGCTTCCTTCTGTTCCAATGGTGCGGAACCAGTCTGCGCCCTGAAGGATGATCTTCGGCACGTTTGCATAGGTTTCTACGTTATTGAGAACCGTTGGTTTTTCCCAAAGGCCTTTTTCTACCGTACGAGGAGGTTTTACTCGCGGCATACCACGGTTACCCTCGATGGACGCAGTCAGTGCGGAACCTTCGCCGCAGACAAATGCGCCGGCGCCCCGGTTGATATGTAAGTGAAAATTCACACCGGAACCAAGGATGTTGTCTCCAAGGAGACCATAGGCTTCTGCCTGTTCCATAGCCATACGAAGACGCGCTACAGAAAGAGGATACTCTGCACGTACATAAATGTATCCGTTCTCTGCGCCTACTGCATATGCAGCAATGATCATACCTTCGATCATCTTATACGGATCGCCTTCCATAACGGAACCGTCCATAAATGCGCCAGGGTCACCCTCGTCACCGTTACATACCACATAGCGTACTTTTTCCTTCTGGCGGGCTACCTGACCCCATTTCTTACCAGCGGGGAAACCTGCGCCGCCACGTCCGCGAAGGCCGGATTTGGTTACTTCTTCAATGACTGTTTCCGGAGTCATGTCAAAAAGAGCTTTGGCAAGAGCCTGGAAACCGCCTACGGCAATGTATTCGTCAATGGATTCGGAATCAATCTTTCCGCAGTTTTCCAGAACGATTCTGGTCTGCTGATTCAGGAAAGGAATATCATCGGGATGAGGACAGACCGTATCGTTGCTTCGATAAAACAGCCGTTCCACCGGCTGGCCGCCAAGAACGGTTCTGTTTACGATTTCCTTACAGTCTTCTACCTGTACATGTACATACTGATAATCGTAAGGCTCCACTCTCATCAGAGGTCCCAGTTCGCAAAGACCCTGACATCCGGTCTTGATTACGCCCAGATGGGGAAGGTCCTTCTGCATTTCAATCTGTACGCCGTCCACATCACTGCAGAGCTTCACCATTTCATCATAAATTTTCTGCGCGCCGGAAGCCATACAGCCAGTACCGGAACAGATCAGAACTCGGCAGGTATAGGATGCAAGATTTTTCTTAATTTCTTCCTGTTTTTTATTCAGATCTTCTTTACAAGCAATACTCATTTATTCTCACCTCGCAGTTCTTCGATCAGCTCAACGGCTTTTTCCGGAGTCATTTTTGGGTGTACTTCATCATTCACAGTCAGTGTGGGCGCTAATCCGCATGCACCCAGACAGGAAACTGTTTCTACAGTAAACAGCATATCATCTGTGGTATGCTTCTTATGGCTGAGACCAAGCTCCTTCATCATGGCTTCCTTCACTGGCATGGACTTTCTCACGTGGCAGGCTGTTCCATCGCAAACCTTGATGATATACTTACCCTTCGGCTCAAATGAGAAGTTCTCATAAAATGTAGCTACACTGAATGCCTTCGCTTCTGTTACTCCGATCTCGTCGGCCACATAGGTAAGAAGCTCTCCCGGCAGGTAACGGTATTCTGCCTGGATGTCCTGCATGATGGGAATCAGCGATGCGGCCTTACGACCATAATACGCAATGATCTCATCTGCCTTTTTGTAATAAGACTGGTCTAACATTCGTTTCCCTCCTTGTTGTAAAATTGAACAATTGCTGTCCGATTATTGTTCTTCCTTCCAGCACAGCAATCATGGTTCTACTACACATAATTCACTTTATTCGTGATTTTTAACATATGTTGTATTTACAATTATACAGGAAAACGTCATTTTTCACAAGACATATCTTGCTGTTTTTTTATGTTTTCAGCCACAAAAAACCGCATAAAATCAGGGTTTTCTGCGATTGTACAGAAAAAAATACAATGACATTTCCAAGACAATCCTGTCAAGAAAAAAACGTTGATTTTTATTGATTTTTTCGCTATGATGTTGAAGGAAAACAACTATGATTTTCGCATGGCTGGCTGGATTTTTGGCCCAAACCCTCTGCTTAAATCCTGAATTTACCTTATATGAGCAATAAAAAAGGAGTAGAAAACTATGAGAAATCTGGATACACCGGTGAAGGAAATCCGCCGGAAAATTTTTACGGAAATTGCCAAAATCGGCTTTCAATCCACAGACGAAACGCTGATCCATGACATTGAAGCGATTCCTTATAATATCGTAGAAGAAAAGGCGAAATACAGAGACAGTATTTATCGGGAGCGTGCCGTTGCCAGCGAGCGTGTGCGTCTTGCCATGGGTCTTTCTCTTCGTCCTGAGAATCGTTCCGTCCATTTGACAGATGGTGTGGAGGCCAGCAATATTGATGAAAAATACTACGAACCGCCTCTGATGCAGGTAATCCCTTCTGCCTGTGCAGCCTGCGCTCCTAACAAATATGAAGTCAGCAATATGTGTAAGGGCTGTGTGGCTCACCCCTGTATGCAGGTCTGTCCCAAGGGAGCAATCTCCATGGTCAACGGGAAATCCCATATTGACCAGAGCAAATGCATCAAATGCGGCAAATGCAAGTCCGTATGTCCCTACGATGCCATTGCCCATAAGGAACGCCCCTGTGAGCGCGCCTGCGGTGTAAAAGCCATTTCCAGCGATGATCAGGGTCGCGCTACCATTCTCACAGACAAGTGCGTTTCCTGCGGCATGTGTATGGTCAGCTGTCCCTTCGGCGCCATCTCTGACAAATCCCAGATCTTCCAGCTGGCGCATGCCCTCCGGGAAGGTATGGAGATCGTTGCTGAGGTAGCCCCTGCTTACATCAGCCAGTTCGGGGAAGAGGTAACTCCCAGAAAGTTCAAAACCGCCCTGGAAGTGCTTGGTTTCTCTGACGTATATGAAGTGGCCCTTGGCGCAGATATCGGCGCTGTATCTGAGGCTCATCACTACGCCAAAGAGGTAGCAACCGGAAATATTCCCTTCCTTCTGACCTCCTGCTGTCCTTCCTGGTCTGAAATGGCCAAGAAGTATTTCCCGGATATGATCAGCAATATCTCCCAGGAACTGACGCCTATGGTGGCCACAGCCCGCATGATCAAAAAAGAACATCCCAATGCGAAGGTGGTATTTATCGGACCATGTGCATCCAAGAAACTGGAAGCAATGCGTACCACAGTGCGAAGTGATGTGGATTTTGTAGTGACTTTTGAAGAACTTTGGGCGATGTTTGATGCCAAAGAGATCGATCCGGCATCTTTTGAAGGGGAATCCTCTCTTCATGATGCGACTGCCGCCGGACGCGGTTATGCGGTAGCAGGAGGTGTGGCCGGAGCGGTCGAAGCCTGCTTAAAAGAATATTATCCGGACGTCCCTGTTCATATTGAACATGCAGAGACCCTCGCGGAATGCAAGAAGGTACTAACCCTTGCAAAAGCCGGGAAGCTCAAAGGCTGTATGATCGAAGGTATGGCCTGCCCTGGCGGCTGTATGGGTGGAGCAGGAACCAATACTCCATTCTCCAAATCCTCTAAGGAGCTGAAGAAGTTCGTAGCTGCTTCCAGTAAGAAGCTGCCACCTAAGGAGCTGGGAGAAATTGAGCTGAAGTAAGTTTTTGTGGTGGTGAATTTTTGATTTATAACTCGTAAATTTCAGGTTAAACACTCGCAAAATCAAAGAACCAGATACATATACCTTATAAAGTATGTGCATCTGGTTCTTTTTATTTCTTTTGATGGAGAAGGCTTCCTACCGAAATTCTTTATCAAGTGTTTTCTTTATATCATCTCGTAAATCGTCGGCTCTATATCCATGATAAATAATATCCTGTTCATTCTGAAATGCGTAATAGCGATCATCTTTCTTCGCATATAGTCTGCCTTTTATGTATATCGCCTTATTCAGAAGTTCTTGGGCTTCTTTATCTGGCAAATCCATTCTACTTCCAACTTTTCCTTTTCCGTAATAATTTTCTCTGTCAGATTTATGTTTTTTGTCATTTGCACAGAATCTTCTTAATCCTAATTCTCTCCTATAGTATTCTATGTGTTCATCCTTTGAGATATTTCGCATTTCTTGCTCACCCTGTTCTGTAGTTACCTTTATTACAGGTGAATCAAATACAGAATTTGATAATAGACTGATCAAAAAATCTTGCACACTTTGCAAATTAACTGATGTTTTCTTTCCATTAATCTTACATGCAGATTCTTCTGTTTTATACGTTCCTTTATTCGTCAAAATACTAAGAAGAAGAGTCCTTTCTTCTCTTTCCTTAAACTCCTGTAACAATTGAATCAGTTTGTAATCAGGCGCAATTTCAATTTGACCGTCAATTACTCCAGTTTTCATTTCGTGGATATTTGTAACTTCCTCCTTTTGAATTCTCTTACAAATATCCAAAAACTGATGCATATGGTTCATTGCTGATTCTATCGTCTGAAAACAATCTTGAAAAGATACATCATTTATAACAGCAATCATTTTTACCACCTTACAGCAACTCTAAAAGAGCATTATCCCACTCATCAAAAAAGCCTTCCGGCCACTGATCCAAACGACCATTCTTATCTAACACAGGACAAGTTACTCTATGCTTATATGAATCCTCAGCATCCTTATAAAAATAAAACAATCCTGTTTTTTCAGGATTTAGTTTTTCTTTTTTTACTGCAACCCGAATGCCGTTTAGTACATGATCGCTATGGGTTTCCATTATGACCTGCACACCTCCTGCTCCAGCAGCTGCAATCAGTTCACCTAACATTCTTTGACCTCTTGGATGAATATGTGCTTCTGGATTTTCAATTAAAAAGATATCTCCCGGCTTTGCAGATACCAATCCAACAACAATTGGCAAAACATAGGTTATTCCAAAACCTACATTCACACTTTTATATGAATTTGTTTTTTCTCTGCCTTCAATGTACTCATAATTTAATTCCGCCGTTCTGCTCAATGGATTAATATTAATCACCGGGGATACACCGGGTGATATCACATCAAGCCAGGTCTTCACCTGATCAAAAATTGTAGTTTTATTTTTGTCCCCAATAATAATTTCTTTGTTTTGTGTTTCATCGCTTCCATGAAGTTTTAAATACTGAATTGCATATTCACCATTTTTTCCAAAATGTCTCTTTTCTAATTCGCTTTCGTTTTCAATTCGATATAACATTTGAGGTTCAATCCTATATGCAGAAAGATAAAATAAAGAATCCATTTTCTGCTCAAAAAAGCTTTTGCTTTCACCAAGTTCGATTTCTTTCAAAGGTAAAGAATCCATCTCCGGCTGATACTCAAGAGAAAAGCTCTCCTTTTTCCCATCAATCTCTATAGAAATGTTAATTTCATCCTTATCTGCCTTTTCATACAGGATGTCCTGACCTGTTCCAAGATTTATATATTTTCCACTTAATGATATTACATTTTCCAAGAAAATATTTCTTTGTGACTGAGAAATCAGCAAAATGCTTTGCATGATTGTCGATTTTCCCATTCCATTTAAGCCTGTTAAAACATTTACAGCAGAAAAATTCATAGAAATATCTTCAAAACATTTAAAGTTTTTCAAAATTAACTTTTCAATCATACAAACTCCTTTAATAATGCTTTTACCTTTTCAATTCTCTTTGAATATGAATACGGGTCTCCAGCTTTTAATAATGTAGTAAAGTCTGATTCCTGAAGCAGTTCTCCAAATTCATTCAAGAATTCTTCTCTTCTGTTTTTTATTTTTTCCAATTGAAAATCATTTAATTCAGAAAAACAAATTGCCCATATTTCAAATATTGCTTTGTTAATTGGGCCGCGCCTGAAATTCTTATTATATTTTCGAAACGCATATTTTCCAAAAATATATTTACACGCATTCATAACACGAAGAAAATTTCGTGTTACTCTCTCTTCCTCCTCGCACGTAAAACTGTTTGCCTTTTTTAAGCCTTTAATCAAAAAGCTATCAATATTACCCTTGTATTCCTTTTTATAATCCAATTCCGTAAAAGAAATAAAACGTAAGACATACTCTCGATCTAGCATTCGCTCCGACTTAACAGCATACTGCACAGCCTCTTTGAATTCCGTTTTCTCTGATAATTTTTTTAGTAATTCTGTACCTCTTCCAGAATATAAAGCCTGACGTATTTCTTGATCATTTAATTGAACACCACCTGTATTGATGCGCTGAAATATATTAAATACTATTTCATCAGGTGTTCCCTTTGTCACAGTATACGCTACAATGGTTGATTCTTTAATTCTTCTGAAATATTGCCTAGGCAATTCATCAAATGTTTTTCCATTAAAATCCGTCAAATACTGCATTCCGGTAAAAGAACGCTTTTGTAAGGTTCCGTCTTCACAGGTGACTCCAACCAAATAATTTTGAAATGCAGTAAGACGCTGCAGCCCATCAATAACAATCCAGTTATCTTCTCTTGACGCATCAAAATAAAATGCAGGTAATGGAATTTTTAACATCAAAGATTCAATTAAACGGCTTTGCTTTTCATCACTCCATAAATCACTATTTCTCTGAAACGCAGGACTTAAATCAATTTCCTGATTTTCAAGTCGTTCCATAATATTGGAAATATTTGTCGGAACTTGTGTTATATTAACATCTGAAGGAATAAATTTATCTGGTTCTTCCATCTCAGCAGAATATCCTTCATCCACATCCAATGGAAGAATTTTTATTCCCATTCTTCTCAAATGTTCCAGCGTTTTATTTAATAATTCTTCATTTTCTTCTGCTTTTTTATTCTTTAAAATATCTCTAATAACAAACAAACTGATTTTATTGTCATTTTGTGCGGCAAATTTCTCGATTTCTCTGGTGCGTTCTGAATCTATATATGATTTATCCATTTTTTCTCCCAAGATATTCCATTTCTTTAACAATATCTTTCATCATATTCTTTCATCTATTCTAACACAAGTCTGTCTTAGGTTCAATTTCTTCTTATTTTCCTGGCCACGAGATTTACTTATGTTAACGTATTCATAGCAACAGACAATTATTCATTTTAAGTTGCCTTTGAAACTGAAATTTCACTTTTATTCCAATGCTTCCGTCACAGGCGTCGGTGTCACCGGAGGCTCATATTCTTCTCTCTTTAATTCTGCCAGAAGGGTACGCAACTTATAGCCATATCCCTCTCCAGCCGCCCAGCCGCCGCCATATGGATTCTCCTGAATCCCCAGCCATTCCACGTAAGGCGCGCTTTCTCTGGACACAAGATCAAAACGTTCATCCACACATTCCTGATTCAGCTCTTCGGATGAAGCATATGCTTTTAAATGCTGTACCTGTGCCCGAATTCCTGTACGTACATCTGGAAAAGAAATTCCCGGTTCATCTCCGCCAGTAGCACCAAGACCGGCAAAGTTATACTGCTGAATTTTGCACACACCGGGAAACTGCAGCCATCCGGTTTCCAACATGGACTGTTCAAATACGATTTCTCCTCGAACCCGCTCTGCTTCTGCTTCTTCCAGGATAATGGCGCAGAATTCCTCTATGGTAGAAGCGCCGCCCTCTCCTAGAATTTCTCCTGGATATTCCAGATTTTGGGCCATATAATGGGAAACCAGGTCTTCTTTTGTCACAGTACTGTCACCCATGATCGTATAAAAGCCATAAGTATTGTCTGTGGCATCATCCCGGATCGGTTTTTCTTCCAGATTGTTGGGTTTATGAATCTGTGCTTCCATAGAATGATCTGTCTCTTCAGCCCCCGAAACCAAAACAGGCGCCCCGAAGCTCAGGGCACCTGTCAATGCACAGATCATTCCAAAGTACAGATACTCTGGTCTTATTCTCATGCGTTTGCTTTTCTCATTGCTGCTTCCACAACATGTCCAACAAGTACAGATGTGGTAACACTGCCTACACCGCCAGGTACTGGAGTGATGGCATCTACGATCGGCTCAACGGCTGCGTAATCTACGTCACCGCAAAGTTTACCTTCTTCGTTTACGTTGATACCAACATCGATGATGGTCTGTCCTTCTCTGACATATTCTGCACCAACTACGCCTGCACGGCCTGCAGCTACGATCACAATGTCTGCTTCTCTTGCTACAGATGGCATATCTACGGTTCTTGTATGGCAGATGGTTACAGTTGCGTTTTTCTTAACCAGCATCATTGCTGCAGGTTTTCCAACAACAAGGCTTCTTCCGATCACAACTGCTTTTTTGCCTGTGCAGTCGATTCCGTAATGATCTAAGATTTCCATACATGCCTGAGGAGTACATGGAGGGAATCCGATTTTTTTGCCTGTGAAAACGCCGGACATGGATAAGTCTGTCATACAGTCAACGTCTTTTTCTGCAGCCAGTGCATTTTCAATCACTGCCTGATCCAAATGTTTTGGAAGAGGACGGAATAACAGAACGCCATGGATATGGTCGTCTTTGTTTACTTTGTCGATTGTTTCAAGGAGTTCTTCCTGGGAAACATCTCCTGGAAGAAGGATTTTCTCACATGCAACGCCTAAGGTTTCACAACGTTTGGTAGCGCCTTTTTCGTAAGAAATATCACTTGGATTTTCGCCAACACGGATGATGCAAAGAGTCGGGTTTACCCCTTTGCCCTGTAATTCTGCTACATTCGCTTTGATTCTCTCGTTTAATGCTGCGGTTACTTCTTTACCTAATAACTGTTTTGCCATTGTTTTTCTTCCTCCTGTACAGCGATCTTGTCTATGTTAGGGACAAGTCTGCTTGTATCTTCCTTTTCTTTGATAGCTTTGGGAAAAGGAGTCTTATTTTAATCTGCCAAGTACGCTGTCAAATGTCTCATCTGCAATCTTTGTATATTTTTCAAGCATTGCGTCTGCTTTTCTATTTAACTCTTCTGCGTATTCACGGTCAGCCATGGATTTTGTATTGATATACACGTTTAAGCTTGCGCCTTTTAATGCAGCTTTACAGAATGCAGCGCCAACGCCTGCATCACTGATTGCAAGTTTGGAACCTTTTGCACCAAATTCCACGATCAGTTCAATTGCTTCACAGCATTTTTCCATAATTTCCATAGGAACGGAGCAGGCATCTTTCAAAACGATTTCCATTACTCTTGCTTTTTCTGCTTTTTCTTCCTCAGTTTCTCTTGGCATACCATAAGCTTTGGAAAGTGGTTCAAAAACCTCTGCATCTCTTTCGATGAGACGAAGGAAATCTTTCTGAAGCTGATCGCATTTCTCTTTCAGCTGCCACATTTCCTCTTCTACATCTGCGTATTTCTTTTTGCCTACCGTGAGGCTTCCTACCATGTTTCCAAGAGCAGTTCCTACTGCAGCAACCAAAGCGGATGCACCGCCGCCGCCTGGAACCGGAGCCTTAGAAGCAAGAACCTCAACAAATTCTGTACATGTACTGGTTGAAAATCCCATTTTTATTCTCCTGTTTCTGTTTTAAAAAAATGTAGTAAAATTCTTTTTACGAGGGGGATTATCTCAGAGTTACGAAGCCCGAAGTCCCCCTCGTGCTCCCCCTATTGGGCACGTAAGGAAGCCAAGTTGTAGAAAAAGGAAAAGAAATATCATCTTTAAACCGATAGATTTTCTATACATCCAGAGTTCAGAACGTACTTTTTCTCTTCTTTTTATAATTCATCCTGGAGCTTAGAACATATATTCCAACATATCTCCTGGGCTGGAGATACCTATTCCAGTTCCCTTCCTTTTACCGCAACAAAGGTCTTTTGCGTGGCCAACAGGGGAGCGCGAGGGGAGTGCGGCCTTCGCAACTACGAGCTCTCCCCCCGCAAAAATCTCTTAGAACAATCCTGTAATCTTTCCGTTTTCG
>CALCDJ010000071.1 GCA_937900135.1 uncultured Blautia sp. | reverse complement strand
GGTTCAGCAGCCCCGAAATATTCTTGTCATTCCTTGACTTTGCCTGAGCCAGCCTTGGGTTCTTCCCCACACATTTCAGGCTCTGCTTTCCCCCGATCTTCTGCCTGATGGAAGTGATACAGGTGATCTGTCCCTCATCCGCCTGTCCTCCTGCAAACGTCAGCACATCCCCCGGATCCAGGGCAGGGTTCCCGATGGTATCCGAATCAAACGGCACATACCGGATCACGGACAGATCTGCCAGGATATTCCTGCACAGCATCTCCCTGGTCTCTGCCAGTCCAAACTGCAGAAGCGGGTTCACACCCAGATTCATGGTCAGCCCGTTATCCGGATCCAGCGCATAATACTCCGCAATCTGCGTCTGCTTATTCGTGGAACTCACCGCCGTGTACCTGGTGATAAAATCCGAAAAACTGGAAGAAAAACGGTGTCTCTGCTCCACCTTCATCACAGGATCCTTCCCGTACTTTCTCAGTTCCAGTTTTCCCTCCCTGTTGATAATAAAGAAACCTCCCAGAACCTGTGCCACATAAAACAGCACGTCCCGGCAGGTCTCAATATCATTTTCAGTATAAACAGAAAGCGTCACCCCGCCATTCGGCATGGCATCAATCTCCGCCCTCTTATTCGCAAACTCCACTTTACACCGCTTACAGCACAAAGCAATAAAATCATAAGCAGTCCCCACAGTCTCAAATCCGTTGAAACTCTTATCAAACCGCAGCATAAAATCATACGCCTTCAGTTCCAGGCACTTCGCCAGACGGTTCGCCTCACTGACCTCAAAAACTCCCATCGGCACATTTTCCACCGAACCATCCGCCAGCACCAAATGAAACACCAACGTCACCAGCGCATCCTCCAGCGTATACCTGTCAATATCACTCAGAAGCGTGATCCCCATCTCCGCCGCATACACCGTTCCCAGCTCAATCTCCGTGCTTCCACAGCACTGCCTGGAAATATATCCGGAACCCTTCACAATTTCCTTCGCCCCGAACTCATACGTCATTCCGCCTTCGGTAACGATCGTACCCGTCCAGAAATATTTCCTTGTATTACTCCTAACTGCCCTCAGAAAAGCATCCGACACCGGATACATCCCGCCACCTCCATTTCCCCACGAAAAAAGCACCAGCCAACCAGGTGGCCGATGCCTTCGTAAATATAATCATCCTATCTGTTATAGGTCCAATGTTTCAGATACCATTCATGCAATTCTTATGTCGTTTTATAACAGGCTCCTCCTTTCATTTATGCACTCCAAATAATATTTTGCCTATATCCCATTGTGTAACAATTCCACATAATCTACAAGGCGATCATAACTCATTATTTTTACTGCTGTATCTTTTTCTGTTTCTCCCCTCATCTGATTGCTCATATCATCCATTCTGTCTCTTCTACCAACAATCAAACAATAGTGAAATGCCCATAGAGGCATATTATTTGTAAATTCTTTTATGCCTTCTGAGTTAAAAAAATATCCATTATTTTGTTCAATCCAACGCTTCCAATCACGAATTTGATTAATTCCTTTTCTCACTTTATCAGTTTCCGAATTTGTTGTTTTTAATTTAAAATCTACATTCACATCCTCAAATTCCACAAACACAAATTGATACCCTAATGAATTTTTACCTATTAGCAGGTAATCCAATCTGTATTCTGCACCTAATTGATATTCTGGTACAACACAAGAAAAATGATGCCCAAAGTCATATGCTTTCAATATGGATAATGGAACAAACCATTTTTTATTTCTTTTAATATAGTCCTGCACATCGCTTTCTTTTCTTGCTGTCTTTATAACTTCTAATAGTTCTTCACTTTCTTGCTGACAGTCCAGAGAATGGTAATCGTTCTTCTCATAAACATAAAAATTCGATGGCAATCTGGAAGTTTGTAATTCATTCATTTTTGCACCTCCGCAACTTAATTTATGAACTTATTATACTCCTTCCAATGCTTTCCGTCATCACACATTCCTACATCTCCTTCAACGTAAAACTCACCGTCCACAGTCCCTTATAACTGGTATCCTTTTTCAGCTTCGCCTTATACCCCGTCACATACATCTCCGCCAGTTTCAGTTCCGCTGTCTCCGCATCAAAATACTGCACACTGATCTTATCCTTCTTCGCATACACCGCCAGCTTCTTAAGCCACTTCGCAGTCACAGAAAACGACACGGGGATCCGTGCAACCCCATGCCGCACCACATCCCTCTGTGTCGTTCCCGCCTCTGTCTCACCGCCGGAATCCGCCTCCACATCTTCCAGCTCCACCTCATAAGAATCCGGAAGCGGCAGGTTCTCCCCGTCAAACACAAGATACTGAAAAAAAGCCATCCTATCTACCTCCGTTCCTTAGACTCATTCTCTGCTGCGCCGTCACGATCACCTCATCTAGCAGCTGGTTTCCCAGATAAACAGGAATCACCAGATCCCCCTGCTGTCCCTTCTGATCACTCAGCACATCCTTCAGCGCCGACACAATGCCCGCCGTCAGATCCGCACTGCCGGACGATCCCGTACCGGTCATCACACTGCCATCTGCCACAGCCATCTGCGGCAAAACCACCATATCCGCAGCCACACTGTTCACAGCCGCCTTCACCATTCCCCTGCTCTTCTCAATGCCCTCAGCCAGACCATTCATAAAGTCAGGCATCCAGCTCTCAAAATCCGTCAGAGGACCTTCATCCGGCACAGAGAAATGCAGATGGGAACGAATAGTATTTGCCACATCTGTCACCGCATTGGCAACTGCACCAATACAGCTCCGGATACCATTCACAATGCCATTGATGATATCCGCACCCCACCGCCATCCGGCAGATGCAAGACCCGTAATATAATTCACCGCATTTCCCAGTCCATCCCGGATCGTATTATAAATTCCGGAAATCGTGCTCCGGATACCGGACCACATGGCATGAAACGCACCGGATACCGTATTCCGGATTCCATTCACTATAGAGGAAATAGTATTCCGGATCCCATTCCACACGGAATTGACAGTACCCCTAATTCCATTCAGTACCGTAGAAATAATTGTCCGGATTCCATTCCATACCGTAGAAATCACCGTCCGGATTGCATTCATCACCGTAGTGATAATTATTCTGATTCCATTCCACGATGTCTGCAAAAATGTCCGGATCCCGTTCACCACATTCGTAATAACAGACTTAATCCCATTCCAGACAGAACCCAAAAATGCTGAAATCGCATTCCACACTGTCATAACCGTAGCACGGATCCCATTCCACGCTCCCACAAGGAAAGTAGAAATTGCAGTGACAACCGTTGTGAACAGTGTCTTAATCCCAGCCCACAGACCGGAAAAGAAATCCCTGATGCCATTCCATACAGCCACCGCCGTATTCCGGATCCCGTTCCATGCAGAAACCAGAAACTGGGAAACCGCCGTCCATACCTGGACAGCGACTTCCTTAATCTCATTCCACAGCCTGATCCAGAACTGCCGGAACTCCTCATTCGTATTCCAGAGATAAATAAACGCCGCCACTAAAGCTGCAATGGCAGCTATCACAATTGCAATAGGGTTCGCCATCATCGTGGCACTCAGTGCTGCAAAAGCACCCTTCACCGTACTGATCGCACCGGCAAGCTTCGGTGCCCATGTCATAATCGTTCCAATGGCCGAAAGGGTCTTGCCTATAATGATCAGCACAGGCCCCAATGCCGCAGCCAGAAGTGCAACGATCATGATCACACGTTTCACCCCGTCCGGCATGGCATTCAGCACATCCACCATCCCCTGCAGTCCGGAAACAATACTCCGCACCGCAGGCATCAGCAGATCCCCGAAAGAAATAGCCAGTTCCTGAAGCTGTGACTTCAGAATAGTCAGCTGTCCTTCCAGATTATCCTGCATGGTATCCGCCATGTTCTTTGCCGCGTCCTTGCAGTTATTCACTGCCCCAGATACCTTTGCAATATCCTCCGGAGCCGCATTCATCAGTGCTAGGAACCCGGACATTGCATTCTTTCCAACCAGAGTCTCCGCGTTATTCGCCTTCTCTGCCTCAGCCATTCCGCCAAAAGCCATCCTGCAGTCAGCCAGGATCGCAGACAGGCTCCTCATGGAACCATCCGCATTTGTGGTAGCAATGGTCACGTCCCCGATTGCCGCACCCGACAGCTTCACATCCCCAGTCAGGTTGGTCATAATGGAACGCATGGAAGTACCGGCCTGGGAAGCCTTGATACCGGCATTTCCCATCAGACCGATGGCTTCCGCTGTATCCTCAACCGAGAATCCCAGCGCCCCGGCAACCGGCGCACAATACTTGAATGTCTCGCCCATCATGGACACATTAGTATTTGCATTACTGGAAGCAGCCGCCAGCACATCTGCAAAATGTCCTGAATCCGCTGCAGTAAGCCCAAAAGCTGTCAGCGCATCCGTCACAATATCAGAGGTCGTTGCAAGGTCTTCCCCAGATGCAGCAGCCAGGTACATAACACCCTCAATACCGGACAGCATATCCTCTGTCTTCCATCCGGCCATTGCCATATAGTTCATGGCATCCGCCGCCTCAGTCGCAGAGAACTTTGTCTTGGCACCCATCTCCCTGGCCTTGTCCCTGAGCTTATCAAAATCCGATCCCGTTGCCCCGGACACAGCCGCCACCTTACTCATCGCAGAGTCAAAATCAGCGGCAGTTTTCACTGCCGCCGTTCCAAGCCCTGTCACCACTCCCGTCACTGGAAGCAGCTTCTGTCCTACAGAAGAAATCTTGTTTCCAACTGTCTGCAGCTTTTCACCTGTTGCCCCGATTTTCTGCAGGGCAGTCGCAGACTGGTTCGCATGCTCTTCCAGACTCCGCAGTCTCTGTTCCGTCTCAACGATCTCCCTCTGCAGGGCATCATACTGATCCTGGGAAATCGTTCCGTTCCGCAGTGCCTCATCCGCCTGCTGCTGCGCAGTCTTCAAAGTCTCCAGCTTCTCCCTGGTCTCAGAGACCGCCTGTGCCAGCAGTCTGTGCTTCTGCGCGATCAGCTCCGTATTCCCCGGATCCAGCTTCAGAAGCTTCTCCACATCCTTCAGCTGGCTCTGCGTATTCCTGATCTCCGTATTGACCCCTTTCAGGGCAGTCTGCAATTTTGTGGTATCGCCGCCAATCTCGACAGTGATCCCCTTAATTCTGTTCCCTGCCATACGGCTCACCCCCTAAATTCCATAAAAAAGGCACAAAAAAGCACCTGCCATCCTGACAAATGCTTTCATCATTATTTTTAGTTTTTTCTTTCCTGAAACCTGGAACTTTAAATATGCCTTATAAGTTTTTTCCAATATTTTCAAGTTCTTTTATAGAATCCTTGTCTTTTGCAAGTTCATCACTGGCTGTTGCATAATATGATTTTTGGAAAATCATATCCCATGAAAGATATTTCGCCATGCAGTCGAACTGTTTGTCAATTAACTCATACTGGATACTGTCCACTGGGGATCCTCCCACAACGATTGTTCCAACTTTTTTATTTTTCAGCTGCAAACCGCGGCAGTAGCACTTATCAATGATAAGTTTCAACTGCGCAGACATTCCCCACCAATATACCGGAGTAGCAAAAAGAATCACATCTGCAGCGGTAATTTTATCAATCGTGGGATTTGTATCATCCTGATCAATACATCCTTTATAACATTGACAGGCCCCACATCCCTTACAAGGTGCTATATGAAGTCTGTCTGATTGGATGATTTCAATCTCATTCTTTTCTGATGCCCCTTTTATAAATGCATCAATCGCCGTCAGCGTGTTTCCCCTTCTGGCACTTCCGTTAATAATTACGATTTTCATGTATGTTTCCTCCAGCTTCTGATTTCATGAAATCATTATACCTTTTTTCGCTTATCCTGTCATCACATTTCATCAGATCAGAACCTGTCGAAATCCTCCTGTGTGGCAACCTGTCTCCATCCCTTATACTCATCATTCCTGCTTTCCACAAACATATCATTCACCATGCCAATGGTCAGCAGATCCAGATCCCGGATGGAAATCCCCAGCTGCACACACCGGAGAAGAAACAGGGGAGTTGTCATTTCACGGTCTGTTGCATGAAGTTTTTTTTAGCCTCCACATCCGTCTTAATATTCATGCCCCACAGCTCAATCAGCTTCGGCAGAACCTGGTAAATACTGAATGTGTTGAACTCATCCAGCCAGTCCTCCGGATTATCCGGAATGGACGGATCTGCATGCTTCGCCATCACATATGCAATGTTCTCAAACATCTCAAGGGAAAACAGATCCAGGGAGGACTTTTCCGGATCCCCGTCCCCGATACTCTTTTCCAGCACAGATAAATCCTTGTAGATATCCCTCTGAAATTTAATCCTGTAAATACGCGGAATGGCGGCAGATGCCTTAAAAGCAACTGCCTTCCCGTCAATCTCAATCTTCTTCATCATGCTCATATCTGAATCCTCCTCAGCTCAGTGCTTTTCCATTTCCAGCAGCATCCACAACAGACTTTCCACCATCCGCAGCCTGCAAAGAAGCCGGATCCGCAGCCGGCAGATACACCGACTTATACCAGTCTGCATAAACAGTTGCATCCGTGGTATTCCCTGTCTTTGCCTTCACCTTTCCATCCGACAATGGTGTGGCTTTAATGGTCAGTGTTTCCGTCTGCACTTCCTTCTTCTCCTCGTTGGTCTTGCCCTCGATCTTCGGACGGGAAGCCGAACAGTTATACATCACGTGGCGGATATGGCGCACATCCCCGTCAAACTCGAAAAGCAAGGCAAACAGTGCCAGCTCTGCATCCGAATTTTCAATCAGAACTCCCTTGGAATCCAGTTTCTCTCTCAGCACATCCGTTCGGAAACTCTCCGGAATCAGTGCAAGTTCCAGATCCCCGTCATAGCCCATATTGTTGTTGATCACATAGTACGCAATACCGTCCGCATAAAAATTCTCCGGTTCCCCGTTGGCATCCAGGGACAGTGATACGGATCCCGGAAGCGGCACTGGCGCTGCATAGGACACCGCCCCGTCCTCTCCGATCGTCAGTAATGCGTAATGCGCATTTTTCAGGTTATACTTCACCTTGTTATTCTTATCAGACATATTATCCCTCCATCATTTAACAAATCATTACAGTTCCATACTGTACAGCACCTCATACAGCTTTTCGCTCTGGATCCAGGCCTCCGACTTATTATAAAAAATCCCGGCATCATCCAGAACCGTTTCCACCAGGGCTTCTGCCCCGGGATCCTTCCGGTCCGTGTAAAGCTCTATTCTTACTTCACTGATCCGAAAGTATACCCGCCCGTCTGCCGCAAAATTATCACTTCCTGGAAGCAGATAACAGATAAACGGCGGATCCGGGCTTTCCCCTTCCGCAAAATGGTCATAGGCAAAAGGAAAACCAGTCTCTTCCAGCATCCCTGCTAGTTCTTCCAGTGTCATATGCTTTCACCTCCCGCCATCACCTCAGTGCCTTCTCCACTTCCTGTTCCAGAGTCTGCGCAGCCCGTTCCTCCGCAGGCGCAATATGAGGAAACGCCCTTGTCCTGCCGCCTTTTCTCAGCGCATGACCGAACTCCAGCAGATGGGCCAGCTGGTACCTGTTCCTGGAATACACCACGATTTCCATTGCATTGGCAGTTTCCTTCGTGGTCTTCGCCGCCCAGCTCTTTGCGTAGGCACCGGTCTTCACAGGGGCATTCTCCTGGATATCCTTCCTTGCCTGTGCCCCTGCCTTCTTCACTGCTTTTTTCATATCATCCGCAGCAAGCTGTGCATACTCTTCCAGTCCTTCCATGATCACATCTGCCATCTGGCTGACTGTACACCTGTCCCCTGCCATACTCTCACCTCCGGACTTTCCTGCATGTGAATTTCAGACACTTCTTCTTATAATTCAGATGATCCACACTCACAATGTCATACACCTGACCTCGAAACAGGATCCTGTGGGTAACAGACCGGATGCCTGCAGTCTTTTTACAGTACCGCACCGTCACAGTCATTCCCGCATCTTCCACCACAGTCCCTGCGGTTTCCGCTTCCCTGGAACTGGCAAGCCCTTCACCGCCTATTGTTGCAAAACAGCAGTAATCCTCTGTCCACTCATTCCTGTGATTCCCGATCCCGTCTTTCACAACAGAACACTTCTGAAAAATCACCTTTTCATTCATCAAAGCAATGTCCATTTGTTCCCACCTGCCCCGTCATTCCTAACGACTTGTCTGTCTCACCGGCATTTCTTAAAACCCCGGCTCTCTCACTCCGAAAAGAAGATTCCGCAGATCTATCACCAGCTGATGATGATCCGCCTCCTCCCTGTGTTCGTACAGATACGCCGCTGCATACTGCACAGCAATCTTCGTACCCTGCAGTTTTTCAAACTCATCCTCATCCGCATCCGCAATCCTTGCCACATCCATACAGATCTGTTTCCCCTGCCTGATCAGATCCCCGATCAGCGCATCATCATCCTCAAAATCCACACGCAGGTAATTCTTCATCTCATCCACTGTCACTGCCAACTGCATCACCTCAAAACAGAACCGGCAGGCCTGTACTTCTCCTGCCGGTCCCCTTATTCAAAAAATCAGTCTGCCTTCAGTTTCATAATCTGCACGGCTTCCGGAAGAACCAGTTTTCCGTCCACACGTTCCTTTGCAACAAAACCGATCATTCCGTTGCCTGCAAACAGTTCATTCAGCTGCTTAAAGGATCTGTTTCCACGGTCCCCAATGTTGTAATAGCTGTAATCCCCAAAAGCGATGCCGTCCTTCGGTGCATAGGCAGAAGTCTCCACCTTATATCCCAGGATTCTGTCCGGTTCCCCTGCCTGGTAAGCCGGCTGCCAGATATAAGCACCGTTATTGTCCTTCAGCTTTCTAAGGGAAGGCAGTGTTGCATCATTCATGATAAAGGATGCATTTTTACGGTACGGACGTTTCAGGCCATACACCAGATCCAGCATGTCATCTGATTTCAAAGCCGCAGCCAGTGTATTCAGCAGATGCCCTCCGCCTGTTCCATCAAAAATACCAGTCGGCTTCCCTGTTCCGTTTCCATTCAGGAAGGCATCCTCTTCCGCATTGGCAAGTGCCTTTCCAAACTGGACAATAATGTAATTTTCCAGATTAAAGGCATTGTCATAAAGCAGTTCCTCCGTTACCTTGATCGCCACATGAAGCTTATGTGCATCCAGGATCTTCTGGTCAAAAGTCGCATCCCCGAAAGTCAGCGCCCCGCCTTCCTCGATCCAGCTTGCCGCCGGCTTGGTAGCTGCAATATTGATCTTGTGCTCCCCGGAAGTTACAATCCTTGTGGCAAGACGGCGCATGATATTCTCTTCATTCAGAACATCAACCAGTCTTCTGTCATACTCTTCCGGAACCAGATAACCCCCATCGGCATCCACGCCCTCCTGAAGGGTATTGGAAACCTGGCGGAAGTTGCTTCTCAGTGCATTCAGCATTGCCCTGCGGTATTCATCAGAAGCACGTCCTGTCTTTGGCTCACCCTGGCCGCCTGCATAAGGCTTCCCGGTCAGCGGCTGGTTTACCGGCTGGTTCAGGTTCTTTTCCATTTCCTCTGCCTTGCGGTGGCGGTCAATCGCCTTTGTCAGATCCTCAATCTCCGATTCCATTCTCTCATAGGCTGCACTGTCCTCCGCAGACAGAACACCATTTTCATTCTCATGGGTATCCACAAAATTCTTTGCAGCTTCCCAAACCTTAGCTCTCTTCTCCATTAATTCCTGAATCGTCATAATCCGTATCCTCCTCAGATATATTTTTTGATAAAATTTAAGCGTTCACGCAGATCATCTGCAGAACGCCCTGTAACATTCGTATTCACTTTCTTCTTTTCACACTTCTGGCAGGCATTCTCCGCCGCCCCGAAACATCCATTACAGGGATCGTCCCCCTCAGCACCGGCACTTCCACTCATTCCAGTTTCCTGCATACCAGAAGAATTTCCGTAACACTGCCCCGATACTCCATTACCATCGGCAGCCATCCTAGTGATCGCTGTCTGGTCTTTCACAGATTTCCCGTTCTTTCCATAATGCCTCTCCAGCTTATTCATCAGTGCATTATTCACTGCCCTTCTGGAAAACATTACGGAATCAGACGTCCCGTTTTCTGTACGGCCAGCACCTGGA
>CALCDJ010000070.1 GCA_937900135.1 uncultured Blautia sp. | reverse complement strand
TAGGGTGGTTTCATTCGTGTAATTATGTGCAATAATTTATTGGATTGCTATAGTACAACAGTAGAACGAATTTTTACCCCACAACTAGGAGATATTATTATGATTATTGATATGCACTCACATATTTTCCCGGAAAAAATTGCATCCCGGGCTTTGGACAAGCTGTCCTCTATCATCAAAATCCCACCAAGTATGAACGGCACCATTTCCGGATTGATGGACTCCATGGAAAAAAGCGGCGTAGACCTTAGCGTGGTCCTCCCTGTGGTCACTTCCCCCAGCCAGTTCGATTCCATCCTTCATTTTGCTGTCTGGATCAATGAAACCGCTTCTTCCTGGAATGGTCCCAAGCTCCTTTCCTTCGGAGGCATTCATCCGGAAAGTTCCAATTACAAAGAACAGCTTCGTTCCATCGCCAGAGAAGGAATCCGCGGGATTAAAATCCATCCTAACTACCAGGGTGTCTCCTTTGACGATATTCGATATATGCGAATCATTGATACCGCATCAGAACTTGGACTTACCGTCCTTACCCATGCGGGAGAAGATGCCTATACGCCAGGAGAAGAATACTGTTCCCCGGACATGATTCTTCATGTTCTTAAAGATGTGGCGCCGCCCCGTCTTGTTCTCGCTCATATGGGCAACAATGAGCATTATAACGAATCTGAGGAAAAGCTCTGCGGACAGAAGGTTTATCTGGATACCTCCTATTCCATCATGCATATGTCAGAGGAACAGTTTGTCCGCATGATTCATATCCATGGCGCAGACAGAATCCTTTTTGGAACAGACGCCCCATGGACCAGTCAGAAGGATTGTGTCCAGAAACTCTCCCGCATGACCGGCCTTTCTCAAATGGAAAAACAGCAGATCCTTGGGGGAAACGCTTCTATATTATTAAATCTGTAAACGATAAACAATCATCTGTTTCAATAAACAAAATACAATCAGGGGCAGAGGTACTCGCTAAACAAGTCCTCTCTGCCCCCACACGTCAAAGCTCAGAAGAGCTTATTTTTCTTTTTCCGGAAGTACGATTTTCCGTTTAACAAAAACTTCTTCCTCATAACAGGAGAAAATCTGATCTGTTTTTTTGGAATCCATTTTTGGCGTCACAAGACTCACCACCGGCACAAGAATCAGTCCTGCAATCATAGCTACTGCTCCCGCATTAATAGGAGAAGCGATAAACTTCAGGAACATATTGGACACCGTAATGCCTACTCCTGCCGCAAAGCTTACCCACACAGAAAGCCTGGTAGTCTTCTTCCAGAAAAGGCCGTATAAAAACGGAGCCAGAAAAGCGCCTGCCAGCGCCCCCCAGGAAATACCCATCAACTGCGCAATAAAGGTTGGCGGGTTCAACGCCAGAACCACAGAGACAACAATAAAGAATACAATGAGAATTCGCATAATCAAAAGCTGTTTCTTCTCGCTTAAATCCTTCACCAGATTCCCCTTGATAAAGTCCAGTGTCAAAGTAGAACTGGAGGTCAGCACCAAAGAAGACAGAGTTGACATTGATGCCGATAACACCAGGATCACCACAATTCCAATGAGAAGATCCGGAAGAGTGGAAAGCATAGCCGGGATGATGGCATCGTAAGCAACACTTCCGTCTGCCGCATAAATTGACGGCTGATCAAACAGACGGCCAAAACCGCCCAGGAAATAACATCCCCCTGAAATAACCACAGCAAACAGGGTGGAAATTACGGTTCCTGTTTTTACCGCTTTTTCATTTTTAATGGTATAAAATTTATGTACCATCTGAGGCAGTCCCCAGGTTCCAAGAGAGGTCAGAATCACAACTCCCAGAAGATTTGCCGGGTCTGGACCAAAAAAGGAAGTAAAAGCTCCCGGCTGTCCCATGGTTACAGGTATATCACTCTCCAGCTGAGCCAATGAGCTGACCGCCTTCATAAAGCCCCCTTGTCCGTTTAACACCGCCGCAATCACGGCAATAATACCACCAATCATAATAATTCCCTGAATAAAGTCATTGATGGCAGTCGCCATATATCCTCCAAGAATCACATAAACCCCTGTCAGGGTCGCCATAAGAATCACACATGCAGTATATGGAATATCAAATGACATTCCAAACAACCTGGAAAGGCCATTATACAAGGATGCGGTATACGGAATCAAAAATACAAAAGCAATGGCTGAGGCAGCAACCCGAATAGCATTGCTGTCAAAACGCTTCCCGAAAAAATCCGGCATGGTGGCCGCTTTTAAGGAATGACTCATAATCCTGGTTCGACGTCCCAGAACCACCCAGGCCAGAAGACTTCCCAACACTGCATTTCCAAGACCGATCCAGGTGGAAGCAAGACCATACTTCCATCCAAACTGACCTGCATATCCTACAAACACAACTGCAGAAAAATAAGAAGTTCCATAAGCAAAGGCTGTCAGCCACGGACCCACGCTTCGTCCGCCCAATACAAAATCATTTACACTTGATGCATGTTTCCTGGATGCAATGCCCACCCCAATCATAATTCCGAAAAAAATGATGAGCATAAGAACCTTTACTAACATTTTTCTTTCCTCCTGCTGTATACTTATCATTTGTAGTTTTAATTTATCGCGTTGAAGCGTAACGCTTTTAATTGCTAAACTAAGTTTTTTTTAGTATACCAATTTTCAGCAAAATGTCAAGAATTTTTTTTTGAATTTTCTCTATTTTCCAATAAATTTTTCAAAGGCTCCAGAAGATAGCCGCTTCCACCACGATTCTTCACATCTTCAACCATGGAAACGATGCAGACTGCATCCTCTGTCTCTGCATCTGGAGTATAAACTACAAACCACCCCAATTCTGTCCCCTTCTGATCCTCCTGAGATTCTTTGATTTCCGCAGTTCCTGTCTTTCCGGCAAGAGAAAGTCCCTCAATCCTGGCCCTGGCTCCAGTTCCCTCTGGATTTTCAATAACCTGGCGAAGAATCTCCGTCATCTTTTCTGCTGTTTCCGGATCAAATACCTGTTCTTTCCAAAATACCGGCGCTGAGGCCTCTGTCATTGTCAGCTGGGGCTGGATCAGGTTTCCCCCATTTACAAAAGCGGAATAAAGAATAGCCAGATGCAGAGGATTTACCAGCACCTGCCCCTGTCCATATCCGGTATCTGCCAGCTGGATTTCTGAGCCAAAGCCCTCTTCATTGCAAAGCTGTGATTCTGTCATCCAGATAGGAAAGGGTATCCGCTCTCCAAATCCCAGCTCCTGAAATTTTTTCTGCAAGGTTTCTTCCCCAATACGCAAAGCTGCCTTTGCAAAATAAATATTATCAGAATAAACCATTGCATTGGTCAGATTCGCCCTTTCGTATGTATGAAGTGTGGTAATCTCATAATCTCCCCAGCTTTCGTCCTTCTGCCAGCGATCCCCTTCCATACCCAGATCTTCCTCCGGTGTGAGTACACCTTCTGTGAGAGCAATGGCTCCGATGAATGGTTTCAATGAGGAACCAGGACAAAAAACAGCGCGGAACCGATTTTGCATTGGCTTTTTCTCATCTTCATTCAAAGCCTCCCACTCTCCCTCTGTGAGCCCCTGCACAAAAAGATTGTTGTTATAAGAGGGGGTGCTGACCAGCGCCAGAACTTCTCCTGTTTTTGGATTTATTGCCGCCGAGGTTCCTTTATCTTCAGAAAAAGCCTGATAAAGCTGTTCCTGAAGTTGGCTGTCAATAGTGAGGGTAATATCCTGTCCATCTTCTTTATAAGAAGCCGCCAGAACCTTCTTTTCCACTCCCTGACTGTTCATTATCTTAATCTGACAGCCATCCTTACCCTTCAGTTCTTTTTCGTAAAGGCTTTCCACACCGGTTCTTCCAATCACACTGCTGCTTCCATACCCCTCTCCTTTGTGTTCCTTCAGGTCCTCAGCGGTTACCCTTTGTACATATCCCATCAGGTGAGCTGCCGCTTCTCCCAGTGGATATCCCCGCACAGTGACGTCTTTTAATACCAGTCCCGGGAACTCCGAAAGTCTGGTGAGCAAATGGCGTTTCTCTATGGCATCCTGCTGTGAATAAAAGGCTGCGTCCTCCTTGGTGAAGCCTGGAATGGTATGAATGGGAACGTAAGAATCTTCTTTTACCCAGGAAGCGGTAAGAGCCTTTTCTATGGTTTCTTCCTCCACCCCCAGCACTTCTCCAATAGCCTGTATCTCCAGTTCTCGTTTTCCATCCATCTGCCCTGGCACAAGACCGATTTCCAGTGCATTCTGGGGTCCGGCCAGAAGCCTCCCCTCCCGGTCGTACACACAGCCCCGCTCTGCCGGAATCCGATTCACCAAAATCTGATCTCGGTCTCCCAGTTCTGGGAAAATCAGATGGCTGCTCCATTCCAGCTTGTAGGAATCCCCCATTTTTTTTGAAAAAACCGCTTCGTTTTCCACATCCATCCTTCCGGCTATGGTATGCATTGTCAGAGTAAAGGGAAGAATGGTCTGTTTTCCTCTTTTTTCTGGTTTTCCTGTTGTTATCTGAAAGTCAGAAGCATCGATTCCCTCATATATATTCTGATTTCGTTTGATATACGCCTCTTCTGTAATCTGCTCTTTTGAAATCTCACTGAGAACCCCATACATTCCCTGATAATCCCCTTTTTCCAGACAGGAAAAATAAGACTTCAAAAGAGAATCCGGGGGCTCTCTTCTTTTTAGGGCTATTCGTATGCCTGTTAAAAAAAGAATTACGCCTGCAGCTGCCAAAATCAATAAAAGAATCCGGTTTTTTCTTTCCAAGTGAATCCCTCCTATATCTCTTTCTGCAAAACACACTTTAGTATAGCAAAGTATCCATAAAAAATTGTAAATTTCAGTTGACATTTCCCATTGGATTAGGTATTATTGCTTTAATGAGTAGACGCGTTAAATCGCGAATTTTAAGAGATGGAGCATTGGCTGTATCATCCTCACAGCCAATGCTCCATCCATCAGAAAAGGAAGGAATAAACATGCCGATTACCGATATTTTAGAGAAAAACTGCCGCCTCTACGGCGATGATGTATGTCTTGTGGAGATTAATCCGGAAATGCCGGAGACACGTCGTGTCACCTGGAAAGAATATGAACTGATTGAACCGGTTCGGGCTTCCTATTATCGTCGGGAAATCACCTGGAATGTTTTTAATGAAAAAGCCAACCGTTTCGCCAACCTTCTTCTGGAACGCGGTGTCCAGAAAGGGGATAAGGTAGCGATTCTCCTGATGAACTGTCTGGAATGGCTGCCCATCTATTTTGGCATCCTGAAAACAGGCGCTCTTGCTGTGCCGTTGAATTTCCGATATTCTGCCGATGAAATTCAGTATTGTCTGGATCTGGCAGAGGTGGATATTCTGGTGTTTGGTCCGGAGTTTATCGGTCGTGTAGAAGAAGTTGCAGATGAAATCGGCAAACACCGCCTTTTATACTATGTGGGAGACAGCTGCCCTGGATTTGCAGAAGACTATACGATGCACACAGCCAACTGTTCCAGCCAGTCTCCAAAAATTAATGTCAATGACGAGGATTACGCAGCCATCTACTTTTCTTCCGGAACCACCGGTTTTCCCAAGGCAATCCTCCATACCCATCAGGCATTGATGCATGCAGCCAAGGCAGAACAGAATCATCACGGACAGACCAAAGACGATGTTTTTCTCTGCATTCCGCCCCTCTACCATACCGGCGCCAAGATGCACTGGTTCGGCAGCCTTCTCACCGGCGGAAAGGCTGTTTTACTGAAAGGCACCAATCCAGAATTTATTCTTCGGGCTGTGTCTGAAGAGAAATGTACCATTGTCTGGCTTTTGGTTCCCTGGGCGCAGGATCTCCTTTTGGCTCTGGACAGCGGCAAGATCAAGCTTGAAATGTATCAGCTTTCCCAGTGGCGTCTCATGCACATTGGCGCACAGCCGGTTCCCCAGAGTCTGATCAAGCACTGGCGGGATTACTTCCCACATCACCAGTATGACACCAACTACGGTCTCAGCGAGTCCATTGGGCCAGGCTGTGTTCACCTTGGTGTGGAAAATATCCATAAGGTAGGCGCCATTGGAAAAGCCGGCTATGGATGGGAAACCAAGATCATTGATGAGAACGGCCACACCGTAAAACAGGGAGAAACCGGAGAACTTGCGGTAAAAGGTCCCGGTGTCATGGTCTGCTACTACAACGATCCCAAGGCCACCAGCGAAGTGCTTCACAATGGCTGGCTGTATACTGGAGATATGGCTATGGAAGATGAAGATGGCTTTATCTTCCTGGTAGACCGTAAGAAAGATGTCATCATCAGCGGCGGTGAAAATATTTATCCGGTACAGATTGAAGATTTCCTCCGTACCAACGAGGCTGTCCATGATGTGGCTGTCATTGGTCTTCCTGATCCCCGTCTTGGTGAGATTTCTGCGGCGATCATTGACATCAAACCTGGCTTTGCCTGTACAGAAGAAGATATCAACACCTTCTGCAAAAAGCTGCCCCGGTATAAACGTCCCCGCAAAGTCTTTTTTGCCAGCGTCCCAAGAAACGCTACAGGAAAAATCGAAAAACCAAAGCTTCGTGAAATGTATGGCGCCACCCATCTGGTGGAAGCTCAGAATAAAGGTTGAAAAAAGTCCGTTCCTTCCAATTCATAAGGGACGGACTTTCTTTGTCCTGTTTTTTATCAAAATCTGTTTTCTTTTCGAGTTTTCCGATACCGGTTTGGTGTCATACCCTGATACTTCTTAAAAATTCGTATAAAATAGCTCTGATTGGAAAAACACAGATACTGGCTGATCTCTGCCGCACTGTAATCCGAATATTTCAGCATATTACAGGCAGCCTCGATACGTTCCTTCTGAATATACTCCACAAGGGACAATCCCGTTTCTTTTTTAAAGGTTCTGGAAAGATAATAAGAGCTAAGCCCTGACGCATGGGCAATGTCGCCCAACGAAATCTGCGTGTGCAGATGCAGCGAAATATAATCCATGGCTTTTTCAATTTGGGGACTATAATGGCGCTGTCCATACTTTTTTGCTTCTTCTGCAAAACGCAGGGCGGCTTTTTTCCTCAGACGTTCGATTGCCTCCTGATTCCCGCATTCCTCCACGGTCTGGATGTACCCGTCGCTCATGGCATAGGCCGTTTCCTCCGGAACTCCGCCTTCAATGGCCGCTCGCGTAAAAAGGGTAATCGCTGCAATAAACATATTTTTGTTATGCCGCAGACTGCTTTTCGCCAAAATCCCCGGTGTTCCATCTGGAATCCTCTGAAAAAGCCCTTCCACCAATTCTACCTGACCGTTTCGGATCACCTGATATTCTTCCCGTTCACTGGCATAGGAGGTATGCTTTTCCAGATTTTCCCTTCGCGCAAAAAGCGTATCTTCTTTTCTGTTTTCCGCCAGATGTTCTTCCTTCTCTTTCATATTTCCCTCTTTTTACAGCAATATTTTATTATTTTTCGCAATATCTTATTATATTGTAACAAAATATCGTGCTATAGTCCATATATAATACAAGGGAGGTTTGATCCATCATGGAACGTAATTTAAAAGAACTGATCAGCCAGATGACCCTGGAAGAAAAAGCAGGGCTTTGCTCCGGAGAAGATTTCTGGCATTTAAAAAGTGTAGAGCGGCTTGGTATTCCAAGAACCATGGTCTGCGATGGCCCTCACGGACTTCGTAAGCAGGATGAGCAAGCCGATCATCTGGGCATTAACGACAGCATTAAAGCCGTATGTTTTCCCCCTGCCTGTCTAAGCGCCTGCTCCTTTGACCGGGAACTGCTCCAGGAAATGGGAACCGCCATTGGGAAAGAAGCTCAGGCATGTGATATTTCCGTGGTCTTAGGCCCAGCCGTTAATATGAAGCGTTCTCCCCTCTGCGGCAGAAACTTTGAATATTACTCAGAAGACCCTTATCTTGCCGGAGAGATTGCAGCGGCATTTATCAATGGCGTACAATCCCAGCATGTAGGAACATCCATCAAACATTTTGCCGCTAACAGTCAGGAATACCGCCGAATGAGCAATTCCTCTGATGCGGATGAGCGTACTCTCAGGGAAATTTATTTCCCCGCTTTTGAAACTGCGGTCAAAAAATCGCAGCCTTATACGGTTATGTGCTCTTATAACCGGATCAATGGCACATATGCCTCAGAACATCCCTGGCTGCTCACCGATGTTCTCAGAAAGGAATGGGGATTTGAAGGTTACGTCATGTCTGACTGGGGCGCTGTCAACAATCGTGTTCCCGGATTAATAGCAGGACTGGATCTGGAAATGCCATCCTCCAATGGCCAAAATGACGCCCTGATTGTCCAGGCAGTAAAGGACGGTTCCTTAAAAGAAGAAATCCTGGATCAGGCAGTGGAACGTATCTTACGGGTTCTGTTTACCGCTTATGACAACCGTACCGCAGAGACTCTGAATCTGGAAAGCGATCATGAAACTGCCCGTCACATTGCTGAAGAATCCATGGTACTCCTGAAAAATGAACAGGTGCTTCCTTTAAAACCTTCTGAAAAAGTAGCGTTTATCGGAGAATTCGTTAAAAAACCACGTTTCCAGGGAGGAGGAAGCTCCCATATCAACAGTTTCAAAATTGACAATGCCTGGGATTCCCTTCCCAAAGATGCCCAGGTCATCTATGCCAAAGGTTTTCCGGCAGATGGGGATCTTTATGACGAAGCCTTGGCCGCAGAAGCCATACAGGCAGCTTCCACAAGCGACAAAGCGGTTATTTTTGCCGGTCTTCCAGACAGCTTTGAATCGGAAGGCTATGACCGTTCTCATATGCGGCTTCCAGACTGCCAGAACCGCCTCATAGAAGAAATTTTAAAGGTACAGCCCAATACCATTGTGGTCCTTCACAATGGCTCTCCTGTGGAACTTCCCTGGCTTTCCCGTGTCAAAGGTATCCTGGAAGCTTACCTTGGCGGACAGGCAGGGGGCGCTGCTGTCGCCAACATCCTTTATGGAAAGGTCAATCCCTGCGGCAAACTGGCAGAAACCTTCCCGGTTAAGCTTTCCGACAACCCTTCCTACTTAAACTTCGGAGGCGCCGAACATGTGGAATACAGAGAAGGTGTATTTATCGGCTATCGCTATTACGATACCAAAGAAATGGCAGTTGCCTTCCCCTTCGGCCATGGACTTTCCTATACGACCTTCGCTTATGACAATTTGCAGGTTTCCAATCTCCACCCTTCTGATACCGATACTCTGACTGTTTCTGTGGATGTGACCAATACCGGACATGTGGAAGGAAAGGAAATCGTTCAGCTCTATGTAAAAGACCTCACAGGTTCCGCCATCCGCCCGGAAAAAGAACTGAAAGGATTTGCCAAGGTTTCTCTTCTTCCAGGTGAGACAAAAACCGTGACCATGGAACTGGATAAACGAAGCTTTGCCTGGTATCACACAGGATTAAAAGACTGGTATGCAGCCAGCGGTTCCTACGAGCTTCTCGTTGGCGCTTCCTCCAGAGATATCCGTCTGAAACAGAAGATTTCTCTTACCAGCAGCCAGCTTCCAACATTTCTGGTTACTCCGAATACAGCCCTTGGAGACCTTGTCAATGATCCGAGAACCAAAGACCTGGCCCAGGAACTGCTCCAAAAATATGCTGCCGCCAGCCAGACCAATGGATCTGATGCTTCCACAGAAGCCATTTCCGATGAGATGATAAAAGCTATGACAGAATCCATGCCAATCCGTGCCCTTACCAGCTTCGGAAGTTTTTCCAGAGAAGAACTGCAGGAGTATATCCATAAGTTCCAGGAATTGTGTAAGTAAATCCCTTATGAAGTTTAATTACTCATTTCCCCGTCGTTATGTCTTGCATAAGCAAACATATCAAAATATCCAGTTTCATTCTCGCAGATTTCTATCGAAAAAAATACCAGAAATCCGACTGAAACTATTCATTTTATGACTTGAAAACAAAAAGCTCTTTTTTTCAAAGAATTTATATCCATGAAAAAAAGAGCTTTTGTCCTTTGTTTTACGATTCCGTTTTAATGCCCAGTTCTTCAAACAACTTTTTGCGATACTCTCTATCTTGCGCCGCTTTCAAAATTTCTTCCTGGCGACCGCTCTTTAGGAGCATGCAAGACAGCCTGGCAAAAAGTTCTTCTCCTTCCTGAAGCAATGTCAGTTAGTTAAGTTGAAAGGTTAAATTCTGTGTGTGGGGTCTA
>CALCDJ010000069.1 GCA_937900135.1 uncultured Blautia sp. | reverse complement strand
AAAGATAAATTGATATCCTTGGTGGCTGTAGCAATAATAGCAATAATATCAAAAAATAATATGAAATACGATCACGGAAAAGGTTTTTGCTATTTCTGCTATTTTTGCTCATTAAGGTACAAATAAAAAAATGACGTCCAGACAATGGATGCCCTCACCAGTAACAACCCCATCTGCTGCCAGTGCTGGCGCACCGGATCAGTGTATGAGGTTTAGGTTATGACTGAAGGACAAATGGCTGTGAGTTTAAGTGTGACATGCAGATCGGAACCCCAAACAGAGAAAAGCCCCGGCAGATCAGCCAAGAACTGAAAAGCCGGGAACTCTCCTTCTGTGGGTTTATGTCATGTAATTCCAGATTAGCAAAACGGTTACAAGCGAATTTCTGTAAAGTCAATACATAGATCATTATAAATTCCAGCTTTTACAGAATCAGAAAAAGAGTATTCCAAAGTATCTTCAGATTCAAAGTTATAAACCATGATACGTTTTTTTTCTGGATCCACAATCCAGTATTCCCGGACACCGGAACTACGGTATTTGAAAAGTTTGGTGAAATAATCCATGCGCCTGCTGCCAGGGGAGACAATTTCAATAATCCAGTCTGGCGCGCCAGCACAGCCCTTATCATTTAGTTTGTTTGGATCGCAGATTACAGAAATATCTGGTTCCACATAGTTTTTGTCGTTTGCGTTGAGAAAAACGGCAAATGGGGAGAGATAAACTTCACAGGAACCGCCTTTTGCATTGATATAACCGCCTATTTTGAGATGAAGGGCAGACAGTATTTTTTGATGCGTTCGACTTGGAGGTGCCATGTAATAAATCTGACCGTCAATCAGTTCAGCTCTGGTGCCATCCGGAAGATTATAGATATCTTCAACAGTGTAAAGTTTTTCCTGAGGTAATGGCATAGTAACACGTCCTTTCTTGATAGAGTATTCGCAGAATAGCAAGGGTTATGCGTTGTCACGTTCCATTCTCTGGTCTATAGCGGCTTTGATATATCCATTTACGCTTTCCCCGGCTACATCTGCTGCCGCCTTGATTTCCTCATACTTTTCCTTCTGGACGTCAAGAGGGATGCGTTTAAGGCTTTTTTGGGCGTATTTGTAACGCGCTTGCTTTTGCGCTTCTGTCAATGACATTGCTTCACTTCCTTTCGTAGGGGGTCTTAAAATTGAAGACACCTTTTCTAGTATGCCTTTATTATAACATAAAATACAATATATGTACATGTACAAAATAACTTAAAATACATGTACATGTTTGTGTAATTTGTCAATAGAAATATACATGTACATGTACTATAATAAAGACAGTTAAAGGAACAGCAAACGAACATCCCGAAAAGATGTGAAGTCAAAAACCATATACCTGTGAGTGAGCGAAGGGAGCAACAACCAATAGCCAGGAAGATGATTTGACCGGATGCTTTCCAGAAAACTACAGAAGGGAGCAAACAATATGAAGAAATATGATTTAAGCCACATTATGACAAAGGCATGGAAAATCTTCCGTAAAGCAAAGGTAACATTTGCAGAAGCACTTCACAGATCATGGTTATCTGCCAAGGCTGAGGAAATCAACCAGAAACGCATTGAGAGAGCCAGAGAAGCAGCTGGCGTAACAGAAGAGGTAAATACTTGGAGCGGTTGGAAGGCTTTAGGTTATGAAGTAATCCACGGATCCAGATCATTATTCGGAACAGAGTTAATCTGGGGAAGTAGAGGGGACGGAGCTACATATAAGGCGAGGTTCTTTGGCAGATCACAGGTGCATGAAGCCACAGAGGGGGTGATGGTATGACAGTATTGGAAATTGCACTGGTCTTCCTTGGTGGAATCATGACAGCGAAAGTGCATGAAATCGTAAAATAAAAAAGCGCCCTTGCCAGAATGGGGGTTCTGACAGGGGCAAGTAACCAGACAACAAAGCAAAAGCCCGGATTACTGCCATATTATACAGTATTTCCGGGTAGGAAGTAAAGGAAAGAAATGAAAGCAGACAGAGAAGTTTTGGAAATTTTAGAAGATTTACTATTCGACTACGAAAGACAGGCTGCATTGGTAGAAGTATTGCAGACATTAGTTAATGAAAAAGCTGTGGAAGTTGCCGGGGTTCCGGAAAATACGCTGGACTATTCCTTGCTTGAGATTGAAAGCAGACTTACAGACATAAACAAGAAGCTAGAAAAGGTAATTGAGGACAGCAAGATCATATAGGAAAAATAAGGAACCATAGGGCGGCGTACTGCTGCCCATTTGGGCTTTACATGAAAGGGAATACTTATGAAGAATGGATATTTAGTGGAATACAAGAAGCGGCTCCGGTTCACTCTGGGGAAGGAATCTAACTTCACAGAACGCCAGAAAATGCTTGTAAACAGGTCACAGCTTGCCCGGATGATAGAAAGCAATGATTTTATTGTGTGTAACGCTTTCTTGGTGGATATGGACGAATACAGGCGAAATACGGAAGGAAATGAGGTGTAATGATATGGCAGTAGATAAAAGAGGGCGTAAACTTCCGAAGGGAATACGGCAACGTTACGATAATTACGAAGGAAGATTTACATATAAAGGTAACGCATATTCTGTACAAGGAAAAACCATTACTGAAACCCAAAAAGCAATGACAGAATTGAAATATAAGCTAGAGCATGGATTATTCGTTACCAAAGAGAAAATAACTTTGAATGAGTGGTTTTCGACATGGATGGAAGAATATAAGAAGAACCGGGTAAAAATAGGAACCTACGATAACTATAAAAAATATTATAACTATATGGTAAAGGAAAAACTTGGAAGCCAATACTTAACAGATATTAGAGGGGATCATATTCAAAAACTATATAATGCCTACGTAACAGAAGGATACGCCCTATCTAGTATCAAGATTGTATCAGCAGTTTTAAACGGATGCTTTCAGCAAGCTATGAGAAATGGGCTTATAGAAAGAAATCCGGTAAAACTGGCAGAATTACCAAGGCAGACAGAAAAAAAGACTAAAATAGCAATGACAAAGGAACAGCAAGCATTGTTTATGGAGTATGCAAAAGAGAGTTACTTATATCATTTCTTTGAAGTTATGCTTAGAACTGGCATGAGAAGAGGAGAAATGCAAGGGTTAAAGTATTCTGATGTGGACAAGGAACAGAATGTGCTACACGTAAGAAGAACGCTGAAGAAAATTGAAGGAAAAGGCTATATTGAGGACACACCAAAAACAAGAACGTCCACCAGAGATATACCACTGACTGCTGCCATAATGGAACATATAGAAGCACAAAAGAATTATTGGGGGTTCAAAGTGGTAAGAATGGAACAGTATTTGTTTTGTAATGAGAATGGGGAGCCGATCAGCAGAGAAAGAGTACAGGCAGAAATTGAACGTACAGTGAAGAGAATCCAGGCAGCAGGACATGAGTTCCCACGGATTACGTCACATGTGTTCCGTCATACCTTTGCTACCAGAGCCATTGAGGCCGGAATGCAGCCACAGGTTTTAAAAACTATTCTGGGACACAGTTCCCTTGCTATGACCATGGATTTATACAGTCATGTGCTTCCAGATACAAAAGCAGAAGAAATGGAGAAGATTGCAAATATATTTTAGAGGGTTTTAATAGCCCTCTTTTTAAGTCCAAGAAAAGTCCAAGAAAAGTCCAAAACTGCATGAATGAAGATAAATACAGACAAAAAGAAAAAGCCCGAAAACACGCTATTTTCAAGGCTTTGTGAGCAAAGATGAACATACATAAATGTATGGGTTATAAAGTTTTGTTTTACGTGTGGAAGGTCACGAACACACGATTCATTTAACGCCGGGAATCGGCGGAAAGCCCCATAAGACCTTATTTTTGTGGGCTTTACAACAGACGCAAGTATAGCACAGAATTTGGTGATTTACAAGAGTTAAGCCAAAATCAAGCCAAAATGGAAAAAATCAATAAAGCCCCACGGTAATGAAAACGGCATGACTGAAGCCATGCCGTTCCTGCAAAAATCCTATATTATTTTTTTACAATCCCAGCCATTGACCGATGGATTTGTTATGCTATTCCTTCCGGATAGGTGACTCCCTCTGGAAGGGGATCCCACTCATTCAGCCCCAGGCTTTGTTTGAATTTGGCCTGTTCCAAGGTGATGGGAGGAAGCTCTTCATTGAGATACTCCATCAGCTCTCCAATGCCTTCCCGGGTTACGTTATTGATCATAAAAATTCGTTCGCAGCCGGTGTTGATCAGCCATTGGCGAACCATGGGAATATTGGCATAGGGAGAATCAATCTTTGTAATAATTCCAATCAAAGGACGAAGGATAAAGGAGCGAGAGCCATCGGCGAACAGGTTATAAGGCTCGTCCGCTGCTTGAACAATGGCCACCACATCTGCCTCGAAGGAAAAACATGCCAGTCCTACACTGAAGCGCTTGGATTCGGCATACTCCCCGGGGGAATCAATGGTGTCATCTTCCGTGTTGGTATATTGGGTTTTGATGTAGTGAAGCTCTTCTCCCTTCAGAGCCTGAGTGAGGGATGTTTTTCCAGCCTCACTTCGTCCCATTAAAAAAAGTTTTCTCATTTTTTCATCCTATCTGTCTGTTTAGCTTTTGTGAATTTCACAGACCTGAAATTCAAGAACCTCATGGAAAAATTTAACTACTTCCTCCACTGCAGTCTGTACCTGAGACAAACCTCCGGTAAGAATCAGGGAGCCGCAGAAACGATCCATAAATCCAATCTGTACATCGGCGCTTTTTACAGCCACGTCTGCTGCAACTACAACAGCCTCCCATGGAGTAAACCGAATCAGTCCAATGGTTTCTCCTGTATGATCCTCACCTTCATGAACTCCGATATGCAGAGCCAGATTGTGATAGATACAGGACTGGGAGGGAGTCAGGATATGTGCCAGACATACCTCCTTGCCGGGAACCCGGACACGGGTGAGACGCAGTCGTTTTCCTTTCAGGTCCTTATAATCTTTATGGAAGAGTTTTTCCAGAAGCTCTTCCCTGGTAATCTGAGCCATGGTACGCCTTCCTATCTTTTTGTAATCTTGCAGACAACATATCCAAGAGAATCACGGAAATAATCTACTACCTCTGTCAGGGCAGACATTACATCAGAAATTTCTCCGGTTATAATCAGAGTACCGGTGAAACGGTCTGCAAATCCCAGATAAACATTTCCGCTTTTGACTGCAATATCAGAAGCAATCACGGCAGATTCCGGAGGCGTCATATTCATGATTCCGATTGCAGAAGAGCGGTAATCCAGCTGGGGATTCAATCCAAGCTTCTGATAGATAATAGGAGCCGGACCACCCATTACATGCGCAAAGGTAATTTCCTTGCCGGCTACGGTTTCCTGTACAATTCGGATCTGTTCTTCGTGTTCATTTATCATTTTATCTGTTCCTCACTTTCAGAAATTTCAGCACAGAATCATTTCATTCTATTTAAATGATACTATTGGAAAAATTTCCTGTCAAGTGAAGAATCTACGGGAAATAGGCAAAACCTTACTTACGGTGTTTCCTGTTTCCGGCTGACATCCTCAAGAATGGTGGTATTTACGTCATCTTCATATAAACGCATCTGAACCTGCAGGGGTGTTGGGTCAGAAGAGAGCTTGTTTTTTCCAAAATGATTAAAGAAAATGAGTACGCCAAGTCCAATGCCAAGGGAGTAGGTGATCTCAAGAATGGTGAAGCCGTTGGAAGGCTGTCCAGTCACCAGGGCGTAGAGCTTTTGAAACAGTCCGGATACGTCCACATCCTGATTGAAGGTCATGATAGAAAAAGAAGCTCCGAAAAAGGTGGTAAGACAGACAAAGGCAATCTTACATAACCGCCAGAGAAAACAGGGAGCAGACTCCCGGGAATAGCTGATGATAAAGGTGGGTTCTCCAATATGGGAGATTTGAAGAGACGGTTCTTTTTTCTGGATCAGCGCAATCAGATCCATGGCAGAAAAAACATAACGCCCAGGCTGTTCCGGGGATAAATTTGCCACAGGCAATACCCGGAGTCGATTAAGAATCCGGGTATTGGAACAGGACAGCTTGGCTACATCCTGAAGGTATACATGTGGATGCTGTGCCTGAATGTTTTTTTCAATCTGAAGATACAAGGTATCACTCATATTTGTTCACCTCTGTTAAAAAAAGTAGAATGGAACTTTCAAGGTTCCTTCATTTTTGGTTTAAAGATCAGGCTGGCCAGATAAGAAAAAATCAGGGCCGCGGAAACTCCAACAGCGCAGGCAGTAAAGCCGCCGGTAAAAAGTCCCATTAGTCCATCCCGGTCAATGGCTTTTTTTATTCCTTTAAACAGAAGCTGTCCAAAACCAAGAAGAGGGACTGTAGCGCCTGCTCCTGCATAATCTGTGAGCGGCTGATATAAGCCAATGGCATTTAATAAAGCGCCGGAACAAACTAAAAGCACCATAACTCTTCCGGGAAGCAGCTTGGTTTTGTCCAGAAGAATCTGTACAAGGGCACAGATCGCGCCTCCCACCCAGAATGCATTCCAATATTCCATTAGTGTACCTCCTTTTCGTCCAAAAGCTGTTCCAGAACAATTCCGTGGGCAATGCCGGGAACAGAATCCCCTTCGTTAAAGCTGACTTTGGAAAGAAGGGCGCCTGTGGGAACGAACAGAATCCGTTTCCATTCACCGAGAAGGAGCTTGGGAAGGAGGCAGGAAGCCAGTACAGAGGCGGCACATCCGCATCCGCTGCCTCCGGAATGGGTATCCTGGGTTTGGGGATCAAAAATCATCATTCCACAGTCCTGATGAACAGCGTCAAGGTTTATGCCTTTTTCTTTTAAGAGATCCAGAAGAATGGTATGTCCCACCATGCCCAGATCTCCGGTGACAATGGCATCGTAATCCTGGGGCTGCCGATGAAAATCCTGAAGATGCTGGGAAATGGTATCACAGGCAGCAGGAGCCATGCATCCACCCATATTCAGGGAGTCCTTAAACCCATAATCAACAATTTTTCCTATGGTGATGCCGGTAATCCCCACGCAGCAGGAGCCTTTTCTAAGGGGTGAGGCGCCGGAAACCGGAGAAAGAGGAGGAGGGGTGGCGCTAAGGATACAGGCTCCGCTTCCAGTGACAGTCCAGGTGGCAGACAGGGGACGCTGGCTGCCATAGGACAGAGGAAATCGAAATTCTTTTTCCGCGCTGGCAAAGTGGCTGGAGGTAGCGCAGAGCACCTGACTGGCATAACCGGCAGCAATGGACATGGCGCCCAATGCCAGAGACTCGCCCATAGTGGAACAGGCTCCATACAGACCAAAAAAAGGCAGTCCCAGAGAGGCAATTCCAAAGGAAGAGGCAATGGACTGTGCCAGAAGATCACCGGCAAAAATCATGCGGAGGTCAGAGGGGATAAGTCCGGCTTTTTTAATGGCAAGAAGGGCTGTTTCTTTTTGCATGGAGCTTTCAGCGGCTTCCCAGGTATCTGCACCGAAAAAAGGATCTTCGCAGACCTGATCAAAAAAGGAACCCAGAGGACCTTCCCCCTCTTTTTTTCCTACGATGGAAGCAGAACTCAGAAGAAAGACGGGGTGGCAAAAAGCTAAGCTGGCCCGACCTTTTTGTGCGTTTTTATTCATAGGGTCACCTCCATAAGCTGAAAAACGTAGTAGACGATGCCAAGAAGCCAGGAACTCAAAATTCCATAAAGAATCACAGGTCCGGCAATGGTAAAAATTTTACATCCAATACCAAAGACCTGTCCTTCTGCCTGATATTCAATGGCTGAGGCGGCAACAGAATTGGCAAAACCGGTAATGGGAACCAGTCCTCCGGCGCCTCCGAATTTGCCGATTTTCGGATAAATATTCAGGCCGGTAAGGAGAACGCTGAGAAAAATCAGAGTCAGGGAACACCAGTTACCTGCCATCTCTGTGCTCATTCCCTGACTTTTTGCAAAGTTCTGGATGCATTGTCCAAGAAGACAGATCAGTCCTCCGGTGAGAAACGCCCTGGCCATGTTTTTAGGTAGGCTGTGGGTAGGCGTGACTTTTTTGACATATGCTTCGTATTGTTTCTGTTTCTCTTTTTGTGATTGTGTCTGTTCCATCACTGATCATCCTTTCTCAGAATACAGTCTGCAAAGAAACACGCAGGCAGTATCTTTCTGTTTGCTTTTTTTAGTTTCTGAAAAAATGAGGAAGAATATACTTCCTTATTCTGATTTTTTTCTATATAATGCTCATGAGAAAGGATGGAAGTATTTATGATAGCATGGAATACAGGACGAGAGACGATTCTTTTTAAAGATCAGAATTTATGGTTTTCCAGAATATGTCTGGAAAAAGAAGAAGCGGGGCATATGGCATGCGAGATTACAGAATCCGTCTCTTTTTTATATATGAAGCGCGGAACGATACGCTGTCAGGTGAATCAGAAACAAGTGGTGTTAAAGGAAGAAGAGGGATTGTTTCTCAATGGAGAGACGGTTTTTCGGATATGCGGGGCAGAGTCGCAAGTCAGTGAGGTGCTCTTTCTTGGAGTTTCCACGGGAAAGGAACAGGGAATTGCAGAACGGTATATGCAGACGATTCTTGCGCAGAGAGATTTTCCCTGGTATCATCTGGAGCGAAGGAAGGAGATCAAAGCCCTTTCTCTGCTGCAGGAAGTGGAAGAGCAGGAGCAGAATCAGGAGACAGGGCTGGAACTTCTTGGAATTTTTTGCAGCCTTCTTTCCCTTATCAGAAAAGAAATGGACACACAGGAGGTACATCTGACTCAGAGCGAATGGAAGGAACAGGAAAAATTAAAGAGGATGCTTTGTTATCTTCATCATTGTTACCGGGAACATCTTACTCTGGAGGACATGGCAGAAAAAAGCGGAGTGAGTAAGGGAGAATACTGTCGCTTTTTTAAAAAACATATGGGACAGACACCTGTGGAATATCTGCAGCAGTATCGTATTGGAAAGAGTCTTTCGCTTCTGAGAGAGAACAAGGAAGGGATGGCAGAGATTGCAGGAAGCTGTGGATTTGGCGGTTCCAGTTATTATGCGGAAATTTTTAAAAAGGAAATGGGATGCGCTCCGGGAGAGTACCGGAAATGGTACCTGTCCGGGGGAGCCTGTCCCATTCTGGAAAAGCAGGGGATGGGAAAAGAAAGAAAATCAGAGGGAAGAAAGCAGGATTCCATGCCTGCCCATCTTTTGTAAGTTCAGGGGGAAGGAAATCCCAGAAAATAAAAAAGAAAAGAGCCTATGGTTTTTCCAAGGGCTACAAACAGGATTACAAGGGGAAGGCCTTGGGTGAAACGAATCCTTCTGGTAAAAATCGGAAAAACGTCTGCCATTTCTGCCAGAGAAAGAATCCACCCGCCAAGAAAGATACCGGAAAAGATACCGAAGAGTACAAGAAAGGGTTTTCCTAGAGGGAGGGGAAGGGAATAGAGAAACCACACATTTCCCAAAACAGTGCCAAGAAGAGTGACGTCTTCGTAAAGCAGGATCTGGTCTGCTGTGTGGGTGATTCCGGCATAGCGTGGAGTGATGGAAAGTCCAATGAGAAGTCCCACCACCCCTCCCGCGATGATCATACCTGCAGAGAATCCCAGAATACCGAGAAAAATCTGTTGCCACATAGGTAACTGCCTCCTTTTATCTGTGTTTTCTGATTGTTGTCAATAGCTTAGTTTTTCAGAAGAAAGAAAAAGTATACGTCAATTCTAAAAAAAGAATGAAAAACTGTACTTTTTTTAAGACAGATAGTATAATAAAATTATGTGACCAAAATTGGTACGGCAAAAGAGAAGAATCCGTATCGGAAGTTACGGAACTAAAGTCATATAGGAGGTTTGCATATGCAGAACCCTTTTTCTCGTATGGAAATACTGCTGGGCAGTGAAAAGATGAATCGAATCAGCTGCGCAAGGATTGCAATTTTTGGTCTGGGCGGAGTCGGTTCTTATGTGGCAGAGGCGCTGGCCAGATGTGGTGTGGGAAGTCTGACCCTTGTGGATCATGATACAGTTTCCCTCACGAATATCAACCGACAGCTTTATGCGCTGCGCTCCACAGTGGGACGCAGTAAGGTGCAGGTGGCGAAAGAACGGATCCATGATATTGACGACAACATTCTGGTTCACACCTATGAGACTTTTTATAATGAAGACACCGAAGACATGTTTGATTTTTATTCCTTTGATTATGTGGTGGATGCCATTGACACGGTAACATCAAAACTGCTTTTGATCCAGAATGCCAAGGCATGCAAGATCCCCATACTTTCCTGTATGGGAACAGGGAATAAACTGGATCCTGGCAGATTTGAGATTACAGACATCTCCAAGACCAGTGTTTGCCCACTGGCAAAGGTGATGCGTGTGGAACTGCGTAAACGGGGAATTCGTAAGGTGAAGGTACTTTATTCTAAGGAAAAACCCTTAAAGCCTGAGGATAATGGAGAACGGAAGGGCGACCGGCCGGTACCCGGAAGCGTATCCTTTGTGCCAAGCGTGGCAGGTCTGATGATCGCAGGAGAGGTGATTCGGGATCTGACAGAAGAGCCAAGAAAGAAATAAAACTATAATAGAAAGATTGAGGATATATGGTGAAACAAGAAATCAGACAGAAATTTTGTGAGTTACTGGGAGAGGAACGGGTGCTGACACAGGAGCCTATGAGCCGTCATACCACCTTTCGGATTGGGGGAGAGGCAGATTACTTTTTGATTCCTGAATCTCCACAGCAGCTTCGCGGTATACTGGAAATCTGTAAAGAAGAGAATCTGCCCAGTTTTATTCTGGGAAATGGCAGCAATCTTCTGGTCAGTGATAAGGGATATCAGGGAGTAATCATCCAGATGTACCGGAATCTTTCAAAGATCACGGTGGAGGGAACCTGTATCCGTGCAGCAGCAGGAGCCCTTCTTTCCGGAATTGCGGCAGAGGCAAAGCAGGCTTCTCTCACTGGGTTTGAGTTTGCAGGAGGCATTCCGGGAACCCTGGGAGGCGCTGTTGTCATGAACGCAGGAGCCTATGGCGGAGAAATGAAGGACGTTGTGAAAGAAGTAACGGTTATGGATTCCCAGGGAGAAATTTTTACCATTCCGGCAGAAAAGATGGAATTTGGATATCGTACCAGTATAGTAAAGACAGCTGGATATGTGGTTTTGGAAGCAGTGATTTCTCTGAAACAGGGAGAACAGGAGGCCATAAAGGCAGTCATGCGCGACCTGACAGAGCGACGGACCAGTAAGCAGCCCCTGGAGTTTCCAAGCGCAGGAAGCACTTTTAAGCGTCCGGAGGGATACTTTGCAGGAAAGCTGATCATGGACAGCGGGCTTCGGGGATACCGGGTAGGCGGCGCGCAGGTTTCTGAAAAGCACTGTGGTTTTGTAATCAATACAGGAGACGCTACGGCACAGGATGTCCGGACTCTGATGTCAGATGTCCGTCGTATCGTCAAGGAAAAGTTTGGCGTAACCCTGGAACCGGAAGTGAAATTTTTGGGGGATTTTGAAGAATTATAATCCATAGAGATGAGCAAAACACATTGATTCAAAAGTAGAATTTGGCAGTCAGCTTCTA
>CALCDJ010000068.1 GCA_937900135.1 uncultured Blautia sp. | reverse complement strand
AAAGACCTATTTTAATGTGACGGAAGAGGCAGTGTTTAATTTGCCGAATAACAGGCTATACACTTCCCACTATCTGGGCGTGTTCGGGACTTGCACCCGTTAGAGCGCGCCCATGGCGCGCAAACTGAAAAACCGGCCCCTACACCACCAGGAACCGGCAAGTATCAATACAAGGATAGATACTCCAATTTGAAAAATTATTGTATCATCTTCGGAGCATGGTCAGAAAACTACCAGCTGCTGATTTTGTCATTGCAGAGTCAACGACATAGCCTGCCACCTCCAGGTTATAGCATAACGTATGGTTCAAAAGTCGATCATCCTCGACTACCAAAATTCGCATCTTATCACACTCCCTTCTTTATCAGTATAACACCCAAATGTCACAGAAACCTCACGAGAGGATTATTTTCTGGTTTTTCTTCCTTTTGCCTGGAGGAGTCTCCTCTGTTAAATGATCTGTAAATTATCCTTAAATTCTGTCAGAGCCTGGATTTTAAAGTATAATAGTCATGAGGAACGGAAAACCTATAGAACTGGAGGTACCGTTATCATGACAAAAGGTCTGGAAATCTTATTTGAAAAAATTAAAATTTCCCGTTTCATTTGTTAGGTTTTTAATGTAAAATTGACCATAAGAAATCCTCCCTCTTTTTGTTTAGCAGGTTTTTACGTGACATTCAAATTTTATACCAAAAAGGAACAGGATTCCTTGTATTTTAAGCATTTTTGAAAGTTATGTATAATCAGTAAGTCTGATTTAGAGTTCTGTGGACTGAACTGCGGAAACCCAAGAAGCGAAACTATTGACACACCATTCCACTTTTGACTTTTGAAAAATAAAAAAAACGGACCCTTCGCCAACAAGGACCATACCTTGACAATAGAATATACTTACCCGGGCAGCCGGGAGGGCGTGCATATCATCCGCCTGAGTCTTGACAGGAGGATGATGCTTATGAATACATATGAAGAAATGCAGATTTTACTTACTTTTGCTTTACTTGTAGTTGCAATTCTGAATTTAAAAAATAAGTAAGCCGCCCTGTCCCTGCAAAAGATAGGCGGCTTTACTTAAACTTATTCTTTTACCGGGCGGATAGGTGTGCTCTATCTTCCGGCTGTCTTGTTAAGTATATTATATGTCAAGAATACCTATTTGTCAAACTGAAAAACCGGCCCCTACACCACCAGGGACCGGCAAGTATCAATTCGAAGATAGATACTCCAATTTGAAAAATTATTGTATCATCTTCGGAGCAGCCACGCAAGCGGAATCTATGTTCCTACTGGCTGCTTTTTATACCCCAAAATAAAAAAAAGTGATTGCAAAAGGAAGTTGGGGCACAGTTTTGGAAATGACATAATCAACGGAATATACTGCAATTTTTGAACACTATGCTCACATCATTGCCTGGCATATAGATTTATCTCTTTTAGATATTTTCTAACTCCGCACCATAATATTTTTCAATCCCTTTCTGCATTTTTACAAATGCGGGAATATATTCTCTTAGAATAATTTCAACTAATCTTCTTGCTGCCAATGCATCATAAATATGTGTCAGATCATTTCTATTTTTTAACATTCCAAGCCAAATATCTTCATCAATAAAATCAAAAACCGTAAATGCTGTTTTTAAAATCATTTTTGGAGAACCTGTTGCTGAAATGGATTGCCCTTCATAACTTAACAGTTCCTTTAATACTTTCCATCCTAATTCAAACTGTACAAAGAATTTATCAATGATTCCCCCTAAAATAAATTCGTTGGATAAGTCTTCCTTTTCTGCTGTAACAAGTACTTTCAGATTAGATTTAAAATGCTCAAACTTCTTCATATACGATTTTCCCTTCTTTTTCGATAGATTCTCTTAATTCACTCTGTATTTCTTCATCCAGATTAATAATATCAAAACTCAGCAGGGTGCTTGTTTCCTCATTTACATCTAACATAAAACGAATAAAATCACCGCCCTGCACTGCCAGATCGATATCACTCTTTTCTTTAAAATCCCCTCTTGCCCTCGATCCAAACAAGATTACTTTTTTCACATTATATTTTCTGGCAAAGTCACATATTTCTTCTATTACAATTGGTTTAATTCCAGTTTTTTCCATAGTTTCCTTTCCTTTTATCCAAACAATTTCTGCATCAATCTTTCAGAGCATAGCTGAGGATTCTTCCATATTTTCTCTCAGAATCTTTCACGATTGAAATTTTACCTTGTTCTATGAAATAATCAATTCGTTTTCCATACCACCCATCACTTACATTCACTGGATAATATCCAAGAATATCACCGATGAGCCGAGCCTCTTTTACAGGCTCTTCTGTCAGCGTTTTCCAGATCAAAAAATCGTAAAAATCTTCGCTAACTCCAATTACCCGTCCATTAATCACTGCCCGAAGGGGACTGTTATCTTCCTTCAACTCATACCACAGGCAACGATACATCCTTATTTCTTCTCTGGTTAAGTCTTTTTCGTACTGTAAAAAATCAGCAAACTCCTCTGCTGCAACCTCTGCCCAGTTTTTGTAAGAAACAATTATTTTTCCACGTATGATATACTGTGGTAATTTCACAACTCGTATCCGACCTTCATACCCAGAAAGAATACTGCACAACTGATAAAAACCGCACACAGAATAGGGCGCATCGCTGTACCAGATTCGAATGGTTTCTCCCTTTTCCAGATAGTCTATTAAACGCCGCAATTCTCCTGCATACACCTCTGATAATTTTCGAGATTCTTGATCGGATTCCGGATCTTTTCCCCGTGGTTCTTGCGCATACATGGAATCAATCAGATTTTTCCGATACGGACTGTCTATTTCTTCCTGTATATCACCCATATCCAACATAAAACCAAGGCAGACGACCTCTTCAGGAGTTCCCTCTATCCACCTTACCGTTCCTTTTTCAGATGCTTTTTTCTTTCCTGCCAGCCATACAGAAACCGGCCCCTCTGTTTTTCCTCTAATTACGATTGTATTTTTAGCGGCTTTCATTGAGGCAGCTTCACTTTCCCCAAATAGCACTTCTATCATATTCAGATATGTTCCTTTCTTTCCTCAAACCTCCTATATTTCCTTTATTTTATCATTTCCCTTCCTTGCTGTCTATCACATTTCCGATCAACAATTCTACGCCCTAGATCACCTCCATAGATTCTATGATATTCATTTTGGCAATGGAGCCTAATGGAATTGCCGTTGCCGTCAGACAGACCAGAACAGAAACGGTGGCCGCCTCAAGGATAGAAAGCCAGGGGATGGCCGTCCATTGCATACTCCCGGATATGGCTGCCTGGATGACCATGGTACAGATCCAGCCCAAAATTCCTCCAAGGACCGCTGCGATCATTCCGTAATAGGCTCCCTCCCATAAAAAAGTTTGATAAAGACTTCTCTTGCTCATGCCAATCGCACGTTGGATTCCTATTTCTGTAATACGGGTATGAATGTTGCTGTAAACGGTATTCATGATATTCAAAATACCGATCAGAGCAATAAACAGAATCAGACCCCAGCACAACATTTGGATCTGCTTGAAACTTTCTTTTAGCTGTGCATCTGTTTGCTGGTAGGAAAGCCAGTGACTTCCTGCATTTTCTTTGCACCAGTGTTCCAGCCAGGTCTCAAAGCCTTTTCTGTCCGCATTTTTTCTGAGAGTGGGATAAACTTCTGTGTAAAGCGTGTTTCCGGTCAGCCGGTCATATGTTTTCTCATTTACAATGATCTGCACTCCATTCATAAAACCACTGTTATTTACCGTAACTGCTCCGTTGACTATTCCCACTACGCGCAGCGGATGTCCATTCACTTCAATGATATCATTGGGCTTGAAATTCGATGCCTCAAATGTCTGTTCTCCATACACAATGGGAATGGGATTTTTTACAAAACACGCCTTTCCGGATTGCAGATCCCTTTGATCCTGTTGGGATAGCCCCTTTGCATGGTCAGCCAGACATATCTCATCGATTCCTGCCACCTGAAAAGTTTCGGATGGTTTTAGGGTAAAATTCAGTTCAACAGGAACCGTTCCATTTTTATCCTGGGAATATATAGAAAGCTTTGTTGCTGCCAACTGTTCCACCCATGCATTCTCGCGGAGTTTTTCTATCTCCCTGGGGCTCATTCCTACCTTTTCACTGGTAACCGCATAATCCCCCGGATTCATATCCTGTACGCGTTTGCTGGTATCCAGAATCGCTGTAAAACTCTGTAATGCCACAAAAACCGTAATACTCATCACCAGAGAAAGAATCGTAATGACCGTTCTGCTCCGTCCTCGCTTCAAGTTTAATCTTGCATAATAAGCCTCAAAATCACGGATTCTTTTTTCTTTTCTGCTGTTTCGTCTGACCTTTTTATTTTCCCCGGACATGGCCACTGTAGGAGAAACCGAAGCTGCGTACCGGGCGGCTGGAAATGCTGCCAGCATTGCAAAAAGTAAGGTTACCCCAATGCTCATAAGATACAGAAGAAAATGATTTCCATCTGCCGCACGGATATTTTGATTCAGCTCTCCAATGCTTTCTGCCATAAATAAATTCGGATTTAAAATGCCCGTGGCCGCCATCAGGATTCCCTTCGCAGAAAATCTCCCAATCAGAAGTCCCATGGGAATGCCAATCCCACATAAAATCAATAACTGAAGAGACACCAGGCAATAAATCTGTCTCCGCTCCCCTCCCATGGCACGTAAAACACCATATTCCTTGATCTTTTTTGTTACGGAGATTTTGAGGATATTATAAATAACCAGACCGGCAGCCAAAAGAACCAAGACGCCCACCAGCACACAGGCAGCTGTCATAAAAGAGAATCCGGTGTCCGTATCAGAAGAGCCTGATTCCCGATAAGAGATCCCCAGCGCATCTAATAAAATCCAGTTATATTGAATCTTTGCTTCTTCCACCCCCACAGTTTCTGCCAGTTCATCCAAAAGCGTCTGAAATGACCTGGCATCTTTTGTTTTAAAGTCCGTAGAATACAGCAAATAGTCTTCTGGAAGTAATTGAGAGGCTGTCCCCTCTCCTGCTACAGCTGTCAGAGTTCCTGTGGAATATCCCATATAATTGCTTTCCAAAATACCACAAACTGTAAAATCCGCCTGGCAGGCGTATTCCGGCAAACTTCCATCCATAAGGGAAGCCTTTGGCGACAACGTGAGTGTATCCCCTATTTCGATTTCTTGATCCAAATATTGCAATACATTTTCCGGCAGTGCAAGTTCCAATGGGTGCTGGGGCAAACGTCCCTTTTTCACCTTTCCCGTTGTGGGATACGCATTCAGGGAATTTCCCAGAAATTCACGTAGATATAACGTCAGACTGCTGTTTTCCAGTTTTATCGAACCCACATTGAGCAGACTGCCTACATCACAAAGGCGTGTATCTTTCTCTAATTGCTCTTTTTGTTTCTCTGTGATCTGATGAAAGGTCGCATAACGATCTCCATTTAAACGGGACGCCTGTTCCACTCTCATTGTTTGCAGAATGCCAAGGGACTGGCCGATCGCTGTTGTCATAATACTGGAAAGGATGACTGCCAACAGGATCAAAACAGACATGAACTTTTGCGCTTTTAATTCTTTCCATGAAAGAGACAGATATGATTTCATTTCCCGTTCACCTCCGAAAGTTCTCCATCGATCATAGTAAAACGACGGTCTGCCATTTCTGCAATGCGGGGATCATGGGTGATCACAACAAGGGTTTTCTTCCATTTTTCCCGGATCGTACAGAGCATCTTCATAACTTCGCTCCCGCTTTTACTATCAAGATTCCCCGTAGGTTCGTCTGCAAAAATAATATCCGGCCTGGCGACCAGGGCTCTGGCAATGGCAACCCGCTGCTGCTGTCCTCCGGAAAGTTCATTGGGCAAATGGGAAAGACGATCTTCCAGCCCCAAAATCGAAGCCAGTTCCTGTAAATATGTTTCCTCTACACTTTTTTTATCCAAAAGCAGAGGCATCATGATATTTTCACGGGCAGTCAGCACCGGAAGTAAATGAAACTGCTGAAAGATAAAACCGATCTTCTGGCGGCGAAATGCGGAAAGTTTTCTGTCACTCCCATTATGAATATCTGTCTGATCATACAGAACGGTTCCTGACGTGGGCCGATCCAGACCACTCAGGATGTGGAGCAGGGTACTTTTCCCACTGCCGGATGGGCCCATAATAGAAAGGAAGTCTCCCTCCTGTATGTTCATGGATACGTGATGTAAAGCAACCACCTTATTTTTCTCTGTCCCATAGATTTTTGAAATATTTTTCACCTGAATTTCCATAAAAACAACTCTCCTTATCGTTTTTTTGACAGCATTGGTGTACAAGAAATGTCTTGCACCCCTTGTGCATCAACACTAAGGAGAGTATAAAAACAAAATCTCAAAACTTTCTCAAAATTCTATGTTAAATTCAGCAATCACCGTTGCACCCATTGGATTGTTTTGAATGGTGATACTGCCGCCATGTTTTTCGCAGAGAAGCTGACAGAGATAGAGCCCCATTCCAAAATGCCCCATTTCTTCGTTGCCTTTTTGGAATGGCTGGATTCCGTTCACAAGCATCGCTTCCGGAAAGCCGCATCCATCGTCAGTTACAGAAACAAGAAGTTTCTTTTCTGAAACAGAACAAAAGACATCCACCCTCTTATTGGCAAAGCGAAGGGCATTGGAAACCATATTTTCGATCACTTGAAACAGAATGGATCTGTCAATACAGAGGGGTTCCGAGCCTTCTCCCGAGATTACCCGGATCTCTTTTGTCCTGTCTGTTCCCATAAAAGGCAGCGAATTTATTAATTCCAGAATAAAGGCATCCCACTTTACAGGTTCTGGATCAACTGGGATTTCCTCCAGCTTTTGAACCTTGCTCATGGTTTCCACATACTGTTCCATACGACTGGTATATGCTTCCATCCGCATCAGATGTTCCATAAACTGCTGCCTGTTTCCCCCATCCTTTTCCAAAAGGTTTTTTGTCAGTTTTACAGAACCTTTCAGAACCGTTACCGGATTTCGCAGGTTATGGGAAAACGCCGCATTTAACCTTTTTCTTTCTTCTGTCTGCCGCCAAAGCTCACGATGATTGGCAAGTAAGACCTTCCGCATGGTTTCAAAGGCCGTGCAAAGCTGCCCCAATTCATCCTGAGATTGGACTTCCACAGAAAAATCAAGGTCATTCTCTATGATATGAGCAGCCCCGTCTGTCAATGCTTCCAGGGGTTTCTTAATTTTCAAATGGTAAAACAGGAGAACCGTTGCAAACAGTGCGGCCATATAGATCAACAGGGGAAGGATCGTCTGAAGGATCGTAATCCCATCTGAAATCCCGGTATTCTGTACGGATGCCTGTGGTATGGATGAAACGATATTTCCATTGGAATTCATCTCGATCACAACGCCTCTTGGATCAATCCAGGAACGCAGTCTGGCACATCCCCACACGGAAAGCAAAGAAAGCGCCAGCGCAATACTCATATTGACAAAGGCTATCACAAACAACGCTTTTTTGATACTCATTTTCTTCAGGCATTCCATTTGTAACCAACTCCCCAAACTGTTTCTATATAATTATGCATGGTATATTCTCCAAATTTCCCACGTATTTTACGGATATGCTCCATGATCGTATCGCTGTTTCCGTCTCCTTCCAGTCCCCATATCTTTTCGTAAATCCGTTCCCGGTCAAATACCTGTCCCGCATACATGGAAAGCAATTCTACGATCTCAAATTCCTTTTTGGACAAAAAAACGGGATGTTCCCTGATGGTAAGTTCTCTTTTTGTATAATCAATGACCAGATCCCCGAAAAAGCGCAGACAGGACTGGCTTTGTCTTCTGTTTTCCCTTCTTAAATGAGCTCCTACTCTTGCCCCCAGTTCATCCAGATCAAAGGGTTTTATAATATAATCATCTGCTCCTGCCGAAAATCCTTTCAGCTTATCTTCAAGTTCAACCCTTGCCGTAAGAAACAAAATGGGACAATTCACATGAGCACGAATCTTTTCGCAGACCGTTAGTCCATCCAGATCTGGCATATTGATGTCCAGCAGAATGATATCCGGGTTTTGCTCTATTTTTTTCATGGCCTCTTTTCCATTATAAGCAGGAATCACTTGATATCCTGCCATTTCAAAATAGGACTGCATTACAGCAACAATTCCTGGTTCATCATCCACAAGCATGATTATCTCATTCATATGCTCCTTATTTCCTCCTGTCTTTTCTGAATCTTGAAGATACCACATAAATCTCAAATTTCTCTCAAAAAATGTTAGCTTCGGCGTGCAAAAGAAAGCAGAAAACCCCGGAAGTCTAGTACACCTCCGGGGTTTTCGTTTACTTTCGATAGACTATTCCTCTAATCCTTAGCTGTTTTCAGTATATGTGTATGAGTCAGAAATGTCAACCAATACTCGAATTTTAGCAATGGCAAAATTTAAGGGCTTCCGTTGACTTTTACATCAACGGAAACCCTTATTATCAATGAAATGATTTATTAGAATTTGCCTTCTTTAGCAGCTTCCTCGATAGAAACAGCTACAGCTACAGTCATACCAACCATTGGGTTGTTACCTGCTCCGATAAGACCCATCATTTCTACGTGAGCCGGTACGGAAGAGGAACCAGCGAACTGTGCGTCAGAGTGCATACGTCCTAAAGTATCTGTCATACCGTAGGAAGCAGGACCTGCTGCCATGTTGTCTGGGTGAAGAGTACGTCCTGTACCACCGCCAGATGCAACAGAGAAGTATTTTTTGCCTTTTTCGTTACATTCTTTCTTGTAGGTACCTGCAACTGGATGCTGGAAACGAGTTGGGTTGGTGGAGTTACCAGTAATGGAAACGTCAACGCCCTCTTTCCACATGATTGCAACACCTTCCGGAACGCTGTTTGCACCGTAGCAGTTAACCTGTGCACGCAGACCTTCGGAATAGGATTTGCGGAATACTTCTTTTACTTCGTTTGTGTATGGATCATACTCTGTCTCAACATATGTAAATCCGTTGATTCTTGCGATGATCTGAGCTGCGTCTTTTCCAAGACCATTCAGGATAACACGAAGTGGTTTCTGACGAACTTTGTTTGCTTTTTCTGCAATACCGATTGCACCTTCTGCTGCTGCGAAAGACTCATGACCAGCTAAGAAAGCGAAGCACTCTGTGTCTTCTTCCAGAAGCATTTTACCAAGGTTACCATGTCCAAGACCTACTTTACGTGTGTCAGCAACGGAACCAGGAATACAGAAAGCCTGTAAGCCTTCACCGATTGCTGCAGCAGCGTCAGCAGCTCTTCTGCAGCCTTTTTTGATTGCGATTGCAGCACCTACGATGTAAGCCCAGCAAGCGTTCTCAAAGCAGATTGGCTGGATGCCTTTGATCTGATCGTATACGTTCAGACCAGCATCTTTTGTGATTTTTTCTGCTTCTTCAATGGAAGCAATTCCATAACTGTTTAAAACAGAATTGATCTTATCAATTCGTCTCTCGTATGATTCAAATAAAGCCATTTCCCGTTACCTCCTCAATTATTATTCTTTTCTCGGGTCAATAATCTTAACAGCATCTGCTACACGACCATACTGGCCTTTCGCTTTTTCCCATGCAGTGTTCGGGTCATCGCCTTTTTTGATGAAGTCAGTCATTTTGCCAAGGCTTACGAACTGATATCCGATGATTTCATCATCTTCGTCAAGAGCGATACCGGTAACATAGCCTTCTGCCATTTCCAGGTAACGAGGTCCTTTTTTCAGAGTTCCGTACATGGTACCAACCTGGGAACGAAGTCCTTTACCAAGGTCTTCAAGACCAGCACCGATTGGAAGTCCGTCTTCAGAGAATGCAGACTGGGAACGTCCGTAAACGATCTGCAGGAACAGTTCTCTCATAGCTGTGTTGATCGCATCACATACAAGGTCTGTATTTAATGCTTCCAGCACGGTACGGCCTGGAAGGATTTCGGAAGCCATAGCTGCGGAATGAGTCATACCTGAACATCCGATAGTTTCAACCAGTGCTTCCTGGATGATACCTTCTTTTACATTCAGAGTAAGCTTGCAGGCACCCTGCTGTGGTGCACACCAGCCAATACCATGTGTAAGACCGGAAATGTCTTTGACTTCTTTTGCCTGTACCCATTTAGCTTCTTCCGGAATTGGAGCAGCGCCATGATGAACGCCCTGTGCAACTGGGCACATTTCTTCTACTTCGCGTGAATAAATCATTTTAAAACTCCTTTCAAGTATAGATTGTCTTATGGTGTTGTTAAATTCACATAACAACCTAGCATCATTTTCTCACAAAATACACAATTCGTCCAGTCAAAATTTGTAAAAAAATCAAGATTCTTGAAAAAATACCGCTGATCCCTGTCCATCTCCTGTATTCCCTCCCCACAAAAATAAAATTACCTGAATTGACAAAGACACTTCCTAATTATATACTGAAACTAATGATTGCGTCGGTGTGCAAGGGGCAGCGCCGCCATGGTACACCGACACGAATTTGAGAGGAAAAAAACATGACAGAATTAAAAAATACTTCTTTTCTCCCTGAAAAGATGCAGATTCTAAGCGGCAGCGTTTTAAAAGTCATTGCCATGGTGGTCATGCTCATCGATCACGGCGCTTTTATCCTGCTTACCCAGTATCCCCCGGCTATGAGGCCCCTTTTTACCCTTGGAGGCACCGGATATTCCCTTTATCGAATCTGCCGTGATATTGGAAGGATTGCTTTTCCTATTTTTTGTTTTCTTCTGGTAGAAGGCTTTCTCCATACCAGAAACCGATGGAAATACGGGCGGAACCTGTTCCTTTTTGCCTGTATCTCTGAAATTCCCTGGAATTATATGTTTGCTAATACTTACCAATACGAGAAACAGAATGTCTTTTTCACTCTGTTCCTTGGATATCTGGCCTTTTGCGCCATTGAATATTTCTGGGAAAAACGTTCCTTGCAGTTTCTCTGCGTACTGGCTCTTCTGGCAGTTTCTGTTTTTTTGAATGCGGATTACGGGTGGAAAGGTTTTATCTTTCTCCTGATCATGTACTGGTTCCGCAATGAAAAGCCAGCCCAGGCCATCATCGGAAGCTGCTGGCTTTATTATGAATGGAAAGCCTGTTTTGCCTTTCTCTTTATCAATATGTACAATGGCAAGCGGGGATTTATTAAAGGGAAGGCAGCCAAATATTTCTTTTATGCCTTTTATCCACTTCACATCACCATCCTTGTTCTGTTAAGAAAATTCTTGTTTTTCTAAGGATTCACGAAAACAGGCGGATGAATTTTCATCCGCCTGCTTTCATGTTTTCATTAGTAACTACCGTTCTATCTCTTTCCTATGAAATATCTCACAAATCTTAAAAAACTATATTTATATTTTCCGTGAAATCACCAGGGACGGTATTCTCCTGCTTCTTCATTATAATAGTACCAGCCAGTGCCCTGTCCCACCGGGCTTCCATCAGAGCCAGCCTGCTGATATGGGGTGTAAGTATCTGTCATGGGATTCCAGGTATACAGATCATAAGGATCGTTGATTCCTTCCTTTCCAGAATCTTCTTCTCCATTTGCCTCCCTGGCTGCCTGTTCTGCCAGACTTCCGTTCCAGTAATAAATCTCTCCGTTTTCGTTTTCAATCGGCAGGGATTCATCTACTTCATCCAGATTTCCATAAGAAACCCCATTTTCATCATACCAGTTTCCTGTTCCATCATTGCCCTGTTTTACCTGTACAGAATTCATATCGATATCATACAGAACAATGGAATCCCATCCCTGGAAAGGAATTTCTTCTTCCGTATTCTGAGGCTGAGATGCCTGACCGTTTTCTTCACTGTTCTGTCCACTGTCATTGACTGTTCCTTCACTGCTCTCGGCATCCTCACGTTCTGGCTGCGCCTCCTGGCTGGAAGTTTCCTTTTCGCCCTCTGTCTTTTTCGGAGCTTCGGCAGGTGTTTCCGCCTTTTTCTGTGTCTCGGCAGGTGTTTCCGTATTTTTTGTTACGGAAACGGTCTTCTTTTCCGTTTCTGAACGTTCCTTCGCCATACGATCCAGGCTGCATCCAGTCATCATACTTCCGGCGATCATCAGGGTTAAAAAAAACAAAGCTGCTTTCTTCATGTAAATTCTCCTCTCTCTTCTGATTCCTTTCGGAATCACTCCATTCCTTATTGATTCTTCAAAGTAAATCGATCTTTCTTCAAACGCGTTTTTTATCTGACCTCTTTGTATGAGAAGATTATACTACTGCAGCTTTGTTTCTTGTAATTCCTGTTTTCCTGGTTCTATTTCAAATATTTCTTACTGTTTTCTGATGATTTCCTCTTTATTTTTATAAATACTGTCCGCCGGTACACAACCCCGCACCGGTGATAACGGATATACATTGCTGTTTCTTCCGATCACAGTCCCCGGATTTAGCACGGAACCGCAGCCCACTTCCACATGATCTCCTAACATGGCGCCAAATTTCTTCAGTCCTGTCTCGCAGGTTTCTGTTCCATTTTTTACTACAACCAGTTTTTTATCTGATTTTACATTCGAGCAGATGGAGCCTGCGCCCATATGAGATTGATAGCCAAGCACAGAATCCCCCACATAATTGTAATGAGGTACCTGGACCTTATTGAATAAAACAGCATTTTTTAGTTCTGTGGAGTTTCCAACGACCGCGCCTTCTCCTACAATGGCATTGCCACGGATAAACGCACAATGGCGAACCTCTGCTTCTTTTCCGATGATAGCCGGTCCATGAATGCTTGCGCTTGGCGCTATAGATGCAGATTTTGCGATCCAGATATTTCCTTCCAGACAGTCATACTCTGCCGGATCTAAGGTTGCGCCCAGTTTTAAAATAAATGCGCCAATCTCCGGCAAAACTTCCCAGGGATAGGTTTTTCCTTCAAATAATTCTCTTGCAATGGTTTCGTTCAGGTCCAAAAGGTTTTCAATGGCAAATTCTTTCATGATGTTTTTCCTCCTCGTTTCGATGCATTGACTTTTGGGTAATTTACGGCAGCCGCGTCAAAAAACTGCCGCAGTGCATACTGATAGTTACTTGCCTCCACCTGACTGGTCCTCACACGGACAAAATGTTCTAATTTGTCCATATATTCCTGAGGTGTGATGCTTCCTTCTGCCACATAATTCAATCCTTTTTCCCAGCTGGCAGTAAGTTCCGGGTTCAAAAGGGGACGGATCGAGCAGTTTACCACATCAAAGATCATTTCCCCCAGCAAAGTCGGCGTGATCACCTGGGTCTTTTTGTTCAGACTCAGATATTTGATATGGAACAGTTTCTTCAGAATTTCTGCCCTGGTGGCGCTGGTTCCAATCCCGCTTCCCTTGATCTGCGCCCGCAATTCTTCGTCCTCGATCAACTGCCCTGCATTTTCCATGGCCAGGATCATGGAACCGGAATTATACCGTTTCGGCGGGGAGGTTTCTCCTTCTTTTATGCTCAGATCGTTCACGGAAAGTATATCACCCTTTTTCAAACTGTGCAATGCAGCAAGGAGAGAAGCGTCACATGCCACATCTTTGGACTCACCGTCTCCCTCCTTCTGCTCTTCTGCTTTCTTTTTCGCAAAGGAGTTCGACGCGATTTTCAGATACCCTTCTTCCATAAGCACTTTAAAAGATGAAAAAAAGCTCTCCTGCTGTATTCTTGTGACAAGATTTACCTTCTGATAAACCGCCGGAGGATAAAAAATACAAAGAAAACGGCGCACAATCGTCTCATACACCTTCTGTGCCGTCGAAGAAAGACTTTTTAATGATCCAAGCCCCTGCCCTGTTGGAATGATGGCATAGTGATCCGTGATCTGCTTATCATTCACATAGCGGGTGTTTGCGATGTGCTTGTAGCTTCCCATTTCCAGCACTTCTGCTGCCGCCTCTCCTGCCTGGGGATAATTTCGTAATCCTGCAATGTTTTTATAGATTTCCTTAGCCACTGCACTGGAAAGAACTCTGGCATCAGTTCTTGGATAAGTGACCAGCTTCTTTTCGTACATTTCCTGAACCAGACGAAGGGTTTCGTCCGGGCTGATCTTAAACAGTTTGGAACAGACATTCTGTAACTCTGCAAGGTTAAATAACAGCGGGGGATTTTTATTCTCTTTTTTCCGCTCGATTTTTTCAACCATACAGGACAGAGGTTCCTGGATCCTCAGCGCATGCACCAGTTCCTCTGCATGTTTCCTTTCTTTGAATCCATTTTCTTTATAAAGATAGGTCGATTGAAAATACCGGCTTCCTTCCACTGCCCTCCATTCCCCTTCAAAGGTTTCTCCGGACAGGCAGATGCTGCTTAGCACTCTGTAAAAGGGTGTTTTCACAAAAGAGCGGATTTCCCGCTCTCTTCGCACCACCATTCCAAGAACGCAGGTCATAACCCTTCCTACGGAAATGGCCTGGTGTTTCTGATTGAGATAATTGGAAACGCTGTTTCCATACCGCAGAGTCAGAACCCGGGAAAAATTAATGCCCATCAGATAATCTTCCTTGGCGCGAAGATAGGCAGAAGCAGACAGATTGTCATACGCGGACAAATCCTTCGCCTCACGAATGCCCCGAAGGATTTCTTCCTCTGTCTGAGAATCGATCCAGACCCGTTTCTGATTTTTTCCTTTTACTCCAGCCATCTGAGCCACCAGCCGGTAAATGTATTCTCCCTCACGACCGGAGTCGGTACACACATAAATGGTGTCAATGTCCGGCCGGTTCAAAAGGCCCTTTACAATGTCAAACTGTTTTTTTACACCTGGGATCACTTCGTATTTAAACTCACGGGGCAAAAAAGGCAGGGTATCCATACTCCACCTTTTATACTTTATATCATATTTTTCCGGATAACTCATAGTGACCAGGTGTCCCACACACCAGGTCACTACTGCATCCTCTGATTCCAGATAACCATCCCGTCTTTGCCCGCTGATTTTCAGCGCTCTGGCAAATTCCTGGGCAACACTTGGTTTTTCTGCTATGTATAATGCTTTTGTCATTACTCGTCTGCACTCATCTTTCTCAGCGGCCATGCCAGAAGCAATGCACCGCCTATTATATTTCCTATGGTCACAATTACCATACTTTTCAGCATTGCTGCTATGGACAGACCCGGAACCATGCATCCGGCAGTTACAAAAATTCCCATATTCGCAATACAATGTTCAAATCCGCTGACTACAAATCCGGAAATACACATGATAATCATAAGAATCTTACCGGCTTCGCTTTTCAGCTTAATTCCACAGAGAACGCCCAGACATACAAAGAAGTTACATAAAATAGCCCGGAAGAACATTTCTCCTACTGGAATAGACAGTTTGTTGTTAATAAATCCTGCAAAATAATCTGTGGTTCCAGATGCGCCTGCTCCCACAAAAATCAGGGCGAACAAAAGACATCCCACAAAGTTTCCAAGATAACTGATTCCCCATACCTTTCCCACTTTGGACCAGCTTACTTTTTTATCAAATGCGCCAAATGCCATGACCATATTATTTCCTGTAAACAATTCTCCTCCAACCATGGAAATCAAAAGAACTGCAATGGAAAAGACCAAAGCACCAAGAAATTTTCCCCATTCCGGCATGGTTCCGGAAAATACATTTCCAACCACATTGGAATAAATCATTGCCACATCAATAAAAAAACCTGCCATTACAGCTCTGAGAAAATATTTAAAAAAGTTATTTTCCAGTAATTTTGCCTTTGCAGCTGCTGCATTTGATACCTTTTGTACATCTTCGTAGTTCATTTTGCTACCTCCCAATATTATAAATATTTGCATTTCCACCTCGTACAAAGCCCAGCATGGTGACATTGTACTCTTTTGCTTTCAAAATTGCTTCACTGGTTACCGCTGCTCTGGATACAATGGTGCGGATTCCTGCATGAACTGCTTTTTTTAAGTAATCTCCGGAAATCCTTCCTGTAGTAAAAACCGCTGTTTCTTCAAGGGGAATCCCTCTTTTCCATGCAGAACCAATGGCTTTATCCAATGCATTGTGTCGTCCAATATCCTCATAAATACTCACAAAGGACTCACCCTGCGCCAGACCGCAGCAATGGGCGCACCCGGTTGCCTGGAACAATTCCCCTGTCTCATTGAAAAAACGCTCTGCCAGGAAAAGCAATTCCTGTACCTCATACGTCCGCGGCAAAACAATCGCTTGTTCTTCTTCCTGGTTTTTCCCAAGAATTACAGACACTACCTCGCCAGATACCTTCAGGCTCTGTATTTCTCCAATACTGCGGACACGCTGTCCTGTCAAAAGATGCCCCAGGATCAGTTCTTCCAGATCTGTGGGGGTACAATGCAGCGACTCCTCATAAGACTGGTCAATTTTTATAGAATATGTGCGTTCCAGGGCTACCAGATCCATCTCCACGGTTTCTGTTCCCTGTTTCCATTTTTGAATTTTGATTTCTTCTTTGTTTTTCTTCAATCTTTCCCTCATTCATTCTTGAAATACATCAGAAACTCTGTTATAATGGGTTCGTTTAAGAATTGACAATCTTTTTGGGCGTCGTTGGGTAACTGGTGTGCCCCCTGGTCTTCAAAACCTGTGTTGGACGCTAATCCCGTCCTGGGTGGGTTCGATTCCCACAGGCGTCCGCCAGAAAAAGAGTGTGCAGTTCTTTTTTTATTGTTTCTTTTTCTTCTTCAGAGACTGAGCGCATATCCAGCCACACCTTCTCATTCCTGATATGTGCAATAATGGGAATGGAAAGTCTGCGCATTCTTTCTGCAAGAGCTTCACAGCTTTCTTCCAATGGATGAATGGTCAGACCATAGCTCTGAATCTCTTCTGTTGGAAGGGAACCTCCTCCCACCATGGAGATACTGGGCTCTGCCATAATCTGAAAGCCTTTAAACTCTATAAGTTCCCTGGCCAGGTCTTCTGCCTGTTCCTTCAGTTCTTCCAGATTTCTGGAGAGCATCCACAGAATGGGGATATTCCTCATTGCCCGTTTCTCATCCAGATATTCTCGAAAGGTAGCGGTGAGAACAGCAATGGTACACTTATCCAGACGAAAAGCCCGCATCAGAGGATGAAACTCCATTCTGGCAATATATTCCTGTTTTCCGGCAAGAATCCCTGCCTGAGGCCCGCCTAGCAGCTTATCTCCGGAAAAGCATACCATATCTGCACCTTTTTTTAAGATTTCCTGAACCGTTGGCTCATGGGACAATCCATACTTCTCCAGGTTAATGAGTACGCCGCTTCCCAGATCCACAAAAACCGGAAGGTGGTATTTCTTTCCCAGCTGTACCAGTTCTTCTATGGATGCTTCTTCGGTAAATCCCAGAATTTTATAATTACTGGTATGAACCTTTAGTAACGCTCCTGTTTCTTCCGTAATGGCTTTTTCATAATCGGAGATTCTGGTGCGATTTGTGGTTCCCACCTCTTTCAGCACTGCTCCGCTTTGCTCCATTACTTCCGGAATACGAAATCTCCCACCAATTTCAATCAGCTCTCCTCTGGATACAATTACCTGTTTCCCCTTGGCAATGGTACTTAACATCAATGTAACGCCAGCTGCATTGTTGTTAATGGCAATGGCTCCCTCAGAACCGGTTACCCTTGCAATAAGATCCCGATAATGTTCCCAGCGTTTCCCGCGCTTACCGGTATCCAGGTTATACTCCAGATTGCAGTAACCGGTCAAAGCTGCCATAGCTGCTTCCACCTGAAATTTCCCCAGTGGCGCCCGGCCAAGATTGGTGTGAAGAAGGATTCCTGTTCCATTGATCACTCTTTTAAGCGGAAAATCCTGGAGCTGTTCTGCTCTTTCCCGGATTTTTTCTGGATAATACGCAAATGCCTGACAGATTTCTTCTTCTGTTCCCTGACTTATGGTCATTCTCAGTTCTTCCAGAACCTGTCGAATTCCTTCGGTAACCAGTTCCTTTCCATAGGATGCACAAAGGGTCTGTACTTCCTCTTCCATAAGGACATGATCTACCTTTGGAATCTGCCTGAAATACTTGTTTCTTTCCATTTCCTTACACTCTTATCTGATGATTAACGCATATTCTCCCAGTTGGGTTACCTCTCCTACAATCGCGGAGGGAAGCTCTAATACGGAAAGACGCTCCAGCAGGGCAGGGCCTTCTTCTTCTGGCACTGCAAGCAGCAGACCGCCTGATGTCTGGGGATCACAGATCAGATCCATTCGCCAGTCATCTTCTTTTTCCATGTGCATCCTTCCACTGATAAATTCTCGATTTCGATAAGCGCCAGCTGGAACCAGCCCCATCTTGGCATATTCTTCTGCGCCTGGAATCACAGGAAGGCAACTGGAATTAAGAAGCAGGGTTTTTTTGCTTCCTTCTGCCATCTCCATGGCATGTCCTCCCAATCCAAAGCCTGTGATATCGGTACAGCAGTGGACAGAAAACTCTCTGGCCAGGTCTCTGGCATATTTATTCAGCGTCATCATCACTTTCTCAACATTTTTGATTTCTTTTTCTGATGCAAAACCGGCTTTGATGGCAGTATTTAAAATGCCGCTGCCTAAGGGCTTAGTCAGCACCAACACATCTCCAGTTTGGGCACCATAATTTTTCCAAAGCTTTTCTGGTTTTACAAACCCTGTGACACAAAGTCCATATTTGGGTTCTTCATCCTGAATGGTATGTCCCCCGGCAAGAACTGCACCTGCCTCTAAGACCTTATCGGCGCCTCCGCGGAGAATCTCCCCCAGAATCTCCACATCCAGACAATTTGGGAATGCAGCAATGTTCAATGCCAGCTTAGGTTCTCCGCCCATAGCATATACATCACTCAGGGCATTGGCTGCTGCAATCTGTCCAAAGGAATAAGGGCCATCCACAATCGGAGTGAAAAAGTCCACAGTCTGAATCATGGCCAGATCTTCACTTACCTGATAAACTGCGGCATCGTCTGCAGTTTCTGTACCAACCAGAAGGTTTGGATCATAAAATTTTGGCAGCTTACTCAAAACTTGAGCAAGGGTCCCAGGACCTACTTTGGCCGCTCAGCCAGAGGTCTGGGCAAGCTGTGTCAATCGGATTTTTTCTTGTTCCATTTTATTTCACCCCCTCATTCTTCTGGGAAGCCTTCCATATTCTTCCCTCTTCTGTCTTTCTTGTGAATCCATTTTTATCGAAATGCTCCAGTATTGCTACCGCAATCTTTCTGGAACATCCCAGATGATCCCGGTATGCCCCCAGGGAGACTACCGGTGTCGTCTGCGTCATTTCTTCAAAAGCTTCCTTCGCTTTCTGGTAGTAGTCTGCATGAATGCAATACTGTCCATCCAGTCGAATCAGGATTTTTTTGTTTAAAAGCGAAGTAAAAATTGCTCTGAATTTCTTTTGTTTTTCGTGTTCTTTTGCATACAGTTCTGTGGTCAGCGGGGCAAATCCCACCTTCAGATAATACTGGATGATTTCCTGAATCACCGCATCCTCATCTTCTTTTACAACCACTCGAAAACGATATTTGCTGATCAGTCCCTGATGCTCTTTGATTTTCTTTTCTAATTTTAAGATTTCCAAAATCTCATCTGCCACATGATTGGCATATTTCAGATTCATCCGGCTTCGGACCTCTTCCAGCCCCATTCCTTCCTTAAGAGGAAATGCTTTATGAAAGTCATCCAGAAAACCCGCTACTTTTTTTTCGTAGAGCTTCAGTTCTTCTCTGTGAATAAAAAGATTCTCTTCCAGCTGCACAAAACTCTGTTCTTCTACCAGCTTTCTGGCAAGATTCTTCACCCTGGAACGATCCAGAGAACAACGTTCTGTCAGTTCCGTCAAAGAATAGAAGCATCCCATATGCTCCAGAGCCGCCAAGGCAAGCTGCTCCTTCTGACATCCTGTTTCTTTTATGGCAAATGCCTCCAGCGCTTTTGGATCACTTTTCCTGTGCTTCTTGGGACAGGCATCCAAAATCACACCCCCGCCCAGGGTTTCCACCGGGGAATAAAATCGAAGAACAAAATGATCGCCTTTTTTTGCTACTGTTTTTTCTTCCAGGCGAAGCTGCACATACCCGCTTTCTCCTGCCTTTAACTCTCCTTTGTCCATAAGGCAGACTTTTCCAAGGAGCTCTTTGGTTCCATGATAGATATGTACCCTGGCTCCATGACGAATGGTATGCTCTGCATGAGGCAGTATCTCTAACCTAACATCCAGCATTCTAGTGGGAAAAAGGCTGTGTCTGGTTGCCAGGACATCTCCTCTTTTTATCTGATCTTTTTTGCAGTCAGGAAGATTGACTGCCGCTCTCTGTCCGGCATATGCTGTCTCCTCCCCTTGGGAATGCACCTGAATGCTTCGTATTTTTACTGGTAATTCTTCCGGATAAAGCATTACTTCCTGATCTTTTTTTATTTTTCCTTCCATCAGGGTTCCCGTTACCACAGTCCCAAAACCTTTCAGAGTAAAGATACGATCAACAGGCAGACGGAAATGACTTTCCAACGCCCGTTCCGGAAGCGCCTCACAAAGCTGCTCCAAAGTCATTCTCAGTTCCTGGATTCCCTTTCCCTCATAGGCGGACACAGGAAGGATAGGAGCCTGTTCCAGAAATGTTCCCTGTACCAGTTCCTGTACCTCCTCTTTCACCAGTTCCAGAAAATCCGGTTCCACCAGGTCACACTTAGTCAGTACAATCACACCATGTCTGATTCCAAGAATAGAGAGAATCTCCAGATGCTCTACGGTCTGAGGCATAACCCCCTCATCTGCAGCAACCACCAGCATGGCTAAGTCCATTCCCCCAGCTCCTGAGAGCATATTTTTCACAAATTTCTCATGTCCTGGCACATCAATAATCCCCACCCGTCTTCCATTGGAAAGATCCAGGTAAGCAAATCCAAGTTCTATGGTTATTCCACGCTTCTTCTCTTCTTTCAGACGGTCTGTATCAATGCCGGTCAGAGCCTTGATCAGGCACGTTTTTCCATGATCCACATGTCCTGCGGTTCCGATAATTACGTGTTTCATATTTCGCCTCCGAGTAAAAAGAACTGCTTCTATTCTATCACATTATCACCGGTACTGGAACAAGAATTTTAGAGTGTTATTTTAGAATAAAAAATCAAATGAAAACAAGGGCGAAAAGTCTGAAAACAAGCCTTTCGCCCTTCATTATCATACATATTCTTTACATTCAAATTATAGAGAGTTGCCTATCTCCGGATGCCAATATTTGCGATTCCCTTTTTCCAGATCCATTTGATGAAGCACTGCACATCCTTCTAAAACAATTTCTAATGCTGAATAATGGCCAACACCTTCTTTAAATTTAAGACCTGTACACATATTATCAGAAACTGAACATACCGATCCCCCTCTTCTACCGAAAAGAGAAGCAAGCGTAATAATCGCTGAAGACTCGCGATCCCCATTTAAACATCCGGCTCTGTTATATATCCCAGCATGTTCAATATTCCAAGGCTGCATATAACCACCTGGTCCTGGTCTTCCACCACCCACATAATCGCTGTCACACGATACGGTAACACCTACGTGATATGATGCTTTTTTCCTTTCTGCGGCCTGCACCATTGCACAAACCACTTCATAGCTACTGACAGCTGGATAGGCAGCATCAATATATGCCTTTGTCATACCTTCACCACGTACTGCCCCTGAAGTAATCACAATATCTCCTGGTTTTACATGATCACCAAAACCACCAGAACCACCCAATCTGATAAATGTACTTGCATCTGTAAACTCTAAATAATCATACATGATCATTTCCATTTCCGGAGCACCACTTCCTCCACTTACAGCTGTGATATGTGCGCCTTTATACCAGCCACTGTATGAGGTATACATTCCTGACGCTCCGATCAATTCTGCATTTTCCAATTTATCTGCCACAACTTCAGCTGGATCTTTTCCATATGCACACAAAGCATCTCTAACCAGAATAATTACGTAGTCTCCTACTTTTTCTGGATCAATTTGGGTCAGTGCAGGTTTTCCTTTTATGAAAAATCCTTTCGGCGGAATATTATCTCTATACTCAAAACGTTGCTGAATACGCCGGACAGACTCTTTATTCCTGATCGCATCACTTTTTTTCATCTTTTTCCCGTCTATCCTTTCATAAAGAATGATTTCTGTTATCTGCTATTATCATTTACTTCTCGTCAAAGTGCACGTATAGTGAATTCATTGGCAACAATAGCACCCTCATCCACGACATAACCACATGCTCCGCATGAATAAGAATCATCTTCACAGCTCACAGCTTCTTTTCCGTCTATATACATTGCCAAATGCATTCCTTTTACCTCAAATTTCCAGTCATGCCAATCGCCTTCTTTATAAGTTAATTCTTTTGATGTCGCTAAAACAGTAACATTTCCTTTGTAGCATTTTACAATCTGAATCTTTCCATTGCTAAATACTGCTGCATAATAATTTCTATGACCTTTTGCCCTTGCAACCAATCCTGCATATTCAGCATGAACAAATTGAATTCTAGATTCTACAGAATAATCCTTCCAATCTTTTGTTCCAATTGTCATTACACCATTTCTTTCCGGATGGGAAATCGCAAAAGTAGCAAGATAATCTGGTCCTGCACATTTACAGCTATTCATAAATGCCATCATCCATTTTGTTCTAGTTACAAATGGGCTTAAACCAGGAGTCAATTCCTGTGATGTTCCCATATGGAAATACTCTGGACACCCTTTCCAATCTACTTTACGTACAACCAGGTAGCCATCCTTTCTTCTATCTGATAATAATTCAAATCCCAAACGATAAATTGCACGTCCTTTTGTGTCTGGCATTTTCCACTTTAATGTATTTAAACCTTTGTTTAATTTATGTATACACTCTTCCTTCATAACTGCAATATTATCATTTGCATCATAATACTCTATGAAAAATCTAAAATCCGGATTTTCCTCAGATATACAATCTACTACTGCCGAAACTTCTTGACCTGTATAAAGAGATGGTGATGCATACACTTCAAAATAACTGGTATCTGCCGCTGCTTTTGGCGTTGGATCTACATATGTCTGCACCGTCACAGAAGCTGTCACAGAACCAGATACACCTTTATAATCAACAGCCAGTCCAGGTTTTCCATCTATTTCCATAGAGTTATAAACTCTTTTTGCCGCTTGATCAAACGTGCATCCCGGATAGATCATAAAACCCTGTACACTTCCAGGAAATTCAAATGCATATCTTTCTCCTGGAATTTCAACTTTTTCGCCATTCAAAGCAGCAGCGGCACGAATAATCTTTCTACTTTCCCGTACTGCATCAAAAATACAGTCTCCGCCATCTGTGCTCACAACGTACATTCTATCTGCTACTGGCCCTCTCATATCTGCATCTGCATCAATACTCTCCAAACCAAGACGAATAGCATTTAAACATCCTACATTTCCTCCATTACAATCTGTATCCCACCCTGCAGATACTGCAATAGAAATACTTTTTCTAAAATCATCACCGCCCATAATTAAAGCCATGATCACAGATAAATGATTGGGAACCATAGGACAATTTCCTTGATATTTTGCATAATTATGGTTTTCTTCAATCCAATCACGTACATCGCGCCAATCATTCGATTCATGGCATTTTTTTATTACTTCATCTAACAATCCATTTAACTGTTTTCCATATTCATTGTCTGCAATATACTTCCTAGCTTCTTTTAAAAGTATATCTACATTCTTTTCTTCAAATGCCATTGCTTCCAATGCAGCTAAATATACCGCACATTCTACCGCTATTCCGTCATGACTTACCACCGCTGCTTCTCTAGCCATTTTCGCCGCTCTCGCCGGATTACCTGGATTTACCATGGCCCAAGTATCTATAAAAATTTGAGAACCAATCTGTTCAGCGATCGCCATTCCATTCATTTCGCCTGAACCCGTAACCGGAGGTTTATATCCCTGTTTCAAGCGCAAATATGCAGAATGTTCAGTAGAACGTGCTAAACCACCCCACCATAAGATAGTTTTATCTTCTACAATATAGTTCAGCCATGCTTCCCCAATATCCTCTGCTTTGATTTCTGGATTATACTCGTTATCTTCCAATGCTCGATAAAATACAAATGTGCCAGAAATATCATCGTCTGGAACAATAAATGGGGCTCCTGTTTTATGAGCCACATAATAATCCACAAAATCAAATTGATCTCGGATCGCTTCATAACTCCATCCTTCTACTGGCCGGCCCAAATAAACCCCAATAATTTTTCCTAATACACCTGCATATATTTGTTCTTTATATTTATTAATACTCATAATTCACGCTCCCTGTTCATTAAATAATTTTAACCTTTAACCGCTCCTCCTGCCATTCCTTCAATAAATTTATTTTGAAGAAGCAGAAATACAACTAACATAGGTACTACCATAATCACAGCACCAGACATGATAACACTAAAATCTCTGGAAAATGTACCATTCAAACTAAGATACTTTAAGGTTGCTGTGAAATTTTCTTCACTTTGTAACAACGTGGTACTAAGAAGATATTCATTCCAGGAGAATAAGCCCACAATACAAGAAACTGTTACCATTCCTGGAGAAACGATCGGCATTACAATTTGGGTAAATACAGTAAATGTATTTGCACCATCTACTCTAGCTGCTTCTTCCAACTCATATGGCACTTTCAAAAAATATGTTCGCATTAAAAATACAGGCATTGGAAGATTCCATGCAGCAATTGCTACACCTACTGCATAAACATTTCCCATCAATCCCATTTTTGTAAAACTACTATACAATGGCAACATAAACATTTGAAGTGGAACTGTAGTCGCAATCATAAAATACAGCGTAAGAATCTTCCACGTTTTTACACGTCTTGTAGCCAGCACATATCCCATTGTTGTAGATCCAATTACACCTGTAATAATTGCAGTTCCAGTTAGTTTTATACTATTAATAAACCCATCTGCAAATTTTCCAACTTCCCAAGTATATATAAAATTACTAAAGCTTATTTTTTTGGGAAATGTTAATGGATTCTGTAATATTTCTACATGTGTTTTAAAACTATTAATCAATACTAAAACTATGGGAAATAAAGATATAACTGCTAGCAAAATCAATGCACTCATTGCAATATAATAGCCACTTGTTTTATGATATCTTGCATATCCAGTTTTGTTTTTCTTTTTCATTCCAGTGCCTCCTTCCTGCTAAACCAGGTATAGAAGAATGCAGCAATACATCCAAAAAGTCCCATCACCAAAGATACTGCGGATGCTTTCCCAAACTTAAATGCAGAATAAGCAAGCGAATATGCATAAGTACTTAAAACTTCTGTCGCATGCGCCGGACCGCCTGATGTCATTAAATAAATATAATCATAAGTACAAAATGAATAAATGACAATCAAAATCAACATCAAACGTACGGTAGGAGCAATATTGGGCATATAAACGTACCAAAATGTTTGCCATCCATTACTTCCTTCCATTCTTGCACTTTCTATCTGATCTTGTGGAGTTTGTCTTAATGCCGCAAAATAAATTACGGTTAAAAATCCCCAATAATGCCAGATATCTACTAACGCTACACCTACAAGTGCAGTATTCATATTTCCTAATGGAGAAGTAATTTCCCAGCCCAATTTCTGCAAAAAACCTATTAACCCAGCATTTGGACTAAATATCATATTCAACCATATAATCGCATTTGTAGTTGGTGCCAGTAAATAGGGAATAATATATATTATTTGAAAAGATTTGCTTCCTATATGTAAATATGCCATAATCACTGAAGCTAGTAGAGCTACAATTACCGGAATTGTAACAAACATTAATGTCCACTTAAAATTATTTACCACCGACTTCCAAAAAACCCAGTCACTTGCAAGTTCCTGAAAATTTTGTAGACCAATCCATTCTTTTTCAGTAGAAATTCCATTCCATTTTGTAAAAGCAGAATAAATTGTCTGTATCGCCGGAATCAATACAATCGCTCCACTAAGCAAGATTGCAGGGAGGGACAGTACATGATAAGCTACTGTACTTATTCTCTTCTTCTTGAAAAATAACCGAGATTCCTTCATATCTCTATCCTCCAAACTGATTCTCCGACCTTATTCGAAAAAAGGTGGGTATCCCTCTAGGTACAGACGGATACCCACAGAGAGTATTTTCGTTATTTAGAAGGTTCTACTAATGGACATACCAAATTTTGTTCAATATCAGATTCCAATTCCATTGCTACAGTTGTACAAAACGTTTCTGCATCCATTACTCCCTGCCAAACAGTATCTACATCCTCAAAAGCAGTTACCGTGGCTGATGGAAAGAATGTAGATGGATGGAATGCAAAATAACCTTTATCAATCTGAGGAATCGCATTTTGGAAGGCTACAATACTCATTCCTGATAATCCCGTTAAAGATGACGCATCATATTCCACCAGCTCTTTGATTGGAGTTGTCCAATATCCAGGCCAGCCTTCTGTCATTTTTACTGCATATTCACCTGTAAGCATATAATCTAAAATTTTTGCACATTCATCTGCATATTTCGTAGCTGCATTAATAGAGAAATTACAATTCAAAGATACATCATAAACATCTTCTTCCGTATTATAAGACGGCATTGGAATAAATCCTACTTTATCCTGTTCTTCACCCAAGAAAGATTGTGCTGCGAACTGTGTATATAAAGACGGCGCCATAATCATAGCACAACGTTTATCTGCTAATAACTGCATCACTTCCTGTGAGTCAAGATTCACATAATCTTCTCCTGCAAGATATCCTTTATCGTACCATTCTTTAGAAACATTCACTGCTTCCACCATTTCATCGGTTTTAAAACTACTTTTTCCAGTTAATGCGTCATAAAACAAATTTGCACCTGCATAATGATTAATAATCATAGAGCTAAAATGATCGTTGCATGGTTTCCATCCTTTATTTCCGGCGCCAAGTGCATAAATTCCTTCTTTTTGCGCTTCGTCAAATAAAGCTAACATTTCATCCCAAGTTTCCGGTTCTTTCCAACCTTTCTCTTCAAACAATTCCTTATTATAATATAATCCGCCAATGCACATACCACCTGGTACAGAATAAAGACTTCCATCCAATGTACAAGAATCATACATTACACTTAACAGACGATCTTTCCATCCATATTCTTCTGCGTACTTATCCAGATTCATCACAAGGTCTTCTGCCTGATATACAGCTGTATATGATGGGCCACTCGCATATATGATATCTGGAGCATTACCTGCTGCCAAGGCAACTGGAATGTCTGTGTCTACAGTATTTCTGAATTCAATAGACAATTCATATTCATCCTGTGAATTATTGTACCATCCACATAAAACGTCTTTCATAGTCTTTTGGTAATCCGTTGCAGCCCCCCAAAACCACATCGTAATTTCTTTTTTATCATCTGCTGCCACTGTCATTGGCATTCCTACTGCTAATCCAACTACTAAACTTAACGCAGTTACCATTTTCGTAATTTTCTTCATAGTTTTTCCCTCCAATCCGATTTACGGTTCTCCAACTTCCCACTGTGGAATCAAATCAAGAATCTCTTTTGTAAAAGATTCAAAATCAATATTATTTACTTTCCTTATGGTTTCACACCATTCACTCGGTACAGCTTCAATACCTGCCATCGCACCCGCCATCGCGCCTGCCATTGCAGCATTGGTATCGCAATCTCCACCAAAATTCACACAGATCTCATTAACTTCCTTTGGATTCCCTTTACCTAATGCAAACAATCCAATTGCTACTGGTACGGATTCCGCAGCAATATCTCCGCCGCCAAAATAATCATAGATTTCTTGCATTGCTTCTTCTTTTCCATTGGATTTTTTTACTATGCCATAAATAAATTCTATTCTTTTTGCAATAGATGGGGATACAATCGGATATCCATACTGTTTTCCAATTTCAGCAGCTCTCATAGTTTCCTCAATGATCACATCCATATCTGTTTCTCCCCGAAGACATACCGCAATTCCCCATGCAACTGCAGCTGCGGATGATACGCAAACTGTTGTGTTATGTGTCGGAAGGCATGTCAGATATACATCTTTTACCATTTCCTCACAAGATGACTCTCTTAATCCATGGATAATACCTACAGGTGCGATTCTCATCGCAGAACCATTCGTATTTCCATAACGTCCACTCTGTGTAATATCTGCACCAGCACGAATAGCTTTTAATGCTTTTTCTGTACTCGGGCCTAAAGGACTTGCATATTTATCTTTTACTCTATCTGCCCAAAGTAAAATCTCATTTACAACATCTCTTGGAACTACTTTTTTATTTCGAATAAAAGATTTCATTAATGCAAGTGCCTGTTCCGTATCATCAGTATATTCCCCTGCTTTTAAGCCATCGTGGAAAATATGCCCTTTCTCTGGCGGATAAAAAGTTGTAATCCATCCCCATGTTTTCTTAATGTACTCTGGAGTCATAAAGGAGGTAGGCACTCCCAATGCATCTCCCGTTGCCATTCCATAAAGACATCCCAGTACTTTCTCATAAGCTCCCATTTTTTTCCTCCTCCTATTTCTTTCATATTTTATTATGTTTCCATCTTTTGTTCTTTCCAATCTGGATATTGACCATCTAATCTTTCTATCAGTTGTTCCCAATGAGAACGATATGTTTGGCCTCCCATGCATTGGATGCAAAAACTTGCGGCACAGGCCCCTATATATCCGGCTTGTATATCATTAAATCCCGCTGCAACAGCACTTACAATTCCGCTTGTATATGCATCTCCTGCACCTGTATAATCTTCAATCTGATCTGCTGTTATCAAAGGAATATGTTGTTTCTTCCCTCCTTTATAAAAATCACTTCCCTTGCCGCCATTTGTCACATAGATTTTCAAAAACGGATACTTCTTTGAAAATGAAATCATATTATCTGCACCAGATTCTTTACAAAGTTGTTCACTTTCACATTTATTCACGAGCAATGTATGAATTCGCTCAAGATATGGAATTAACTTTTTTTCTCCGATACCAGTAACAAAAATCTGACTTTGTTTTTTTATTGCCTCCTCCAAAAAAGCATAGGTATAATGCCTTAATAATGGTGATATAACAACCATTTCTTCATCCATTTCTGTTTCGTTAGACTTTGTGGAATCCGCTGCACCCTGGTAAGAAAAGCACATGGTTGTTCCATCATCCTGCATATACATCCATGCACATCCACATTTATGCTCTTTCGAATATGCAAGCCTACATTCAATACCTCTATTTCTCCAGTCAGAATATACATCCCATTCCTCAAAATCATATCCTACTGGATAATACAAAACAGGTTGTATTTGGTTCAAATTAGCAATTCCACATGCAATATTAGGAGCACAACCACCAGGAACTTTTTCTGCTCCTTCACTAGTTATTGCAACGATTTCTCCCTTTTCCGGCAAATGATTCACTTTGAAAATATAATCTCCTACTGCTGCCGCCCCTACAATTGCTACTTTTTTCATTTCTTATCACCCCCTATTTTTTATTTCTCATCTCTCATTTTTTTGTATAGTTGTATTAACTTATATGCATATTAACTTACAGGAGTTATTTTGTCAATGCTATTATGAAAAAAATGTATAATATTTTCTTGTTTTTTGTAGTTTACTTTGTTAAAAATTTTGTGTAAAATATATAATAGTAAACTACTTTAAGGAGTAAAATAAAGGTATGGTAAACAAAAAAATAGAATTAGATCGTTCATCACCGGTTCCTGCATATTTTCAAATTGCCAGTGATCTAAAAAGTCGAATTATGCGTCATGAATGGAGTATAACTCAAAAGCTCCCTACCGAACTTGAGCTAGCCGAACAATATAATGTAAGTAGAATCACTCTTAGGCAAGCACTCGCAGAACTTGAAAAAGATGGAATTTTAAAAAAGAAACGGGGAAAAGGTACATTTATTGTTTCTGATCCCACCCCTTTTGTTGCAGAATTAAATTATCGTCTTGTAACCAATGACAAACTCATGCAAACACCCTACTCCATTACAGTTCAAGTTCTTGATCAATGTATAGTAACTGATTTATTCCCCGCTGTAGCAGAACATCTCCAATTAAATTCCAGTGATAGTGCCGTTTACATCAAGAGACTTTTTCTTTTAGACGATCGCCCCTTAGCAATAGGCCGTTCCTACATATCTGCAAAATATGTTCCACATTTAGAATTGCGTTCATTAATCAACAATTCTATTTCTACAACCTTGCAACAATATTATAGTCTTGTTCCAGAATATGTAGAAGATTATATAGAAGCTTGTCGCGCAACGCAGGCAGACATTGCACTTTTGAATTGTAGTTTGGATACCCCTATGATTTTAATTTCCGCTACTTCTTTTCTTTCTGATCAAACACCATTGGAATATTCCACTGCTCTTTGGTGTGGTGATTACGTACGATTCCGTCTTCCGCTCAAAAGAGGAAGCAACGGTTTTATCATTACATAACAAAAACCTCCTTGTACTTGACACAACACCTTTTATGTTGTATATATGTATATATCTATATACATATAATTTTACAAGGAGGTTTTCTAATGAAAAAAATTGATGCAAAAGAAGCACGTACAATTATTTGGGAGGAACTCCGCAAAGTTGCACGTCCCGATTCTCGTTTTAGTTGGGAATTTTCTGAATTTATTACTGATTACGAAGGTAGTAATAAATGTGCTGAGCTCCTGACTAATACAGATATTTACAAGAATTCCAAAGTTATTTTTATTACACCTGATAACAATTTAGAAACGCTTCGAGAAATTGCTTTTAAAGACAAAAAAACTGTTGTAATGACAAACTACGGCATTACTCGTGGATTTTTTCTCATAGAGCCTGGTATTATTCCCGAAGGAAAAGAAGAATTTGCTTCTCTTTTAGACGGCGTTTCACGTTTTTGGAAACATCAAACATTAGAACAATTAAAAAAATCTGTTAAAAAAATAGATATGATGGTTACCGGAGCTTCTGCTATTACACCAAGTGGAATTCGTTTTGGAAAGGGGCATGGTTACTTTGACTTAGAATGGGCAATGACGTATTCTATGGGACTTGTTGATTTAGATACTCCTGTATTTTGTGTTGGACATGACTGTCAGGTAATGGATGTTGATGTAGAGGTTCGAGAGTATGATACAGCTATCGACTATATCGTTACACCAACCCGTGTTATTCATACAAGAAATGAATTTCCCAAACCCCAGCGAGGCATCATTTGGAGCCAACTTGCACCCGGTATGCGGGAACAAATTCCACCCATACAAGAATTATGGTGCAAAATCCACTGCAAGTAATTAATAAATGGGGAGCTTCGGGCTTTCTAACTCCCAAATGCTCCCCTAAAAAACCACTATTTCAAACAATAACCTGTATGTAACAGATGATGTGCAATATGGCTGTTTGGTTCTTCTAAAAATTCATCATAAATCTTCTTAATCGCTGGATTTTCATGAGATTTCCTGTATGGAAGTGCGCGGTCATGGGCGAAGGTTGCTTCTCTTCTGGCCGCATAAGCCTCTGGTCTGTCCAGATCCATCAAGAGCTTAGGCTGACCGCCGCCGCTGACACAGCCCTCAGGACAGGTCATCACTTCAATAAAATGAAGGTTCAAGGTTCCTGCTTTTACAGCTTCCAATACGGGAATCACATTTTTCAATCCGGTTACTACACCAATTCGGAGATCCAGATCTCCTACCTTAATGATGGAGGTGCGGAAGCCTTCCGTTCCTCTTACTGCTTCCACATCCACACTTGGAATCGGCTGTCCGGTCACCAATTCATAACCGGTACGAATGGCAGCTTCCATTACCCCTCCAGTTACACCAAAAATGGTTCCTGCACCTGTGTACAGTCCAAGAGGTTTATCAAACTCTTCTTCAGGAAGCGTATCCCAGTCAATTCCTTTTGCTTTGATCATCCATGCCAGATCTCTTGTGGTGATCGCCACATCCACATCACGGAAACCGCTGTCTTTCATTTCCGGACGTTCGCATTCAAATTCCTTACAGGTACATGGCATCACAGAAACGCTGAATACTCTGGACGCTTCTATGTTTTCCAGCTCTGCGCCGTATGTCTTGAATATTGCGCCTCCAATCTGCTGGGGGCTCTTTGCTGTGGACAGATGGTCCTTCAATTCCGGATAATTTTTTTCCAGGAAACGTACCCAAGCCGGACAGCAGGAAGTAAACATTGGAAGGGTTCCTCCCTCTGTCACCCGCTTAATCAACTCTGTTCCTTCCTCCATAATGGTCACATCTGCGGGGAAGTTGGTATCATAGATCCGGTCAAAGCCTACAGCCCGAAGAGCAGCAGCCAGTTTTCCAGGACTTAAGGTTCCAAGGTCTGCGCCAAACTCTTCTGCAATGGCAACACGCACTGCAGGTGCACACTGTACCATGGTAAACTTCTGTGGATCTGAAATGGCAGCCCCCACTTTATCCAGATTACAGACTGCATGAGCTGCAAACAAAGGCTCCTGCACACAGTCTGGAATATGTCTTTCTTTTTTTACTCTTTCGTAAGCATTTTTTCCATGAGTGAGTATGGAAACGTAGGATTTACATTTCTGTATGCATTGTCCACACATCACACACTTCTCCGTATCAATGGTCTGCGGTTTTCCCTGCTCTCCAACAATGGCATAGGCAGGACAGACCTCCGCACATTCGCGGCATCCGGTACAAAGATTCTGGTCAATTGCAACTATCATGAATTTCGTCCTCCCTTACCTCCAGTTTTTTGTCAGAAGCAGAGCCTCTGCTGCTTTTCTGTTCTTTTCTTCCCGTTCTGCTTCCGGGTCTACCAGGCGAAGCGCCTGATGAGGACAGACACGCACACAGGCCGGACCGCCTTCTACTCCCGCACAGAGATCACATTTTGATGCAAAAACCTTTGCCTCCGGTGACATTGCCTGAGCCACAACCTTCCCTCCATTAGCATAAGGAAGAAGCGCGATGGCACCAAAAGGACAGGCCTGCATACAATCTTTGCAGCCGATGCATTTTTCTGCATCTACGATCACCTGATGGTCTACACGGCTGATCGCGCCTTTTGTACAGGCATTCAGACAAGGAGCATCCTCACAGTGCTTACACTGAATAGGCATACACATATCATCAAATTTTGTAAGAAACAGTCTTGGAGTTACAGGAACAGTTACAGTTCCCACAGTTTTTCCCACCGGATTGTTCTGACGGCTGTGAACGGTAAAGCAAGCTACCTCACAGGCTTTACAGCCAGTGCATTTGGTACTGTCTCCTACTACAAAGCATCCAATTTCTTTTTTCATCTTTTTTATCCCGCCTTCCTATTCCTGTGGATGTGTCTCCAGAAATGCACTCCTGGCTGCTTCCTGACGTTTCCGTTCCATAGCATCTCCCAGTTCTTCTTCTGTGACCAGAGTCAGTGCTTCTGTGGGGCAGACACGCACACATGCCGGACCGCCTTTGATCCCATTACAAAGGTCACATTTATTGGCAACCTTTTTCTCACTTCCGTCAGCCTGGGCAGTACCCACCAGAGCCACCATATTGATTGCTCCAAAAGGACAGGCATCCATACAGGATTTACAGCCCATACACTTCTCTGTATGGATCACCACACAGTGATCTTCCTGAGAAATTGCTCCCACTGGGCAGACTGCCATACAGGCAGGGTTTTCACAATGTTTACACTGCACCGGAACGCTTAAGCGGGCAGTTTTTACCATATGAAGTTTGGGATTGAAATTGTATGCATCCGGATCCACTTCAAAGATATGCTTTCCTTCATGAGCAACTACACAGCCGATCATACAGGTGCGGCAGCCAATACAAAGATCTGGATTTCCTTTTACAAAGTAGTTCATGCCTTCGCCCCCTTTCCGGTTTCGATTCCCATCTGGGCGCGAATCTCATCGTATAATTCAATCACATGACGCTCTGCCCATTCCTGATCCTGGATCTTTTCTACCCGGCAGGCACAATATTTATACTCCGGCGTATTACTGATCGGATCTAATTTGGCAGTGGTAAGCTCATTACATGCGCCGATCCACCACTGATAGGTCATATAGGTTGCGCCTGGTTTTACACGGTCTGTAGGCAGACAGCGGGTAATACAGTATCCTCTCTTGGAAAGGATTTTTACCAGTTCTCCCTTTTTCAGTCCCATGCGTTCACAATCCTGGGTATTCATCTGAACCCATCCCGGCTCATCTTCCAGATTGCGCAGAGTACGGCAGTTACCTGTCATGGTACGTACAGAATAGTGTCCTACTTCACGTACCGTTGACAGAGTCATTGGATACTCATCGTTTTCCAGTTCCACTGGCGGATGCCAGTCTGTTCCATAGAACAGAGCCTTATGGTCTTTGGTTGCAAAAATACCATCTTTATGTAAATATGGAGTTCCCTTGTCTTCCATGGACTTGTCACGGCATGGCCACTGGATACATCCGTATTTTTCTATTTTTTCATAGGTAGCGCCTGTAAAGCTTGGACAAAGATCGATCATTTCATTCCAGATCTCTTCTGTGTTTTTGTAATTCATAGGATATCCCATGGCAGTGGAGATATCGGCAATGATCTGCCAGTCCGGTCTCATATCCCCATCTGGTTCAATGAGCTTACGAACTCTCTGGAAACCACGGTCTGCACAGGTATACACACCCTCATTTTCTCCCCAGGCCGTAGCCGGAAGGATCACGTCTGCATACATACCTGTTTTATTCATATAAATATCCTGCATTACAACAAAATCACATTTGTCCAGCGCTTCTCTGACTTCTGCCAGATCTGGATCGGACTGCGCCGGATCTTCTCCGAAAATATAATAGGCATGGATTCTCTTCTTCTCATCCTTTTCGTGAAGAATTCGATGAGGAACATGAGTGATGGGACATCCAACCTGATCGGAAAGAGGTACTCCCCATGCTTTTTCAAATTTTTCCCGAATTTCAGGAACCGTCACATTCTGGTAGCCTGGATAAGAATTGGGCAAAGCACCCATGTCACAGGCACCCTGTACGTTATTCTGTCCACGTACCGGACCAATACCCATGGACGGACCTCCAAAGTTGCCGGTCATCAGCGCCAGGTTCGCCAGACCTTTTACCACATCCACTGCCTGTGTAAACTGACAGACACCCATACCATAAAGAATCATGGCAGGCTTGGATGTTGCATACAGTCTTGCTGCTTTTCTGATTTCCTCTGCCGGAATGTGAGTGATTGGTTCTGCATATTCCGGTGTGTATTTTTCAATGACTTTCAGGAATTCCTGGAAGCCCTTCGTATGCGCTTCAATAAATGCGGTATCTGCCAGACCTTCATTCCAGATAACATTTGCCATTGCATTTACAAGGGCAAGATTCGATCCGCCTTTTAACTGAAGATGGATATCTGAAATACGTGCAGTTTCTGTCACACGTGGATCTGCACAGATAATTTTCATTCCCTTCTGTTTGCCTCTGACAATTCGTCTGGCAACGATGGGATGAGAGTCTGCTCCGTTATAACCGAAGCAAAGTAAACATTTTGCATCCTCGATCTCCGGGATGCCCATGGACATTGCGCCTGAACCTAAAGAATACAGTAGACCCGCTACCGAAGGCGCATGTCATATTCGCGCGCAGTGATCCACATTGTTGGTGCCGATACACGCGCGCATAAATTTCTGCATCAGATAATTGGCTTCATTTCCTGCTCCACGAGCAGATCCGGTTCCCATAATCGCATCTGGACCGAACTTCTCCTTAATCTCTCCCAGACGTTTTGCCACATAAGAAATGGCCTCTTCCCATGATACCTCCACAAGAGGAGATTTCTTTCCCCCTTTTCGGATCATTGGTTTGCGAAGACGTTTGGTTAAAATCTGCGGATCATTTAAGTAATCCCAGCCATAATGACCTTTCAGACATAAAGTGCCCTGATTGGTTCTTCCATTCGCCGGAACTGCTTCCACGATCTTATTTTTTTCTTCATCGATCGTGAACATAATCTGACAGCCAGCTCCACAATAGGGACAGGTTGTCTGGACTTGTTTAAAATCCATATGGTTCCCTCCTTGCTTTTATGAATTTGTGTATATTTTAACATTCTCATATACATTCTTCAATCATTTTAGACAAGATATCCTAGAAATTTTTCAAAATTATTGGAATAACCTACCAAAAAATGTAGTAAAATTTGTTACAACATCCAGACAGAAACCTCCTGTCCCTTTTCAAGACCTGCATTTCCAGCAGGAATATCCAAAAGACAGTTGCATCCTCGAAGAGTTCCTATGGCACCGGAAGAAAAAATGCCAGAAGGCAGCGTCACATTTCCATTTTGACAGATAGCTCTTACAAATCTCCGTACTTTACTCTTCTTGCCAAACGCTTCTCCCATGGTTCCTTTCCTTTTTTTCATTGCAAAAGCAGGATCTCCTGTCAGGATTTCCAGAATAGGCCGAAGAAGAAGCTCTGTATTTGCCATGGCTCCAAAGGGATTTCCGGAAAGAGAAAGAATCAGCGTATTTTGATATATGGAAAAAATTGTGGGAGTGCCGGGCTGCAGCTTTACTCTCCAGAAAAGTTTCTCTGCCCCCATCAGCTCCAGCGCGCCATGAAGGATATCCTTTTTTCCAACGGAAACTCCGCCAGTGGTAACAATCAGATCTGCATCCTTTGCAGCCTGTTTTAATACCTCTGCCAGTCCCTGCTCACTGTCCATGGCATGGGCTACACTTTTGGGAGGAACCCCCAGCTCCCTCAGACGTGAAGAAACCATCATTCCATTGGAATCATAAATCTTTCCAGGCTTTAGGGGTGTTCCAGGAGGACATAACTCATCTCCAGTGGTAAACAGCCGAATTACCGGCTTGTCATACACCAGAACCTTTGTTTTTCCAAGACCGGACAAAATTCCCTGTTCTGCAAAGGTAATTCGGGTTCCCTTGGAAAGAAGAAGGCTCCCCTTCTGATAATCCTCTCCTGCAAAGCAATAATTATCAAATGATCTCTGACTCTGATATATTTCTACCAATTCTTCTCCGTAATCGGTGTCCTCCTGTTTCACAGCTGTATCCGCCCCTTTGGGAAATGGAGCTCCTGTCATAATCCGAAAGGCTTCCCCTGTTTTAATTGTCAGACTTTCTCCATCTTCCCCGGCATAAATACAGCCGGCTACCTTAAGCCTGGCAGGATTTCCCCGAACAGCCCCCTGAATATCCTCTGCCCGTACTGCATATCCGTCTACGGGAGACCGGGGAAAAGGCGGATTATCAATTGCTGCATACACATCCTCCGCCAGCAAATACCCACCCGCTTCTTCCACCAGAACTTCCCTGGTTCTTTGTATTCTTTTTGTATGCTCTTCTATGCAGCAGAGCGCTTCTTCCAGTAAAATTCCCTCTTTCATTGTTCTGTTCCTCTTTTCTCAAATTCCAAAAGCTTTTGATAATCCTCAGGCGTATTGATATTTTCTGTTTCCCAGGAAGAAAGATTCACTGGAAATGTCTCATACCCCCATACATCCAGCGCCTGAAAGACCGGGAGGGAATGTTCCAGGATCAGTTCTTCGATTTTTTCTGCCATTTCTACCGGATAGATTCCCATAAGAGGCTCCACCCGTTCTCCATGGGAAAGCAAAAGGGGCAGCCGGGAATAAGAATCCTTCTTCATATGAAACAATAGAAGCGATTCCAGCGCCTCCACCGGAAGCTGGGGTACATCCACGGGAAGCACCAGACAGTAAGGGGTCTTCATTTCCTTCATACATGCATGAATTCCTCCCAAAGGCCCACGATTCAAAAAACGATCTGCAACCACATGTACGCCGGTCTCCTTCCAGGCATGACCGGAAAGATAACATGCTTCCATTCCCAGTCTTTTTGCTTTTTCCAACTGACAGGCAAGAAAACTTTTTCCATGAAAGGTCAGTTCTCCTTTGTCTTTTCCCATACGGCTGCTTTTTCCGCCGGCAAGAAGAAGAAAGGAATACTGGCTTTGTACCTTTTTCTCTGTCATATAACATCTCCTGCCTATTCCTGTTTATAAAACAATTTCTGTATTTTTTCTATTTTATCATAAAACATAGAAGCTGTAAAATCTATCCCCTCTTATCCTTATATTTGACGTTCTCAAAAACACCAATAGTTTTCATAAATGTGCACTCCCAATAAAAAAGAGAACCGATGATTAGTGGCTGTTCACCAATCATCGGCTCTGTATCTTTGCGTCTGGCTCTTTTACAATTTCAATTTTTATTACCTGATTTGTCCTGTGTCGATTTCTTACATAAGAGATCTGCGATTGTGACACTATCAAAATATTCATTCGTTATATCATAATACTTCTCCCACAAAGAAATGGTCTTACAGTTAGCTCTCTTACTGCAAGGTTTTGCGTTACACCCAAGGCACGCCACAGGTGCAAGATCACCTTCCACTAAACGCAATATTTCACCTGCTGTATAGTCTTCTGGCCGCCTGCTTAAACGATATCCACCGCCTTTTCCATGGACACCTTCTACAAGGTTACTTTTTGATAAAGCGGGCATAATTCTCTCCAAATATTTCAAAGAGATCCCCTGCCGTTCAGCAACCTCTTTCATAGGAATATATCCATTATCCATGTGTTCTGCAAGATCAATTATAACCCGAAGAGCATATCTGCCTCTTGTTGAAATCATTACCGTAAGACACCTCGATTCATTTATTTTTCCTTATTTTACTACAGAAACGGTATGTAATTCAACCATAGCTTTGCTTTGAAATGTAGATATCAATCTGCAAAGAGCGGCGTAGACGGGTATCTGTCTCCTGTATCTGGCAAAAGAGCAACAATCGTTTTCCCTTCATTTTCCTGCCGTTTTGCAACCTCGATTGCAGCCCACACAGCGGCACCGGAGGATATACCCACAAGAATTCCTTCCTGTTTACCGATCAGATTTCCTGTCGCAAAAGCATATTTATCTTCCACCGGAATAATCTCGTCGTATATTTTTGTATTTAGCACATCTGGAATGAAGCCTGCGCCAATTCCCTGAATTTTGTGTGTTCCAGAGATTCCTGTAGACAATACGGCAGAAGATGCCGGTTCTACCGCAATAATTTGTACACTCGGCTTTTGCATCTTTAAATATTCACCCACGCCGGTGATTGTTCCGCCAGTTCCTACGCCGGCAACAAAAATATCAATCTTTCCATCCGTATCTCCAAAAATTTCCGGACCAGTAGTTTCCCTGTGCACCCTCGGATTGGATGGATTTACAAACTGCCCTGGGAGAAAGCTGTCTGGCATTTTCTCTGCCAGTTCTTGTGCCTTTGCAATAGCCCCTTTCATGCCTTTTGTCCCCTCTGTCAGTACAATTTCTGCACCATAAGCTTTCATAAGCTGGCGTCGTTCTACAGACATGGTTTCCGGCATAACGAGGATAATTCGGTAGCCTCTGGCAGCTGCTACAGAAGCAAGCCCAATTCCCGTATTGCCGGAAGTAGGTTCAATAATAACTGAGCCAGCTTTCAATCGACCGGAACGCTCCGCATCATCAATCATCGCCTTTGCAATGCGATCTTTAACAGATCCGGCAGGATTAAAGTATTCCAGTTTTACAAGAATACGGGCCTTTAGCTGATGCATTCTCTCAATGTGAGTCAACTCCAAAAGCGGCGTCTTTCCAATGAGTTGGTCAGCAGATGTATAAATATGGCTCATTTTTTACACCTCTCTAATTTCTTCAAAACCATTTTGCAGGTCTGCAATAATATCATCAATGTGCTCTGTACCAATAGAAAAACGAATCGTATTCGGTTTGATGCCTTGAGCTGTCAACTCTTTCTCCGTAAGTTGGCTATGGGTGGTAGTTGCCGGATGGATCACCAAACTTTTCACATCGGCAACATTGGCAAGCAGAGAAAAAATCTTCAGACTATCAATAAACCGATAAGCCTCGTTCTGTCCACCTTTGATGTCAAAGGTGAAAATGGAACCGCCACCGTTTGGAAAATATTTCTGATACAACAGGTGGTCGGGATGTTCCGGCAAAGACGGATGGTTAACCCGCTCTACCTGTGGGTGGTCAGCTAAAAAAGCAATGACCTTTTTGGTATTCTCTACATGGCGTTCTACGCGCAGAGACAGGGTCTCCACCCCTTGCAAAAGGAGAAAAGCAGCAAAGGGGGAAATGCAAGCGCCCGTATCCCGCAGCAGGATAGCCTGAATGTATGTGACAAAAGCGGCCGATCCAGCTGCCTGAACAAAGGATGTTCCATGATAGCTGGGGTTGGGCGCAGCAATCGCGGGATAATTGCCGGAAGCCGCCCAGTCAAACTTGCCGGAGTCTACAATGATGCCGCCAAGCGTTGTTCCATGCCCGCCAAGAAACTTGGTGGCAGAGTGAACAACGATATCCGCACCATGTTCAATAGGACGGATCAAATAAGGCGTGCCGAAGGTGTTATCCACAACCAACGGCAGACCATGGCGGTGTGCCAGTTCCGCCAGGGAATCTACATCAGGAATATCGCTATTCGGATTGCCCAGTGTTTCAATGTAAATGGCCCGCGTATTTGACTGAATGGCACATTCCACTTCGTTCAGATCACGGATATTGACAAAGCTCGCGGTAATACCGAAGTTTGGCAGTGTATGCGCCAGCAGATTATAACTGCCGCCGTAAATTGTCTTCTGGGCTACGATGTGTCCACCATTTTGGGCTAATGCTTCAATCGTGTAAGTGATAGCGGCCGCACCAGAAGATAAGGCCAGTGCAGCAACGCCTCCTTCCAAAGCGGAAATCCGCTGTTCCAACACATCCTGTGTGGAATTGGTAAGACGGCCATAAATGTTGCCCGCATCCTGAAGGCCGAATCGGGCAGCAGCGTGAACGCAGTTCTGAAATACATAGGAGGTAGTGGCATAAATCGGCACTGCCCGCGCATCCGTTGCAGAATCTGGGGTTTCCTGACCAACGTGCAGTTGAAGTGTTTCAAATTTGTAATTACTCATAGTCTTTTATTCCTTTCGTTATAGAATTATGATGTTTCATTGTTATCATTTACATAAAACACATTCGGCCAAAACGAAAGTTTGCTCTAACGAGCTTTTCAAAAAAGAATTCCATCGCCATTACCTTCCTTATTATATATTTCACCTACCATTTAGGTTGGTATGATTATATTTCAACTTACCTACTGTGTCAATAGGTAAATATGAAAAAGTTCTGATAAATCGATTCTGATAAATTTATATATCTTCGTACGATGGATGAATCAAAACCCCAAAAAAGGACTGTCATAAAAGACAATCCTTTTTTGGGGTTTCTTTGGTCTATTTATTTTTTGGTAATGTAGCCTTTTGCCTTTAAGGTCTCTGCGCAAAGAACAGCACCGCCTGCAGCGCCTCTGACTGTGTTGTGAGACAGACCTACAAATTTAAAGTCATATACGGTATCTTCACGAAGACGTCCAATGGATACGCCCATTCCTCTTTCGTAGTTGACATCCTCAGTTACCTGTGGACGGTTGTCTTCTTCCAGATACTGGATGAACTGCTTCGGAGCGCTTGGAAGTTCCAGTTCCTGGGGAACGCCACGGAATTCTTTTAATGCCTGAATCAGCTGTTCTTTGGTTGGTTTTTTGCGGAATTTTACAAATACAGCTGCTGTATGTCCGTTTAATACAGGAACACGGATACACTGGCAGGTGATCACTGGCTCTGTTGCCGGTACGATCACACCATCCTCGATCTTGCCCCACAGTCTTAACGGTTCTTTTTCGCTCTTCTCTTCTTCTCCGCCAATGTAAGGAATGATATTGTGTTCCATTTCCGGCCATTCCTTGAAGGTCTTTCCTGCTCCGGAAATTGCCTGGTAAGTAGTAGCAACTACTTCGTATGGCTCAAATTCCTTCCATGCAGTAAGTACCGGTGCATAACTCTGAATGGAACAGTTTGGTTTTACTGCAATAAAACCTCTGGTGGTTCCCAGACGTTTCTTCTGGAACTGAATCACATCAAAGTGTTCCGGATTGATTTCCGGCACTACCATAGGAACATCCGGTGTCCATCTATGAGCACTGTTATTGGAAACAACAGGTGTTTCTGTCTTAGCATATTCTTCTTCAATTGCCTGGATCTCTTCCTTGGACATATCAACTGCAGAGAATACAAAGTCAACGGTTGCTGCAACCTTCTCTACTTCATTGACATTCATCACAACCAGCTTCTTCACAGCTTCCGGCATAGGAGTATCCATTTTCCAACGGTTTCCTACTGCATCTTCATAGGTCTTACCTGCGCTTCTTGCACTGGCTGCAAGGGTAACCACCTCAAACCATGGATGATTTTCCAAAAGAGAAATAAATCTCTGTCCTACCATACCGGTAGCACCCAAAATACCAACTCTTAATTTTTCGCTCATAATAATATCTCTCCTCACTTTTTCTATCTCTTATGTCTTCCTATAGAGGACATATGTCTTTCTTATGAATACTATACCAGTTTCTCTGAAAATGCAAGTATTTTTTTAATTTTTTTCCAGATATTCTCTGTTTTCCTGAATCACCTGTTCCATCATCTCCGGACCTGGCGCTCCATATGTCATTCGTTTCTCCACACAGGTACGCATGCTGATGGCATCATAGATATCCTGTTCAAAAACCGGACTAATCGCCTGATATTCCTCCAGGGAAAGCTCATCCAGAGAAATTCCTTTCTCAATGCAGGTCAGCACCAGCTGTCCCACAATGCCATGGGCATCCCGGAAAGGTACTCCGTGATTTACCAGATAATCTGCCGCATCTGTGGCATTGGTAAATCCGTTTTTGGCACTTGCCTCCATATTTTTTTCCTGGAACTGCATGGTAGAAACCATTCCGGTAAACAGAGCCAGACAGCCCTTCACCGTATCTATGGCATCAAAGGTCAGTTCTTTATCTTCCTGCATATCTTTGTTGTACGCAAGAGGAATCCCCTTCATGGTTGTAAGAAGGGACATCAGCGCTCCATATACCCGTCCTGTCTTTCCACGGACAAGCTCTGCGATATCCGGATTCTTCTTCTGGGGCATAATGCTGCTGCCGGTGCTGTATGCGTCATCGATTTCCACAAACCGATATTCATTGGAATTCCAGAGAATAATTTCCTCACAGAAACGGCTTAAGTGCATCATAATCGTAGACAGGGCAGACAAAAGCTCTATCACATAATCCCGGTCTGATACAGAATCCATACTGTTTCTGGTCGGCTCCGCAAATCCAAGAAGTTCTGCCGTATATGCACGATCAAGAGGATACGTAGTTCCAGCCAGCGCGCCTGCTCCAAGAGGACAAGTGTTCATTCTTTTTCGGATATCAAAGAGACGACCTCTGTCTCTCCGAAACATTTCAAAATAAGCGCCAATATGATGAGCCAAAGTCACCGGCTGCGCTTTCTGCAGGTGTGTAAACCCAGGCATATAGGTATGTACATGAGCTTCCATAATAGTAAGAAGCGCCTGAAGAAGTTTTTTTACTTCCTCATCAATGGCATCCATTTCATCCCGCACATACAGTTTCATATCCAATGCCACCTGGTCGTTCCGGCTTCTTCCGGTATGAAGTTTCTTTCCTGCATCTCCAATGCGATCAATAAGATTCGCTTCCACAAAGCTATGAATGTCCTCATACTTCTCTGTGATCTCCAGTGTTCCATTTTCCACGTCTGCAAGAATTCCGTCCAGACCCTGCAAAATAGCTTCCTTCTCCTCTTCTGTCAGGATCTGCTGCTTTGCCAGCATCTGTACATGGGCCTTGCTGCCACGAATATCCTGTTCATAAAATTTACAGTCAAAGGAAATGGAAGCATTAAAATTATATACCAGTTGATCCGTTTCTTTGGTAAAACGGCCTCCCCAAAGCTGTGCCATGGCAATTTCCTCATTTCTCTTATTATTTTCCGAGCACATCTGCGCTCTTTCGCAATTTCATGTGTTAGTGTATCACATTTTTAAAAAAATGCAAACCATTTCTCGGTTTTTTCTGCCTTTTATGCAAAAAAAGCCAATCAAAAAGGGACATTGCTCCTGGCAACATCCCTTTATGTATGGTTTTTTCCCTTCATAGATTTGTCCCATTATTCACCATCGGGGCAAATCATCCCTTTGGGTTTTTCCTCCGGTTTGTGAAAAAGCAGTCTCTTCTCTGCCATAAACAGTCGATCCTTCGCCTGTGTCAAAAGACGCTGACACTGCTGATAAGACGCCTCCTGAATGGCTCCAGAGGAACGCATATCTTCTGCTGTCTGGAATACCTGATCATATGCAAGTTTACCCTCTTCCAGATATCTGGCGCAGGTTGCATATGCCTCCTGTTCTCCCAGCTCTTCCTTCAGCTTCTGATAATCGGAAATACAGATCAGCAAACGGTCTGTGATGTCTTTGAGACTTTGGATCTGCGTGTGCAGGATTGTAGGGATCCCTTCCACGTTTTCCCATGGTTGTGTTTCCTGCTCTTCGTCATCGGAACCAAGCTGTCCATTTCCATTTGGATCATCCTCTTCATTATCAATATCAGGCTGTTCCTCATCTTCTGAGGATTCCCCGTCAGGTTTTTCTTCCTGACCCGGGTCGGGAAGCTGGTCTGGCTTCTCCTGTTCTGTTCCATTTGTATCTGTACCAGTCTGGAATCCGCCTGTCAATTTATCGTCCACGATAACCCCATCTGATGACAGGTTCTCTTCCGAATCAGGCAATACAATGGAAGTTTCCGGAGCTGTCAGTTCTTCCTCTCTGACATCTTCTTTCTTTATCCAGGTATACTCTTCTCTTTCTTTGGAGAGTCTTTCCGCTTTTGCCATCCACAGATTTCTATCACTGATATCTGCTGTGGGTTTTTCTTTGGATTCTGTGTGCTTTTTGTTTCTGGCAACGTATTCTGTGACATCCACCTCTTCCTGTGAAAGAAGTTCTGTAATCTCAGAAATCGTCATCCTCGCCAGAGTATCCATGTCAAGGTCCGGTCGTTTGATCAGGAGCTTCTGAATAAAAGCTGCCTTTCCCGGTGAAATCTCATACTTTTCTGACATTTCTGTTATAATGGAATCCAAAGTATAGGACTGATGGTACACAACCGGCGTAATCTCATCCTGTCCCAGCGCTTCCCGGACATTGTCCGCTACAAGCATCTGTATCTTGGCAGATTTCTCTGCATCCCCATGATCCACAGATACCAGAACAGAATTCTTCTCCTGATCCAGATATCCATCTACAACCATGGTATCCACCAGCATCTGTACTGCTACATTCAGTTTCCTGTAGTTCAGATCGTCCCTTAAATCGTCGAGAATCTTTACCCCATCTGCGTTTAACGCGTTTACTCGGACAACCCGGTCACTGCGGTTCACCTGCAGTTCCAGGCTTGGATTCACATCGATTTCCACAACGGAATCCACTTTAAAGGAGAATTGATATACAGTAATTCCAAGAAGAAGCATACAGCATGCGGCGAGAACAGCTGCCGTCTGTGCGGCTCTCATCCAAAAGCTGCGGGTTTTCTTATGGTCTTCCTCCATAAGCCAGGCTTCTGATTCCAGTTTCGGTCCTGTATCCGCCATTATCTTCTGGAATACATCAGGTGCCATTTGACTCATGCCCCGATGGATTCTTCTTTCTATATCATTCACCTGATGTCACTCCTTCCATATAATTTTTCAGCTTTTTCAGCCCTCTGCGGTATTTGGATAAAACCGTAGAAAGAGGAATTTCAAGAAGTGACGCAATTTCCCGATGTTTCATTCCGGTGTTGGCATGAAGAAGAATGATCTGGCGTTCCTCGTCTGTAAGCACAGAGAATGCCCCTTCAAGTGCAAGACGATCCTCCTGATCTTCCACAGAGGAAAAATCCAAGCGATTTTCCAGAAGATCATAAGGCGTTGTCTCGTACAAGGATTCTTTCTGGATCTTTCTGTATGCCAGGTTCTTTGCTATGGTAAACATCCATGCCAAAGGCTTCCCGGAAGGCTTGTACAAATGTGCTCCATTCTTGATATTGATGAAGGTATCCTGCAGAATGTCTTCCGCATCCTGCTGATTCTTCAACATGGAAAGAAGGAACCCATAGACAGCCTGATAGCTGGCGTAATAAAGTTTCTCAAACGCCTGCATATCTCCGTCTGCAATCCTGGAAATCCATTCTTCTTTAATCGTAGCTGATAAGCATACGGTTTCGTTTTGTTCGTCCGGAATTACACAAAACAAAATCATATCGTCACCTGTTGTTGATTTCCCTTTCTACTAATATAATACATGAGAAGGCCATTTTATTGCATCGAAATGAAAAAAATTTTATTTTTTTTTATTTTTCTCTGTTTTGGGCCTGTTTTTTGGAATAAATGCACCCACAATAGTTCTGCCGATACAGTCCATACTCTGCTGACAACTCAACAGAACGCTTATATCCGTTCTTTTTCTTAAAATCGGAAGGAAGGTGAGGCACCTGATAAAGCTTTGCCAGTTCTTCCCCGATCTCATTGATCTTTCCTGCATTTTTCAGAGGACTGATAGACAGTGTGGTGGTAAAGTAATCATATCCCCCTTCTCTGGCAAGACGGGCCGCCTCTTCCATGCGAAGACGGTAACAGCGAAAACACCGCTCCCCTCCCTCGGGAACCTGTTCCAGACCTTTTGCCATGTCAAAGAAATCCTGGGGGCGATATGTCCCTTCCATCAGTGTCACCGGATGAACCAGCTTCATCTCCTGAAGCATGCGGCGAAGCTCCTCTACCCGTTTCCCATATTCCTCCTCTGGAAAAATATTAGGATTATAAAAAAACAGGGTTATGGAAAAATATCTGGAAAGGTATTCCAGCACATAGCTACTGCAAGGAGCGCAGCAACTGTGGAGAAATAACCGCGGAACCCTTTCCTCTTCTGTTATTTTATCAATGATTTTTTCCAGTTCCTTTTGATAATTTCTGTTCACCAATCCGTTCTCCCATTCTTACAATTGTTTCATATCCATTTTCTGTATTTTCCAACAGATCATAATCTATTCTTACATAGTCCGGCTGAATCAGAAGCACCACTGTAGAGCCGCCAAATTCAAACCAGCCTTTCTCTTCTCCCCGTTCTACCTTGCGGGGCTTCTTATGAAGATTAGTGATTTTTCCCACCATCATGGCTCCTACTTCCATCATCACCAGCGTTCCAAAGCGTGTTGTCTGCAGCAGTGTATATTCTCTGGCATTCTCCTTATAAATGGGAAATACCTCGCCAGCCACAGGATTCACCGTATGAAAGATCCCAGGCAGAACCACATTGGAGGATTTTACACCTTCTGCCACATAGCAGTAATGGTGATAGTCATCTACCGTCAATCGAAGAATCACCGCGTAGCCGCCTTCATATCTGCGGGCCAGCTTTTCATTTTTCAGGAGCTGGGCCACTGTGTATTCTGTTTCCTTAATAAAAAAACGAGACTGCTTCCCTATGCGGTACACAGAAGCCTTACCATCACAGGGACTGATCAGATATTGCTCTCCCTGAGCCAAAGGCCTGTATTGTTTCTGAATCCTTCTTGTAAAAAAGTCGTTATAGGATCCATACATACATTCTTCATATTCCTCCATGGGAATCTGGTTTCGCTGAACAAAGCCGGGAATCATTCTTGCGGAAAGAGAGGTACTGAGAAACCAGCCTGCCAGTCTGGAAACAAAAGGACGGACCAGGATCTTCAGACAAAGTCTTCCACCCCGGTCCGTATATAAATGTCTCAGTAATTTGTCCTGTCCACTGTCCTCGATGGTAATATTCCCTTTTCTGTCAATATATTTCATCCAATCACATCCTGTCACTTATTCTGTATTACAGTCTTTGCACACGTATCCGCTGTCTTTCGACAGCGGATATGGATTTCTCTGATTCTATTTTACACTAAATGAAACATCTTCGCAAGAGCCAGGGCTACTAATGCCACCAAAATAATCACAACTGGATTCTGCGGTTTTTTTACTTTGATATCACTGATAAACAGAACGCCTACAATCACAATTGCCGCATGAAGGGCAAAAATAAAATGAACCCCGCAATAACGACGAAGAAGATACAAAAACGGAAGAATAATGGCCATGGAGGTAATAGGGAGTCCCTGATAGTAATGACGAAGTTCCTCGGTACTGCTCTGACGTTTTTCTTCTGTTACATTAAAGTAACCAAGACGGATCACAGAAGCCACCCCGTAAAGTACCAGTATGGTCATACTTACCCAGCCATGCATTCCCAGACAATAGCATATAATGATGGGGAAAATTCCAAAGCAGACCACATCACACAGGGAATCAATCTGAATCCCAAATTTCTTTTCGTCTTCGGTACGGTTTTTTTTCGTTCTGGCTATTTTTCCATCAAACATGTCACACAATCCAGACAGAGCAAGGCAGAAAATCGCCACCTTAAAATTCCCCTGAAATGCCTGAAACATACCTAAAATAGAAATTCCCAGGCTGATATAAGTCAATACAACGGTGTAATCATAAAATCCTAACATCAAACTATCTCCTCTTTTCTCTTCTGTTCCCTTCCAATCACAATCTGCGCCACACAGGTCATCACTGCACTGATCAAAAGCTGCCCGTAATATGAAATCCCTCTGCTCAACAACATGGAAGGCAGTAAAATCTTGCCAAATACAGGAGCAAACATGATCAAATACAGGGTCTCGCTGATTCCCATGCCTCCTGGAAGAGGAAGCATATCCACAGATACGGAGATGACCGCCTGAAGAATGGTAATCGTAACAATGGATTCCCCATGAAAGCCCAGGGCGCAATAAACCCAATAAGTAACTGTAAACAAAATCGTTCTCTGTACCAGCGTAATCAGAAAAACATTTCCTATGATACGCTTATGAGATGCCCAGAACGCCGCTGTTTCATGGTACTGATCCATGGAACGCTCCAGCGATTCCAGTCTTTTCTGTTTTTTCTTCAGGATATGAAAGCGTTCCAAAAGCTTCAGTCCCCGGACCATCAGCCATTTTGCCAGTCCCGGCGCAAACACTAACACCAGCATAAAGGAAACACAGAATACATTCAGGGCAAGTCCCAGATAGAACACCCACATATACTCTCCCAGATATCCTTCCAGAAATCCTCTTCCAAAAATCCAGATCAAACCGCCCACAAAAACAAGAACTGCTTTGTAGGTGATGGTAACAATCATCAAAACCAGAGTGGTAACCGGAATATCCAGTTTATCCTTCTTCATATAGTAAATCTGCATGGGCTGTCCTCCAGTCGCTGATGGAGTAATACAGCTGAAGAAGAACCCCACAAAGGAATAAAGAGCGCAGTGACTCATCTGGACCTTTTCTCCAAGGGTACGCATCATATAAAAAATGATCACGGACTCTCCAATGATAAAAAGCACCACACAAACAATCCCAAGCCATAGATAGCTGGACTTTGCACTATGTATCACCTGCAGGATCTCATGGATATCCTCTCCCCGAAACACAAAGTATACCGTCAGAGAAAACACCAGGATCAAAAATATCACATTCAGAATTGCTTTTTTTCTGTTTTCTTTCATTTTCTTTTTCTTTTGCACACGCTTCCTTTTAATTTATGAATCTCCAGAAGTGGTTTTAAACTCACTAAGTGTTCCTATTATATCACAACCTCTCACAAAAGCATATGATAAAATATACCAAAATGGAGGTAACGCAATGAAACCACTTTTGGAAGTCAGGGATGTTTCTCTCGTTTACCATACCCCTATAGGGGAAACGTCTGCCCTTTCTCATATATCGTTTCAACTGATGCCCGGCGAATTTCTTGCTGTCGTCGGTCCATCCGGATGTGGAAAATCCACACTTTTAAACCTGATCTGCGGACTTTTAACCCCCAGCAGCGGTTCCATCCTTATGGATGGAAGTCCTGTTGTTGCCGGAAATTCCCGTATCGGCTATATGCTTCAGAAGGATCATCTGCTGGAATGGAGAAGCATCTACCGAAATGTTATCCTTGGTCTGGAAATCCGCAAAGAACTTACTCCCCAGAAGCTTGCCCTCATCGACGAATTGCTTATCACTTACGGATTGGACAAATTCCGTGACGCCCGTCCATCTCAGTTATCCGGCGGCATGCGACAAAGAGCTGCCCTGATTCGCACACTGGCGCTAAAGCCTGACCTTCTCCTTCTGGATGAGCCCTTTTCTGCCCTGGATTATCAGACACGCCTGGATGTCAGTGACGATATCGGCCGGATTCTGAAAAAAGAACACAAGCCAGCCATCCTTGTCACCCATGATATTTCCGAGGCCATCAGTATGGCAGACCGCGTACTGGTCCTTTCCGCCCGTCCCGCCACCTTAAAAAAAGAAGTTCCCATTCTTTTCAAAGCCAAAACCAGAACACCCCTTTCCTCCAGGAATGAGCCGGAATTCAAATCCTATTTTCAATCTATATGGAAGGAGCTGCATCAAGATGACTGAATACTCTGCAGAACAAAAAGCTTATCTGCTTCACAGAAAGCGGGAAAAGCAGTGGATTACTCTGGTACGTATCCTGATCTTCCTGGTCTTTCTGGGGCTCTGGGAATTATCTGCCAGGCTGGGCTGGATCGATTCTTTTATTTTCAGCAGTCCCGGGCAGATCCTAACCGCCTTTATCCAGATGACCCAGGCTCAGTCTCTCTTCACCCACATTGGAATCACTCTGGGAGAAACTCTGCTGAGCTTTTGCCTGGTGGTTCTTTTTGGGATTGGCACCGCCGTCCTGTTATGGTATTTTCCCAGACTTTCCAAAATTCTGGAACCCTATCTTGTGGTCCTTAACAGCCTTCCTAAATCTGCCCTTGCTCCCCTGCTGATTGTCTGGCTGGGAGCAAATGTCCGTACCATTGTGGTTGCCGGTATGTCTGTGGCAATCTTTGGTTCCATCATGAATCTGTATACAGGATTTCTGGAGGCTGATCCGGAAAAAAGGAAACTCATTGCCACTTTGGGAGGTACCCGAAGAGACGAACTGTTTAAAATTGTACTTCCCTCCTCCATACCCCTGATTTTAAGTGTAATGAAGGTAAACATCGGTCTTTGCCTGGTAGGGGTCATTATTGGAGAATTTATCGGCGCCCGTCAGGGATTGGGATACCTGATCATCTATGGAAGTCAGACCTTTAAGCTCACCTGGGTTTTAATGTCCATCTGCATCCTGTGCGTCATTGCCATGATCCTATATCACATCCTGAATCTTCTGGAAAAGCATTATTTGAAGAGAAAGTAAACCTCTTTATTGGATATAACGAAACAGGGAAGCGTTTGGATTCACGCTTCCCTGTTTTTTTGCTTGCATTTTCCCATAAAATCCTTTAAAATAAAGAAAAAAAGAATGTATGTTCGATTTTTATTTCAGGAGGTACTACCGATGAAACACCTTTGGCTGATTCCCTGCATTGTGCTTCTTTTTCTTATACTGCTCTTTCTTTTATACCGAAGGAAGAATTACTATCCCTATGCAGCCAGGCATATCCTCACCAAAAGAGAATATCGTTTTTATCTTCTCTTACGAGAAGTGGCAGATGAGTACCACTATCTCATCTGTCCTAAGGTGGGAGTCAAAGATCTGCTCTCTGTTACCGATCAAAGACACTACATGAAGTATTTCCATATGATTGCTCAGAAGCATGTGGACTTTGTCGTGTGTGACCATGATCTTCGCGTACTTTTTGTCATTGAACTGGATGACAGCACCCACGAGACCAGAGATGCCAGGAAGCGGGATCATCTGAAAAACAAAGCCTTTGCCGCTGCCGGAATCCCCTTGAAGAGAATCACAGAAATCGATAAGAAACAGATCCGAAAGCTCTTTCATTAATCTGACCTTGTTTCCTTTTGATAAAAGAATGGGCCAAACCACAGAAACTGCAGTTTGACCCATTCATTATCTCATAATATAAACAAAATAAGCTGCATACCCAACAAGCATAATAGCGCCTCCGGCTCTGGAAAGCTTCCGATCCCGGAATACACACAGCCACAAAAGGATTCCTGCTGCTGCTGAAATAATAGTATCTATTATAAATTTCGACTCAAATGCCACCGGTGTGATCAGCGCTGTGGTACCTACCACAAACAGGATATTGAAGATATTGCTTCCCACAATATTTCCGATTGCAATATCCGCCTTTCCCTTCATTGCTGCAGATACAGAGGTAACCAGTTCCGGAAGAGAGGTGCCCAGCGCCACAATAGTCAGACCAATGAGGCGTTCGCTCATACCCACTTCCTTTGCAATCACAGTCGCTGCATCTACTGCAAAATCACTGCCCAGCATAATACATACAATTCCTATGATCACCATAATCAGCAGCTTCCATATGGACTCTTCTTTCTTCTTTTCTTCTTCCTGCTGATTTTTATCTTTTTTTACCATCCAGAACAGATAACCAAGGTAAGCCAGAAATGCCACCCAGAGGATGACACCCTCCCAAAGTCTGATTTCATTTCCGCTGATTCCAAGTCCCAAAAGCAAAAAAGTAATGAGGATCATATACGGCATTTCTACTTTTACCGTGGATTTTGCAACAGCAATGGGAACGATCACCGCAGAAAGTCCCAGAATGATCAATACATTTAAAATGTTACTTCCCACAATATTTCCAATGGTGATCCCTGCGTTTCCCTTTAATGCAGCCGTAATACTTACTGCCGCTTCCGGCGCGCTGGTTCCCATTGCCACAATGGTCAGACCAATGACCAACTGTGGAATTCCAAATTTCTCAGCTACTCCTGCCGCTCCATCCACGAACCAGTCTGCCCCTTTTACCAAAAGTCCAAAACCAAGGATCAAAAGCAGGATCTGTAAAATTATTTCCATTTTTCCTTCCTCTCTGTCCATATGTTTTCATTTGCTTCAACGTCTTTATCTGGATTTTACCTTATTCCAGAGTTCTCCATAAATCTTGTCCGCCTCTGGTCCAAGATACCGGAAGGTTTCCAGATTTGAATACTGAGACAGATCTGGAAAGGCAATCTGGCTGTTTCGGATGTTCTCATCCTCAATCAGTTCTCTTGCTACTACATTTGGTGTGGAGTAAGTAATGTACTCAAAGTTTTTCAATGCAATATCCGGCCGGCACAGGAAATTCAGAAATTTTTCTGCATTTTCCTTGTTCTCTGCGTTCTTGGGAATTACCCAGGAATCGATCCAGATATTGGTACCTTCCTTGGGAATCACATATTCCAGATCCGGATTCTCTTTTTGTGTGTAAATTGCTTCTCCGGAATAGATTACTCCAATGGCTGCCTCATTTCCAATCATCTTATCTCTTACCTGGTCTACTACATATGCCTGAACCAGAGGCTTCTGATGAATCAAAAGCTCCTTTGCTTCATTAAGCTCATCCAGGTCTGTGGAATTGAGAGAATATCCAAGATACTTTAAGGCTACGGCAAAAGCATCTCTCACAGAATCCTGCATCAGAATACTGTCCTTATATTTTTCATCCCACAAAACAGACCAGCTGTCAATGGGTTCATCCACCATGGTTTTATTATAAAGGATTCCCACAGTTCCCCAGCAATAAGGAACGGAATATTTGTTTTCCGGGTCAAATTCTCTTGACTGTTCCATATACTGCGTTCCAATATTCTTGATATTGGGGATTTTGTCAAAATCAATTTCAGACAGAAGATCATTTTCAATCATCCTCTGGATCATGTAATCACTTGGGCAGATCACATCATAGGCAATGGCCCCGGAACTGATCTTTGGATATAGAATCTCATTGGTTTCAAATTCCTCATAGATTACATCTATGCCAGTCTCTTCCTCAAACAGAGTAATGATTTCCGGATCCATATATTCTCCCCAGTTATATACTACCAGCTTTTCTTTATTCATAACCTGGTTCTGAGAAGCATAGTAAATTCCACCGCCTAAAAATACAATGGCAATGGCTGCCGGTAAAACACGACGTACCAGAATTTTTGCCACTCTGGAAGGACGTCTGACTCTTTTTTTCTTCCGGCTGGTTTCTTTTTCTTCTTTTGGTCCGTAATTTACCAGGATTAAAAGTACCAGTACCGTAACGAACATCAATGTGGAAAGGGCATAAATTTCCGGTTTGATTCCCTTTCGTACTTCTGTGTAAATCTTCGTAGATAAGGTATCGATTCCCGGTCCCTTGGTAAAGTGGGTAATGACAAAATCATCCAGAGACATGGTAAAGGCCAGCATAAATCCAGACAATACACCTGGAACAATATCCGGAAATACCACCTTGAAAAAAGCCTTAAATGGAGAGGCCCCAAGGTCCAAGGCAGCTTCATAGGTCCGTCGGCTGGTCTGACGCAGCTTTGGCATTACACTTAAGATCACATATGGTATGTTAAAGGTAATATGAGCAATCAGAATGGTTCCAAAGCCCAATGTCATACGAAATGCAATAAAAAGCAGCATCAGGGAAATACCCATAACGATTTCCGCATTCATCATAGGAATATTGGTCAATCCCATGTAAAGAGTACGCCATTTCTGTTTCATGCCCTGAATGGCAATGGCTGCTGCTGTTCCAATCACAGTTGCAATCAGCGCTGCCGCTGCCGCCAGAAACAGCGTCGTGTACAAAGCACTCATGATCTGTTCATTCTGAAACAGTTCTTTATACCATTTCAGTGTAAATCCGCCCCATTTTGCTCTGGTCTTGGATTTATTAAAGGAAAGAACGATCAATGTCACAATGGGCGCATAAAGAAGGATAAAGATCAGCGCCAGATATATTTTCTCCAAGTATTTCCGCATCAGAATACCCCGCTCTCTTCTTTATCGTATTTGGCAACCAGCGCCATACTGGCAATGATAAATACCATCAGCACCAGGGAAAGTCCGCTTCCCACATGCCAGTTGCTGTTTTGTTTAAAGGACTGTTCGATCACATTTCCAATCAGAAGGATCTTTCCGCCGCCCAAAAGGTCTGAGATTACGAAGGTGGTAAGCGCAGGCACAAATACCATAGTAATCCCGCTGATCACTCCCGGTACGCTAAGAGGGAGAATGATCTTCAGAAAGGTCTGAGCCGGATTGGCGCCCAAATCTCTGGCCGCATTTAAAACATCTTTGTCAATCTTGATCAGAACATTGTAAATCGGCAGTACCATAAAGGGCAGGAAATTATATACCATACCAAGGATAATCGCATATGGCGTATTGATGATTTCCAGTCCGGGCAAATGGAAAAATTTCAGGACGCTGTTAATCACACCTGTTTTTTCCAGAAGAGTCTGCCATGCCATGGTACGCAGCAAAAAATTCATCCACATGGGAAGAATAAAAATCAGTACAATAAAGCTGGACTGGCTCACATTTCTGGAACTTAAGATCATGGCCAGAGGATATGCCAGAATCAGACAGACCAGCGTACTGAAAAAGGAAAGCATAATGGACATCCCCAATGCTTTCAGATTTTCCGGTGTGGTAATAGCCGAAAGGTTGGCAAAGGTAAATGCGCTATCGTCATTGGTAAAAGCATAATACAGAATCACCAGAAGGGGGATCACCACAAAGGACACGGACCAAAACAGATACGGGCCGGCCAGTAAACGCTTACTCTTCAATATTCACAGCCTCCTCGTCCTCGGATTCCGGTTTTTTCATGATCTGAATATCAAAAGGATCCACGTGGATACTTATCTCTGTTCCTACAGGGAACATATCTGTGCTATGAACCAGCCATTCGTAATTATTTGCCATTACTTCCATTTCATAGTGTACTCCCTTGAAGATCAGATGAGTCACCACTCCATCCATGGTACCTTCTCCTGGTTTTAACAGATCAATATCCTCCGGTCGGATCACCACGTCCACCGGTTTGTTATGTCCAAAGCCTTCATCCACACAGGGGAAAGGCACACCGAGAATTTTTACCAGACGATCCTCCAGCATCAGACCTGGAATAATATTACTTTCCCCAATGAAATCCGCCACAAAAGCATTTTCCGGTTCATTGTAAATTCCCTCCGGCGTACCGATCTGCTGAATATAACCCTGGTTCATAACCACGATGGTATCTGACATAGTCAGAGCCTCCTCCTGATCATGGGTTACATAGATAAAGGTAATTCCCAGTTCGTTTTTCAGACGAATCAGCTCATACTGCATGTCCTGCCGCATTTTTAAATCCAGTGCGCCAAGAGGCTCATCCAGAAGAAGAACCTTCGGCTCATTGACGATTGCACGTGCAATAGCGATTCGCTGCTGCTGTCCTCCACTTAAAGACTCCGGCATTCGATTCTCAAATCCATCCAGATTTACCAGCTTTAAGGCATACTTGATTTTGTCATGAATATACTGTTTACTTTTGTTTTTTATTTTCAGACCAAAAGCAATATTTTCTGCGATAGTCATGTGGGTAAACAGCGCATATTTCTGAAACACTGTATTCAGCTGACGTTTGTTTGGAGGAAGACTGGTAATATCCTGTCCGTCAAAAATCACCCGTCCGGAATCCGGACTTTCAAATCCTCCCAAAATACGCAATGTGGTAGTCTTACCACATCCACTTGGTCCTAAAAGCGTAAGAAACTCATTCTCCCTGATATATAGATTCAGATCATCCAGTACGGTCTGTGTGCCGTATGTCTTAGTGATGTTCATTAAATCAATCAGTTTATGACTCATACTCTTCCCCTCCGATCGATTGTTTTCTCTTGCATTTTTTGACAAAAAAGCCATATCCTCACATATATATCACATAATCTCTGTAATTTCAAGGCATTTACCAATATCCAAATCACAATTTCCCACAGTTTTTGGGGGAGATCAAAACAAGAAAGAGCCTCTGGGGATATCTATGGCTCAAATACGTTTAATCTCGAAGTATCAATGCCATAAAAACCAACGGAACCTGTCCAAGATTAGTCAGGGCGTGTCCCTGTCCACTTGTGGTCACAGTCACATCCCCTGCATGAACATGCTGCAGCTTTCCATTATCGCTGTAGATTCCTTCTCCGGAAAGGATATAATAGGTTTCACTTTCTCCATGATGTTCGTGATATCCGAGAGAACATCCTGGTTCCAGAGTCACCTGTGCATAAAGACCACAATTCGTTCCCAACTGTTCCCCTTCCAGTACATGCTTAATGACCGTATGTCCCAATCCACCGCACATATTTTTCACTGTCTCTGTTCTCATTGTTTATCCTCCTCTGTTTCAATCCTGTTTCTCAATGTGTATATCCATACTTCCGCTTCGGAAGCCTTCCAGATCCAGAGTAACATAAGGAAATCCCAATTCCTTTAGTTTTCTGATGATCCTTTCTCTCTCTTTTAACAACTGTGGAAATTCTTCCGTATCTATTTCCAGTCGCGCGATATCCCTGTGCACCCGAACCCGTACATTATAAAATGAAAGCTTTCGCAAAAACTCCTCTGCCTCATCAATACGGCGAAGAAGTTCCAGATCAATCTCTGTTCCATAAGGAAGCCGGGTGGCGAGACAGGGACTGGACGGACGATCTGCCACAGGAATCCCATAATCCTTTGCGAGAAAGCGCACTTCTTCCTTGGTCAGTCCCATCTCTGCCAGAGGACTTCTCACCCCCAGTTCTCCAATGGCCCGCAAACCAGGGCGGTATACGTGGAGATCATCTTCATTGCTGCCTTCCAGAAGCCTGGAAATGCCTTTTTCTTCGGCAAATTGAAGCATTCGTCTGTACAGTTCCTTCTTGCAGCGGTAACACCGGTCTGCAGGGTTGTTCTTGATTTCCGGGACTGCCAGTTCATTTAATGTAAGAATCTTATGCATTGCACCGGTTCTGGCAAGTACGGTTCTGGCAATTTCCAAATCCGCCTTGGGATGGAGCACCGTATCCATGGTAAGGGCATAAACCTGGGTATTGTTTTTTTGGGCCTCTTCCCAGGTCATCACAAGAAGAAGGCTGGAATCCACACCCCCGGAATAAGCCACACAGACATCCTCCTGGGTAAGTTTCTGTAAAAGCACTTCCAGCTGTTTTCTTTTTTTCTTTGTATGCTTTAAATCAGACATTCTATCTCCTGTTTTCTTTCCTAAAAGTATCTTTCATTATACCCTTTCTGTAATATGATATCAAGGCAACTTCCTGATATATTTTTCTTAATCTTCATTGAATTACCTGACAAAATCTGCTATAGTATAGCCGTTGTGAATTTTTACTTGACGGGGGAAATCAATCATGAAAGTTTCTACAGATTTGGGGAAGGATTCCATTACTTCTCTTGTATTTCGCCTTGCCATTCCGGCAATGATCGCTCAGTTTGTCAATGTTTTGTACAGCATCATTGACCGTATGTACATTGGGCATATTCCAAAAATCGGCGCTCTTGCGCTGGCTGGAGTTGGCGTCTGCGGTCCCATTGTTACTTTACTGTCCTCTTTCGGGACACTGGTGGGTCTGGGCGGCTCTATTCTTCTTGGCATTCGTCTCGGAGAAAAAAATCTGCCAAAGGCAAAGCAAATCCTTTCCAATTCCTTTTTGATGCTGTCCTGTTTTTCTGTTGTACTGACCATTGTATTTCTTCTTTTGAAAGACAGGCTTTTGATGTGGTTTGGCGCAAGCGCCACGACCTTTTCCTATGCCAATACCTATATGACCATCTATACGGTCGGCACCTTTTTCGCCTTAATGGCAGCAGGACTGAATTACTTCATTAACTGTCAGGGATTTCCTATGGCAGGTATGGCCACAGTCCTCATTGGGGCGATCTCCAACATTATCCTGGACCCTATTTTTATTTTCGGCTTCCATATGGATGTGGCTGGAGCCGCTGTTGCAACGGTTCTTTCCCAGATGGCCTCCTGTACCTTTGCCCTGTTTTTTCTTTTTGGAAAAAAGGTACATGTCCCTATTACTTTTGGAAATTACGACAAAAAGCTGATGATGCGCATTTTATATCTGGGGCTTTCTCCTTTCCTGATCCTTGCCACTGACAGTATTCTTCTTATTGCCATGAATACGGTTCTGCAAAAATACGGCGGCCCTTCTCAGGGAGATATGCTCATTACCTGCGCCACCATTGTACAAAGCTATCTGCTTCTGATTACTTCTCCCATGATTGGAATCAGCGGAGGAACCCAGGCAATCATCAGTTTTAACTACGGAGCCAAGGAAACCGCCCGGGTAAAGAAAACCATTCGTACCAACCTTGTACTTATGCTGTCCTTTACCACACTGATGTTTATTCTTTCCCGCTTTCTTCCAAAGGTATTCGTTCTTTTGTTTACCTCCAATCAGGAATACATAGATTTTTCCATCTGGGGCATCCGTGTTTTTACTATGATGATCATTCCTTTAAGCTTTCAGTTCGTATTTGTGGATGCGCTGACAGCTCTGGAACGTACCAAAACAGCTCTTTCTCTGTCCATACTCCGTAAATCTCTGTATGTGGCAGGAACCATTCTTCTGCCGGCCTTTTATCAGGCATCCACTGCTTTTTACGCAGAGCCCCTGGCAGACCTGGTAAGTTCTGTGGTTTCTACCGTGGTATTCCTTCTGATCATTGACCGCCACCTGAAAAAAAGAGAAGAAATGGTAATTTCCTGATTCAGAACATATAAAAAGAGACAGCTGTTCCAAATCCATGGGAACAACTGCCTCTTTTTTCTTTTATTCTGCCAAAGATGTGATCCACTCTGCCGCAGGCTCCGGATTGGGTGCATTCACCATCACCGCTATGCAAACCGGCTCATAGGCAAGGGATATCCCTTCCCCAACTGCTTCTCCGTTTTCCAGCTTTAAGTGATGTTGGTCAATGTTCTCTCCAAAGGAAGCATACGTCTCCTCTCCCAAAATTTCCTGAAGATCTGCAAAATAGCCTTCCTGATTCAATTCTTCATAGAAAGGCTCCGGAATCACCAGTATATCCACTGTTTTTGCCTGAATCTGTGTTACAAATGCCATCTGCGCATAGTAATCCAGGGTTTTTCCATCGCTTCCCGTATTCAGGCTGGAGAAAACTTCAACAGTTTCATATTTCCCTGTTGCTCCCACAATCTCCTTAACCTGCTCTGCAAAAGCCTCTGTATCACTTCCCCCTGCATTTACCACAGAAATGGAAACCAGGGTTTCCATCTTGGCATTCTCGTAGAGATCCATTCCAATAAAAATCAGAATCACAAAACCAATTGTGCCAAAAATTGCCGGTTTATAATACATCCAGATGTATTCCAGTTTTTTCCATAAGCTCATTCCTTTTAGCTTTTTTCGCTCAAGAAGGCGTTTTTCTTTTTTTGTTAGATCTGATTCATGCTTCTCTTCCAGTTTTTCTTCGCTCATGCACACATCCTCTTTTTTGTTTTACTTTAAAAATCCACTGACAATCTGTTCTTCTGCTTCTGCCTCAGTAAGACCCAGCGTCATCAGCTTGATAAGCTGTTCTCCTGCAATCTTACCAATAGCTGCTTCATGAATCAGCGCTGCGTCCACATGATTGGCTGAAAGCTCCGGTACTGCACTGATTCTGGCATTGTCCATGATAATTGCATCACATTCCGTATGTCCGTTACATTTTTCGTTTCCACAGATATGAGAAACAAACAACTGATAAGAATCATCCCTTGCAACAGAACGGGAAACCACATTGGCAGCAGCGTCCTCTCCGTTTAACTGGACATCGAAATTACTTTCTGCCTTCTGGGTTCCATGTGTCATCAGTCTCTCCATTACGATCAGCTTGGCTCCTGCCTTTAAGGTCGCACGGTTTTCCCTCTTGGTAGAATCCACGCCACGAATCTGAACCGTATCCATCTCCATAAAACTATCCTCATCCAGATGAATCTCTGTTACAGGGTTCATGATTCGCTCCCCTTTTCCATCTCCGCTTCCATAATGCTTTTCCACATATTTGATATGGGCATTTTTCCCTACAAAAAAACGATGAATTCCATCATGACGGGTGGATGCGTCTCCTCCGTTATGGATTCCGCAGCCGGCAATGATGGTTACATCTGCATCGTCTCCAATATAAAAATCATTGTATACCACTTCCTGAAGACCAGACTGGCTCATGATCACCGGAATATGCACACTTTCGTGTCTGGTGCCTGGTTTGATATGGATTTCAATTCCGGAGGTATCCTTCTTGGAAATGATCTCAATATTGGCAGTGCTGCTTCTCTTTACGCTTTCACCGTTTGCGCGGATGTTGTAAGCGCCTTCTGGAATTTCATGCAGTCCTGCCACCTGCTCCAGTAATTCTCTCTGTATTGCGTCCATGATGAATCCTCCTTACCTTACCCCTTCGATTCTGTTACATGCAAATCCTGCTGCATCTGCAGTTCCCAGAAGCTGCGGCAGAATTTCTTCCTTGGTTCCCTTTTTGCGCAGTTCTCCATCTGCAATCAGAAGAATCTCATCTGCAATGTTCAAAATACGCTCCTGATGTGAAATGATCAGAATAGAACCGTGAAGCTTGTTATGCATTTCCTCAAATACCTGGATCAGGTTCTGGAAGCTCCAGAGGTCAATTCCTGCCTCTGGCTCATCAAATACAGAAACTCTGGTCTTACGCGCCATAATTGTGGCGATTTCAATTCTCTTGATCTCACCGCCGGACAGACTTCCGTTGACTTCTCTCTTAATATAATCCTTTGCGCAAAGTCCCACCTTCGACAAATATTCACAGGCGCCTGCTACAGAAATTTCCTTTCCTGCAGCCAGACGGATCAGGTCAAAAACAGTTACCCCTTTAAACCGCACCGGCTGCTGAAATGCGTAGCTGATTCCAAGTCTGGCCCGCTCTGTGATGCCCATATCTGTAATGTCTTCTCCATCCCAGAGAATCTGACCGGAAGTAGGCTTCTCAATTCCTGCAATCACCTTGGCCAAAGTTGATTTTCCTCCTCCATTGGGTCCTGTGATTACTACAAACTTGTTGTCTTCCAGAGTAAAGCTGACATTTTTTAGAATCCCTTTTTCTTTTGCACTTCTGGATTTCTCGTCAGGAACCTGAAAGCAGATATTCCTTAATTCAAGCATATTGTCTCCTCCATCTATTGTACTTCATCCGCCAGGGCTTCCGCCCTTTTGCGGGAAATTGTCAACATTTGTTACTATATCACATTTTTCCGGAAATGAACAGGGTTCTGTAAAACAAATCATAAATCCAGAACAGCAGCATAGAAACCAGAGTGGTCAGAACGCAGACCAGAAGAGGACGGGTCCAGAGATACCACCCCGCCTGATTCACCCCAACAAGAAGAGATATCTCCTTACAGAAATCTCCCACTGCCAGATGGAGAAGATAAATGGAAAATGCATATCGGCTTCCCACCCGTTCCAGCCAGCGGGGTGTGGCAATCCCCTTATTTGTGATGCAAAACACAAACAGACTTACCGCCATGACAAAAGATCCAACAAACAGCTCCAGAAGTCCGGTCTTTGTATACTCTGCCACACTGCCAACTGCGCCCAGAAAAATACCTGCTGCCGGATACCAGGAACGACATCTCTTTTTCATCAGCCAGTTTTTCCAGCTTTCCTCTTTCTCATGAATCAGATATCCCAGCATAAAAAAAGGAAAACCTGTATACAGATAATTCCGAAATTCCATGGTGCGATATACCACGCCTGTAAATACCGCTGCCTCTTCCATCCAGAAATGACGAAGGAAAAGAACCGGGATCATCAGATCAGCCAGTCTGTGAAGATGAAAGGTTTCCACTGCCAGCATCAAAAGGTAACAATATAAAAGCGCCGGAAGAAACCAGAGATGCCATCTTAAAAAAGAACTGTTATTGTATCGCAGAAATTCTTCCAGATTTTCCACTGTAAATATCCCGGAAATCCATTGCTTCCAGGTTTTTCCATCTACGCAGACCCAAATCCCTTCCCAGATAAGATAAAAGGAAAATGCCAGTCCGCAGAGAAGGAGGGTATGTCTGATCTTACCCGGAAGTCTTGCCCGTGTTTTCCCTTCCTCCCTGCTATAACAGAAATACCCGGATATAAGAAAGAAAAAAGGCACAGCAAACCGGGCAAGGACATTCACAATTTCTCCTGTCCTTCCCGGAAAGCGAATATGAAGCAGAACAACAAAATAAGCGGCAACTGCTTTTGCCGCATCCAATACGCGATTTCTCATATGTTTCTCACCTTTGAGGTAGTATAACAAAGGCTTTTTTTACTGTCAAGTAAGGCCAGTCAGCCAGCTTCCCTCCAGACGAGCCAAAAGTCTTGCGTTGTGATAAGCCATCCGCAGCGTCAGACAGGTACGTCCCAGGTATCTGGAACCATCGGGAGATTTCACACAGGCAAGGGCCACATCTGGTTTGTTGGGGCTTTGGAGGCAGATGGGCAACAGAAGCTGAATAGAATGATTGTAATACTGGGGAATGGCTGTTTTATAATCGGCTTCCAGCATCCTCCTTGTCTGTCGCAGCGCTCCGTCAAAAAGAGCCACCTTCATCCGACTGTTTCGGACAACCTCTGGCAGGCGCTGGGCGTTTTCTTCCTCTCCAAAAATATGCTCATACTGGGGAATAATTTCCAATCCGGGATCAAATACCAGTTCTCCCGGGTTCTCCACATAGGAGGCTCTTTCCGGAAGCCTTGGGATTCCCGATTTCAAAAGATGATATTCTGTATAAAAGCCTTCCAGAAACCATTCCTGGCGGTCTGGAACCAGATTGGGAACAAAATAAGCATATACCGGCTGGTAATACTGATTAAACAATCCTGTATGAAAAATCGCATATTCCTTCTGAAACAGGATTTTCTTTTCTTCGTACACTCTCTGAAAGGTATGTTCCAAATACCCCTTCAGGATTCCATTATCGTTCAGATGGTCAAAACTCCATTTCTCCGGCACAATGCGGGAGAGATTCTGTATCTGCCGGTTATAATTTCCGCAGTACGTGAAATCAAATAAATTCATAGCATCCTCCTTCTTGCTTTCCTGATTCTTTTGTATCTCTTCATATTGTATTTCGGGAAAATTTCCGGCAGAACTGCCAGAATAAGATGATACCTAGAAAATAGCACAGGCTGGAAAAAATAGCAAGGAATTTTCAAAATACCGTTCTATTTTTTTCGACCTGTGCTATAATGAGTCAAATCCCTTTCCAATCGGATTTCTGATATCCCAAATTCACACAACAAGGAGGACCCCCTATGACCAAACAGGAATTTCAGACTCTGACCAACAACATCATTCTTCTGGACGGCGCCACCGGCTCCAATCTTATGGCCAGCGGCATGCCACGAGGCATCTGTACAGAACTTTGGGTGATGGAACATAAAGAAATCATTTTGAATCTTCAGAAGGCCTATGTACAGGCAGGAAGCCAGATTCTCTATGCCCCCACGTTCGGCGGAAACCGCTTAAGTCTGGAGGGACACGGACTGGAGGATCGCCTCCACGAAATCAATCATACCCTTGTTTCCTATTCTAAAGAGGCTGCCAATGGAAAAGCCTATGTGGCAGGAGACATCACCACAACCGGTAAATTTATTTCAGCTGATGGCGATTATACCTACGAAGACGCGTTTCGTGTCTATGAAGAACAAATACGTTCTCTTGCAGATGCGGGCGTAGACTGTATCGTTGCCGAAACCATGATCGGTATTGAAGAGACACTGGCTGCCGTAGACGCTGCCCTTTCTGTATGTGACCTTCCCATTCTCTGCACCATGACCGTAGAGGCTGACGGAAGCATCTTCAGCGGCGGAAATGCAGTGGAAGCAGCAATGGCTCTGGAGAGTGCAGGCGCCAGCGCTGTGGGCATTAACTGTTCTGTGGGACCGGATCAGCTGGTCTCTGTGGTTCGCAATATCCGGGAGAATGTTTCAGTTCCTGTCATTGCCAAACCCAATGCCGGAATGCCGGTGATTGATGACCAGGGAAATGCGGTTTATTCCATGAGCCCTTCTGACTTTGCCCGCCATATGAAGGTATTAACGGAAAATGGCGCTTCCATCATTGGCGGCTGCTGCGGCACCACACCGGAGTTTATCCGGGAAACGGCTAACATGCTTTGAATTGATTCCATAAAGCGAAAAAAGCATCTGAAAAGATGCTTTTTTCATTTATTTCACCTTAATTGCCTTCTCCGGGCACATTTCCTGACAACAGAAACATCGGATGCATTTTTTATAATCGTATACCGGAGGCTCTTTTCGTCCTTTTTTGAAATCCAACGCTTTTCCCGGAACAGGACAACTATTGACACAGATTCCACATCGGATACATTTGTCCTTATCAATGTACGGCTTTTTCTGAAACAGATTCAAAGCTCTGGCCAGGCGTTCCCACTTTCCGTGGCGGACAGGCCTTCGATCCACGTCAAAGGAAGGATTTCCCCAGCGCCTTGCTGCTTCCTCTACCGTCATGTTCCCTTCCGGTGTTACCACCTGGATTTTTTGCGGATCCATCATTCCCAGTCCCATTTTTTCTCCATGGTAATTGGTGGGGACCATTTCCGGTTTCAGATCCACCAACGCGCAGAATACGCTGTCCAAAGCCACCGGGTCCGTTGAGAGAAGAAGCACATTCATGGGAACAGGCTCCCCGGAACCAGGTCCGTTCCCTTCCATGGCCACAATGCCATCCATCAGATACAATCTTGGTTTCACATACTGGTTCAAGTCCACCAGCATTCTGGCAAAGCTGTCTGCGCTTGGATATTGGGTGTGCCCCTTTGCCTTATGAAGTCCGTAAATAAATCCATAACTGTTTTTGATTGCCCCGGTGATTCGTTCCAGTGCGTGGGTTTTCATCTTACAGAGAGAAATCACTGCGTCTGCCTCCAGAAGTTCTCTGGGAAGAACAAATTCCCTGGCCTGTACTCCTTCCGGATAGGAAACAGAAACCCCTTCGGTATAATCTATGGCTGGAATCTTTAATTTCTCCAGTATTTCATCCAGTCCGGTTCCCCGGATTACCTTTGTGGTGGTACTGGTCCCACAGGAATCTGCCAGAAACAGATGTTCATATCCTTCTTCCCGCAGAAGCCTTGCAAAAGCCCCTGTCACTGCCGGATGGGTGATTACTGCCTTATCCACCTCTGCCTTTTTGAGAAGATTCGGTTTAAGAAGAATTTTCTCCTGCTTCCTGACAATGGTTTCCAATCCTCCCAGAAGCTTAATTCCCTGTTTCAGCTGTTCATAAACCCTTTCTTCCTCATATGTCCCGCAGGGAAGAAGAACTACTTTGCTCCTTTCCTTCATGCCTTTGTCCCTTTCTCCCCCAGATCTGTTTCCCGTATTGCCTTACGCACCGGAAGAATACAGGCCGGAACCACAGAAAGTGCATCCACACCCATACGCAGGAAGGTTTCTGTCAGCTCCACATCTGCAGCCAGTTCGCCGCAGATACAAACCTTTCCTCCTTCTTCATGACCAGCCTTGATCACCATTTGAATCATCCTTAAAATTGCCGGGTGATGGTCCTGGTATTTCTCTTTCAGCAGAGGGTTTTGGCGGTCCATGGCAAGGGTATACTGTGTCAGGTCATTGGTTCCAAGACTCAGAAAATCCACTCTTTTTGCCAGTTCCCGACTGATCATCACCGCTGCCGGCGTCTCAATCATAATACTTGTGGGGATTTCCTTAAAGGGAATTTCTTTTTCCCGAAGTCCCTCCTTGACCTCATTTACAATCTGTTCAATCTCATCCATTTCTTCCTCTGAAGTGACCATCGGATACATAATTGCCAAATTCCCGTAAGCGCTGGCCCGATAAATGGCCCGCAGCTGTGCCTTAAACATTTTTTTCCGATCCAGACAAAGGCGGATTCCCCGATTTCCCATAATCGGATTTGCCTCGTCTGGAATATCCAGATATTCCGCCTGTTTGTCTGCTCCCAGATCCACAGTCCGAATCACAGCCAGGTGTTCCCCCATGGTTTCTGCTACTTTTTTATAGGCATGGAACAGTTCTTTCTCTCTTGGATAGTTTTCTCTTCCAAGATACTGGAATTCACTTCTGAGAAGACCAATTCCATCTGCTCCATAAAACAGAACGTTATTCAGATCATCCAGATTTCCAATGTTGGCATATAAACCAATCTCACGACCATCCCTGGTAATGTTTTTGCTGGTACGAAGTGTAAGGAGAGCCTCCCGCTCCCGGATGTCTGCCTGACGGCGAATTTCATATTCCTTTAACAGTTCCTCATCCGGATGAAGATAAAGTGTTCCCGTATAGCCATCCACAATGGCTTTCTCACCATCCCATTCTTCTTTGACTTCCACTCCCACCAGAGTAGGTAACTCCATGGTTTTTGCCAGAATCGATGCATGAGAGACTTCTGAACCCTGCTCTGTGACCACGGCCAGCAGTTTATCCCGTTCCATTTCCATTAACTCAGCAGGCGCCAGATTTCTGGAAAGAAGAATTACCGGCGTTTCTCCCAGATCAATTCTTGGGGTAATCCCCCCAAGGCATTCCAGAATCCGGTCTGAAACCTCACGGACATTGAGAATATGTTCTTGAATAACCGGCTCCTCCAGGTTCTGAAAGGTAGAGGACAGCTCATCTCTGTTTGTCATAACTGCATAAGCAGCATTGACTTTCTCGGAAACAATGAGGCTTTCCACCGCCCGGGCAAAGCTTCCATTCTCCAGAAGCTTTGCCTGTTTGAGAAAAATGCGTGCTTCTCCCTCATTGATTGTCCTGTTTTGTTCATAGAGTTCTTTCAGATGTGCCCCTACTTTGATTCGTGCATCTCTGAAATCAGCCAGTTCTTTTTTTACATCCTGTACCAGATACTGACGAATCTGATATTCATCCTTATAATAATATAGTATTTTACCGATGGCGATTCCGGAAAATGTGGCCGTTCCCTTATATACTTCCATCGCTTACAATCCCCCTTGTTTCTGTTAATCGCAGGCTGCCTTAAATTCCGTCCAGTTTTTGCTGTACTGTTCTTCTGCCTCCTGACTTACATTCTGCACAATTTCTCCTTTTTTTACGGAATCCGGCACTACCAGATTCGGATCTACCAGTTCATCGGCAGCTTTGTTTGTAGAATAATAACCAATGTAATTGGTGCACTGTGCAGCGATTTCCGGTTTCAGCAGATAATCCATAAACTGATAAGCTGCTTCTTTATTTGGAGCGTCACTTGGGATAAAGGAACCCATAATTCCAAATCCCAGACCTTCTTCCGGATATACCACCTTCAGATCTGGATTTTCTGCCAGCGCAGCAGTCACCTGAGAGGTGTAGAGGAAAGCAGCGCTTGCTTCTCCGTTAAGAAGGGCATTCTGTGTATTGTCATCCTGGATAAGACGCACATTGGGAGCCAGTTCCTGAAGTTTCTTACCGGTTTCCTTGATTACTTCCACATCCTCTTCATTCATGGTCTTTCCCATAGAAAGCTGGGTAATCCCGTTGATCACACGATAATTTCCTACCAGCGCAAGACTGTCTTCCAAAGAAGGATCCCACAGATCCTTATAGCTCTTGATTTCTATGTCCACCATTTCCGGGTCATAAACAATCAGCGGAATACCGGCGCCATAAGGAATGATGTATTCATCCTTTGGATCATAGAACTGTCCCTGATACAATGGGTTAATATTCTCAATCCCTGTCAGCTTTTCTTTATCCAGTTTTTCTGCCAGTCCCTCTCCAATAACGGTTTCCAGAATATAATCATCTGCAATTACCACATCATAATCTCCGCCTTTAGCCATGGAAAGTTTTTCCAGCATGGTTTCATCCGTGTCAAAATTGGAGTAAATAATTTTGATTCCTGTTTCTTCCTCAAATCCATCCAACACCTCCTGAGGGAACATTCCCTCCCAGGTATAAAGAACCAGTTCCTTTGAACTGTCAGAACCAAATCCGGATAAGGTGGAAATGGACATAGCGGCACATAACACACTTACTGCTATTTTTTTCATGATAATCTTCCTCCTTTTCTTACTCCTCGATGTACAAGGATCATGAATTCATTATTTTTTACGGTTCCGCATTTTGTCAACAAGGAGATATCCAAGAATCACCAGAACGGTTGCACCCAGCATCAGGGTACAAAGAGCATTGATCTCCGGTGTCACCCCTGTCTTTAACTGGGTGTAGACCTTAATGGGCAAGGTTGAAATTCTTGGCCCGTTTACAAAAATACTGATTACCACATCATCCATAGACATGGCAAATGCCAGAAGAGAACCGGATAACACTGCCGGCATAATAAGAGGCAGCGTAATATCCCAAAACGCGCGCAGCTGGCTTGCCCCAAGATCCCGAGCCGCTTCCTCCAGCGCAGGGTCCATTCCCACCAATCTTGCCTTTACTTCCATCAGAATATATGGAACACAGAAAATGGTATGTCCCAGAAGAAGTGTCAGCATTCCAAAGGGCAGTCCCAGCATATAGAAAAAAGCCATAAGCACCATGCCCAGGATAATCTCAGGAATCATCAAAGGCAGGATGGAAATATACTCCAGCGCTCCCTTTGTTTTCCAATGAATCCTGGACAGCCCAACCGCTCCCATAGTGCCTATCACAGCGGAAAGAAGACAGCTGACCACTCCAAGAATCAAACTGTTTCCCAAAGCCTCCATCATGGCGCTGTTATGAAACAGCTTATCATACCATTGGAGAGAAAATCCGGTAAATGCCACCGGAAGCTTAGATTCATTAAAGGAAAAAAGAATTACCACGCCAATGGGCAGATACATCAAAAAGAATAACACTCCCAGATAAAATCTGGAAAACTTTGTATTTTTTTTCATCCGATCCCCTCCAGTTCTTTTACATTGGTGATCTTACGGTAAAGAACGATCATCAGCGTTGTCAGGATCATCAATACCACCGCCAGCGCTGCCCCAAACGGCCAGTTACTTCCTCTGGTCATCTGCTCCTGGATCAGGCTGCCCACCAGTACGATCTTATTTCCTCCCAGAATATCTGCAATAAAGAACAGGCCCATAGAAGGAATAAAAGTAAGGATCACGCCGGACAAAAGACCAGGCAATGTTAATTTAAAGGTAACTGTCCAAAATGCTTTTCTTCTGGATGCCCCCAAATCCCGGGCTGCTTCCACCAAAGACCAGTCCAGCTTCTCTGCGCTGGAATAAACGGACAGAATCATGAACGGAAGAAGCACATAGACCATTCCGATCACAATAGCCGGATAGCTATACAGAATTTTCAGCGGCTTTTGAATCAGTCCCAGCTTTTTCAGGATAAAATTCAGCACCCCTTTATTCTGCAGGATAATGATCCAGCCATAGAGGCGGATCAGGGAATTGACCCAGAAGGGAAGCATCAAAAACAGCATTGCCTTTTTCTTTCCCCCTGGGGATAATTTTGCCATAAAATATCCAAAGGGATATCCCAGCAGGCTGATCAGTAAGGTACTGGTAAGAGCCAGCTGAAAGGACTGACGGAACGTATCCAGATATACCGGTTCCCAAATACGCCGGTAGTTATCCAAGGTCAGCTTCCATTCTACTCCATGAACAGCGCCGGGGGTGGCAAAGCTTAATGCCACCATATAAAGCAATGGACCAGCCACAAAAATCAGGGTAAAGAGATAAAGGGGCAGGATCATCCAGATGGTTCCTGTTTTCTTTTTATTCATGGGCGTCCTCCCGATCTACCAGAACCGCATCCCTGGCCTGAAAACGGAAGCAAACCTTCTCTCCCACAGAAACATTGGCGTCAATTCCATATCTGCTGGATACAACTTCTGTCCCATCTGAAAGAGCCAGACACAAACGCAGCTGACCGGCGGCAAAACTCTTTTCCTTTACCACTGCTTCCATTCCGCAGCCACAGTTTTCATCCATCTGTATATTTTCACTTCGCACAGCAAAGGTAACCGGTTCTCCCGGCTTCAAAATCTCTCCTCGGGCCTCTGCTAACACCTTCTGACCACACATGTTGATCAGAACCTGGCTTCCCGCCATACGTTCCACAGTTCCCTTCATAATGTTGGAGTTTCCCACAAAGGTCGCCACATAACTGGTCTTTGGACGATTATATATCTCATCGGGTGTTCCAATCTGCTCAAAGCGCCCATGGTTCATCACCGCAATCCGGTCAGACATATTGATGGCTTCTTCCTGATCATGGGTGATGTAAATAAAGGTGATACCCAGTTTTTTCTGAAGCCGCTTCAGTTCCGCCTGCATGGTGCGGCGCAGCTGAAGATCCAGAGCTCCTAAGGGCTCATCCAGAAGAAGTACCTTAGGATTATTCACCAGAGCCCTGGCAATTGCCACTCTCTGTTTCTGGCCTCCGGACAGTTCAGAGGGCTTTCGTTTCTCATAACCAGACAACTGAACCAGCTCCAGCATTTCTGTCACTCTTTTTTTGATCTCTGGTTTGGGCACTTTTTTCAGTTTTAGGCCGTACCCAATATTATCCGCTACATTCATATGGGGAAACAGTGCGTAATTCTGGAATACCGTGTTTACGTCTCTCTGATCCGGTTCCAGAGAAGTAACCTCTTTTCCGTCCAGGAACACAGCTCCCTCATCTGGAGTTTCCAAGCCTGCGATAATCCGCAGAGTCGTGGTTTTTCCGCATCCCGATGCCCCAAGAAGGGTGATAAACTCTCCTTTTCCAATGGATAAGCTGATTCCCTGCAGCACCTCTTCTTCTTTTTCATAGCTTTTTTTGATATTTTTTAATTCCAAACATATTTCTGTCATTAAGTTCTCCCGTCTCAGAGATGATAATGGTCTCTGATATATGTACAATAGCTTTCCCTGGTAAAGACAGGCTGAAAATCCTCTTTTATCTTTCTTGCTTCACAGGCCTTATTTTTCAGAAGGCGATATGCGGTGAGCGCAAGCATTTTTGCACTTGTAAGATAGGCGAGTTCCTGATCTTCAATACGGAAATCTGCGCTGTGCAGTTTCCCGGAAAAACCTCCGAATGTGAAATTCAACACGGGAAACAAATGTGTCAGATCCCCCACATCCGTACACGCATTGTTGAAATCCCAGGAACTTACCTCCCGAAACGAAACACCCAGATCACGAGCCGTTTCAATCTGAACGGAATCTGCCATCCTGGGGCGTATGGGCATATATCCCTGAAGAAGCTCCCGCTCCACACTTCCCCCAAAAGCATATGCAGCTCCGTCATAAGCCCGGTCTATCATTTCCCGGACTTCCTGAATTCGTTCCAGTGACGCTGCGCGGATTTTTGTTTCAATGAGTGCATCCTCCGGTACTGTGTTGATTACCGTTCCTGCCCTTCGTATTACATTGTGAAGCCGCACATGATCCTCTTCCCGGAAAGTTTCCCGCATGAGCCCCATCATCTGAATGGCACTGGATGCAATACTCAATGCATTGACCCCATCCCAGGGATCGATTGCCGCATGAGCCGCCTTCCCCTTAACCTGTACCATTTCTGCTGTGAAACCGTTGCAGGCCGGATTCCCCAGATAAAAATCTTCCTTTACGGGAACCATATGTACGTGGGTGGTCAGGATCAGATCCGTATGCTCCAGAACTCCCAGACGAATCAGTTCACTTTTTCCAGAAGCCGGAAATCCTACGCCTTCCTGTTTCATTCGTTTCCGCTTTTGCGCATCAATATATTCTTCCGCAGGGACTGCCAGAAATGTCAGAGAACCATCCAGTTCTTCCTGTATCTTTTCATCGCACAGTCCAATTGCAGCACCCAAAAGAGCAGTCATTTGCGCATGATGTCCACAGGCATGAGCCACACCTGTTTCTGGATCTGATTGGGGATGAGTTTTGCATCCAATGGCATCCAGTTCTCCAATCAAAGTTACATTGATTCCCTGTCCGCTGCTGCCATAATCTCCCCGCACTCCGGTAACTGCCAGATGTTCCTGTACTTTAAGTCCTGCTTTTCTCATAAACTCTGCAGTAAGAGAAGCGGTTCTCTTTTCCTCAAATCCAGGTTCCGGATGGCGTTCCAGATCATGAGCAAAAGCCAAAAGCTCTTCTCTATGCCGGTCGATCCGATCCAGGATCTGTTGTTCTATCTGCTCCATTTCTTTTCCTTTCTGTATTTCTCACACTGCATTACATTCCTGTAATAGAGTTTCCAGCTATTATCTTAACATAGTTTCTCCGCTTTGGAAACCTCTATTTCATCACACCGGGCCAAAACAAAAACAGCCAAAAGCCATGATTTCTCAGGCTTCCGGCTGTCTCCAAGGTAAGCTGAAAATGAGACTCGAACTCACGACCCCTTCATTACGAGTGAAGTGCTCTACCGACTGAGCTATTTCAGCTTGTGTTTGACACAAAAAATATTATACCGTATTTTTTTAAAAAAGCAAGCACTTTTTTGTGCCGGGAATAAAATCCCGGCACAATCCTTTTATTTTTTTGTTGTTTTTTTGGCTGTCTGTTTCTTAGCTTCCGGTTCTTTTTGAGGTGTACAGGAGAAGACACAGGCGCCAAGGGCCGGAACTCTCAGCTTAAGCATGTATTCCCGCTCATCCCATTCTTCTTTTTTACAGGTCTTCACTCGTGGATTGCCCACGCCCTCACCGCCGTATTTCTTATGGTCACTGTTAAAGATTTCTTTATATTTTCCGTAGAAGGGAACTCCCACGGCATAATCTTCATAAGGAATCGCCGCAAAATTCAGAACTACAAGAAGGGTTTCCTCCGGCTTATCTGAACAGCGCAGAAAGGTAATGATATTTTCTTCATACTTCATCAGCTGAATCCATTCAAAGCCTTCGTATTCATGATCCTTTCTGTATAGAGCCGGATGATTTTTGTACAGTGCATTGAGATCCTGGATACAAGTTTTCAGTTCTTTCGGCATATCAGAAGGCGGCGCCATCATTTTACAGCCTGGATGAAGCATCATATAAGCATAGGCTTCTCTTACCTGAGCCAGTTTTTGCTCCTGGTTTCCTGGAAGTCTGTCCAAAAATTCTGTGAGCGTACCCACATCTCTTTTTCCCAATGTCAGTACATAATGCTCACAGTAAGCATACAACATGGATAATGTAAGCTGATCGTGATGATTTTTTCGTTCAATAGGATCGTTGGAAAGATAAGCCAGCAGATCATTGGTCCATCCACCGCTCCATTTGTAATCGAATCCCATATGGTCGTCTTTGACATCTCCAGTCAGTTCCGGCCAGAGACCATCCTCCTGAGCAATGATCAACACCCCTGGAAGCATTTTTTTCACAATGGAATTCAAATGTTTCAAAAACTCCATTGCCTGAAGATTCTCATTGGTTCCATAGATATTGGGAGTCCATTCTCCCGGAGTTCTTCCATAATCCAGATACAGCATGGAATCCACGTCATCTACGCGAAGACCATCTGCGTGGTAAAAATCAAGCCAGTAAAATGCATTGGCCAGAAGAAAATCTTTGACCATAGGGCTGCCGTAATCATATAACAACGTTCCCCACATGGGATGTACTGCCATGGAAGGATCCTTTTCCTCATAAAGAGGAGTTCCGTCAAAAAGCTCCAGACCTGCTTCATGGCGTGGAAAATGTGCTGGCGTCCAGTCCAGAATCACACCAATCCCTGCCTGGTGAAGCTCGTCAATCAGCTTTTTAAACTCCAGCGGAGTTCCAAATCTCTGAGTAGGCGCATAATAGGAGGCTGTAGAATAACCATCGCTCTCTTCATCCAGATATTCCATCACCGGCGTAAACTCCACATGGGTATAACCCAGTTCCTTCAAAAATGCCAGCAACTCTTTTCCTGAATTCCAATCCTTCAGGCTTGTCTCGTAAATAGAAATAGGTTCCCGGCGGTCTTTGTATTTTTTTCTATCCTTTATCCATTCCTGGTCATGCCATTGGAAGGTGTCAGAAACTGCCACCACAGAAGCATCTGCCGGCGGAAGTTCAGAACAGGCAGCATAGGGATCTGCTTTCAAGTGGATTTCTCCGTTTTTATGTTTGATTTCGTACTTATATGCCTCTCCTGGTTTCACTCCAGGGACAAACAGTTCAAAAATACCGGACATGGGCATTCGATGCATCATACACCGACGTCCATCCCATCGGTTAAAAGCCCCCACTACACTGACACGCATGGCGTTTGGCGCCCAGACTGCAAAGCTGGTACCTTCCACTCCATTGACAACCTGGTAATGCGCACCCAGTTTCTCATAGGCATGATAAAAAACGCCTGCACAAAACGCCTTCTCTTCCTCTTCTGTTATAAATCCTGAAAATGCATAGGGATCATAAAATTCTTCCGTATGTTCCTCCCAGGTTACCTGATACCGATATGCAGATATTTTTCTTCCTGGAATCAATGCTGCAAAATAACCGGCCTCATCTTCCAGATCCATGGGAATCGCTTTGTTTCCCCAAAGAACCTTTGCTTCTTTTGCCTCCGGGAAAAATCCCTGCACCAGCACCCCTTCCGGAGTCAGCCTTGGGCTCATCACGTCTTTGGGTGATGCTTCCTCTCCATATACTACGGCTTCGATTCTTGGCCAGTCCATAAATTGGTAGATTTTCTCATTCATATTTTATTTTCCTCCTGCAAAAAACGAAGTGATTCAGAAATTCCTGTTTTCATTTTCTGATTATTAAACCTTTGTTTTATTTTATCATTTTTGTACAAAAAAAGAAAGAAATTTGTTTGACGAAATCCCACACCTGCGATACACTTATAAGAAGGAACGCTGAATCTATTTACAGCATACTAGGAGGTTTAAATATGGAAAACAAATTATTTGATGTTACAGCATTGGGCGAATTATTGATTGATTTTACAGAAAATGGTACCAGTGCCCAGGGAAATCCTCTTCTGGAGGCGAATCCAGGCGGTGCGCCCTGCAACGTACTTGCCATGCTGGAACGTCTTGGCAAAAAAACAGCTTTTATCGGTAAAGTTGGAAAAGATATGTTTGGCACACAGTTAAAAAATGCCGTTGAAGAAGTGGGAATTGATACCCGAAATCTGATGATCGATGAAGAAGTACATACAACACTTGCTTTTGTCCATACTTATCCGGATGGCGACCGGGACTTCTCTTTCTATCGCAATCCTGGCGCAGATATGATGCTCACCAAAGAAGAAGTACAGGAGGATCTCATCCGTTCCTCCCGCATTTTCCACTTTGGAACTCTATCCTCCACACACGAAGGGGTGAGAGAGGCAACCCGTTATGCCATTGAAGTAGCGAAAGAGGCTGGCTGCATCATCACCTTTGACCCAAATCTTCGTCCTCCCCTCTGGAATTCTCTGGAAGATGCCAGAAAAGAAATTGAATATGGACTTAGCAAATGTGACGTATTAAAGATTTCCGACAATGAAGTGGAATTCCTTTTCGGAACTACTGATTATGACAAAGGCGCTGCCCTGCTCCGTGAAAAATATAACATCCCTCTTATTCTGATCACCATGGGAAAAGACGGAAGCCGCGCTTATTATAAGGATCTTCGCGTAGAAGCAGCTCCTTTCCTTCAGGAAAACACCATTGAGACAACCGGTGCAGGAGACACCTTCTGTGCCAGCGCCTTAAACTATATTCTGGAACATGGCCTTACTGATCTTACAGAGGATAATCTCCTGGAGCTTCTTACCTTTGCCAACGCAGGAGCTTCTCTGATCACTACCAGAAAAGGCGCCTTAAGAGTTATGCCGTCCCGCCAGGAAGTTTTGGACTTTATTGCTTCCCGAAAATAATCTGCTTTTCTATAAAGCCAACAAAAAAAGAGCCTTACGGCTCTTTTTTTGTTGGAACTGTTTATTTTACAACGCGTACTTTAGCTACGCCTTCCACTGCCTGAAGCTCATCCAGCGCTTCCTTGGATGCCGCGCTTTCCAGGTCAATGAGGGTATAAGCATATTCCCCTTTGCTCTTGTTGGTCATATCTGCAATGTTCAGTCCCTCTGAACCAAGAATCTTGGTAAACTGACTGATCATATTTGGTACATTTTTATGGGTGATGGCAATACGTCCCACTGCCACACAGGTTCCCATATCACAGTTAGGGAAATTCACAGAATTCTTAATATTTCCGTTTTCCATGAAATCACGAAGTTCTTTTACCGCCATCACAGCGCAGTTTTCCTCAGATTCCTCTGTGGAAGCTCCCAGATGGGGGGTCACCAGAATTCCTTCATGTCCTGCTACAAGAGGATTGGCAAAATCTGTTACATATTTCTTTACTTTGCCCTGATCCAGAGCTTCCAGAAGTGCTTTTTCATCTACCAGAAGGTCCCGGGCAAAATTCAAAAGCACCACGCCATCCTTCATTTTCTCAAATGCTTCTTTATTGATCATTTCCTTTGTGCTGTCCAGAAGGGGCACATGAATGGTAATGTAATCGCACTGTGTATAAATTTCATCCAGAGATTTGCTGTGTTTAATGGTTCGGGAAAGATTCCATGCCGCATCAATGGAAATATATGGGTCATATCCATATACCTCCATGCCAAGCCCGGAAGCTGCATTGGCTACCATGGCTCCAATTGCCCCAAGACCAATGATACCCAGCTTTTTGCCGCTGATTTCACATCCTGCAAACTGTTTTTTCTGTTTTTCTGCCAGTTTGTCAATGTCCTCACGGTCTTTCTGCTGTGCCACCCATTCAATTCCACCCACAATGTCTCTGGATGCCAGCAGCATACCTGCAAGCACCAGTTCTTTGACACCGTTTGCGTTGGCTCCTGGTGTATTAAACACCACGATTCCCTTCTCTGCACATTCCTTAACCGGAATGTTGTTTACCCCTGCACCTGCGCGGGCAATGGCCTTTACAGAATCAGGAAGCTCCATTTCATGCATTTTTGCGCTTCTTACCAGAACTGCATCTGCATCCTGTATAGCATCTGTTTTTTTGTATTCATCGCTAAAGAGCTTCAGCCCTTTTTCAGCAATGGGATTCAGGCAATGATACTGAAACATTAGGCATTCTCCTCCTCAAACTTTTTCATAAATGCAACCAGGGCTTCTACCCCTTCCTTCGGCATGGCGTTATAAATGCTGGCGCGCATACCGCCTACGGAGCGGTGTCCCTTCAGATTTACCAGACCTGCTTTTGTTGCCTCTTTTACAAACTTTGCATCCAGTTCCTTGTCGCCGGTTACAAAAGGTACATTCATAAGAGAACGGTCTTTTGCCACTACGGTACCGTGGAACAATTTACTCTGATCCAGGAAATCATACAGAATTTTGGCTTTTTCTTCATTTCTCTTCTTCATTTCTTCCAGTCCGCCCATGGATTTCAGCCATTTGAAGACTTTTCCGCACACATAAATGCAATATGCATTGGGTGTATTGTAAAGAGATCCTGCATCTGCATGTGTCTTATAGGTGAGCATGGTAGGTGTTCCCGGAAGTACGTCTTCTGTGATGAGATCTTCACGGATGATCACAATTACCATACCTGCCGGTCCGATATTTTTCTGTACACCGCCATAAATGATGCCATACTTGCTTACATCTACCGGTTCAGATAAGAAACAGGAAGAGACGTCCGCAACCAGTGTTTTGCCTTTTGTATTTGGAAGTTCCTTGAACTTGGTTCCATAAATTGTATTATTTTCGCAAATGTACACGTAATCCGCATCCGGACTAATAGGAAGATCACTGCAATCCGGAATATAGGAAAAGGTTTCATCCTCTGAGGAAGCAATTTTGTTGGCTTTTCCGTATTTCTGCGCTTCCTGGTATGCCTTCTTCGCCCACTGTCCGGTGACAATGTAATCAGCCACTTTGTTTTTCATCAGGTTCATGGGAATCATGGCAAACTGCTGTGATGCGCCGCCCTGAAGAAACAGAACCTTATAGTTATCCGGAATCTGCATAAGATCCCTTAAATCCTGTTCTGCTTCATCAATGATCTGCTGAAATGCAGCACTTCTGTGACTCATTTCCATAACAGACATCCCTGTTCCATTGTAATCCATCATTTCTGCTGCAACCTCCTGCAGCACCTGTTCCGGAAGGACTGCTGGTCCTGCGGAAAAATTGTACACTCTGCTCATTTTTTCATATCCTCCTCATCGAAAACTTCGTCAATATTTGCGCCTGCCGGTACCATAGGAAATACCTTCAGATCCTGATCGATCCAGCAATCCAGTACCACTGGACCATCTGCATGAAGAGCTTCCTCCAAAGCCGGTTCCACTTCTTCAATGCTGGTCACCCGAATTGCCTTTGCACCCAGACCTTCTGAAACCTTTACAAAATCCACGGTATCATTGAGTACAGTATGGGAATATCTGTGATCATAAAACAAACTCTGCCACTGACGTACCATACCCAGCACATGATTATTCAGTATGATCTGAACCAGAGGTCTCCCGCAGCGCACCGCTGTTGCAATCTCGTTCATGTTCATACGGAAACAGCCATCTCCTGCAATATTTACCACTGTTTTGTCAGGTCTTCCCATTTTTGCTCCAATAGCAGCGCCCAGTCCATAACCCATGGTTCCAAGGCCGCCTGAAGTAAGCAAGGTTCTTGGCTCTTTGTATTTATAATACTGCGCAGCCCACATCTGATGCTGCCCCACATCTGTGGTGATGATTGCGTCACCATGGGTCAGTTCATACAGCTTTTCAATTACATATGGACCGGTCAGCTGAGTATGATCGTAATTTAACGGGTATTTCTCTTTTAAATCCTGAATATGAGCAATCCATTCCGGATGCTTCTTTTCCGGGATATCTTCCAGCAAACGGCGAAGCACCTCTTTGATATCGCCTTCAATATAGGCGTCTACCAGTACATTCTTGTTGATCTCTGCCGCATCAATGTCCACCTGAAGAATTTTTGCATTTTTTGCAAAGGTATCTGCATTTCCTGTCACACGATCGCTAAATCTTGCTCCAAGAACAATAAGAAGGTCACACTGCATCACACCCAGGTTGGAGGTTTTGGTTCCATGCATTCCCAACATTCCAGTATATAAAGGATCCTCCCCGGAAAATGCCCCTTTTCCCATGAGACTGTCGCACACCGGCGCCTGAATTCTATGGGCCAGCTCTGCAATTTCTTCAGATGCTCCGGAGATTACAGAACCGCCTCCCAGGAAAATGTAGGGTTTTTCTGCCTTTTGGATCATTTCAATGGCAGTCTGAACATCCTCTTTACGGATTTCACTGGTTTCTCTGTTTACCGTTGCCGGACGGCGCGGTGTATATTCATACGTTGCTCCTGTCACATCCTTGGTTACATCCACAAGAACAGGACCTGGGCGTCCGCTTTTTGCAATGTAAAACGCTTTGCGAATGGTATCTGCCAGCTTACTGATATCTTTGACAATGTAACTGTGTTTGGTAATGGGCATTACAATCCCCGCAATATCCACCTCCTGAAAGGAGTCCTTTCCAAGGAGAGGCTTGCCCACGTTAGCTGTGATGGCTACTACCGGAACAGAATCCATCTGCGCAGTTGCAATTCCTGTTACCAGGTTGGTGGCTCCAGGACCGGAGGTTGCCATACAGACACCCACCTTACCGGTGGCTCTCGCATATCCGTCTGCAGCGTGGGCAGCGCCCTGCTCATGGGAAGTAAGGATATGAGTGATTTCATTTCTGTATTTATAAAGGGCATCGTAGACATTCAGAATTGCTCCTCCCGGATAACCAAAAATTGTATCTACTCCCTGTTCTTTCAAACATTCAACAATAATTTCTGCACCTGTAAGTTTCATTCCATGCCCTCCTTTATTTTTTTGTTCCAGGTATTTCCAGAATCGCGCCACGATTTCCAGAAGTGACCATAGCGGCATATCTTGCAAGATATCCTGTCGTTACCTTTGGTTCGCGCGGCTGCCATTTTTCTCTTCTGGCCTGCATTTCTTCTTCTGAAACCTTTATCTCCAGCTTCAGATTTGGAATATCAATGCTGATGATATCCCCTTCTTCCACCAGTGCGATGGGACCGCCTACAGCCGCTTCCGGAGAGACATGACCAATGGAAGCCCCTCTGGATGCGCCGCTGAAACGGCCATCTGTGATCAAAGCTACGGAAGAGCCAAGACCCATACCAGCAATAGCAGAAGTAGGATTCAGCATTTCTCTCATACCAGGACCACCTTTTGGTCCTTCATAACGGATGACTACCACATCTCCTGCTACAATCTTGCCGCCTTTGATAGCGTCAATGGCATCTTCTTCGCAGTCAAAGACACGTGCCGGTCCCTCATGAACCATCATCTCTTCTACCACTGCGGAGCGTTTTACCACGCCGCCGTCAGGAGCCAGATTTCCCTTCAGAACTGCAAGACCGCCTGTCTGGCTATATGGGTGATCAATGGGGCGGATTACTTCCGGATTCACATTGATGCATCCTTCAATATTTTCTCCTACGGTCTTTCCTGTTACGGTCATACAGTCGGTGTGAAGAAGTCCTTTTTTGTTCAGTTCATTCATCACCGCATAAACACCGCCTGCTTCATTGAGATCTTCCATATAGGTGGAACCCGCTGGGGCCAGGTGACAAAGATTCGGTGTTTTTTCGCTGATTTCATTGGCAAAGCTAATATCAAAATCCATTCCAATCTCATGTGCAATGGCCGGGAGATGGAGCATACTGTTGGTAGAACATCCAAGAGCCATATCCACAGTCAGCGCGTTAAGAATGGCATCCTCTGTCATAATATCTCTTGGGCGGATATTTTTCCGGTACAGTTCCATTACCTGCATACCCGCATGTTTCGCAAGACGGATACGTTCTGAGTACACAGCCGGGATCGTGCCGTTTCCTCTCAATCCCATACCAAGAACCTCTGTAAGACAGTTCATACTGTTGGCAGTATACATTCCAGAGCAGGAACCACAGGTGGGACAGGTTTTGTTCTCGTATTCGGTCAGACCTTCTTCACTGAGATTTCCTGCCGCATAGGCTCCCACTGCCTCAAACATACTGGAAAGGCTGGTTTTGTGTCCCTGAATATGGCCGGCCAGCATGGGACCGCCGCTGACAAATACTGTGGGAACATTAATTCTGGCTGCTGCCATCAAAAGTCCAGGAACATTTTTGTCACAGTTGGGAACCATGACCAAAGCGTCAAACTGATGCGCCATTGCCATTGCTTCTGTGGAATCTGCAATCAGATCTCTGGTTACCAGAGAATATTTCATTCCAATATGTCCCATGGCGATTCCATCGCACACAGCGATTGCCGGAAATACCACTGGCGTACCTCCTGCCATAGCCACGCCCTGCTTCACTGCATCTACAATTTTATCCAGATTCATATGACCTGGTACAATCTCGTTATAGGAGCTTACAATTCCCACCAACGGCCGTTCCATTTCTTCCTTTGTCATTCCAAGAGCATTAAACAGTGACCTGTGCGGTGCCTGCTGTGATCCTTTTTTTACTGCGTCACTTCTCATAATTGATTCCTCCCCTTCTCAGATCTGTGCTGCGATCAGATCTCCCATTTCTTTTGTTCCAACCAGTCTGCATCCTTCTGACATAATATCTCCGGTGCGCCATCCATCGCTTAATACCTTCTGAACCGCATCCTCAACTGCCCTGGCTTCTTCATCCAGATCCAGAGAATAGCGAAGCATCATGGCTGCTGACAGAATCGTGGCCACTGGATTAGCCTTGTCCTGACCTGCAATATCCGGAGCAGAACCATGACTTGGTTCATAAAGACCGAATTTCGTTTCATTGAGACTGGCTGAAGACAGCATTCCAATGGAACCGGTCACCATACTGGCTTCGTCTGATAAAATATCTCCGAACATATTCTCCGTGAGGATTACATCAAACTGAGCCGGGTCCTTCACAAGCTGCATAGCGCAATTATCTACCAGCATATGAGCCAGTGTAACCTCCGGATATTCCTTTGCCACCTCTTCCACCACGCTTCTCCAGAGGCGGGAGGAATCCAGTACATTGGCTTTATCCACACTAATCACATTTTTTTTACGTTTCATAGCAATCTCAAAAGCCTTCACTGCAATCCTGCGAATTTCTTCTTCGTTGTAAGTCAGGGTATCAATGGCTTTCTTTATGCCGTTTTCTTCTATGGTCTTCCGTTCTCCGAAGTACAAGCCTCCGGTAAGTTCCCGGACAATGATCATATCAAATCCATCGCCTATGATCTCATCACGAAGGGGACATGCTGCCTTCAGCTCCTTATAAAGGTAAGCCGGTCTTAAGTTGGCAAACAGATTCAATGCCTTACGGATTCCCAGCAATCCCGCTTCCGGCCGTTTAGACGGCTCAAGGCGATACCAGGAAGAAGTTTTGGCATCTCCGCCAATAGAACCCATCAATACTGCGTCACAGGCTTTGGCCTCCTGTATGGTTTCTTCTGTCAGGGGTACTCCGTGTACGTCAATGGAAGCTCCGCCTAGCAATAGTTCTGAATATGTAAATGTATGATGATATTTTTCACAAATCCTGTCCAGGACTTTTTTTGCTTCTCTTACAATTTCAGGTCCGATTCCATCTCCGGGAATCAATGCAATCTTATGTTCCATAGTCTCTTCCTCGTCCTTTCTTCCTGCCAGTGTCTCACCAGATACAGGTAATCTTTTGAGTATTGTTAATATAATAACCCACTTTCTTCAAGATTTCAACCTATTAAAGCGAAAAAACTTTAAAATCAAGAAGAGAATGTTTCTGTCTGGATTTTTTCCGTATAAACGTAAAAAAGTAAGCACCGCCTGTGAAGCGACACTTACTTTTTTTCGCAGTTTTTTATGCAGACGCCTGTTCTGCCTTTTCTACTTCTGCAATTGCCTGTTTTCTCATAGGAATACGGCAGTTTTTGTTGTTACCGAATTCAATGATTACATCTTCCTCTGTCATATCGATAATCACACCATAGAAGCCTCCGGTGGTCACTACGCTGTCACCAACCTCCATGTTGTTGAGCATAGCCTGAATTCTCTTCTGCTCTTTCTTCTGAGGACGGATCATTAAAAAGTACATAATTCCGAACAGAACTACCATCCATACAATTGTAAATCCAATGCCCATTCCGCCTTCTGCGCTCATTTTAATTCCTCCTATTTTTGCACAAACTGAATATTTCATGCCGGTTACTTTTTGGCACTATAGCATATCATACACAAAAATAACATTTTCTTCAAGTGCTTTTCCGGTTTTTTTATAAAATATGGAAAGGGATCATCGTCCTCCATGAATCTTCCCCTGTTCAAAGCCTTCCAGACGCATCTTTTTGTATTCTCCAAAGTTCCCTGCATCCAGCGCTTCCCGGATTTCTTCCATCATATGATTATAGAAATAAAGATTATGAAGTACACAAAGACGCATTCCCAGCATTTCCTTTGCTTTTAACAGATGGCGGATATAGGCTCTGCTGTAATGTTGGCATGCAGGACACTGACAGCCTTCTTCAATAGGTCTTGTATCCAGTTCATACTTTGCATTAAACAGATTTTTCTTTCCCTCGTTGGTATACACATGTCCATGACGGCCGTTACGGCTTGGATATACGCAGTCAAAGAAATCCACGCCTCGTTCTACAGCCTCCAGAATATTCGCCGGTGTTCCTACCCCCATTAAATAAGTAGGTTTATTCTGAGGAAGATGAGGCACTACCTCATCCAGAATCCGGTACATTTCTGCATGACTTTCCCCTACGGCAAGACCTCCCACAGCATAACCGTCCAGATTCATTTTGGATATCTCCTTGGCATGAGCAATACGAATGTCTTCATATATCGCGCCCTGATTGATGCCAAACAAAAGCTGCTCCCGGTTAATGGTATCCGGAAGACTGTTCAGACGATCCATCTCCGCTTTACATCTGGCCAGCCATCTGGTGGTACGCTCCACAGATTTCTGCACATAATCCCGATCTGCCACACTACTGGGGCATTCATCAAATGCCATGGCAATGGTGGAACCTAAGTTGGACTGAATCTGCATACTTTCCTCCGGTCCCATAAAAATCTTATGTCCGTCAATATGGGAACGGAAATAAACCCCTTCTTCCTTGATTTTACGAAGCCCGGACAGGGAAAAGACCTGAAATCCGCCGGAATCAGTAAGAATGGGTCTGTCCCAGACCATAAACTTATGAAGGCCTCCCAGCTGCTTAACAATCTTGTCTCCTGGACGTACATGAAGATGATAGGTATTGGAGAGCTGTACCTGGGTTCCAATCTCCTTCAAATCCATGGTGGATACTGCACCCTTGATTGCCGCAATTGTTCCCACATTCATAAAAACCGGCGTCTGGATGGTCCCATGGACTGTATGAAACTCTGCGCGCTTCGCTCGTCCCTCTGTTTTTAAAATTTTATATTCTGCCATATGTTTTCCTCTTTTCCTACTAAAATATCTGGTTCTTCGCACAAGTATAGCCTGATTTCACAGAAATTTCAACTGTAATCCTGATAATCCTTGTTAAACTTTTACATTGTCATTTTTCCGTCCTTGTCGTATAATATTACGGAATATCTACCACATACATTTAATAGGAAGGGAAGAAATTTTTCTGTTTTTTCCCCTGATATACAAATGAATTGTTAATAAACAGAATGAGGAGGCATAACGTAATACATGAAGACTTATACATTAGGGATTGATATTGGTTCTACTACAGTAAAAATCGCTATTCTCGACAACAACCAAGCCTTACTGTTCGCTGATTACGAAAGACACTTTGCCAATATTCAGGAAACATTGGCAGACCTTCTTCAAAAAGCCTATGACAAACTGGGAGAGCTTACTCTTTGTCCTGTAATCACAGGTTCCGGCGGTCTGACTCTGGCAAATCATCTGGAAATACCATTTGTTCAGGAAGTGATCGCAGTTTCCACGTCCCTGCAGAAAATGGCTCCCAAAACCGATGTTGCCATTGAACTTGGAGGTGAGGATGCCAAAATCATCTACTTTGAAGGCGGAAATATTGAACAGAGAATGAATGGTATCTGCGCCGGAGGAACCGGTTCCTTTATTGACCAGATGGCTTCTCTCCTTCAGAGTGATGCCTCTGGCCTGAATGAATATGCAAAAAACTACAAAGCCCTTTATCCCATCGCTGCCCGCTGCGGTGTCTTTGCCAAAACAGATATCCAGCCTCTGATCAATGAGGGCGCTACCAAAGAAGACCTTTCTGCTTCCATTTTTCAGGCAGTGGTCAACCAGACGATTTCCGGTCTGGCATGCGGAAAACCAATCCGTGGTCATGTAGCTTTCCTGGGCGGTCCTCTGCACTTTCTTTCTGAGCTGAAGGCTGCTTTTATCCGCACATTAAAACTGGATGAGGAACACACCATTGTACCGGAAAACTCCCATCTTTTTGCAGCCATTGGTTCTGCCCTGAATGCAAAAGAAAACGTGCAGGTTTCCCTCACAGAACTTAAAGACCGGCTGAAACAGGCTGTACATATGGATTTTGAGGTAGAACGTATGGAGCCCCTCTTTGCTTCCCAAGAAGAGTATGAGGATTTTCGGAAGCGTCAGGATTCCTACCAGGTTGCCACTTCAGATCTTGCTTCCTATAAAGGAAACTGTTATCTTGGCATTGACGCAGGCTCCACCACTACCAAAACAGCTTTGGTGGGAGAAGACGGTTCTCTTCTTTATTCCTTTTACAGCAGCAACAATGGAAGTCCGTTAAATACTGCAATCCGCTCCATCCAGGAGATTTATTCCCTCCTTCCCGAAGAGGCGCACATTGCCTATTCCTGTTCCACAGGATACGGAGAAGCCCTGATCAAGGCTGCGCTCCTTCTTGATGAAGGGGAAGTAGAAACAGTTTCCCATTACTATGCCGCCGCCTTTTTTGATCCCCAGGTGGACTGTATCCTGGATATTGGCGGTCAGGACATGAAATGCATCAAAATCAAAAATCAAACTGTAGACAGTGTACAGTTAAATGAAGCCTGCTCTTCCGGCTGCGGCTCCTTCATCGAAACCTTTGCTAAATCTTTGAATTACAGTGTTCAGGATTTTGCCAAAGCGGCGCTCTATGCCCGTCACCCCATTGACCTTGGAACCAGATGCACCGTATTTATGAATTCAAAGGTAAAACAGGCCCAGAAGGAAGGCGCAGAAGTTTCCGATATCTCTGCAGGTCTGGCCTATTCTGTCATCAAAAATGCGCTGTACAAAGTAATCAAGGTTTCAGATGCCTCAGAGCTGGGACGTCACATTGTGGTACAGGGGGGAACCTTCTACAATGACGCTGTTCTCCGAAGCTTTGAAAAAATAGCAGACTGTCATGCCATCCGTCCGGATATCGCCGGAATCATGGGAGCCTTCGGGGCCGCGCTGATTGCCCGGGAACGCTATTCTTCCCAGAAGGCAACCACCATGCTTTCCATTGATAAGATCAACAACCTGAAGTATACCACAGCCATGGCAAATTGCAGAGGCTGCACCAACAACTGCCGTCTTACCATCAACAAGTTCTCCGGCGGCCGCCAGTTTGTCAGTGGAAACCGCTGTGAACGGGGTATTGGCAAGGAAAAAAATAAAGACCATGTTCCAAACCTTTATGAATACAAATACAAACGTGTTTTTTCCTACGAACCATTGTCCCCGGATAAGGCAGAGCGGGGAAAAGTGGGAATCCCCCGTGTTCTGAACATGTTTGAAAATTATCCTTTCTGGTTCACCTTTTTCACGGAACTGAAATATGAAGTGGTGTTATCTCCCACTTCCACCAGAAAAATTTATGAACTTGGTATTGAATCCATTCCCAGTGAATCGGAATGTTATCCGGCAAAAATGGCACACGGTCATGTGAGCTGGCTGTTGAAAAAAGGAATAAAATTCATTTTTTATCCCTGCATTCCCTATGAGAGAAACGAGTTTCCCGATGCAGTCAACCATTATAACTGTCCCATTGTTACCTCCTATGCGGAAAATATCAAGAACAATGTAGATGAACTCCACAATCCGGAAATCAACTTTCGGAATCCCTTCCTTGCATTTACTTCAGAGGCAATTCTTACCGAACAGCTGGTAAAGGAATTTTCACAAATTCCCCCAGAAGAAGTAAAGCAGGCCGCACACAAAGCCTGGGAAGAACTTGCAAATGTCCGGACAGATATCCAGAAAAAGGGAGAAGAAACCCTTGCTTATCTGGAAAAAACAAAGCGAAGAGGCATTGTCCTTGCCGGACGTCCTTACCACATTGATCCGGAAATCCATCATGGCATCCCGGATCTCATCAACAGCTATGGCATTGCGGTTCTCACAGAGGACTCTGTATCCCACCTGGTCCCCATTGAACGGCCTATCCGCGTCAATGACCAGTGGATGTACCACTCCCGCCTTTATGCAGCCGCCAATTTTGTCAAAACAAGAGAGGATCTGGATCTGATTCAGTTAAATTCCTTTGGCTGCGGTCTGGATGCTGTTACCACAGATGAGGTTTACGAAATCCTGGATCAAAGCGGTAAAATATATACCTGCCTGAAAATTGATGAAGTCAACAACCTGGGAGCTGCAAGAATCCGTGTTCGTTCTCTTCTGGCTGCAATTCGAGCCAAGGAAGCTCAGCATAAGGAACGAACCATTCTTCCTTCTTCCATTGAGAAGGTTTCCTTTACCAAAGAAATGCGCAAGGATTACACCATTTTGTGTCCTCAGATGTCCCCCTTCCATTTCGGAATCCTTCAGGCTGCCTTTAATGCCTGCGGTTACCACCTGGAAGTATTGCCCAACGACAACAAAAAAGCTGTGGATGTGGGACTGAAATATGTAAATAACGATGCCTGCTATCCTTCTCTGATTGTTGTGGGACAGATTATGGATGCGCTTCTGTCCGGTAAATATGACCTTAACAAAACAGCCGTAATCATGTCCCAGACAGGCGGAGGATGCCGCGCCTCCAATTATATCGCCTTTATCCGGCGAGCCCTGAAAAAAGCTGATATGGAACAGGTTCCTGTTATTTCTCTGAACTTAAGCGGTCTGGAAAGCAATCCAGGATTCAAACTCACCCTTCCTCTTGTTAAGAGGATTGCCTACGGCGCTGTGTTTGGCGATATTCTGATGAAATGTGTCTATCGTATGCGTCCTTACGAACTGGAAAAGGGAATTGTAAACAGGAAACACAAAATCTGGGAACAGCGAGCCATTGCTTTCCTTACTGGAGACAGTATCAGCCACAGCCGTTTCAAACGTATGTGTCAGGAAATGGTTCATGAGTTTGATACCATTCCCATCAGCGATGAACGAAAGCCAAGAGTGGGAATCGTAGGAGAAATCCTGGTTAAATTTCTTCCTGCTGCCAACAATCACCTGGCGGAGCTTCTGGAAGCAGAAGGCGCTGAAGCAGTTGTTCCGGATCTCATTGACTTTATCAACTACTGTTTCTTCAACCAGAATTTCAAGGTAGAACATCTTGGTTTCAAAAAATCAAAGGCTACCCTTGCCAACTGGGGAATCGCCGGAATTGACTGGATTCGGAAATCTGCCAATGAAGCCCTTGCCCAGAGCCGTCATTTTGCCCCCAGCGCAAATATCCAGGATCTGGCCAAGATGGCAGCTCCCATTGTTTCCCCGGGAAACCAGACTGGAGAAGGCTGGTTCCTCACCGGAGAAATGATGGAACTGATCCACGGAGACGTTCCCAACATTGTCTGCATCCAGCCTTTTGGATGCCTGCCAAACCACATTGTGGGCAAAGGTGTCATCAAAGAAATCCGACGGAGACACCCGGAAGCCAACATTGTAGCCATTGATTATGACCCGGGTGCAAGCGAGGTTAATCAGTTGAACCGTATCAAACTGATGCTTTCCACTGCTGTAAAAAACCTGGAACATACTTCCTGATTTAAAAAAAACTCTCTGAATCGAGAACATAATCGGTTCAGAGAGTTTTTTGTATTCTATAGTTTAAATCAGATGAAGCTTACGTCCCAAACGACACAGAAGTCTTCCACCTGGCAATCCTGCCAGATCTTCTTCCCTGGGCTTGCTAAGTGCCATATACACCACAAAGTAGACAAACACTGCAAATACCACAGACACTCCAAGGCAGATCAGATTAGAAGGAATCAGAAGATAAAGTCCATAATAGATACCTCCTGCGGTCAAAGCCATGGGGATAGATGCAAGAAGAGGATACAAATATGCCTTTTTCCATGGATTTCGATATTTCATATATTTTTTCATGGAACGATCATTAAGCAGGCACATAACCACTGCATAAACAATCATCGCAATGACCACTGTATAAATTCCAAGATCAGTCACAAGCAGCAGCACTGCCATCACGATCACATCCACTACCAGAGCAACAGAAGCATGAATCATAGGCAGATTGGGCTTTCCTATTCCCTGAAGCACACCATTGGAAATATTGGAATTTCCATTCAGAATAATGGTAATGGCTCCCAGGATCAGAAGCTGGGCCGCAACTCCATTCGTGGTATGGAAGATCAGTCTTGTTACAGGTCCGGAAAGAACTGCCAATCCCACTGCTGCTGGAATGGAAATCAGCATACTGACCCATGTTGCCTTTTCAATTTTTCGGTTGGCGCTTCTAATGTCCCTCTGGGCATAGTGTGCTGACACCTCAGGAATCATAGAAGTGGGCGCCGTACTTGCCAGAGTCAGAGGGATGTTGATCAGTGTCATAAAATAGCCGTATTCCGCATACATAGACTGGAGAAGATCCTCTTCATAGCTCCGGCTGCCCAGAATTCCGGTATACATATAACTGTTGATATAGCCATTTACATTGTAAATAAATGCGCTGAAAATAATGGGCATAATAATGAGAATGATATTTTTCATCAAACTCTGATAGCTGGCAGTTCTCCTGTGACGGTCATTTTTGATCCGATACTGAATGTTTTTTCTGTTCATACCGTAAACAAACAGCATAAACAGCAAAGCCACCGCCACACCGGCTCCCGTTCCCATGGTCGCTCCTGCTGCACTCCATTTTCTCACCACTTCTTCCGGTTCTCCGGCAAAATGCCGGATCATAAATCCAGACATGAAAAGCGCTGTTACTGCCACAAAAATCTGCTCAATAATCTGAGAAAGAGAAGTGGGCATCATATTTCTGTATGCCTGAAAATATCCGCGGAATACGCCAAGGATACCAGAGAGAAAAATTGTAGGCGCCAGCATCTGGAGAGCCAGACGGGCATCTGCCATGTTATCCGGAACCAGAATCGAGGTTCCAAACAGACAAAAAAACGCCACTGCGCCGCCTGCCACTACCGCATAAAGCAGAGAACAATAGAAAACCCTCTGAGCATCCCGGTATCTCTGAAATGCAATCTTCTCCGCCATCACCTTGGAAACAGCCTGGGGAATGCTGAAGGATGCGATCATCAGCAGGATGAAATACGCATTCTGCGCAAACTGAAACAATGCAAAGCTCTGATTTCCCAGGGTACTGTTCAGGGGGCTTTTGTACAACATTCCGATGATCTTGGAGATCAACGCAGCCACCATCAGAAAAGAAGCATTTTTAACAAGGGTATTGTCATTTTTATTACTCATAATTTCTTTTACAATCCTATTCTATTTATTTTCAATCTGCCAGTCAATGGGGGTTACCCCGTTTGCAGCCAAAAACTCATTGGTTTTACTGAAATGCCGGCATCCGAAAAAACCCCGGTAAGCAGACAGAGGACTGGGATGGGGAGCCTCCAGAATCAGATGTTTTGGGTTGTTCAGCATGGATTTTTTCATTTGCGCCGGTCTTCCCCAAAGAAGAAATACAATGGGACGATCCTGTTCATTGAGTATGCGGATCGCCGCATCCGTAAACTGCTCCCATCCGATTCCTCTGTGAGAGTTTGCCTGATGAGCGCGCACTGTCAGCACTGTATTCAGCATCAGAACTCCCTGTCTTGCCCATTTTTCCAGATAACCATGATTGGGGATTTCACAGCCCAGGTCATCGTGAAGTTCCTGATAAATATTTACCAGGGACGGCGGAATTTCCACATCCTTTTTTACAGAAAAACAAAGCCCATGTGCCTGTCCGTCATTGTGATAAGGGTCCTGTCCCAAAATTACCACCTTTACCTCCTTCAAAGGAGTGAAATGGAAGGCATTGAACATATCCTCTGCCGGAGGAAAGATCTTCCTGGTTCTGTATTCCTCCATAACCCTTTGATACAGTTTTGCATAATAAGGCTGATGGAACTCCCCTTTGAGTGCCTCCAGCCATTCTCCTGATAACGGAGCCATTTCTTTCACCTCTTCCACACTTCTATTCTATTCGCACAGAAATTCCTTTTTCCCCCAGATAATTCTTTACCTGGGAAATTTCCAGTTCTTTATAATGGAACAAAGATGCTGCCAGCGCTGCATCTGCCCTTCCTTCTGTCAATGCCTCAGAAAAATGCTCCAGTGTTCCGGCGCCTCCTGATGCAATAACCGGAATGGAGACCGCATCTGCCACTGCTCTTGTAAGCGCAATGTCATACCCTGCCTTGGTTCCATCACAGTCCATACTGGTAAGAAGGATTTCTCCTGCGCCAAGAGCTTCTGCCTGTTTTGCCCACTGGATGGCGTCCAGACCGGTATCCAGTCTTCCTCCATGTTTATAGATATTCCATCCGCCATCTTTGCGCTGCTTGGCGTCAATGGCAACAACCACACACTGACTTCCAAATTTCAGCGCAGCCTCCCGGATCAGCTCCGGTCGGTCAATGGCTGCTGAATTAACGGAAATCTTATCTGCACCTTCCCGAAGAAGACGTTTGAAATCATCGACCGTACGGATACCTCCGCCTACGGTAAAGGGAATAAACACGCTGGAAGCCACAGCGCGTACCATTTCCACCACAGTATCCCGTCCTTCACAGGATGCGGTAATATCCAGAAATACCAGTTCATCTGCTCCTGCTTCGTCGTATGCCCTGGCAATCTCCACCGGGTCACCGGCATCCTTTAAATCCACAAAATTCACACCTTTTACCACCCGGCCATTGTTCACGTCAAGGCAGGGAATGATTCGTTTGGTAAACATCACCCTTCCTCCTTCCCAAGCTTCGCAAAATTCTCCAGGATCTTCAGTCCTGTCCGGCTGCTTTTTTCCGGATGGAACTGGCAGGCAAACACATTATTTTTTTCTACGGAAGCATGAATACAGGTACTGTACTCTGTTACTGCCTTCACGATCTCAGGTTCCTCTGCTTCCAGATAATACGAATGCACAAAATAAACGTAAGGATTTTCCGGAAGCCCGTCAAACAGTCGTCCGTAATTGGTAAGAGTCAGAGAATTCCAGCCCATATGGGGGATTTTTAATCCTTCTTTTGGCGGTATCTTCTTAATTTTCCCCTTCAAAATCCCAAGTCCCTTCACCCCTGGGCTCTCCTCACTGCTCTCAAATAAAAGCTGCAGTCCCAGACAGATTCCAAGAAAGGGAACTCCTTCTTCTATGATTTCCTGAATCACAGAAACCAAACCAAACTTATGAAGGTTCTCCATTGCATCTCCAAAACTTCCCACACCAGGCAGAATTACCTTATCTGCCTTCTTCAAAAGAACCGGATCTCTTGTAACCACCGTTTCTTCTCCCAGAAAATGAAGCGCCTTTTCTACGCTTTTGATATTGCCTGCATCATAATCGATGATTCCGATCATTGTCTCACATCCTGTCAAATAAAAATATTAAATCAGCCTTTAGTATAACGCAAAAACAGACAGTTGCAAAGCTATTTCTTTGCATCTGCCTGCTTTTTCGAGGAGTTTCTCTTATTTTCGGCTTAAAGTGAACCAGAACTCAACACCATTGTCATAATTCTGCACACCATATTCCTGATCGATTCCCTCCAGGATTGCCTTGACAATAGAAAGACCAATTCCGCTTCCTCCGTATTCCCTTGTTCTGGCTTTGTCCACCTTGTAAAATTTATTCCAGAGATTGGGGATATCCTGCTCCGGTATCGGAACTCCAGTGTTAAAGACCGTTATCTTCACTCGCTCTTCTTCTTTTATTACCTTAATTTCCACCTTATTTTCACCGGAAAGGTGATTCAGGGCATTGCTAGTATAATTGGTGACTACTTCTTCAATCTTAAACTCATCTGCCCAAACATAAATCGGCTTCTCTTCCCGGAAGATTACCTCTGCTCCCTTCTGCTGGATCATAATATCCATACTCTGAAGCACTCCCCGGATCAACGCTACAATATCAAAACGTTCCATAACCGCAGCATCTCTTCCAGATTCCAGCTGGTTAAGGGTAAGGAGATTCTTCACCAGCTTATTCATTTTAGATGACTCGTCTATGATTACATCACAGTAAAATTCCCGGCTTTCCGGATCTTCGGAAATATTTTCCTTTAAGCCCTCTGCATACCCCTGAATCAGAGCAATGGGAGTTTTCAGCTCATGAGAAACATTATCCAGAAATTCCTTTCGCATCTGATCAATCTTAATCTTATCCTGAATATCTTTTTCCAGCTTGTTATTTGCAGATTTCAGTTCAGAAATGGTCTGCTCCAGCTGACCGCACATACGATTAAAATTATCTCCCAGCACATCAATTTCATTGCCCGCTCGGCTCTGATATCTGGCATCAAAATCCAAATCTGTCATCTGCTGGGAAAGCTTTGTCAGTTCACTGATGGGTTTCGTAATCTTCTTTGTGACAATCCAGATTCCAAATCCGCTGAACATGATAATAATCAGCCCCACAAAGAAATAGAAGCTATTGGAAATAGCAGCGCTTTCCCGAATGCTCTCCAGAGGAGTTCGGATCAGGAAATAATGTCCTGTCTCAAAGGCGCCCCAGCTCTCCACATAATCCACTTCTTCAAACCGGTCATGAACCTGCTGAATGACAAAAGTATCTGTCTGTTCCAGAATTTTACTCCTGATCTTTACCGTATCCAACTGATAAATGTAACCAAACAGACGATTCCTGAGCATTTCACTGTTATCTCCAAAAGAGGCCAGACAGGTGGTATCTTCGGATATAATAACCCAGGAAAGATTATTCCGAAAACTGGATGCATCAACGGAATCCAACAGCGCATTCTTTGCCTTTTCCTGCCCTTCCTCTGTCTGAAGATCCAGATTCTGATCCAGTTTTTCCAATGTGTTGACTACATCCAGAAGAACTTCTGTTTTTTTTGAAATGTAGTATTTTTCCAGAAACAATGCGTTAATTGCAGTTATGGCCAAAATGGATAACAAAAGAAGGCCAATGAAAAAGGCTGCAATCTGGTTACGGAGAGAATGCATTTTTCCGGTACGTTCTTTCTTTGCTTTTTTCATTCTTCTCCAACCTCAAATTTATATCCCATACCCCAAACGGTTTTGATATACTCTCCTTTTTCTCCCATTTTGCTGCGCAGTTTTTTTACATGGGTGTCAATGGTACGGGCATCGCCGAAATAATCATAATTCCATACAGAATTTAATATCTTTTCTCTGGAAAGGGCAATTCCCTGGTTTTCCAGGAAATAGGTAAGAAGTTCAAATTCCTTAAAGCTAAGCTCCATAGGCGCCCCGTCTACGGTTGCCAGATGTGCAGCCTTATCGATGACGATTCCTCCTGCGCTTAATGTATCTTCTGCAGAATCCTGTCCGGTTCTTCGGAGAATTGCCTCTACCCTGGCAACCAGAATCTTCGGACTGAAGGGTTTGGAAATATATTCATCCACGCCAAGTTCAAACCCTAACAATTCATCCCTCTCATCTCCTCTTGCCGTCAGCATGATAATGGGCACCTTGGAATTCTTACGGATTTCACGGCATACTTCCCATCCATCCATCTTAGGCATCATCACATCCAGAATAACCAGAGCGATTTCCTTATCCTGGTAGAAAATATCCATGGCTTCTTCTCCGTCTCCTGCTTCCAGAACCTGAAAATTCTTCTTGGAAAGGAAATCCTTTACCAGTTTTCGCATACGGCTTTCATCATCCACAACCAAAATTTTTAATGCTTCCATATCTATATCCTCCGATTCCATTTCAACTATTATTGTATCATAACAAATTATTATGTCAGTTTTGTGAACAATCCCCTGCAAAAAGACATTATCTCCATAAAAAAAGCGCCGTAAATACGGCGCTTTTCAAGTGGACCTGGCGGGAATTGAACCCGCGTCCGAAAGCCTATCCCTTGGGGCATCTCCCATCACAGTCGCTGTTTTTACATTCCCTCCGCGGTACGCCCGGCGACAGGCTTACAGCTTTGGTAGCTTCATCATACATCTACCGGGGCAAAGCTTACCCGGCAAGGTTTCTCACAAGCTCGACGCCAGATTCCTGATGTGTGAGTGCATCAGGGCTGACGAGCAGCAATTAGGCTGCTAACGCGATTTTTTCGTCTGCGTTTATATTTAGGTTCCCGGTTATTACGCAGTCCAGGAGTCTGCGGATGGCTTCCTCAACTTCAAAGCCCCCGTCGAAACCAGTACAAGCCCGAAGAATTGATTTCCAAATCTTGGCAGCTGGAGTGCAGACGAAGGATTTTCATCGTGTTTTATTATATGCAAAGACAGACCCTTTTGTCAAGGGTCTGTCTGAAAATAATCCTCACCTTTGTTCCATCTGTGTTTTAGAGAACAGCGCGCTTAAAATGTTCCAAAACCAGGGAGCATTTCCCATGGAAACGGTTTATTCTCCAAACTCTGCAGCACATTTTTTCAGCATTTCACGAATCGGCAAATGATAAGGACAGCGTGTTTCACATTCTCCGCACTCCACACAGGCTGACGCTTTCACACTTAAAGACTGATAACGGTCTCTTGCCCAGTCACCCAAATCATAACGTTCCAGATATCCTGCAAACAGAAAGACACTTGGAATATTGATTCCTACTGTACATGGCGCACAATAATTACAGCGGCGGCAGAAATTGGTACCCAGCTGCTTTCTTACTGCTTCCAGTTTCTCTTCTTCCTCTTTTGTAAGAGGCATACTGTTTTCACATGCCTTTACGTTTTCTTCCAGTTCCCTGGCTTCTGCCATGCCTGGAATCACAACTGTCACATCCGGATTGGAACATACATAGCGAAGGGCAAGGGTTGCATCTTCAATGGCGCCTCCTGCCAGTGGTTTCATACAGACAAATCCAACGTTCTTCTCTCCGCACTTGCGAATCAGTTCTTCTCCCTGATTTTCTACGATGTTATATGGGAACATAATGGTTTCCACCCAGTCCAGTTCCAGAGCGCGGGCGAAAACAGCCGCTGAATGCGCTGTCAGCCCAATATGGCGGATTTTTCCTGCTGCCTTGGCTTCCTTCAGCGCTTCCAGTGCACCGCCTTCTGCCATTACCTGCTCCAGCTGCTCCATACTGGGGTTATGTACCTGATACAGATCAATATAATCTGTTCTTAAATTTCCAAGACTGGTTTCAATATCTGCAGCCATTGCCTCTTTTGTTCTGGCCATACTCTTTGTAGCCAAAACAAACTGATCCCGAATCCCTTCCAGACCATATCCTAAATATTCTTCACTGACTGTATAGCCTCTGGCTGTATCAATGTAATTCACTCCTGCCTCCAGAAGTTCTTTCATAAGACTTCTGGTGCCCTCCTTGTCAATTCTCTGAATGGGAATTCCGCCAAACCCCATTCTGGAAATGCGAAGACCTGTTTTTCCCAATGTTCTGTATTCCATATTTTCTCCTCCTGCTTCTGTTTTTCCCCGATACAAGAACTGCCACCGGGTGTCCCGATGGCAGTAATATCGCTGCTTCGCAGCCTGATCCATTATACTCTGGAGAGATATTCTCCTGTTCTGGTATCGATTTTGAGCTTGTCGCCCTGGTTTACGAACAGCGGAACCTGAACCTGTGCTCCTGTTTCAACAGTAGCCGGTTTGGTAGCTCCCTGTGCAGTATTTCCTGCAAATCCAGGTTCTGTCTCAATTACATCCAGTTCTACGAATAATGGCGGCTCAATTGCGAATACATTGCCATTATGAGAACAGATTTTAACCATTTCATTTTCTTTTACGAATTTCAGAGAATCTCCTACCTGATCAGCGGTCAGACCAATCTGATCAAAGGTCTCATTGTTCATGAAGTAGAATAATTCTCCATCATTATACAGATACTGCATATCTACACGTTCAATACGTGCCTGCGGGAATTTCTCTGTTGGTCTGAAGGATTTCTCCAGTACAGAGCCTGTGATAATGTTTTTGTATTTTGTTCTTACGAACGCAGCTCCCTTTCCAGGTTTTACATGCTGAAACTCAACGATCTGACATACATTGCCATCAATTTCAAGGGTGATACCATTTTTGAAATCGCCTGCTGAAATCATAATTATTTCCTCCTTATTGTAGACTTCACTACGAACCATTCTATAATAACCAGAGAATTTTTTCAACTATTTTTTTGTCATAGCTGCTAATTTTTGTTCGATTTCTTCAATCAGCCCCTCAAAAGGCTTCACTCCTGTCACAACTTCCAGGTCTGCATACTTGTGATATACAGGATCGCGCTGCTTCAGAAGCTTTTTAATTTTTTCTTCCTGGTTATCCCCATCCAGAAACGGATCGTTGCTGGAACCTTCCAGACGTTTCTTCAGTGTTTCCAGTGATCCCTTAATATAAATAATGGTTCCCAGTTTTTTGAGATATTTTTCATTCTGCTCCTGCATGGGAAGACCGGAGCCAAGAGAAATGACCTTTCTTTCCGGGTCCTCCAAAAGGCTCTTGATGGTCATGGTTTCCAGAGCACGATAAAACGGCTCTCCAAACCTCTGAAAAATCTCCTTAATTGATAAATCCATCTTGCGGACAATCACCTTGTCCACATCCACAAACGGCAGATTCAGATCCTGTGAAAGGCGCTTTCCTACCCGTGTTTTTCCTGAACCCATAAAGCCAATGATTACGATATGGTTCATGAATTCCCCTCCTCCTTCTGGTAAAAGTATAATACGATTTTTTCCAAATAACGCTTCAGTACAATCTGGATTTCTTCCTTGGGATGAATGGGTTTCACTAAGATATTACGGATTCCTGCTCGCTTGGCGCCATAGATATCTGTAAATAACTGATCCCCAATAAAAATGGTGTTACTGGTATCTGTTCCAAGAAGCTCCATAGCTTTTTTGTAGTTGCGCACCGAAGGCTTATGTGCATTTTCAATAAACTGTTCTCCCACCGCATCATTAAAAGAAGAAACCCTTTCTATCTGGTTATTGGAAAGAAAACAGCTTTTAAAGCCCAGTTCTTTCAGATGGGCAAACAATGCCTTTGCCCGGTCATCTGCCGGAGCGCCATGAGGCACCAGCGTGTTGTCAATGTCAAACAAAAGTCCCCGGTAACCGTCCCGATACAATTGTTCAAAATCAATTTCATAAGTGGAATCCCGGTATTCATCCGGAAAAAAACATTTAAACATGTAACGTCCGTCCTTTGTCTTATCGTTCACTAAGCGGAATATATTCCGTAGGTTCCAGCACATTCTTATATGCCGGACGAATGATCTTATCTGTGTTGATCAGCTCTTCCATACGATGCGCGCTCCAACCCACAATACGGGCAACTGCAAACATCGGAGTGTACAACTCCAGAGGAAGATCCAGCATGCTGTATACAAAGCCGCTGTAAAAGTCCACATTGGCACTGACGCCTTTATAGATCCGGCGTTCCTCTGCGATTACTTCCGGTGCCATCCGTTCGATCATGGAATACAGGTTATAATCTTTCATTCTGCCTTTTTCCCTTGCAAGACTTTCTACAAAGCCCTTCAGCACTTCGGCTCTCGGGTCAGAAACAGAATAAATCGCATGTCCCATACCATAAATCAGTCCTCGTCTGTCGAAGGCTTCCTTATGCAGAAGTTTCTTCAGATAATCCCGTACTTCATCTTCATCTTCCCAGTCCTTTACATTCTTTTTCAGATCCTGGAACATACTGACTACCTTAATGTTCGCGCCGCCATGCTTCGGTCCTTTTAAGGAACCTAATGCAGCTGCCACTGCAGAATAGGTATCGGTTCCGGAAGAAGATACCACATGTGTGGTAAATGTAGAGTTGTTACCACCGCCATGTTCCATATGAAGGATCAGCGCCTGATCCAGAATCTTTGCTTCCAGATCCGTATACTTCTTGTCTGGACGAAGCATACGAAGAATGTTTTCTGCTGTGGAAAGTTCCTTCTTGGGATTATGGATATAGAGACTCTTTCCACGAATGTAATGGTTGTATGCCTGATAACCATATACGGAAAGCAGCGGGAAAACGCTGATGAGGTTCAGGCACTGACGAAGCACATTGGGAAGAGAGATATCATCTGGATTGCTGTCATAAGAATACAGCGTCAGCACACTTCTCGCCAGTGCATTCATGATATCATGACAGGGGGCTTTCATCACCACATCTCTTACAAAGTTGGTGGGAAGGCTGCGTTGATTTGCTAAAAGTGTAGTAAAATCTGCAAGCTGGTCTTTATTAGGCAATTCTCCAAACAAAAGAAGATATGTGGTCTCCTCGAAGCCAAAGCGATCGTCTTTAACAAAGCCGCTGGTGAGTTTCTTGATGTCATATCCCCGATAAGACAGACTGCCGGCACAGGGAACCTCTTTCCCATCAACCACCTTAACTGCCTGTACGTTGGATACCTGCGTCAGTCCTGCAAGAACGCCTTTTCCGTTAATATCGCGAAGGCCCCTCTTCACATCATACTTTCCATAAAGAGATACATCCATGCTGCTGTGATTTTTACAAATATCTGTCAATCTCTCGATTTCTGGTGTTACTTTTGTATTGAATTTAGACATAATTTCAATCCCCTTTCGTTATTTTCAGCCGTTAAAGTCCCCTCCCCCATCATTCTTTCTTCATGTTCTTTACAGCTCTTTCCAATTATTATACCATTATTTTCCCTTCTGGTCTATATCTGAAAATTTACATTTTTTACAGAATAGAAACAGGCAACCCTTTTTCAGGATTGCCTGCCAAAAAATCATGGATTTTGTTTGTAATTTCTCAGAAAATCTCTTAGCTTTGTGGTTGCCTTTTCCAGCTGACGGGTATTGGGAAGGTATACCACACGGAAGTGATCTGGCTCTGCCCAGTTAAATCCCTTGCCTGGAACAATCAGCACCTGTTTTTCGTGAAGGAAATCCAGGGCAAACTTTTCATCATCCAGAATGTTAAATTTCCCGGTATCGATCTTCGGGAAAATATAAAAGGCTGCTCTGGGTTTTACAGCGGTAATTCCTGGAATATCGGTAAGAGCCTTATAAACAAATTCTCTCTGTTCATAAATCCTGCCTCCCGGCTGAATGTATTCATTTACACTCTGATATCCTCCCAGAGCGGTCTGAACTATGGACTGAGCCGGTACATTGGAACACAGACGCATGGAAGAAAGCATTTTTATTCCTTCAATGTAGCCTTTGGCCTTTTCCTTGGCTCCGCTTAAGATCATCCAGCCAATACGGAAACCGGCGATCATATGGGATTTGGATAATCCGGAAAATGTCACGCAGAAAACATCCGGCGCAAGAGAAGCAATGGACGTATGCTCCAGTCCATCCATCACCAGTCTGTCGTAAATCTCATCGGAGAAAATAATCAGTTCATGCTCTCTTGCGATCTGCACAATCTGCTCCAAAATCTCTTTCGGATACACAGCGCCTGTGGGATTATTGGGATTGATGATTACGATGGCTTTTGTTTTATCTGTAATCTTGCTTCGGATATCCTCCATGTCCGGATACCAGTCAGATTGTTCATCACAGATATAATGTACCACATTCCCTCCTGCCAGTGTGGCAGTTGCTGTCCAGAGGGGATAATCCGGAGCCGGAATCAGAATTTCATCCCCATTGTTCAGAAGGGCCTGCATACAAAGGCTGATCAATTCACTGACTCCATTTCCTGTGTAAATGTCATTCATCGTCACTCCGGGAATCCTTTTTAGCTGGGAATACTGCATAATGGCTTTTCTGGCGGAAAAAATGCCTTTGGAATCAGAGTATCCCTGAGAGGTTCGGATGTTGCTGAGCATATCCAGGATCACCTCCTGGGGCGCTGAAAAGCCAAATGGATAGGGATTTCCAATGTTCAGTTTCAGAATTTCCATGCCATCCTCTTCCATACGGCTTGCTTCATCCACTACAGGGCCTCTTACATCATAAAGCACATTGTCAAGTTTTGTAGATTTTTCAAAAGTCCTCATAATATCACTCCTCGCCTTACGCATGACCCAAAAATCATGCCGTTTTTTTATGCCTTGCGGTTTTTAATGAAAAAGATAAAGATCAGACCGCTGATTGCCATTAAAATCGGATAAAAACAATATGGAATGATCTGATACGGTGTCAGTCCGGTAAGACTTGCCGCAGACAGAAGCTGCGCTCCATATGGAATCAGGCCCTGTCCCACGGAAGTAAACATATCCAGCAATGACGCTGACCGCTTAGGGCTGATCTCAAATTCTTCACTGATTTCCTTGGCAATGGGACCTGCCATTACAATTGCCACAGTATTGTTGGCTGTACACATATCAACCAGAAGAGACAGAATAGCGATTCCAAGCTCTCCGCCTTTTTTTCCATTGATTCTTTTTTTGATAAATTCCAGAAGGAACTGGATTCCTCCCATCTCCTTCACCAACGAAACAATGCAGGCTACGATCATCGAAATCACAGTAATGTCATACATTCCCGTGATACCGCCGCTTCCATCTGCTCCGGAAGCTACTACTTTAAAGATATCTCCTGCCGCAATGGAACCGGAAACCACACCTACCACCAGAGATAACACGGTACCGGTGATCAGGACAAGAAATACATTAAATCCAATCAGAGCGCCGATCAGTACTACCAGATAAGGCAGAACCTTCCAGAAACTAAAAGGAAGATCTTCTGTCAGCTGATAGTTTCCATTTCTTGTGATCACCAGGAAAATAACAATGGTAATCACGGCTGCCGGCAATACAATGAGAAAGTTTTCTTTAAACTTATCCTTCATTTCACAGCCCTGGGTCTTCACCGCTGCAATAGTGGTGTCAGAAATCATGGAAAGATTATCTCCGAACATGGCGCCGCAAACTACTGCGCCGATACAGATTGCCATGGCATATCCTGTCTTTTCGCTGATTCCCACTGCGATAGGCGCAAGAGCGGCAATGGTTCCCATGGATGTTCCCATGGATACAGAAATAAAACATCCAATGATAAACAATCCCACAACAGCAATGCCAGATGGAAGAATGGTAAGTCCCAGATTTACGGTACTTTCCACACCTCCGGCTGCAGTTACTGCGCCGGAAAATCCCCCAGCTGCCAGAAAGATCAGACACATGGTAATGATGTTGTCATCACCTACGCCCTTGGCAATGATATGTATTTTTTCATTGAAGTCATGTTTTCGATCCTGAAGAAAGGCCACAAACAGGGCAATCAGGAATCCTACGATCGCAGGCATGCTGTAAAAATCTCCTGTAATAAAGCCAGATCCCAGAAAAATAATCAGAAAGACAAGAATCGGCAGAAGAGCCGATGCCTTTCCTTTGGAAGTTTGGTTCATCTTCTTGTTCCCCCTCTTTTTATTTTCATAGGATATAATCTCATATCTGAACAGATTTCGCAAGACTTTCCTCTGCTTTGTGGGGATTTTATGTGTATATTTTGTCAATTTTTCTCCTGAAAATTCATTTTTTCCCATACAAATAGCATAACATTTGATTTTTTTTACTTCAGCTCTTTTTTTTTTTAGCACTTTAGTGTATAATAACCCCCATAAAAATGTCTTATCAAAGATGAGGAGGAATTACGATGTCTTATACTGAAGAAGTCTACGAAAGAGTTGTCGCTCAGAATCCTGGAGAACCGGAATTTCATCAGGCCGTAAAAGAAGTCCTGGATTCCCTGAAGGTGGTAATCGAGAAAAATGAAGAAGAATACCGCAGACTTTCCATTCTGGAACGTCTGGTAGAGCCGGAAAGAATCATCTCCTTCCGCGTTCCCTGGGTAGATGATCAGGGCGCTGTTCAGGTAAACAAGGGTTACCGTGTACAGTTTAACAGCGCAATCGGACCATACAAGGGTGGTCTGAGATTCCATCCATCTGTAAACCAGAGTATTTTAAAATTCCTTGGTTTTGAACAGATCTTCAAAAACTCCCTGACCGGTCTTCCCATTGGCGGCGGTAAAGGCGGTTCCAATTTTGATCCCAAGGGAAAATCTGACCGCGAAGTTATGGCTTTCTGCCAGAGCTTTATGACAGAACTTTCCAAATATATTGGTGCAGATACCGACGTTCCTGCCGGAGATATTGGTGTAGGCGCTCGTGAGATTGGCTATCTGTTTGGACAGTATAAGAGAATCCGCGATCTTTACGAAGGTGTTCTCACTGGAAAAGGCCTCACCTACGGCGGTTCCCTGGTTCGTACACAGGCTACCGGATACGGTGTTGTCTATATGTTAAATGAAGTAATGAAAGCACATAACGATTCCATGGATGGTAAGACCATCGTAGTGACCGGTTCCGGTAATGTTGCAATTTATGCAGTAGAAAAAGCAACCCAGTTAGGCGCCAAGGTTGTAGCCATGAACGACTCCAACGGCTATATCTACGATCCCAACGGAATCAAGCTGGATGTGGTAAAAGACATCAAGGAAGTAAAACGCGGCCGTATCAAAGAATACGCAGATCGGGTAGAAGGTTCCACTTACACAGAGGGAAAAGGAATCTGGAATATCAAATGTGACGTTTATCTTCCATGCGCAACCCAGAACGAACTGAATCTGGATGGCGCTAAGGCTCTTGTAGAGAATGGCTGCAAATACCTGGTAGAAGGTGCAAACATGCCTACCACTCTGGATGCTACCAATTATGTAATGGAACATGGCGTCCTGTTTATGCCTGGCAAGGCTGCAAACGCAGGAGGCGTTGCTACTTCCGCACTGGAAATGAGCCAGAACTCCATGAGACTTTCCTGGTCTGCCGAGGAAGTAGACGAAAAACTGCACACCATTATGAAGGATATCTTCAAAAAAGTAGACGACGCAGCAAAACGCTACGATCTCACCGATAATTATGTGGTAGGTGCAAACATCGCCGGCTTTGAAAAAGTCGTAGAAGCTATGAAAGCTCAGGGAATTGTTTAATTAAGCCTTCCTTTATGATTTTTTTATAAAAGAAATACCCCGGAGAATAACTTCCCTGGGGTATTTCTTTATTTATTACGTTTATTCACTAAGTTAATTCATAAATTTCTTTAATTCATCCATAAATGTACTTACATCCTTAAATTCCCTGTACACAGAAGCAAAACGGACATATGCCACCGGATCCAGATCTTTCAGATGATTCATCACAATTTCACCAATCCTGGTACTGGAAATTTCCCGCTCTTCTGTATTAAAAATCTCTCCTTCAATGGAATCCATCATCTCTTCAATTTTTTCAATGGGAATGGGTCTTTTATAACATGCCCGCAGCACACCATCCTGGATCTTCGACCGGTCATACTGTTCCCGGTTCTGATCTTTTTTTATCACAGTCAAGGGGATGGTTTCCACCTTTTCATAAGTCGTAAAGCGTTTTCCACAGGAGTCGCACAGGCGGCGTCTGCGAATGGAATTTGTATCATCTACTGGTCTGGAATCCACTACTCTTGTGTTATCCTGGTTACAGAATGGACATTTCACAATCCTCTCCCCCTTTTCTTACGGAGTATCTCCGGGTTTTCAAAATTATTATCTTATTATACTTTATTTTTGACTAAACTGTCAATGAATAGGCGGTTATAATTGTAGAGAATTTTGCATAAATTGGAAAAAAAGCAGGTGTTCTCATGCGACTTTGCGAATTAAAACAAAAAGAAATCATTAATATCTGTACCTGCAAAAGCCTGGGCTGTCCTATGGATGTGGAATTTGACTGTAAAACCGGCCGCCTCACTTCTATAATTGTGCCAGGTCCAGGTCGTTTCTGCAGTTTCTTCGGCAGAGAGTCTGAATATATCATCCCCTGGGAATGCATCTGCCAGATTGGAGAAGATATCATTCTGGTAAAGATCAACGAAGAAGCCTGCAGTCACAAGGAACATCTCCGCTGATTCGTGTCAAGGGCTTATATTTTTTATATTTTTCCGAAAAAAGAATATTTCTCCTCTTCTCTGTGAATCATTTTTAATAGCCAGAGAAAGAAGGAGGATGATTCAGATGGCGCTTAACAAGGTAGAAATATGCGGAGTAAACACATCGAAGCTTCCCGTTCTTAGCGCAGAAGAAAAAGAAGGGTTGTTTCAGAAAATCAAACAGGGAGATGAAGCAGCCAGGGAGCGATACATCAAAGGAAACCTACGTCTGGTTTTAAGTGTGATCAAACGGTTTTCCAACAGCCACGAAAATCCCGATGACCTGTTTCAGATCGGATGTATTGGACTGATGAAAGCTGTGGATAATTTCGATACCACACTGCAGGTGAAGTTTTCCACCTATGCGGTTCCCATGATCATTGGTGAAATCCGCAGATATTTACGGGACAACAACAGCATCCGGGTAAGCCGTTCCCTTCGGGATATTGCCTACAAAGCCATTTATGCCAAAGAAACCTATGTCCGAAAAAATCTGAGAGAACCCACAATTTCTGAAATTGCTCAGGAAATCGGCATTGAAAAAGAAACCATCGTCTATGCCATGGATGCCATCCAAAATCCTGTCAGTCTTTTTGAACCGGTTTATACGGAAGGCGGAGACACCCTGTATGTCATGGATCAGATCAGTGACAAAAAAAACAGGGAAGAACGGTGGATTGAAAACCTTTCCCTTCGAGAAGCCATGGCCCGTCTGGGAGAACGGGAACGGCATATCATTGACCTGCGCTTTTATGAAGGAAAAACGCAGATGGAAGTTGCCGATGAAATCGGCATTTCCCAGGCCCAGGTCAGCCGTCTGGAAAAGCATGCCCTGAAAACCATGAAAAATTACCTGAGTCCGTGAAACAACTGCGGACTCAGGTAATTTTCCTGAAATCTTTTAGTGGAAGGAAGCTACCAGTTCCTCACCGTCTTCGTAGCCCTGTTTTCTCAGTTCTTCCACAAACCAGTCTTCAATTCCTGTCACTGCCTCCTTAAAGGAATCCAGATCCATATCTTTGGCTTCTGTAAATATAATTCCGTTTTTCTCTGTCCAGCGGCTTTTGATTTCTTCTTCACTGGAACGGTTGATGTATCTCTGATACTCAACTGCCTTCTGTCCGGCTTCATCTACAACTGCCTGCTGTTCTTTCGTCAAACTGTTATAAAGGTCTTCGTTGATGCAGAAAAACAGACAATCATATACCGCATCCCAGAGAGAACAATATGGCTGTACCTCCTGTACGCTTGCCGCATCAATAGCCGGAAGGGGATTTTCCTGTCCCTCCACAGTGTTCTGCTGCAAAGCCGTATAAGTTTCAGACCAGTTCATACCGGTAGCATCTGCTCCCCAGCGTTTGTAGCATTCCATAAGAAGATTGGAGCCTGCCACACGAATCTTTAAATTTTTCATATCTTCTACGCTCTTTACTTCGCGCACACTATTGGTCAGTTCCCGATAGCCGTTTTCCGCAATTCCCATACAGTGAAGCCCGTATTCTTCCAAAATACTGCTTAATTTTTTCCCAGCCTCACCATCCAGCTTCTCGTCTGCATCTTCAAGAGAATCAAACAGAAACGGAAGGGAAACTGCGTTAAATCTTTGGTCAAAGGCAGAGTAAATCAAATTGGAGTGCATGGAAACCTGTACCGGATCTCCATCCATCAAAGCCTGAATTCCCTCTGACTGATTTCCGTTTGTCAGCTGATCTGCTGCATATACATTGACCTTAATTTTTCCTCCTGTGGCCTGATCCATCAAATCTGCAAATTTCTCTCCACCAAGAGCCCAGGTACTGGTTTCTGTAGGAGAGCAGGCAAAATTCCAGGTTGCAGCTTCCCAGCCAAGACTGCTGTAGTCTTCCATCTGGTCAAAAGCATGTTTTTCTCCTAAGTCCGAAGAGCCTGAATCCGAAACGGTTTCCACTCCTCCGGTATAATCGGAACCGGCAAACGCCATTGGAAGAGCCGTAGACACATAGGGAATGTAAGTCACAACAAGAAGCACCGCCACGCAGGCCGCGATCATTGGAAGCACTGCTTTGGAAATCTGCTGCAGCGTCACCTCCAGCCCCTTTTTGATCTTAATTCCTATTGCCACAAACAGGTTGACGCCCACTGGAGGAGTCACCTGTCCAATTGCCAGGTTTACCGTTGCCATAACCCCAAAAGCCACCAGATCATATCCCAATTCCTTACATACCGGAAGCATAATGGGAATAAAAATATACATCGCGGAATTGGCATCAATAAAGCATCCTGCAATCAGGAAAATCACATTTGCAATCAAAAGGAACACAAACTGATTGTGTGCGATTCCGGAAAGAAGCGCGGAAGCAGACTGCGCAATGCCAAACTTTGTACAGACAAAAGAAAACAATGAAGCGCTGGCTACAATGAGCATAATACCTCCCGTAGTCTTGGCGGACTCAATGAGGATTCCCCACAAATCTTTCACTCTGACTTCCCGGTAAATAACCATTCCCACAAACAAGCCGTATACCACAGATACTGCAGCTGCTTCTGTGGGGGTAAAAATTCCTCCGTAAATACCTCCCAGAATGATCACCGGCATCAAAAAGCCCCAGAATGCATCCTTAAATGCAGCCAGACGTTCCTTTGCCGTTGCCTTTTCCTGTACCGGCTGAATATTTTTTTTCCTTGCCTCCAGCATAACCACTACAACCAGCGCAGCTCCCATGAGGATTCCCGGAAGAATTCCAGCAGTAAACATATCTGCAATGGAAACGCCTGTAATAGATGCATAAACCACAAAGGCAATGCTGGGAGGAATGACAATCGCAATGGAGCTGGCCGTTGCCATCAACGCTGTGGAAAAGGGCGCGGAAAAACCTCCCCGTTCCACCATGGCAGGAATCAGAACTGCACCCAGGGCTGCCACTGTTGCCGGACCAGAACCGGAAATCGCTCCAAAAAAGCAGGCAACCACAACGCAGACAATGGCAATTCCGCCTCTCTTATGTCCCACACAGGTATCTACAAAACGAATCAGACGCTTGGAAATTCCTGCTTTTGCCATGATATTTCCAGACAACACAAAAAAGGGAATGGATAATAGCAGGAACTTGCTGATTCCGGAATACATATTGGTGGCAACAATGGTCAGAGAAGTTCCGGAATACAAAATCGCACAAACGGAAGACAAACCAAGACAGATGGCAATGGGTACTCCCAGAATCAGAAACACAAAAAACGAAACAAATAACACTGCACTGATCATTTATTTTCCCTCCTTTTTCTGATCTTTCCAGCAGAAATCCAGACAGTATTCAATAAAATGCAGGATCATGCATCCTGCTCCCACTGGAACAAAAGCCCAGAAAATCCATTCCGGCCAGTTCAGCACAAAGGTTCGTTTGCCATTTTCCAGCTGGGTCAGTACCTTGTCCATGCCATAATAGAACAGAATCCCCGTAAAAACCAGATTGCATACTGTAATGAATATCGCTGAGGGTTTTTTCAGTTTTTCCGGCAAACGGTCGGTCACCAGAGTCAAATTTACCAGTTCTCCTTCCCGGCAGGCCAACGCCGCTGCCAAAAGAGTAATCAGTACAAACACTGCCACCACCAGTTCTTCTGTAAAAGACCAGGAACGATGAAGCACCTTTCTGGAAAATACATTTCCCACTGTGAGAACCAGAATCAACAGAGTAGAAACAATCAGAATCACTTTTTCTACCGCTGTCACTGCATTCATGATTTTTTTGTAAGTTCTCATTCTTTTTCTCCTCCTTATGATGATTTAGCTGGGTTCCATTCGCGTGGGTTCCAAAAAAGAAAAAGCCCGCCCCCAACTAGGGACGGACTTTCTATTCCGCAACCACCCTGTCTCATTTTGAAACATGCACGATTCTTCTGTGTACCAGCATACACGGTTCCAGTAACGGGGAACGGCCGGAAAGATCTACTTGCCCAGGCTTTCAACCTTTCTTCTCAGGGATGATCTTCAAAAAGCGGCTCTCACTGTCTTGCACCACCTGACAGCTCTCTGGATCAAGCCTTCTCCTCTACTTATTCCCTTCACCGAATTTACGTTTTATCATTTCACTTGTTTAGTGAACTAAAGCAAATTTTACACTTTTCTTTTTCATTCGTCAAGAGTTTTTCTGATATTTTTACCAGTTTTTTGCACTTATTTTTGTACAAAAAGTACAGGTTTCTTTATTTTTCTGAAGAATTGGTAAGAAATGAAGCGCGCTGAATGGCATTTTTCCCAAATTTCTGTCGAATCTCATCCACAGCCTGATCCATCTGCTGCCATTTTTCGTGAGAATGATCGTCAAAAAGAGAGAGCTGCCGTTCCTCCTCTTCCCTGATTTTTCCCGTCTGAATCCCCAGGAGACGAATGGGTCTGCCGTCCCACAATTCCTCAAAAAGCTCGCAGGCTGCTCCATAGATTTCGTTGGTTACATCTGTTGCCTGAGAAAGAACTTTTTGATGGGTCATGCGTTTCAACTGGTTGTCTTTGATGGTCACACTCACAGACTGTATCTTTACCTCATCTCTCCGGAGCCTTGCCCCCACAGATTCCGCCAGCGCCAGAAGCACATTTTTGGCTGCCTTTGCATCTGTTACATCAAAAGAGATGGTGGTACTGTTTCCATAGCTTTTGCTCATTTCCGGCTCTGCCTGTACTGGAGAAAAATCTATCCCATTGGCAAATTTCCAGATACTCTCCCCCTGTTTTTTCAGGGCTGTCTGTAAAATTGACAGATCGGTGCGCGCCAGCTGTCCAATGGTATAAATGCCCATGGTTTCCAGCTTCTTTACTGTGGATTTTCCTACAAAAAGAAGGTTTCCCACTGGTAAAGGCCACATTTTTGCCTGGATTTCTTCTAAATACAGAGTATGTATCCGGTCTGGTTTTTCAAAATCAGACGCCATCTTTGCCAGATATTTATTTTGAGATATCCCCACATTCACTGTAAATCCCAGTTCCCTGTGTATTCGGTCTTTGATCCTCGCTGCAGCCTCTAAGGGTTCTCCAAATAGCGCTCTGGTTCCTGTCATATCTATAAATGCCTCATCAATGGAAATCTGTTCCACATCCGGGGAATATTCTTTCAGAATGGCAATAAATTTCCGGGAACAGGCCTGGTAAAGCGCATGGTTCGCCGGAACCACATAAAGACCGGGACATTTTCTCCTGGCTTCCATAATGCTCTCCCCTGTACGAACTCCACATTGCTTTGCCTTTATGGATTTTGCCAGAATTACCCCTCTTCGCTTTTTTTCATCTCCCCCTATGGCTGAAGCAATGGTCCGAAGATCCACTTCTCCTTGGCTTTTTTTCAGACGATCCACAGATTCCCAGGACAAAAACGCAGAATTTACATCCACATGAAAGATTACCCGCTCCTGCATAAAACTCACTCTCCTTCTATTTTTCATTATACAAGATCAGATATCTGTTGACAAAGATTTTTCTCTATGACAAAATAAAAACAGATTATAAGAAACAGAGGATACTGCATATGAACTACAAACTACTGGTGCTGGATATTGACGGCACTGCCACCAACTCCAAAAAAGAAGTCACCCCAAAAACAAAAGAGGCGGTCATCCGTCTCCAGGAAAAAGGGATTCCCGTTGCAATTGCTTCCGGACGCCCTACCCCTGGTGTTGCTCCCATTGCTGAATGCTTTGACTTTGCCAAATATGGAAGTTATACCCTTTCCTACAATGGAGCCAGAATCACCAATTGGAAGACCAAGGAATGCATTTACCGCAAAACGCTTCCCTTATCCCTTCCCAAAAGACTCTATCAGGATGCCTGCCACTTTGATACCGGAATCATCACCTACACCACAGAAGATACTTCCATTGTCTGCGGCAGAAAGGTAGATTCCTACATTGAGCTGGAATCCAAGATTTGTCAGATGCCCATTCAGATCTGTGACGGTGATTTTCCAGAAGTTGTCTCCTATCCGGTGACCAAGTGCCTTCTTACCGGCGATCCGGATGAACTGGAACGGATTGAACCTCTGATTGCTGCCAAATATCAGCACGAAGCAGCGGTGTTCCGTTCAGAACCCTTCTATCTGGAGATTATGCCCAAAAATATTGATAAGGCATACTGTCTTTCCAAGCTGCTCCATATTCTTGGTATTTCCAGAGAAGAAATGGTCTGCTGCGGAGACAGTTACAATGACCTGACCATGATCCAGTATGCAGGACTTGGCGTAGCCATGGCCAATGCGCGGGAATGTGTCAAGGATGTGGCTGATTTTATCACCTTATCCAACGATGAGGACGGCATTGCGCATGTCATTGAGAAATTCTTTTAATATCCTTCCAATTACTACAGGGGATTCCAAAAACGGAATCCCCTGTTTTTATCAATGGAACCTTTGTCCCATTTCTCAGCTATGTCGTTGCAGTTCTTCTTTGTACGTCCATACAGGCGTATCAGAAATCCGGCTGTCATAATCTGTAATCCCCTTACCCATATTGGGATGTGTCTGCGCATAGGAAAAATCAGCCATAAATGCGGTGAGAAGCAGCACACAGATCAGCTTCCTTCTGTGCAATGGAATTTCCTCATACAACCCGGCAAACAAAGGCGCCAGCAGATAAATAAAGGCACAGCCTCCCAATCCAAACAAAAGCAGTCCTTCTGCGCAGATCCTGCCGTTCAGATTCAGAAAATAGCCGGAATAATCCCACCATTTCGTTCCCTTTGTTACTTCCAGGTACCAGCTTGTACCATATTCCACAATTCCACAAATAAGAACCGTAAGGAAAAAAGTAAGTACCGGACGCTTCCGCACCTTTCTAAGAAGAACCAGGATGAGCACACCCCCGGAACCGTAGATAGGAAGCCATGGACCATACATCACACCTCTGTTTACAAAAGTTCCATCCTGAACAATATGCAGGCATACTTCCCAAAGCCATCCAATCCCGGAAAATGTAAAAAACAGCAGAATCAGCATACTAAGTGAATAACTGCGGGTATAATCAAACTGTATCCAGATTTTTCTTCTGGGCACTCCAATGGGGAAATACTTCTGGGGATATCCGTATCCCGGTACATTTCCCTGGCGAAGGTCTTCCGGCATCTCAAAAAGCCATGTATCATTAAAATATTCAGATCCTTCCATGCCACTCTGGATACACTGGAAGCGCAGTTCCCGATATAGCTGTGCTTTTACCGATGTCCGATATGGATTCAGGAAAAAAATATTTAAAAGATTGGCTGTCAGTCCGCTTAACAGACTCCACCCCAGAAAAGAAAGATCCAGAACAAAGGCCTTCCATTTTTGTCCCCGCATCATCTTCTGAGACAAACGCAATGCCTCCATGGGACCTACATCAGGATTTTCTGCCAGAATATAGGGAACCATCATATAAGCATAATGCTTCACAATGCCTCCCACCACCGTAAGATTCCACAAAAACTGGAACAAACTTCTCCAGGCCATAGCCAGAGCCGTATTCAGCCATTTTCCAGCCTTTATGGGAAGCAACATCCGCCTAAGGGGAACTTCGGTATAATTGATCCGTTCCAGAAAGAACCGTTTTTCTCCCACTATCAGCAGATTCTGCACGAAGAACCACCAGAAAACAGAAAAAGCAATTCCCAGAGCCGCAAATAGAAACTGGCTGAAGGCATTGGCATCAAACAGAGGAAGAATGGTATGTACGATTCCAAGAAACAGAGAGCCATCTGCATTGGTATTACGGAAGATTTTAGCAAATACCCCTCTGGAATTGGGCTCCACCACTTTGTCCTTCTGAGAAGGCTTGACAAAGGAAGGAGTCAGAGGGGGCTGGCTGGTTTCCTGTCTTTTCTTCGCAATCTCTTTTGCCATGTCATCTATGGCCGCACTCCCCTGGGACTGTAAAAGATTGCTCTCCACAGCCTCTACTTCTCTGGATTCATCATAATACTGAATGCTCCATAAAGAGTTTCCGTACTCTCCCGCCACAAAGGCCAGGATAAAGCAGACCGCAACCCCCAGGATATACTGATTCCGAAGAGTTTTTTTCGCCCGGCTTTTCAGATTCTTTCTGTCCCACATCATGGTATCTCCTTGTACAATCACAACCCCAGACCAAAAATTCTGATCTGGGGTTTTTCTATCATAAGTATGTTATCACTATACTCTGTTCTCTATTATTTGTCAAAACAATTCTATACAACTTTGAAGTCAGACTTTTGCCAGAAATTTTCTGTCATGCGCTCTGTTTGAGAACCTCTGGGTGCCAGAGGCAAAGATCCTTACAGCTGTAGCCTTCTTTGAAACGCGCCTTATATTTTTCCACCAGAAATACGGGATGATAGGAGGTTTTCGCTTTTCTAAGTCCTTCCACTCCCAAATCCTCTTCTCGATTCACATAGGTATAGCCAGTAAGGGCCTGCTGGGCGAATTGCTGATTGATCACTGCATATAGTTCCGGAATCTCATCCAACGCCTTCTCAAAATGAGTTACAAAAGTGTCTTCTGTAGCCGGTTCTCCAAAGGTAAAGGCCATCACCTTTCCCTCCACCCGGAGCAGGCCTCCCTGAAACTGAAATTCTTCATAGGAAGCAAAGGCACGTTCCAGCGCTCTTGCTTCTGCCAGCAGAGAGGAATTCATTTCTCTTCTGTTCCGCCATTCCTCTGCCATATCCATACATTCCCTGATGTTCTCTTTTGTGATAGGCTCATAGGTGAATTGATAATTCTTTTTAAAACGATTGACATGATTTTTCTTCTTGTGATATTTTTTTCCTCCAAGGGAAGCCAGCGCCGCGGTCTCATAGACATAATCGCTTCCGTCTCTGTCAAACTCTTCCTGGAACAATCCTGGATATTCCTCTTCCAAAGCCTGGATCATTTCTCTGGACAAATCGGCAAACACCATGTTTTTCTCCAGTTTTCTGGCATCCTCTGAAAGTTTCTGGATTATATATGAAAAATCATCGGTATATTCTGCAATATGATAGACAACCTCCTTTTCCAGAAGGGTTCGGAACACAATCACATCTGCCACGATTCCATATGTGATGGGAAGATCTGCACCCCAGATCAGAATGTTCCCCACCGTATAATTACAGCCTCTGTTTTTGGCTTTTTCTAAATATTTTTTCATTTCTTCTCTGCTTTTTTCAGATATCTCTTGAAATCTCATCTTTTTCTGTCTCCTTTTTCAGTCCAAAACAGCACCCTTAATCTTCTCCACACTTATGGCTCCCCCACATGCAGCCTGGAACTGTGTCTGTGGAAATCCAGGGTTCTCTTTGTTCCATTTTTTATATAAATCTTCTATGGGCTCTTCAAAAAACACATTTCTGTTGGTATTCTCTTCCATTTTCCATTTCTCAAAAGGAAGCCTCATGGAGAACCCAAAACGTTCATAATACGCAAACAGGCTTTCTCTGGCCGGAAGAAGGAACACCTGGGTAATCTCCTGTTCTTCCAGTTCCTTCAGGACAGAACCAATCAATTCTCCCATGAATCCCTTACCCCGTTCTGACTGAAAGGTTGCCAGCGCATAAAAGTAACAGGCTTTTTCCCGCTTTCCCTCTTTGTTAAGGAACTCACAGGGAAGTCCAAAGAGCATTGCCACAGTCTGTCCCTCTTTTTCATAACACCATCCCCGTTCCGGAGAAGCTGCCTGCTGAAAAAAATCTTCCATATAAGTACCTTCTTCTCCAAAGGCTTCCTTCCAGAGTTCTTTCAGGACAGGAATATCTGTCTCTCTTATGTGACGTACCATGCTTTTTCTCCCTCCAATTAATTCCTACTATTTTACTCATGTTTAGTATAATCCCTTTTTTCTTTTAAATCAATACTTTTTTTGTTAAGTTTTTGTGTTCTCTCCACAAAAAAAGAAGAAACATCCCTCTTCAGATGTTTCTTCTTTTTGGATTATCTTACCGGACACACGCCGCTGGCGCACTCGGAATCTCCAATGTCCAGGTCGGTTTCTTCGTATTCATATTTTGCCAGAAGAGAAGGATTAAAGGGGCGCATCTTCGCCTTCCTCTTCTCATACTCTTCTTTTGTAATTTCCTCATAAGGAAGAAGCTCATAGAAATTATCATCGTAGCTTAAGAAGGAAAGAGCCACCACTTCATCCCAGTGATCCCATACCCACTGTTCTACTTCTTCCCATTCGTGATCACGGACATGGACTGTTATGGAACAGTTATGATCCACATAATGCTTCATAAACATCAGATAATTCTCCAGCTGCTGAATGGCTGTGACATCTGCCTTTACACAGCCCTCTGGCGCTTTAACCGGGAATTCCACCACCTTTGTGCTTGGATTTTCCGGGTCCTGTCCCACCTCCGGGAGAACCGGATATTCCAGTTCCTCACATACACGACAAAGAGGATCGCTGGCGCTGATACGCACTCTGCGAATATAATACGGCGCATGAGAATAGTGCACTCCATTGGAAACCGTAGGAAGCAAAGACAGGGTACCCTCTGGCTTAATGGTGGTAACCAGAAGCGGTGGATGCATTCCCAGTCGGGAAGCTGCTTTTTCTGCCGCCTCATGGGCTGTCTTTCTGAGTTTTTCCAAAAGAGAAATCTGTTCTTCTCTGGACATGGAAGTGGCATTTACCATATCCTGCCATCCTGTAAGGGAACATCCCAGAAGACGATCTCTCTCCTGCACCGCATTCCAACGGTGAATCTCCAGTTCCCGACAGGTCATACGGTATCCTGCTTTTGCAGAAAGCTTCTGCGCTTCCAGAAGACCTGCTTTATCCAGAATGCCATCCTTTACAAAAGCCATTACATTTACCGTGGTAAGATTACACAGACCATGGCTGTCCAGGAGGATTTCCCCACAGGGATTGCATCCATTAAAGTTTGGACGGCGCTTTCTTCCGGCCTCTTCATTGATCCATCCTGGTTCTCCGGAATAACGCATCTGTTCCAGATGCCAATGAAGCATTTCTCTGGACGGTTTCTTTCTATAATAGATGGAGTTGTTGCTCATCTGTCGGTGAGCAATGCTCTTGTCGATTTCCCATCTTCCGTTAATCTGGCGGTACAAATGGCTCTTTGCTTCAATGCAGGTCTTATCCTCCGCATCAATGAGGCCGATTTCTGAGGTTCTTCTCACACCTCCGGAAACCACATTTTCTCCAATGATATTGGCAATATCCAGAAGATCAATGGGAAGCAGCCGCACATAGGTACTGTTTTCTCTCGCACCTGCCGCGCGGATCACCTTATGGATTTTCGCCAACATGGTCATCATAGATTCGTAACCACTGGCCGTTCCTCCAAAGGTTTTTAACCGCTCTCCTCTTGGACGGATGGAATCATAGATCACCACAATTTCTTTGATTTTTACATATTCTCTGTTAGTCAGAACATCAAAATAATGTTCCAGAGCCTGCGCCCATCCCTCCTTGGAATCGCCCACAGAAATGGTCACACTGTCTCTGGTAAACTGAAGATCTGTAAACTCCAGACGCTCTTTTTCCGGCAGACCATCATAGGCTTTGTGCAGAATCTTTACATCGGTGCGGATTTTCGGAAGCTTTTGTGCATCCTCCTTCAAAACACGCACGCCCACACCGCTTCCCACCATCAAAAGGTAGAACAGATCATGGTAGGCATGAAAATCATCAATCACCTCAAAGGCACAGTTATAATTGGCCATAGGATAATCTTCTGCCACAGGAGTATTCCCAACCCACAAAGTTCTTCCAGAAAGGAATTGTCTTAAATGATAAATATTGTCATAAAGTTTTTCTGCTTCTTCTCTGGATGTAGGCGCCAGAGAACAGTTATATTCCACAGCACGACGCACAGTCTCCCACCAGAATTCTCTTCTTCCAATCCTTGGAAGGAACCTGGAATAAGTTCTGCTGTATACAAAAGATCCCAGTTGTTCCATGGGATTGGGCGCATGCTTATAGGGACTTAGAAATTCCCGGCTTAACAGACCTTCCTTCCAGCTTCCACTGGTGCGCTCCTTCTCTTTTTCAATACGATAAAGGATATATGCCTTGGCTGTGCGGTAACATCTGTGTTCAAACAGAGTTTCCTCCACGGTATCCTGAATTTTTTCGATATCAATGATATCTGTACCTGCCGCATTCAGCTTTTCCACCACAGCATCGGTCACTTTCTGTGCCAGCTCTTCACCGGACTCCCCTGCTGCTGCAGAAGCAAGAGCTACTGCCCTTCTGATAAATTCTCCGTCAAAAGCGACAACCTTGCCGCTTCGTTTCCTTACATTCATACTGTGCCTCCCTGTTTCATTCCATGTCATATCTTGTTGTTTTTTTATTCTCAAACACCATATATAGTACACGATTCCCATATAAAAATCAAGGATATATTGCACCTTTTTAATCCATTTTATAAAAATCTTTTTTGTGTCTGTTCCATGGCCGTACGTTTCACCAGATCATAAACATCCTGAAAAGAGTAGCCGCTCTCCTTTGCCAGACCAGAAACGCTCTGATATTCCGGATAGCTGCGTACTTCTCCATCTGGAAGCATACATTGCTTGATTCTTGCCTTTCCGATTTCTGTATCCAGTGTCAGGCTCTTTCTTTTTAATATGGTTCGATTCATCTCACATCTTCGGATTCCAATGGTTGTTGTTTCCCGAAAAATGATCTGTTCCATTTCTTTGGCATACTCCGGATCACAGATCACTGTCAGTTGGTAAGCCGGACGATTTTTTTTCATGTAAACCGGAAAGTAGTGGACATCTCTGGCTCCTGCCTGAAAAAGTTTTTCCATTACATAGCCAAGAGCTTCTCCACTGCAATCGTCCATATTGGATTCCAGACAACAGATTCTGTCTGTTTCCGGCGCCTGCTCTTCTTCCTTTTTTTCTTCGATCAGCATAGCTCTAAGGATTCCCGGGCAGTCATAGTTCCGCTTGCCTGCTCCCATTCCCGTCTTTTTGATGATAAAATGCGCCGGAAGACTCCGTGACGTACTTATGGCTGCCACAATTGCAGCGCCTGTAGGGGTTACCAGTTCGCCCTGGATCTCTGTTCTGTGAAGAACAAGCTCATGTTTCTCTACAATCTGCAGCACAGCTGGAACCGGAACTGGAATCAGCCCATGCTGACACCGGATAAATCCTGTTCCCTCATACAATTCCGGTACGATTACTTCTGTAATATCCAGATTATCCAGACAAACTGCCGCGGAAATGATATCCACAATGGAATCCACAGCTCCTACCTCGTGAAAATGCACCTGTTCTTTGGGTACTCCGTGTACTTTGGCCTCTGCATCTGCCAGAATCTCAAAGATTCTGGATGCAATTTCCTTTGCTCTTCTGGACATATCTGCTTTCTGGATAATCTCCTGAATTTCCTGAATTCCCCGGTGCATATGCAGGTGTTCTGTTTCATGACCATGGGAATGGGTATGGGTGTGTCCATGTCCATGAAGATACTCCATGTCATGATCATGGTTTTCATGAGCTTCATCCAAAAGCACATGGAAATCGCAGACATCCAGACCTGCTTTTTTTACCCGGCTGATTTTTATGGAAAAGCCTCCAATCTCAAGACTGGACAGCACCTGCTTCAGCACTTCCTGGTCTGCTCCCAGATCCAGCAGGGCGGCAACTGTCATATCCCCGCTGATTCCTGAACTTCCCTCCAAGTATAACGTATTACCCATTTATTTCTGTTCCCCCTCTTCTCTTGTCTGTATTCCCATTCGATTGATCTGGGTCCCAATGTATCCAGCCCCATATCCATTGTCTATATTGACTACCGCAATTCCATTGGCACAGGAATTGATCATGGTCAAAAGCGCAGAAAGTCCATGCATACTGGCTCCATACCCTACAGAGGTAGGCACAGCAATTACCGGCTTATCCACCAGACCTCCCAGTACGCTGGCAAGGGCGCCTTCCATTCCTGCCACGGCAATCACGCAGTTTGCCTTTTGAATCTGATCCAGACAGGACAACAGACGATGAATTCCACTGACTCCCACATCATAGATCCGCTCTACCCTGGAACCAAAATATTCTGCTGTTTGCGCTGCCTCTTCCGCTACAGGAATATCTGCTGTTCCAGCAGTACAGACAACAATACAGCCCTGCTTCTTTTTTTCTTTTTTCTCTGCCTTAATGATATGGGAAATCTCATCATAACAGACTCCTGGTACCAGATCCTTTACAAGGGCATACTGATGGGGTGTTGCCCTTGTTCCCAGGACCTCTCCCTGTTCTTCATAAAGTTTCTTAAATATTTCTATAAAATGAGCGTCCGCCTTTCCACTGCAATAGATCACTTCGGGAAATCCGGAACGGATCTCTCTGTGTGTATCCAGCTTCGCATATTTCATTTCTTCAAAAGGCTTCCGGCGGAAATATTGCTCCGCTTCCTCTAAAGTTATCTTATTTTCCTTAAACTGTGTCAGTATTTCTCTTGCTTCCATGGTGTCATCCTCTCCTTTGCATGTTCGTATTATACCATAGATTCTTCTCCTATCCAATGAACTTTATAAAAACAACACCTTGACTACTCCTGCAAAACCATTTATCCTTAGGAAGGAAAAAAAAGATTAGGAGTGAATTACTTTTGAAAAAAATCATTGCTTTATTTGTCAGCCTGTTTTTTCTATTTGGCTGTGTCACTTCAGAAATTTTTGCCGGTACTTCCACATTCAACGCTTTTTACCCAGCCCAGATTGGCAATTCTGCCCTTCATGGAAGCCTTTCCGGAAAGCAGACACGGATTTTAATGATTGGAAACAGCTATACTTTATGTAACAAATCTTCTTTACTTCTGCAGAAACTCTGCCGTTCCGCTGGAAAAAATGTAAAAGTAACACAGGTAGCCAAACACGGAGCTTCTCTGGAACAGCATGCGGATCCCTCTACCGACACAGGCAAGAAGATTGACAGTCTTTTAAAAAACAAAAAATGGGACTACGTGATCCTTCAGGATCGCCATCATAATCCCATAGAAAACCCAAACTCTCTGAAAAATGCAGTCCGTGATCTTGCTCCCCGCATCAAAAAATCCGGTGCAGAAATCCTGTTTTTCATGACATGGGCCCCTGGAATCCGTCATAAGGACTACCAGACTTATCAAGATCAGGTCAAAAACCCCATAGATTATCAGAAAAAAGTTGCTTCTGTGTATGAAAGCATTGCCACAGAGGTAAAGGGAACTGTGGTACCTGTAGGATTTGCCTTTATGCATGCCCGCAGAGCAGTTCCTCGCGTAAGGCTGCTTCGCCGCGACCAGTCCCATCCCACCTTTGCAGGAAGCTATCTGATGGCCAGTACCATATACGCAACATTATTTGAAGATCCTGCACCTTCCTACTATGCAACAGACCGTCTTCGCCCTTCCACTGCCAAAACCCTTTTGCGAGTAGCCAAAAAAACCGTTTCAAACTATAAAAAAACCGGGAAGGCATAAAATGCACAACTGCATTTTATCCTTCCCGGTTTTCTATTCCTGTTTTCTCTCTTTATCTGTTGAATACATACTGATCCAAACGACGAAAGGCTTCCTTCACTCTGTTAAGGGGAAGGGCCAGATTCACACGAATGGAGCATGGGCCATGGAATTCTCTTCCATCCTGCCAAAGCACGCCCACCTCATATCCTGCATCTAACACCTCGTCCAAAGTGGCATGATGTTCCTCACACCATTTTGTACAGTCCAGAAACAGCATATAAGTTCCCTGGGGCCTTGCCACCTGAACGCCTGGAAAATGTGCGTCTATATAATCCAGCGCATAATCAATGTTTTCTCCAAGCACCTGCTTTAATTCCGAAAGCCATTCCTCTCCTGTCTCACTGTATGCGCCAATCAGGGCATACATAGATAAAACATTCATTGAGTTATAATGACAAAGAGAAGATTCTTTTTCCATACGATCTCTTAAATAACTGTTATAGATAATATGGTAACTTCCCACCAGACCAGCCAGGTTAAAGGTCTTTGACGGTGCGTACAACGCAATGGTACGATTTCTGGCATCCGGTGACACCGACTGGGTAGGAATATGCTGATATCCTTCCATAATAAGATCAGACCAGATTTCATCGGAGATCACAAACACATCATGTTCCCGGAAAATTTCCATTGCCTTTTCTACTTCCCATTTTTCCCACACACGGCCAGAGGGATTATGTGGGGAACAGAAAATCGCTGCATGGATTTTATTTTCCCTGATCTTCTGTTCCATATCCTGAAAATCCATTCTCCACACACCCTGGTCATCTCGTACCAACGGGCTGTGTACAATCTCAAATCCATTGTTTTTTAAAGAATTGGTAAATCCCAGATAGGTTGGGGAATGAAGAAGCACCTGATCTCCCTGGGAACAAAGTACCCGAAGGGCGCTGATTACTCCGCCAAGGACTCCGTTCTCATATCCGATACATTCACTGGTAAGATTTTTTACCCCGTTTCTTCTGGTCTGCCAGGATATGATCCTGTCAAAATACTCCTGTCTCGGCTCAAAATAACCATACATGGGATGGTGAAGTCTTTCTTCCATGGCTTCCACCACAGAAGGCGCTGTGGCAAAATTCATATCCGCTACCCACATGGGAATCAGGTCAAACCCTTCCTTTAAAACAACTCCTCGCTGATAAGGAGAAAAAAAATCCGGCAAATCTACAGCCATGGCATCCTTTCCATGACGATCAATCACTGACGTAAAATCATACTTCATATTCTTCCACCTCACATTTTTCTTTCACAGGTATTCCTGCTTTGTTTTTTAACGGGCCAATTCTTCCACGGCATGGATTCCCCATGCAATTTCTTCTTCTGTATTAAAATGCGAAAAACTGAAGCGTACCGCTCCCTGCTCTGTCGTTCCAAGGGCCTGATGCATCAGCGGCGCACAGTGAGCGCCTGTACGAACTGCAATTTCATACTGGGTAAACAGAGCATCGCCCACTTCCCCGGAATCATAATCCCCAATGTTTAACGTCACAATGGGACATCTTTCCATTGTGGAAAAATCACCGTAAACCCTCACTCCTGGAAGCTTCACCACTCCTTCATAAAAGGTTTTCATCAGCTTCTGCTCCCTCGCCCGAATCTTGTCCAGTCCTTCTCTGTTTAAATAAGAAACTGCTGCGCCAAGTCCGGCCAGACCATGTCCATTCTGAGTTCCTGCCTCCAATGCCACCGGCATCTGAACCGGATGCCTTTTTTCGTATGTGCGGATTCCACTGCCTCCGGATTTCAACGGACGAATGGAAATCCCTTCTCTCACATAAATCCCTCCGGTTCCCTGGGGGCCTAACATACTTTTGTGTCCGGTAAAACACAACACATCAATCTCCATCTTCTGTACATCAATGGGAAAAAAACCTGCCGTTTGAGAAGCATCCACCACAAAGAGAAGATGATGTCTGCTTGCCACCTGGCCGATTTTCTCAATATCCAGGACATTTCCTGTGAGATTTGAACCATGGGTACACACAATTGCCTTGGTATTTGGTCCAACGGCAGCTTCAAAAGCTTCTGGATAAACCATCCCCGCCGAATCACAGGGAAGGTATGTAACTTCTATCCCCTGCGCCTCTATTTCATAAAGAGGACGAAGAACTGAATTGTGTTCCAGCACAGTGGTAATCACATGATCTCCTGGCGAAAACAGCCCCTTAACAGCCAGATTCAGACTTTCTGTGGAATTGGCAGTAAAAGCGATTCTGGAAGGATCTTCTCCATGAAAAAATTCTGCCAGCTGTCTGCGAACCGTAAACATAGTTCTGGAAGCGTCAAGGGACGCCTCATGGGCGCCTCTTCCAGCGTTTCCCAGAGAATTCAAAGCCTGAACCACTGCATCCACCACTTCCTTTGGTTTCTTCATGGTCGTAGCTGCATTGTCAAAATAAATCATACTGCTCCTTTAATATAGCTCCATAAAAACCCTCTGCTCCACAGGAACTCCTCCTGCTTCCAGTCTCTTTCCAAAGACATCGTATTCTTCCTTTGTCATTCGCCAGGCCAGACCACATCCCGCAGTGATTTCTCTTGGAACAGGAATCAATCGTCCCGGGATTCCCTCTTCCATACACTGCTTTTCCATTGCCATGGCAGCTGTGGTGGTAGCAAAGGTGAGAACCATACAGGGTCTTTTTTGTCGCATCATGGTTTGATAATCAGAGAGGCCTGGTTCATTTTCTCTGCAATTGCATACATATTGGTCACATTCCCTACAGAAAGCTTCTCTGTCAATTCATAGAAATTCAGACAAGTTCCACAGGCCAGGATCTCTACTCCCTGCGCCTCCAGACTTTTCAGATCTTCCAATGTGGGAGCGCCCTCACAGGCCAGCTTCACACCGCCATTGTATAAAAGTACACAGGCGGGAAGTTCTTCCTGCTGTGCCAGGGCATACACATAGCTTTTCATCAGAGCTTCTCCAAGTTTGGGATCTCCTTCTCCCATACAAGCAGAAGAAAGAACAACAACTGTATTTTTCTTCCTTCCATCTGGAATGCAGCACACCGGCTCTTCCTGTGCCATGACTTTTGGATCTCCTTCTGAGGCAACTTCCATAACTACCCGATATTTCTTTTCTTCCAGTTTTTCAGAATGTACCGGGTAACCGCTGTTATTTGCCAGACGGGTCAGATTTTGTACCGCAATTTCATTGTCAACAAGGGTCTCTACTGTTCCTCCCTGCTGTTTTATTTCATCGATTACTTTTTTTGTCTTTACCACCGGAATGGGACATGCATCCCCCAGGGCATTTACTGTTTTTACCATATGAATAACTCTCCTTTTTGTCGCCTTATTTCTATATTTTAGCATTTATTCCTTTTATTTTCAACGATTGTATGATTTATGTTTTTCTTTTCAGACATTATCTTTGTCCTATCTTTCTTAATTTAAACTTTTTTTATCCATTTTATAGTTTTTTCCCATCTATGATCACGGGATTGGCGCTTTCTAATCCTGTTATGGCAGATCGCAATATCAAACCTGACCGCGTTACCATTGCAAAGGCCTCTATGACCGTAGCTCCTGGGAAGGAATTTGAGATCAAAGCCACCATGTCCCCAAGAAATGCAGAGGATGAGTACCTTCGCTGGGAAATCCTTTCCGGTAAAGATGTGATCCGTTTTGACGATGATGACCGAAATGACGACGAAATAGAATTCAAAGCGCTGAAAGAGGGAACCGCCTCTGTACGCTGCTATGTAAAAGGCAAGGATAAAACCAAATACGGAGATACTATCAAGATTTCTGTCCAGAAAAAAAATGACTATACGTTCCAATCATATGGAAAGTCATCCAAAACAGTAGAAGTGGACGATGATCTGGAGCTGAAAGTAAAAAAAGGAAGTTCCATCAAAGAAAAACAATTAAAATGGACCATTGCCAACAAAAAACTCCTCCGGCAGAGCTTCCGGCTCTGTCGGAGGAGTTTTTTGTTTCTTCTATTATCTTATACTTCTTTGGAATGCTTCATCTTCCGAAATACAGGAACATAAAGACACAGGGTAATGCCCATGATCATCATCATTCCCAGAATGATTACCGTAACCACAGCCTCTGGAAGTGCAGGGAACAGAAACAGAACCAAAAGACCTACAAACAGGATCGCTGTACATACCTTTCCAAACCACATAGCGCCATCCAGCATCTGCCCTTTTTTCAGAAAATGAATCCCCATAATTCCCATGTATCCTTCTTTAACCAGCATCAGTGCAATTAAGGCCCACATCAAAGGATAACGGGTCGCCAGACAAATGGCCAAAGCGCCATGAGTCAGCTTATCTGCAATAGGGTCCAGGGCTTTTCCAAGCTCTGTGATCATGTGAAACCGTCTGGCAATTTTTCCATCAAACAGATCTGTCAGACTGGAGATCAGCACCACCAGAGATGCATAAAAGTAGTCTTCCATGGTCTGCGCATGGAGATACAGATAACAAAAAACAGGAATCAAAAAGATTCGAAAATATCCCATCAGATTGGGAATGGAAAAAATTTCTTTTTTTGTAAACCGTTTCATTCTTTTAACCTCATCTTCCAGGCAGATCCTCTGCCTTGTATTTTACAAAATGCAAGTATCCTCTACCCAAAAAACCTGCCGGAGAAAACTCCGGCAGGCCGTACTTTCATGCGGAGGCAGATACCACAACCACACGGTTGCGCCTTGCCAGCGCCACTGCAATATGGCAGCCTTCCAAGGTAGCACATATCTTATCTGCCATGGTGATGATCCAGGCTTCTTTGTTTTTCGGTACAGGTCCTAAGGGGAACATATGGGTCAGGATTGCATCTCGTTCTCTGTCGCTGATCTCAAATGTATGCACACTGTTCTCAGCGGCAGCCTTGGGATGATAAAATGCCTGGTGCTCTCCGGTAGGCGTCTTTTCACGAAAATCATAGGGGCAGAAATCGTGTAAGAGTCCTGCTCTCGCTGCTGCTCTTGCGTCACAGCCCAACTTTCCTGCAATTTTCCAGGAAAGATAGGAAACATTGATGCTGTGCATCAGACGAGTAGTCCACTGATGATGTTCATAGAGGCTGAGAGAGAGAAACTCCTGATTGCAGAGAATATCCTCCACCTCTAAGAGATACGCCTGTGAGACTTCTTCCGATAACTGAAGGTCCATCGGCAATCACTCCCTTCTATTACAATATAGATATGGTTATACCCCTTACAAGTTGTAAGGAATTATCCATCCTGTTGTAATCTCCTTTCTTTTATTATGACAAATTTAAAAGAAAATGCAACCCTTTTTTCAAAACTTTTATTCTTTTTTTCTTTTTTAATTACAATTTATATTTTTCCAGAATAAATGCTGCTTATTTCATGGATTCCTTAAGAATTCCATGCTCCTCCAGAAGGTTTTCCAGTACCGTCCCCCTTACCAGACGGATCAAAGGTTTCTTCAGGGAAGCCAACGGTCCGGGAAGGGGAATCTCCAGAGGAGAACGTCCGTCCATCAGCTTCACGGAACTATCCAGAAGTTCCCGGATATCATAAACACTGCCCCATACCTCTGGAACACCACGATCTACTCCCAGAAGGCCATACACAGCTTCCATAGCTGTTCTTACAGAATACTCGGTAGTAAATACTGTGTCCCTTGGTGTTTCTGTAAACTGTCCCAGAAAAGCAAAATTCACACATCCATCGGGAATCACATCTGGACGATCCCCCTCTGTCCTTGGCATAAAGAATGCGGTAATATATGGCATCATTGTGGGGACACAAACAGCACTGTTCTTTGCCAGTTCCGGAATCTTTTCCACCGGGACACCAATGTGGTATAACCACTCTTCTGTAATTTCTTTTCCAGTACAATCCTTCATAGGTTTATTCACATAATTTCCAGGAACATCTGTAAACAGTCCATATACCCAGATGCACACCTTATCCTGATCCTGTTTTTTGAACTGTCCCTGTCTGTTGATGGTCCAGCTTAACAGCCACTTGGAATCCTTGCAGCTTACAATTCCTCCGGTTACTACTTTTCCGCTTTTTGGATCTCGCTTACAGATTTTTGTGATATAAGGAAGAATCTGATCATCTAACGTAGTAATGGTTGCAGATTCCCAGTTTGTTTTGGAAATATCTGAGCAGAATTTTTCCGGACGTCCAAAAGCAGGGTCCTGTCTGGCAATGTTCTTCCAGAGATTCCAGCAGCCGCTTGTACGGATTTCCGCATCGCCATTTGGGGCATGATTCTGATCCCCGTAAATAGTTCCTTCTGTACAGCTTCCGTTTGTCACAAAAACATAATCATTTTCTGTAAGAAGAATTCCTTTTTCCACGCCTTTCTGTCTGCATTCAATTGCTGTCGCTACTTTTCGGCTTCCTTTTATCTCAAACAGTACATTGGTTACCTCTGTCTCAAACTGGAAGTCCACACCTGCTGCCTCCAGGTATTTCTGCATAGGCAGGATCAAAGATTCATACTGATTATATTTGGTAAATTTCAAAGCGCTGAAATCCGGAAGGCCGGCAAGGTGATGAATATATCTCTGAAAATACCGTTTCATCTCCAGGGCGCTGTGCCAGTTTTCAAAAGCAAACATGGTTCTCCAGTACAGCCAGAAGGTAGACTGAAATACTTCATCATCAAAAACGTCTTCAATTGTCTTATCATACAGATCCTCATCCTTTGTAAAGAACAGCTTCAGGATTTCCATACATCCCTTCTGACTCAGGTTGAATTTTCCATCAGTGTGCGCATCCTGTCCGCAGTTCACCGTTGCTCTGCAAAGTGAATAGTTGGGATCATGTTTGTTCAGCCAGTAATATTCGTCCAAAACAGAAGCATTGGGTACCTCCAGAGATGGAATGCTCCGGAACAAATCCCAAAGACATTCAAAATGATTCTCCATCTCTCTTCCCCCACGCATTACATATCCTCTGGTAGGATCGTCAATTCCGTCGCAGGCACCACCTGCAATATCCATTGCCTCCAGAATGTGGATATGAGAACCTGGCATCTGTGCATCCCGAACCAAAAAGCAGGCAGCTGCCAGAGAAGCCAGACCGCTTCCCACAATATAGGCATGTTTTTCTTCTATGCCTTCTGGTTTTTCCGGACGGGCAAAGGCTTCGTAATTTCCATTGCAGTAATAAATTCCTTTGCTGTTTTTTTCATTTTTTCCCCGTTCTGTGTTACGGTAATTCTTTTTTGCTTCCTCCCACTTTGCTTCCATTTCGTCCTTTTCCTTTGTCTTCTTCGCCATATATACGGCAGTTCCTGCTGCCAGTACAGAGGCAACTCCAAGCCCAAGTTTCTTCTTTGCCATAATCCATTCCACCTTTCTATGTGTTTCCTACTATGATTATCTCCTTTGTTGCCCTTATCATACTTACTTTTCTTTTTCCAAACAATAAACAAAAAAGAGGGTCTGATAAAAAACTTATCATTCCCTCTCTTTTGTTTAGTTTTAAAGATTTTTCTATTTTAAGTGTGTCTCGTGCTTCTTTGCAAAATTATCAATGGAATTTGCCACATTTCCTTTCAGTGTCACAGCCATCTGCTCCACAATCTCATGATAGTCTGTCCTCATCCCCTGTTTGATCCAATCCAGCATAATCCCCACAAATCCATATTTATAGAAATTAGCAATAAACTGTTTCTCATCATCGCAGATGGATTGGCCGGCAGACTTTTCCTCCACCACGCCTTCAATCAGGTCAAAGGTCAGGCGATAAAGATAATTCTCAATCTGTTCTCTGCTGACGCAATGATACACGTTCATAATAAAAGGCTTATTCTCCAATACTGCCTCAAAAATCTGCGTCAGTCCCTCCTGCCAGTCCCCGTATGTTTTCTTTCCTTCAAGAGCCCTGGATGCATCCTCCAGACAAGCCCACTCCGTGAGGTCATAGATATCCTTAAAATGATAATAAAAAGTCATCCGGCTGATTCCACAGTCTGTGGTAAGATCATTGATGGTAATCTTATCCAGAGGTTTCTGAAGCATGAGCTTCTTCAGCGATTCCTCCAACGCATACTTGGTCATGTTGGACACAGGCATCTACCATCCTTTCATTCTCCCATCATCTTCTGCATTTCCTTCATATAGACAGGAATCGAGAAGCTTTGAGGGCAATGCTCCTGGCAGGCGCCGCAGCCAATACATGCCGAAGGCTGTTTCTCCTCTGGAAGGGTCTTCAGTGCATTTAAACGCCAGGAGCCTCCTGTTTTTGCTTCGTTATATTTTTTAAGAAGGTAGGGAATGTCCAGTTCTTCCGGGCAGTTTGGCGTACAGTATCGACATTCTGTACATGCCACAGTCATTGATCTGTACAAAAGCTCTGCGGCCTTTTCGATTCTGACATGCTCCTCTTTACTAAGTGGTTTGCCTTGGGAAAATGTACAAAGATTGTCTTTTACCTGACTCTCCTCTGACATTCCACTTAAAACCACCTGTACCATGGGAAGCTCCATCACCCAACGCATTGCATAAGATGCCAGAGAAGCTCCTGTATCTTCACCCTTTAATTCTCTGGCAGCTTCTTCATTTAATCTGGCAAGAAGACCTCCATGTACCGGCTCCATCACCATAACCGGAATGTTTGCCTGCGCAAGGATTTCATAGAGCTCTCTTGCATCTCCGTAATACCAGTCATAATAATTCAACTGAATCTGCACAAAATCCCAGGGATATAATGCAAGGAGATAACGAAGAACCTCTGGGCTTCCATGGAAAGAAAATCCAAGATAACGGATCTTTCCTTCTTTTTTCTTTTCATGAAAGAAAGCAATGCTTCCATTTTCTGTGATATCCTTTGCGAAATGATCCTGAATTCCATGAAGAAGATAAAAATCAATTCGTTCCATACCAAGACGTTTCAGCTGTTCCTGAAACTGTTTTCGGTAATCCGGCTCTGCCTGGAAATTATATTTATCCGCCACATAATAGGAGTCTCTCGGGTACTCTGCCAGCGCTTTCCCCAGAAATGCCTCAGAATTTCCCCCATGATAAATATATGCCGTATCATAATAATTAATCCCCTGAGCCATACAACGGTCAATCAAAGCCTTCGCCTCGTCATAGAGAATTCTGGTTCCCTCACCATCTTCTGCGGGAAGACGCATGACTCCCATTCCAAGACGGGATAAACGGATTTCCTCTTTAAAGTCCTTATACTGCATGTTTTTATCCTCCTGTCGTTTATTTTGAACCCTCCCTGGGAGTTCCCTTTTATTTCTTTCTGCTATTATACGGCAAATCCCGGACGCCTGCAAGAACAGGCGCAAATCTTTTCCTTCTTATGGAAAATAGCACTTGACAGCATGCCATAAAGAGTGTACCTTTTACAATGGAAACGAAAAAAAGCCAAATGATGAGGTGTGAACACATGCAGAATTTAAAGCCAATTAAAGAAGGTAAGGTACGCGAAATTTATGATAACGGAGACAGCCTGATTATGGTTGCAACGGACCGCATCAGCTGCTTCGATGTCATCCTGAACAACGAAGTTACCAAAAAAGGAACCGTTCTGACACAGATGTCCAAATTCTGGTTTGATATGACAGAAGACATTCTGCCTAACCACATGATTTCTGTAGACGTGAAAGATATGCCGGAATTCTTCCAGCAGGAGAAGTTTGACGGTAAGTCTATGATGTGCAAGAAGCTGAATATGCTCCCCATCGAGTGTATTGTACGTGGTTATATTACAGGCAGCGGCTGGGCAAGCTATCAGGAAAATGGAACTGTTTGCGGAATTCAGCTGCCAGAAGGACTGAAAGAATCCGACAAGCTTCCAGAGCCGATCTATACCCCTTCCACAAAAGCAGAGATCGGTGACCATGACGAAAATATCTCCTTTGAGCAGAGTGTAGCGCACCTGGAAAAATACTTCCCAGGCAGAGGCAAAGAACTGGCTGAACAGCTTCGTGACAACACCATTGCCCTTTATAAGAAATGTGCCGAATATGCTTTAAGCAAAGGAATCATCATCGCAGATACCAAGTTTGAATTTGGTCTGGATGAAGACGGAAACATGGTAATTGGTGATGAAATGCTCACCCCTGACAGTTCTCGTTTCTGGCCGGCAGACGGCTATGAACCAGGTCACGGACAGCCTTCCTTTGACAAGCAGTTTGCCCGCGACTGGCTGAAAGAAAACGAAGGTCACGACTGGACTCTTCCGCAGGAAATCGTGGATAAGACCATTGATAAATACCTTCAGGCATATAAAATGCTTACCGGTGAGGAATTAAAATAAATTTTTCAGGAAATAAATATCCCCGGAATTTTGGCAGTTTTGTCATAGTTCCGGGGATATTCTTATTTTAGCGATTCCTTTCTTTCATTAACCACCCGTGCGAAGTCCTCTGGTAATGGCGCCTGGATCTGGAGCGTCTCTCCGGAAAAAGGATGGCGAAGCCTCACCTCTCTGGCATGGAGCGCAGCCCGCTGGAAGCCAAAAGCCTGATCTTTTGCAGGAGCATATAGCTGATCCCCCAAAAGAGGATGTCCAAGGCTGCTCATATGCACCCGGATCTGATGCGTTCGGCCAGTTTTCAGCCATACACGCACCAGCGTTCCCTGGCGGTATTCTTTTATGGTTTCATAGATTGTCACTGCAGATTTTCCTTGTGGACAAACCTGCATTTTGATCCGTTCCCTTCCCTCTTTTCCTGGAAGGGGCCCTATGGGAGCGCAGATCATGCCCTTAGCTTTTTGTAATTTCCCTGCTACAAACGCTTCATATACCTTTTCAAAATCTCCTGTTTCCCTCTGTGCAAAAAGTCGGGCTGCTGCAATCTGATTTTTTGCAAAAACCAGCGCCCCGGAAGTTTCCAGATCCAGCCTACCCACTGGACGAATGCATGGATCTTGCTCCTGTTTCTGCATATATGCGTAAACCTGATTACAGAGAGATGTCTCTGCATGGCGCCCAGTGGGCTGTGTGGGAATCAACGCCGGTTTATTCACAATCAAAAGGTCTTCATCTTCATACAGCACAGAAAGCATTCCCTCTGTCAAAGGGAGAATATCCGAAGGCGCTTTTTCCTCCACAAAAGAAACGGTGAGCACATCTCCCTCTTTCCCTTTTTGATTCACCCGCACCTGCCGGCCATTTAGACAAATTCCTTTTTCCTGAAATTTTGCCCGGCTAATCTCCCGTCTGGACAAATGCAGTTCTCTTTTCAGCAGTTGTTCTATGGTCAGGCACTCCTGTTCTCTGGTAATGGATAAGGTGAGCACCTTCTTCATAATATCCTTACCTTCTCACACAATTTGGAATAAATCCGATCTACAAACCACTTTTCCGTAGATTTTTCACCAATTTCCTCTACCTTGATCCAGCCAATCCTGCTGTTTTCATCTGGTTTGATTCGAAGAGGCAATCCCGTATCTGCCTCCAGAAGAAAAGTCAGATTCAGATGCAGATGGGAAGAAACATAATTTCCTCTTTTTTCATGTCCATCCACCGTGAGAATTTCCAGAGAAAACAAATTCTCCGTAAGGAATCGTACTTCTGTAAGGCCGCTCTCTTCTTCTATTTCCTTTAAAATCACTTCTTTGAGATTGGGATTTCCATCTGCATGTCCTCCAAGCCAGGCCCAGGACTGATATAGATTATGATAGGCCATTAAAACCTGTTTACGGTCTGGACTGACAATCCATGCAGATACCGTAAAATGAGCCTGCTCATTGTTTCTTGTGAGAATCTCTTTTTCCTCCATTGCCTTTAAAATCCGTTCTTTGTCTTTTCGTTCCTGTTCATTCCATGGAAGAAAATCCTGTACCATTTTTTTCAGCTTTTTCACACTCTGTCTGCCTCACTCTCTTGTTTTTCTTTTATTGTATCATTGTAAAAACACAGCATCAACAAGAAAATCTTTCTGTCACAGTGGCATCTGAATTTCATTTATGTTATAGTCCTGTTATCAACCACACAAAATGGAGGAAAAAAATGAATTTCGTACATCATCTCGATTCACCCTTGGGAAAACTCCTTCTCTCAGCAGATGAAACCGGTCTCACCGGCATCTGGTTCCAGGAACAGAAATATTTTGCCAATGGTCTGAACACAGAAGCAAACGAAACAGACCTGCCTGTGTTTGATCAGACAAAACAATGGCTTTCCCTTTATTTTTCCGGCAGGGAACCGGATTTTCTTCCCCCTCTTCACCTGATTGGAACTCCCTTTCAGCTGGAAGTCTGGGATCTGCTTCTGAAAATCCCTTATGGCGTTACCACCACCTATGGAGCTCTTGCAAAAAAATTGGCAGACGCTCATGGTCTGCCAAAAATGTCTGCCCAGGCGGTGGGAGGCGCTGTGGGCCATAATAAAATTTCAATTTTAATTCCCTGTCACCGGGTAATAGGAAGCAATGGAAGCCTTACCGGATACGCTGGCGGAATCTGGCGTAAAGAGGCTTTGCTTAACCTGGAACAAAAACACCTTCTTATCGCACAACCACAGCCGTACCGCTTGCCGTAACCATAAGCATCCCATTGTCCGTTCCAAGAACTTCATAATCAATATCCACACCTACAACTGCATTGGCTCCCATGGATGCGGCGCGCTGTTCCATCTCCCGCAATGCGTTTTGTCTGGCCTGAACCAGTTCCTCTTCATAGCTTCCGGATCTTCCTCCAAAAACATTGCGGAAGGATGCAGCGATATCTCTTACAAAATTCACACCGGAGATCACTTCTCCAAAAACAATCCCTCTGTACTCCACAATACTTCGACCTTCTACAGAATTTGTTGTTGTAATAATCATACTCTCTTTTCCTTTCTATTATCTGTTTCGCAAAAATCTTCAGGAAGCAGTAACGCTTTTCACCAGCGTAACAATCCCCACAACGATCAAAATGGGAAATGCCAGTGACAAAAATCCACCGATCACCAAAGCAATCAAAACAATAGGCAGCAATACCAGTGTAAGTAATATTTTAGAAAGCCCCCATGCCGCTTTAAACGAAATCTTCACCAGCTTTCCAAACACCATGACCAATAAGATCATAAATAATAACGTCATCATCCTTATCCCTCCCAATCCGGTTCTCTATACGTCTGCCTGCAGGGAACTGCTCTGCATTGGTTTTTTCCATACCGATACATCCCGTATTCCCAGCTTTCTGCATAAATCTTTGTTTTCATTCATCTTCTCAATCATTCTTACCAGTTTCATCCTTTCTGAAATACTCATGTTTCCTCCTCCTGTTCTTGCTTTCCTGAATTGCTTTCAGTATAATAAACAAAAAAAAAAAGAAACACCCTCAGAAAGAAGAATTAACCTTGTTTTATTCTCCCTTTTTGAGGAAAAAGGAGTTATTTATGGGAAGAATATCAACCAGAACAGATAAAACCATTTATCAGATCTTTCGGGAGGAAGCCGGACTTTCCCGGGAAAAGGCCAGTGAACTTATGGAAAGCATGCCTCCTTCCCGTATCGAAAAGATCGAATACGAAACACAGCAGCCAACCCCCTATGATATCATTCAGATGGCTGACTGCTATAAACGTCCGGATTTATGCAATTATTATTGTTCTCACCTTTGTGAAATTGGAGACCGGTATGTGCCGGAAGTGGAGGTTTCCGCTCTTTCCAATATTATTTTGGAAACCATCGCCTGCTTAAATGAGATCAATCCCCTGACCAGTAGATTGATTCAGATTGCCAGAGACGGGCAGATCACCGATGACGAACTACCGGATTTCGCCTACATCAGTTCCAAACTGGATGAGGTATCTCTGGCTGTTAATGCCCTGAATCTATGGGTAGAAAAAACAGCAGGAGAAAATCATTTAAATCTGAATCTTCTTAATGAAGAAAAAGAAAAACTAAAAAAATAACCAAACTTATCTTTTACTGTTCCTCCAGAGAACCCTGGATACTTTGAATCAAATAAGGAATGGAGGACTCGAATCTGGCTCCATACCAGTGGTCTTTCTCTTCTGCAGTAGCTTTCATACAGGCCAGAACATAATTTGCCGCAATGGTGGCTGCCTCAAAGGCTGTTTTGCCCCGCATAAGCGCACCGGTAAAGGAGGAAGCAAAAATATCTCCTGTTCCATGGCATCCCTTGGGCAGCTTTTCATGTTCATAATAATGATACACACCATGTTCATATATCACTACGCCTGTAAATCCTTCTCTATAGGAAATTCCGGTAAGAATAACATTTTTGGCCCCCAATTCCGTAAGTCCCTGAAGAATTGTGTCAATATAGTTCCTGTCATAAACAGTCTGATAAGGAAGTCCCGTAAGAAGACATGCCTCCGTAATATTAGGGATGAGATAATCTGCTCTGGCGCAAAGTGTTTTCATGGCTTCCACAAAGGCCTCGTCAAATCCTGCATACAGTTTTCCATTATCTGCCATCGCCGGATCAATGATCGCCGGAGCAGTTTCCTTTTTGACCGTATCTAACAAATCGCAGATATATTGAATCTGTCTGGCGCTGCCCAGATAGCCTGTGTAGACCCCATCAAAGAAAAGCCCTTCTTTTTGCCAGTGTGCATTGATCTTGGGAATATCCTCTGTGAGATCCCGGAAGGTGTACCCGGAAAATCCTCCGGTATGGGTGGACAAAACAGCTGACGGAAGTACACAGGTTTCTACTCCGCAGGCTGAAATAATGGGAAGGGCGACCGTCAGGGAACACTGTCCCAAACAGGAAATATCCTGTACTGTTAAAATTCTGGGATAAGACATACAAATTACCTCTCTCTCTGATTCTGGTTTTTTCTATGATTTTATTTCTAATCATTCTTTTCGTGATGCCTATGAGTATAACACAATTCTGTCATTGTAAAAATATCCAGAATTTATTATGTTTTCAGGGACAGTTTGGCAAAATACATCTTTTGCCCCTTATTCCTGCTCCTTAAGAATTGCCACTGCTTTTTTCAGTGTATCTTCTGCTCCTACATTTCCCGGAAAAATAACATAAGGAACCCCTGGGAAAGTGCTTTCTGGCCCCAACTCCCACACGGGCACTCCTGGCTGAATCTGTCCCATTACCATTGCCTTTTTTACTTTTAATGCCTTTACCCCAATATCGCTGGAAGTAATTCCGCCTTTGGCAATAATAAATGCCGGTGTTACTTTTAATTTTCCCACAAGATCCTGAACAGCCTGAGAGATTTTTACAGATAAACGCAAATGTTCTTCTTTGTCTTCACTATCTGCTACAAGCAGTTTTCTTGTTGTATAACAACAAACTGTTTTTCCCAAGCGAAGTAATTCCTCTTCCCGTTCAATACATTGTTCCAAAACACAGGCAAACCGATCCGGATCATAAATGGCAGATACATCTAATTCCAGAAATTCAACGTCCGGGATTTCTTTTAATTTTTCCAACTGCTGTGTGGTTTTTTTTGTATGTGATCCCGCAACAATAATGCCGCCACAGGAATTCTCCTTTTTCAATAACTGATTTTGGGTAAGCAGCTTCTGCTCTTTTATTCCACCGAACACTCTTGTAAAGGCTGCTGCCGTCCGAAACATAAAATGTTTGCCCTTTCCCATTGCTCTGTAAAGTGCCACGCAAAAGGCTTTTAAATCTTCGTAGGAAACTGCATTTACTACAACCTTTTGAAATCCTTTTGTACTCATAAGTTTTTCTTCTATTTTGTCAAACTCCATGGAACGTAATTCCTGAAGAGAAACAGAAACCACTTCTTCTGATTTATATGTTCCTTTTGTCTTTTCTTCCACGAAGTCTGGCAATGTTTTTGCTTCGTAACCAAATGTTTTATCCTTGGCAAATTCTGTCTCTGCGGCTGGAACCAGTTCCTCTCCATAGCGGACATAATGAATATTTTCTATTGTAAAGCGTCCCCCTTCCGGGAAAAATGGACACAAAATTTCTCCATCCACAACGGCGCCTGAGTATTTCTCATAATCCTCTTTTAGAATTTCTGTTTCCAGAGGATAATGACCGCGTAAGGTACTGTCTCCACGACTAATGATCACATATTCCTTTTTTGTTTCCCTGGCCCCTTTGTCTACTGCTTCTGCAATTTCATGGTGGATTTTTTCTGTCTCTTCTGTTGTCATTCCTCTGGAATTTGTAAGAATGAAGAACATTTTATCTTCTTCCTGAAATGCCTCTGTCATAGTTTCTTTTTTCCAGTCTGTGTAAACACAAACTCCATGAACGGTTTGAACTCCTGTGGGATCATCATCCAATACCACAATTTTTCTTTCATTTTTTTGTATTTCTTCTTCTAAAAGACGATCAAGCAAATCCCTGTCGTATGCCTGATATGAATTTAAGATATTTGCATTTAAATTCATAGAAACCTCCTTTTTCTTATCCAAGTTACGTGCATAGTAAAACAGGAAGGAGACGAATCATCCGCCCCCTTCCTGTGTCGTTATTTCCTATTATCTTTTTAAGTTTCCATGCTCGTCATGCATTTCGTCATATTTAATTTGATTGGTTCCATTATATCCAAGAGGATTTCTGTATCCCAAAGGATTCACTCCACATGGATATTTGGTCATAATTTCATCAATCAGTTCGCAGTATAAGTCTGCACATCTTCCTACGATCTTATCACCTTTTTCCTTGCTTGCATTGGTAGGATCACCGATAACACCTGTAGAAAGGTCATCTTTTTCAGGAAGTGCGAATGTTCCTTCAAAGTGATACAGCATACCTTCTCCAGCAGCCTGACCAGGAGCGATTTTCCATTTAGAATCGATGAGTCCGTGTGCTTCACCTGGAACAGCAAGTTCCATATGTACTTTGTCTGGATATAAGGAGAGAGCTACAGAAGTTTCTGCTTCATCTGCATGCCACATATAAGTATCCAGAGTTTTCTTGTTATCTCTTAAGAAATCGTACCAGGTACTTCCAATTGTAAAGTATCCTTCGATACCTGCTTTGTGAACTGCCTCGAACATTGACATGGTCTGTCCATGTGCGGAGATGATCAGGAATTTGTTATATCCTGCATTTGCAGCGCCTCTGATGATATCTGTTAAAAGTCCAACGTGAGTTTCAAAAGTAAGCGGAATCGTTCCTGGCATTCCCCAATGATGTGCCGGATGTGAACCATACATCGGACATGCAAGAATCATTGCGCCAGATTTTTCTGCAACAGCTTCTGCAATTCCCATTGCGTTGAAAGAGTCACTTCCACATGGACAATGAGGTCCATGCTGTTCAATCGCACCGATCGGAAGGATTGCCAGGTCGCAAACTTCTTTTGCATATGCAATATTTACTGCTGCGGAGTTGTCCTGGAACCATAAGGAATCTCTTTTGTTTAATTTGAATTCTGTCTGTTTCTTCATAATCTTATATCTCCTTTAAATTTATTTTTATTTTTTCATTTCCTGTACAAATTTTTTTGCCATACCAGCGATCATACCCTGGTCTGAACTCATTGGAATATACTGTACGCCTTTTTCAATCAGTTCTTTTGCCATTTCCGGGGTGCCAGCCACAGTTCCTACTGCTTTTCCTGCTTTTCTTACTTTATCAATGATAAGATCGATGGTTTCCAGAAGTTTTGGATGATTTCTCTGTCCCATTACTTCTCTTCCCAAAGACTGAGAAAGATCCATTGGGCCGATAAAAATAACATCCAATTCTTCCTGTTTCAAAATCTCATCTAAATTTTTTACTGCTTCCATAGTCTCGCAATGGAGAATGGTGAGGATTTCCTTGTTTGCCTTATCAATATACTCCTGCTTGTCCATCATTCCATAATTCGCTGCACGGTGTGTCGGTGCAAATCCACGATTTCCAAGTGGTGCATATCTTCCCGCTGATACTGCGATCTCTGCCTGTTCTGGAGTATCTACATTCGGTGCATGATATCCCAATGCACCGGTATCCAGTGCCTGCATGATATTGACTGCAGTAGCTTCCTTTACTCTTACAATCGGAACAATTCCAGTCAGATCAGACGCACGTACCAGATTTGTGATCGTCTCCGGGTTGTAGGAAACATGCTCACTGTCGATTACGAAGAAATCCATCCCTGTATTTCCAAGAATCTCAACAACACTGGGATCTGTTGTTTTAACAAAGGTTCCAATAACCACCTCCCCATTTTTTAATTTTTGTTTTACTTTGTTTTCTCTAACCATAAGTCTTCCCTTCCCTTTTATCTTGCACATCCTTTAATCTTAAAACTGTACATGGTTGTGGAAGCTGCTACAAAAAGTGTATCCATATTTTCTCCGCCAAAAACGCAGTTTCCAGCCTGTTCCGGAATCTTTATAATTCCCAGATATGTTCCATCTTTATCAAAGATGTGAATGCCTCCCTGTGCGCAGCAGAACACATGATCCTGACTGTCTACCTTCATTCCATCTGGAAGACCAACTCCATCTCCCGTCGTTTCAGCAAAAATCTGACCGCCAGACAGAGAGCCATCTTCTTCCACTTTAAATTTTCGGATATGTTTCCTTGGAGAATCATTTACCAGAAGATATTTTTCCTCTCCATCAAAACATAAACCATTGGGATTTTCGAAATCATCTGCCAGCAATTTCAGTTCTTTTCTTTTTGGATGATAGGAAAATACACCTTGAAAATCCAAGTCCTGAGGTCTTCCCAATCCCACACGAGACGCATTTCGTCCAAACCGGGGATCGGTAAAATAAATTACGCCATCACTTTTTACTACCACGTCATTTGGACTGTTCAGTTCTTTCCCCTGATAATGGGAAACCAATATCTCCAGACCTTTCCCCTGATCATCCGTCCGGCTGATGCAGCTTCTTACATGTTCGCAGACAATGATATTTCCATCCGTATCATAAGCATTTCCATTTGCTTTGTGTGTATCCTCTCGAAGAAGCTGTACCCCATTTGCTTTCGAATATCGATAAGTTTTACTCTCTGGAATATCATTAAAGGTAAGACACTGAGAAGCCTTGTTCCATATCGGTCCTTCAATAAAAGTAAAACCGTCACATTCTATATTTAAATCCTGATTCACATCAATCAGTTCAAAAAATGCTTTATGAAAGCTTTCATAAGAAAGTCCCATCTTCCCTTCCGTCCTTCCTGCTTTTTATTCTCCGATCACAACTGGCTCGATTTCTAACAGACGGCATACTTCAAGAAGTTCTTTTTTGTATCGTCCTGCAACACCACTGATGTGATTCGAGTTAAATGCATCCACAAATTTTTCAATATCGAAATCTGCTTTCATAAACGCCACCGGAAGCTGATGAACTCCTCTCGCTTCCACAAACGCATCCATAATTTCTTTCGTAGGTGTTACAAACTCTGTTTCAATAATAAACATCTGATATTTGCCATCTTTTCTGCAAAGTCTTGCCATTGTCATTTCGCCGGCACTTGGTACTGTAAAGGTAACTGCGCCGCCTGATGGTCTGTTTGCTCTTCTTAACTCAATGTTTTTCATATTCTTGCAGCCTTCGCAATGACGGCCTGCATAATAGGTACACATAGAACCACAGTTAGGAAGATAAATCAGTTTTTCTTTATATCCAATATGGCTGACATCGGCAAACATAGTTGGCATTCCGCCGGAAACCAGTTTCAGAATTTCCATGGACAATGCACCATCTGCATCTGCTTCACAGGAAATCGGGAACGGTTCAAAATCACCGTCTGCATCATATCCGCCATTCAGCAATGCGGTAGAAATACACTGAGGCGCTCTGAAATTTGTCAGATCCGGCATACATTTAATTGCTCCAAAGTCCAGTTTTCTGTCTGCAATAATATCTTTTGTTGCAAGATAACATGCTACCTGATATTTTAACCGCTCTTCTGTCAGTTTTTCATCATATTTGACTTCACCTACGGACTGAACCAGCCAGTTAAAGGTAGCGTCAATTCTCTCAGGATCAATCTGCTCTGCTCTTCGGATAATTTCCTCATGATCAATGTGATCGCTGTCAATCGCAAAGAGTTTTTTCCACTGCATCGGGTCAAAGCTTCCTGTATCAATACCAAGAGAACGTCCTCCGATAAATCCGAATACCTGACCTTTCAGTCTTTCCACTGTAGATGCAGCTCTTACAAACGGTAAGAATTTTGTATCAAATAAATTGGGATGTTCGTCTGTAAAATCCTGCTGGATTCTCAGATGTTTATATCCAATCTGATTCAGAGCGCCGCCAGAACCTAACAGACCTACTGTTCCATGTGTACTTGGATCGTCATTGGAAAGGAGCACTGTAGGAAGTCCCATATTTAATACGCCTCTTACTACTCCATTGGGCCATGTCCAGCAAGGAATGTGTGCAACAAAGACTTCGATGCCCTGTTTCTTTAATTCATTTGTCTGTACATCAATCTCACTGGCGGAACGTGCCGGTTTGTCAAATGTATACAGTTCCACTGGCATCTTTTCCAGGTACTCTTTTGCTGTTTGCATTCTTACTTCCGTTTTTTTCTCATAAAGAACATGGAATTCATGTTCTCTCGGATCACTGAATGTAATCATACCGATTTTTGGTAAATACATCTTTCTACCTCTCTCTCTGCCATTTATAAGCTTTTCAGTTTTTCATATTCTTCATCTGTTACTGTTTTATATCCTGGAACCGGGAATGCCTGGAATCCTCTTCCGCCATCAATAAAGATGGACTGTCCATAAATGAAATCTGAGTCCTCGCTTGCAAGGAAAACAGCCAGTCTTCCACATTCATTTGGGGTTCCGATTCTGCCAATAGGTGTTCTTGATATCACTGTATGAAACAGCTGAGGATCTGAACCAACTCTTCTCATCAATTCTGTTTCAATTGGTCCCGGACATATGGCATTTACTTTAATGTTATGAGGTGTCAGCGCAACTGCCTGTACCTTGGTCAGCTGTCCTACTCCGCCTTTGCTGGTGGTGTAGCACATCTGGCTATCCAAAGCAAGGTATGCATTCACGGAAGAAACATTGATGATCGCGCCTCCAGTTCCCTGTTTTGCCATTTGCCTTGCAGCAATCTGACCTCCGAAAAATACGCCTTTCAGGTTTACACCCATGATTTTTTCGTACTGTTCTTCTGTAATATCCAGGTAATGAGTTTTCTTAGGATCGTTGATTCCTGCATTTGCAACAAAAATATCTAACTTTCCGTATTTCTCAACTGTTTTATCTACCAGTCGCTGATTCTCTTCTATAGAAGAAACATCTGTCTGCAAATACAGAACTTCTCCTAACTTGCTAAGTTCTTCCTGCGCTTTCTTTCCTTCTTCTTCATTTCTGGAGCAAATGGTGATCTTTGCTCCCTCCTTCAGAAATTCTTCAGCGATGCCATAACCGATTCCCTTACTTCCGCCGGTAATAATGGCAACCTTATCTTTCAATTTCATCTCTTGTCCCTCCTGGCTTTAATCCATCCTTGTCAAAGGACTTTTCACATCATATTCTTTTGCCAGTTCCATTAACTCTTCATAAGTTGTAATCGGAACCGGAATTCCAGTACGTCTTCTTTCCTGCTCTTTACGGTATTCAATCTCACCTGGGAGAAGCATTTCCGCACCTTCCTGCCACATTGGAGTAGATTTCAGATTGTCTTTGAAAATGCCCATTCTTTCTTTCATCATTTCTTTAGAAATGATCTTGGAAATATCAATTGCAATAAAGAAATGACCTGTCAGGCTGGGATCTTTCGGATTGGCATACATACTTTTCATTTCTTTTGAGAATACGCCGCCGGTAATTACTCCTGAGAGAATATCTACTACATAGGAAAGACCAAGACCTTTATGACCGCCCATAGGAAGAAGATAACCGTCAAATGCTTTCTGTGGATCGTCTGTTGGACGTCCGTCTTTATCAGTAGCCCAGTCCATAGGGATTTTTTCTTTTTTCTTAATCGCCAGTGTTAATTTTCCACCTGCTACAACAGAAAGGGACATATCCAAAACAAATGGGAATTCTCCGTAAGTAGGAATTGCAAAAGCGATTGGATTGTTTCCGGTTACTGGTGCGCTTGCTCCAGGAGCAACGATCAGCGGCTTCACGTTAGTCATGGCAATACCGATCATTCCCTGTTCTGCAGCCATTCTTGCGTACAAAGCGCCAGCCCCGAAATGGTTACTATTGATCACGCCACAGGCTGCAATGCCGTTTTTCTTGGCGTTTTCCATTGCCCGTTCCATACCGGCCTTTCCACCGATAAAACCAGCCGCTGCATCTGCATCTAAAACTTCCAGACATCCTTCTCCGCTGATTTTCTTGATTTCCGGCTTTACGTTTACTGCTCCGTTTACCATTCTTTTGAAGTAGGCCGGGATACGAATCACACCATGAGAATCGATTCCCCAGTAGTTTGTCTGAACAAGTGCATTTGCGTGAAATTCCGCATCTGTTTCGTTCATTCCGGCTTTTTCAAAAAGTTCCTTACCAAATGCGATAAGTTCTTCTCCTTGGATCAAATATGTATTAGCCAATGTAAACCCTCCTTTGTAATGTATACCTTTTCATTTTGAATCCGTTTTTTTAAGTTTTTCTTTTTGTTTGCTTGAATTTTCTTACGAATTCACGGATATTTTGTCTTTAATCGTGAATACGTATTCATTTAACTTGGCTTTATTATATGTTTTTTTTCTTTATTAGTCAATCATATTTTGCCATTTTTTTTATATTCGGCAATTACAATGATAATCTCCTTGTTTTTTTGTTACTTTTGCATATTTTAGTTTTTTACATAAAAAGTATATTGTAATCGTATTCACTTTTCCCTTGCTATTCTTCTTTTATCATGGTAAAATAAGAATAAGTGTTATACATAAATCATCACCATAAATGTTACTAATGTTACTGTATCGTCGGTGTACGCCGACGCTTTTGTATCATTTTAAATACTTTTCAGGGGGTTCCTATTATGTCGGAAAATAATCTTACCAAACAATCGAAAAGCAGCCGCAACACCTCCATTGATGTTGCCCGCCTGGCTGGAGTATCTCAGGCAACGGTTTCCCGTGCCTTTAACCCTTCTTCCAAGATGAATCCAGCAACCCGCCAGAAGGTTCTGGACGCAGCTCACGCCCTAAATTACGCGCCTGACGCAATTGCAAGAAGCCTGATCTCAAACAGCACCAATATTATCGCCGTGATTATGCAAAATACCACCAATCCTTTTTACGCAAAGGTTCTTACCAAATTGTCCATTCAGCTTCGCAAATTTGGAAAGCAGATTCTTTATTTTTATCTTGACGATCCGGATAATCTGCAGCAGATGATCAATCAGGTCCTTCAGTACCGCGTTGACGGTATTCTGATCACCTCAGTTAATCTAAGCAGCAACATTGCCGATACCTGTTTTAATTTTGGTATTCCTGTGGTTCTGTTTAACCGTCAGATGAACGATCCAAAAATACGGGCCGTTTGTTGTGATAACCTTCAGGCAGGCCGTGACTGTGCCGATTATTTTGTTATGAAAGGCCATCGCCGTTTTGCCTTCATCGGTGGTTTTGATACCGCTTCCACAACCTTAAATCGTAAAGAAGGCTTTCTTTCCCGCTTAAATGAACGAGGAATCACAGACGTTATGGTTTATCCCTGTGATTATACTTATGAAGCAGGTGCAAATGCGTTTCATCGCCTTATGAACGAACAGCAGCTTCATCCCGATGCAATTTTCTGTACCAGTGATTTGGTTTGTGCTGGTGTGATCGACTGTATCCGTCATGATTATCACCTTCGTATTCCCGAGGACATTGCAGTCATTGGTTTCGATGATATTGATCTGGCTTCCTACCGTTCCTATAGCATTACTTCCTTTGTACAGCCTATGGACGATATGATTTCTCATATTTGTGAACTTCTTATGACTCCGGAAAAGTTTTCTCAGGAATCTAATGTAACTCTTTTCCCCTGTACTCTGGTTACAAGAACCACCGCCTGATTCACTTCTCTCTTTTTTAATTTTCTTCAAACACAAAGGCAGGATTTCCGCTTGATATTTTCTATCAATCTGCGAAAATCCTGCCTTTTCTTTATTCATAGGGAGAGTTTATTTTGTTACCGAAATTAAATGATTCCCAATGCCTTTGGCAGCCAGAGAGAAATTTCCGGAATATACGTAATCAACATTAACAACACAAGCATTACCAAAATCCAAGGCCAGATCTTCTTTACCAATTCATCAAACGAGATTTCACCCACCTGACAGGCCATAAATAAGTTTGCGCCTAATGGAGGAGTGATAAAGCCTATGGAAAGGTTCATAACTACGATGATACCAAAGTGAATGGGATGAACACCAAGCATTGTTACGATTGGAAGTAAAATAGGTGTTAAGATAATAATTGCTGCATTTGTCTCCATAAAAGTACCAACAACCAAAAGGAGAAGGTTGATCAGCAGCAATACAAAAATTTTACTGTCTGTAATTCCAAGAATTACATTGGCAATTGCAGACGGAACCTGTGCAATTGTTAAAATTCTTCCAAATCCAGTTGAAATACCGATAATCAAAAGAACAGGTGCGCTCATAAGAACGGAACGGAAAACCAGGTGCAGAAGATCCTTAACCTTAATCTCCTTATACACAAAGATACCAATTAACACACCGTAAATTCCAGCAATTGCGGCAGCTTCTGTAGGTGTAAATACACCTCCATAAATTCCACCAAGGATAATCACCGGTATCATCAGACCAGGAAGCGCATTCAAAATGGTTTTTCCTGCTTCTTTCACCGTATATTTCTTGTCATCCCCCTTGTATCCATGCTTTTTGGAATATACCACGGAATAAATGATCAAACCAACACCGATCAGGATTCCAGGTGCGATTCCAGCCATAAACAAACCGCTGATAGATGCGCCAGCCGCTACTGCATAAACAACCATACAGACACTTGGAGGGATAATAACGCCTACCGTTCCGGCCGTGGCAACCAAAGCACTGGCGTACCCCTTATCGTATCCCTTCTTAGCCATGGTTGGAATCATGATCAGACCGATCGCTGCAACGGCTGCTGAGCCAGTTCCCGCAATTGCGGCGAAAAAGAGAGAGGTTACAATTGTTACTATTCCAAGGCCACCAGTAAACCGTCCGGTAAACAGGCTGGCAACATCTATCAATCTTCGGGAAATTCCACCTTTACCCATTACTTCTCCTGCAAAGGTAAAAAGAGGAACTGCCATCAAAGGAAAGGAATTAAGCCCCTGCAGCATGGATTGCACGAATGTTTCCATACTGATAGGATTCTCCGTTACAATTACTGCCAAAGAAGACAACCCCAGGCTTACGCCAATGGGTACGGAAAGCAGCAAAAACAAAATAAGTGAAATAAACAATATCACAGCTACCATATCCTATTCCCCCTGTCCTGTTTCTAATTTTTCTAACAGATCTTCTTCCTCACCCTGACAGAACACTTTATTATTTTCATAATAAACACCATCATAGTTGATAAAACGCTCCAAATCTGAATTCCAATTCCGAATTTTCCAAATAAGGATCTGAATATTTCGTATTACCATCATAAGGAAGCCCAACACGCCTGCCAGATACAAAACATTATAATTCCATGGTACTGACATCAGTTTGTCCTGATATTTTGCTGCATCAATACACAGGCTGATCACTGCTTTTAATCCTGCAACAGAAAAAACCAAAAACAGAAGATCACAGGCAAATAAAATCTTTTTCTGAACGGTATCTTTTATTTTTCCCACTAAAAAGCCAACTCGTACATGACGGCTGTTTCTGGTAAGATATCCGAAGCTTGAGAAAGACATCCAGACAAACAAAATTCTGGCAACTTCCTCACCCCATGAGAATCCTGTTTTGAAAACAAATCGAAGAACTACCTGCATCGTTACCAAGATAATCATCATGGTAAAAAAAGTGACCATTAAGACTGCTTCAAAATTTACATCAAGCCATTTTATTAATTTTTTCACCTGACTTCCTCCTTCTAGCCTTCTCGCTGTTCTTCTACTGCGTCCATAAGCGTTTCGTATGTTTCTTCACCACAAAGGGAAACAATATCACCTTTCGTTGTTCCATTCATGATCATACCCATTTTACGACGCTCTAACTTATCCACCTCATTGACCTGAACACCTTCCTGTTCCAGCTTTTTGAGTGTTTCCGCTTCTGCTTCATCCGCTAATTTCCAGTTATAATCAATGGCTTCTTTTGCGCATTCAAGCAGAATTGTTCTTTCCTCTTCGGAAATCCGTTCCATGAAATCCTTATTTGCGTACCACAGGAAGTTTGTAAATACATGTCTTGTTAAAGACCAGTACTTCTGAGCTTCATAAAACTTTTCTGTATAGAAACTATTAGTAGCGCATTCCTGTCCGTCAATCATTTTCTGCTGCAAAGAAGTAAAGAGTTCATTCCAGCTTACACTGGTTGTATTTACACCCAAAGATTCCCACGCTTTGATCTGAATCGGATTGTATCCTCGAATCTTCAAATCTTTCAGATCATCTGCCACTACGATGGGGCGTTTACTGTTGGAAAAATTACGGAATCCCAGTTCCATGTATCCAATTCCCTGGAGATCCATACGTTCCAAAGGCTCCATCATTTTCTTGCCAATTTCGCTTTCAAAAACTCTTTTTGCATGAGCAGAATCATCAAACATATAAAAGCTTTCCCATGCTGCAAATTCAGGAATTGCCTGGGTAAAGTTACTTGTTGTGGAACCGCTCATTTCAATATCGCCTCTGCGGCACTGTTCAAAGGTATCCTGTACACTTCCCATCTGAGAACCTGGAAGAAGAATGATATCAATTTTTCCCTGTGACCGTTCTTCTACCAGTTCTTCATATTTTAAAAACGCTTTATGTAAGGGAGTATTTACGTTATTATCATGCGCAATCTTTACCGATAACTTCGCTTCTTTCTTTCCGCTGCATCCTGTCAGCGCCATGATTCCCGTCATTGCAAGAATTGCAAGAGCTATCCCTTTTTTCATTTTTATATCCATTCCTTTCGCTTCGCTCAGGCACAAAACGTTATGA
>CALCDJ010000067.1 GCA_937900135.1 uncultured Blautia sp. | reverse complement strand
TTATGGATTCATTTTTAGGGCAACACAATCCGTCGAATTATTTTGCGCTTACGATTGGAACAGGCTTGCATCCGGTACAGTATTGGACATAATGCCATGCGCCAAGTAGCTGAGGACGCAGAAGCCGTGATCAGAATAGGCAAGAGTTACTTAATCAATTTCACCAAAGTAGATGCCTATATGGACAGCATTTCAGAGTAAGGTGGTGGCGAAGAGGTTGACATTTGAAGAGTTTACAGGACATTTTGAAGTAAAGAAAAGAGGGACTAACAGTGTACAGGCTATATGCCCAGCACATGACGATCACCAAGCTTCCTTGACGATTACAAGAGAAAAAGACAAGATTCTGATGCACTGTCACGCCGGATGTAGTAACGAAGATATTCTGAACAGAGTTGGATTAAAGAAAAGTGATATGTTCTATGATGATCGGAAGAGTTCTAACAAGCCTTTTTCTAGTAATGCCAGATATTCATGGCAAAGATATGTTGAAAACCGAGAAAGAAAAAACATGATTTCAGCATACAATTACCATGATATTTTAAGCGGCAGCTATGGTTTCACCAGACTTCGGATGGAAGACAAGTCTTTTATATACGGAAGATTTATCAATAACAAATTCAATTACGGACTTGATATGCCGCTCAAGGTTTTAATGGCTGTATATGGGGATTTGGAAAATTTCAAGAAATGTATTGCGGAAAATAAGTCAGTCTTTTATGTGGAAGGTGAAAAGGACGTAAATACGTTACAGAAAAAGGGATATGCAGCAGTTACCTGTGGTGGGGCAAGTGATTGGCACAACAATATTTCTAAATTCTTTAGTAACGCAAATCTTGTCATTCTGGCAGATAATGACGATCCTGGAAAGGAGCTTGCAAAAGAAGTCTATTCTGATCTGAATGGAATTGTGAAAAGCTGTAAAATCATAATTCCTGTAAAGGATACCTTAAAAGCAGATATAACAGATTATTTTGAAGCCGGACATACTGTGGAAGAGTTTGAGGAAATGTTACAGCAGCACGACGATACAGAAGAAGTTTTGAATTATATCCCTCAGAGCAATAATAGCAATAAGAGCAATAATATGCAAATACCAAGTGAAAAAGACATTTCTGCTATTTTTGGTATTTTTGCTCCCATAGAGAGAAATTCAAACAAAACTTTGCAGTCGTTCCCGGTAGAGTGTTTACCGGATACGATCAGAACATACATAGAAGCTGTCGCAGAATCACTACAGGTTCCTGTTGATATGGTGGTTTCCTTGGTTCTGGCTGCATTATCTTTATGTGTTCAAGGAAAGTTTTACGTTAAGGTAAAAGCGGACTGGATAGAGCCTATTAATCTATACATGATCGTTATAGGAAGACCGTCTGAGAGGAAATCTCCTGTATTAACGGAAATAGAAAAGCCTATCTTTTCTTATATGAACGAAGAAAATGAAAGACGTAGACCGGAAATAAAGAAGTATGAATTGCAAAAGAAGATTCTTAATGGAAAGTTGAAAACCATTCAAGAAGCATTGGCGAAGAATGGAAAAAACAATACATACACCATGCAAGATGCTTTTAACTGCCAAGAAGAAATTGATAATTTAAAAGAAGTGAAGCCTTTAATGCTTGTAATGGATGATACAACGCCAGAAGCCCTTGTGGAAGCCATGAAGCAGAACAAGGAAAAGATGGGGATTTTATCAGCAGAGGGCGGTTTGTTTGGAGTAATGGCAGGGAGATATAGCAATGATGTGAATATTGATATTTTTTTAAAGGGTTATTCCGGAGAATACTTGAATTTAACCAGAATTGGAAGGGAAGGAACAGAGTTGCAAAATCCATATCTGACAATAGGTTTAGCGGTACAGCCACAGGTTATAAGTGAGGTTATGGGGAACAAAAACTTTAGAGGTAGAGGACTTCTGGCACGTTTTATGTATAGTTTTCCTAATTCCAGAGTAGGCAGCAGAAAGTACAGAACAGAGCCTATAAAGGACGTTACAAGAAAAGTATATGAGAATTTATGTAAAGATCTACTTTCTATTCCAGATCTTGCAGACTTTGCAGAACGTATTATCACATTAAGTGATGAAGCTGATTTGTTATCGGAAGAGTATAACCAATGGATAGAAGAAAGATTGATGGATGAATTGGAGCCTATAGAGGACTGGGCTGGAAAGCTGCATGGTAATACAATGAGAATTGCCGGGATTCTTCATATAGTAAAGCATAGGCTTAATTCTGTTAATGTTCCGCTGGAAGAAGATACCATGAAGGCAGCTATAGCGATCGGAAAATACTATCTGGAACATTCTGAACAGGCTTTTGAGATTATGGGATTGCTTGAAGAACAGAGTGTGAAAGATGCAAGATATATTATGTCACGCATAGATAGCAAAAATAGCAATAATAGCAAAATTCAAGAAATATCAAAACGTGATGTTTTTAATTTGTGTAAAGGAAGATTCAAAAAAGTTGATGATATGGAACCGGGCTTGGAGTGCTTAATTGAGCATGGATACATAACCGCATATCAAGAAGAAGCAAAAGAAAAGGGAAGACCATCAACAAGAATCTTCATTAATCCAGAATACTATCTATGGAAAGAGCAACAGAAGAAAAACAGAGGTGCTAAGTGACAGAACAGGAATTAAAACAGAATTATGAAATGTTTGCAGAATCATGGAGATTCTACAGAAAATGGGCGGTAACTCCCAAGCCAATGACAGAACAACACTGGGAACAGGTAGTGAAAGAAGCTCATGAGTTCCGGGAGAAGTACGGCGAAACAAGAACAGCAGAATATTTGATGCTTGCAGTAACAAATGAATTAGATCAGCAAGAAAGGAAGGTAAGAGACAAGGAAAATAGTATCACAAGATAAAAAAAGGATAGTAGAATTTAAGGATTTGTTTATAGATATGGCACAAAACAGCGAATATGATTGGGCTATTAAAACAGAACCGCGTAAATGTTTTGATTTAGGAAGTTACGAAACCCTTGAGAGAAGTAAGGAAGTGTTTGAAGAAATCTTAACAGCGTACAGGAATGGCGAAGTAGTGTTCTATATGCCAGAGAATTAAACAAAAAGCCCCAAAGGAAAGCGGCAACTTTCCCGAGGGGCAGCAGTACAAGGCTGGAAGCCATGCACAACACAAGGTAATAATACCATGATTCCAGCCGGAAAGGAAATAAAATGGTAGAAGAAATCTTACATACAGGAATACAGAATGCATTATCACCGGAGTATCTGGCAGCGGTTACCGGGCTTGATAGTGTAAGGGCTGTACAGAAGCAGATCGAGAGGGAACGCCGGAGAGGTGCAGTCATTCTTTCTAGTACCATTCCACCGGGCGGTTATTATCTGCCAGCAAGCAGAAGCGAAGTGATGCAGTTCATCCGGACATTAGAGAACAGATCACTGGGAACCATGGAAGCATTGCAGAGCGCAAGGAAATATTTGCAGCAGTTCCCGGAGTAAGCCGGGGCAGAAGGGAACCGGATGCAGCAGCAGAACCGGCAGAGAGTATGTAAAGAACACAGGGAAGTAATTGGAAATAAAATGCATCCCTGTTTTGGTAAAGGCTTTATGATGGCTGGAGAGGTGGTGTGGTACCGGGGGGACCTTGAAAATCTCCCGGCGCACTTCCACGACCACTTATGCCTGCATTTCTCACACAAATTTCTCAAAACGTTGTTTGAAAACACTATAAAAATATAGTGCAACCAGAAACCGAAACAACTGCTGCCGCTTCGCATTTTACTATCTGCCGGGAATATACAGGCTTACTTATACATTATGGAAAGGGGAAAGTATGACCAACGAAGAACTTGTTGAAAAGAAAGACGTAAAAGAGAACATGGAACAGCTATGGAACCAGAATACTGGCATGGTGGCTCATATCGCATGGAAATACAGAGAACGTGCGGAACTGGATGATTTGATGCAAGAAGGATACCTGGGGCTACAGGAAGCTGTCAGGCGTTACGATCAGACCAAGGGAGTACCATTTATCAATTATGCAACGTACTGGATAAAGCAAGTTATGGTTCGTTACATAAAAAGGAATGGAACGGTACGCATTCCAGAAGGACAGCAAAGTAGGATCATACAGTACAACAGGATTGTACAGGCGTTTCAGCAGAAATACTGTAGAATGCCTACAGAAGCGGAAATGAGCCATGCTATGGACATGACCGTAAAACAGCTAAGGGCATTCAAAAGACTTGCCAGAATGGCAAATATAGGTAGTCTGGATAAACCTGTTGGTGAAGATGGGGAACTTTCCCTTCATGAGATTGTGCCGGACTGTAAGGATGATAAACAAGCGGTACTGGACAGCGTAGAGCATGAACAGCTTTCAAAGGTGTTATGAGGCATGGTAGGAGAACTGCCGGAGCAGCAGTCTGGCGTGATAAAGAAATACTACAAAGACAACATGACCTTAAAAGAGATTGGAGAAGCCAATGGCGTGACCATCGAACGTATCAGACAGTTAAAGGAACAGGGATTGCGTACACTGAGGAATCCCAAACGTTCCAGAAGACTGAGAGAGTTTTACCCAGATGACCGGATATACAGCAGTGGCTTATCTGGTAACGGCATTGGCACTTTCAGCAGATCATGGACAAGTTCCACGGAAAGAACAGCCATGAAGATGCTAGAAAAAGAACAGGAATTGAGGGCGTCACGTCTTAACTATTACAGGGAGATATGGGGCGAAGATTTTGAGGAAAACAGGTACATTATAGATGTATTGGTAGAAAGGGATATGGAAAAGATCAGACGTGGAAGAAGACTCCCCCGGCGTTCTGGTAATGGAATTTAGTAAAATCTCACGACCGCCTATGCCCCAAGAAAAATATTTTGTTCTCAGATCAGTTTTTGAAACTGGAAATCAGTATGTTATAGATGTGCAACAACGAGCAAAACAGCCCCTGGAATCCATTTTTATGTAACGGGTGAGGAATTTGTAAGGGTAACGGTATTGGAAGCGTAAAAACGCAATATAAACAGGATTACAGCGAATAGGAGTGATAAAAGCATGACAAGAGAAGACATTTTAAATAACGTGAAAAATTAATATGGAAATTTAGGTCTGGATATGGAAGGGATAGAGAAAATCATAGACAGCGGAGAAGCTGAGGGATTTTCCTACAGTATGATTTATACCGGAATCCGGATGGCAATAGCGGAAGAATTTGGAATAGACGAACAATTCTTTCCGGCAGAAGCAGCGGAGATTCTGGGAGTGAGTGAAGAGGAAGCTAAAAGGCAGATGATGGAATTGAACAGCGAGGGAACAGCGGAGAATCATAAGGCGCAGCAGTTTGTTATTCCACCAAGCTACTACAGTTAAAAGATAAATTGATATCCTTGGTGGCTGTAGCAATAATAGCAATAATATCAAAAATGACATGAAATATGACCATGGAAAGGTTTTTGCTATTTCTGCTATTTTTGCTCGTTAAGGTGTAAATAAAAAAATGACGTCCAGACAATGGATGCCCTTACCAATAGCAATCCCACCTGCTGCCAGTGCGGACGCACCGGATCAGTATATGAGGTTTAGGCAATGACTGAAAGCCAAATGTCCTTGAGTTTAAGTGTGACATGCAGATCGGAACCCCGAACATAGAAAAAACCCGGCAGATCAGCCAAGAACTGAAAAGCCGGGAACTCTCCTTCTGTGGGTTTATGTCAAAGATTTCAGATCAGCAGAGCCGAAGCCAAAATTGGATTAGGAATAATTCCCCAGTCAGAAATAAAGTTGACTGCTCAAAATTGAGCCGTCAGAGGACAGAGCAAGATTGCGCTGTCAGATTATATTCTACTTTCATTGCGATTACTAAAAATTTAGTATCCGATACGTTTTCTAAAAAATTAGAAAAGCTGTCGAAATTCCTACGCCTTCTTAAGCCAACTTACAACAAAATTGTGGTCAGCTCAAAGTGAGTCGCCAAAAGTGGCGAGTCAACGAAGGGGAAATACCTGTGGTTGAAGGTGAGAGCAAAATTACCCTTACCAACGAGCGCAAAATTGCGTCCGTTAACGAAACCAAAATTGGATTGGTTGCTGAGCTAAATTTTAAGCCGAGCGCAAGATTGAGCCGGGCTCTTAAACAAAACATCAGTTGCCCAGTTGCCCGCGAAAAAAAACTTTTCCAGTATAGAGTAGTTTTAAATATATATTTAAAAAATCCCTATATAGGAAAACGTTGGCAACCCGGCAACTTGGCAACCGTGTCTGCAAACCCGCATAAATACTGATTTTTTGGTTGCCAATTGTTTTGAAAATTGGTGACTGATGGTAACGGTTATTTGCTTTGGTCACGTTCCATAGTTTCATTAATGGCACGATTGATAAAGGCATTGACGCTTTCGCCGTGTTCTGCTGCATGGGATTTTATTTTACTTCTGTTATCGGCGGTCATTCTTACTTTGACTTCCACGAAGTTTTCCATATATCTTTTATGCGCTTCGGCTTGCGCAGGCGTAAAACCTCTGTACTTGCTTTTTTTATCTTCTGGCATTGTTACGCTTCCTTTCATGGTATTCAGTGGGGCGTCAAAAAATAGATACACCTCTTCCACTGTACCTTCATTATATCACAAATAGCAATATACGACCATATACAAAATAAATAAAAATACGACCATATATTTGTGGATTGTGCAAATGGACATATACGACCATATACGATATAATAAAGACAGTTAAAGGAACAGCAAACGAACATCCCGAAAAGATGTGAAGTCAAAAACCATATACCTGTGAGTGAGCGAAGGGAGCAACAACCAATAGCCAGGAAGATGATTTGACCGGATGCTTTCCAGAAAACTACAGAAGGGAGCAAACAATATGAAGAAATATGATTTAAGCCACATTATGACAAAGGCATGGAAAATCTTCCGTAAAGCAAAGGTAACATTTGCAGAAGCACTTCACAGATCATGGTTATCTGCCAAGGCTGAGGAAATCAACCAGAAACGCATTGAGAGAGCCAGAGAAGCAGCTGGCGTAACAGAAGAGGTAAATACTTGGAGCGGATGGAAGGCTTTAGGTTATGAAGTAATCCACGGATGCAAAGCGTTATTCGGAACAGAGTTAATCTGGGGAAGTAGAGGGGACGGAGCTACATACAAGGCAAGGTTCTTTGGCAGATCACAGGTACATGAAGCCACAGAGGGGGTGACAGTGTGACGGTACTGGAAATTGCACTTGTTTTCATTGGTGGAATCATGACAGCGAAAGTACATGAAATCGTAAAATAAAAAAGCGCCCTTGCCAGAACCGCCATTCTGACAGGGGCAAGTAACCAGACAACAAAGCAAAAGCCCGGATTACTGCCATATTATACAGTATTTCCGGGTAGGAAGTAAAGGAAAGAAATGAAAGCAGACAGAGAAGTTTTGGAAATTTTAGAAGATTTACTATTCGACTACGAAAGACAGGCTGCATTGGTAGAAGTATTGCAGACATTAGTTAATGAAAAAGCTGTGGAAGTTGCCGGGGTTCCGGAAAATACGCTGGACTATTCCTTGCTTGAGATTGAAAGCAGACTTACAGACATAAACAAGAAGCTAGAAAAGGTAATTGAGGACAGCAAGATCATATAGGAAAAATAAGGAACCATAGGGCGGCGTACTGCTGCCCATTTGGGCTTTACATGAAAGGGAATACTTATGAAGAATGGATATTTAGTGGAATACAAGAAGCGGCTCCGGTTCACTCTGGGGAAGGAATCTAACTTCACAGAACGCCAGAAAATGCTTGTAAACAGGTCACAGCTTGCCCGGATGATAGAAAGCAATGATTTTATTGTGTGTAACGCTTTCTTGGTGGATATGGACGAATACAGGCGGAATACAGAAGGAAATGAGGTGCAATGATATGGCAGAGAAAAGACGAGATAATAGAGGGATTGTACTTGAAAAAGGAGAATCACAGGATAGTTCTGGGAGATACCGTTACAGATATTATGATAATAAAGGAAACTCACATGATGTTTATTCATGGAGATTGCGTCCAGAAGACCAGATGCCGGAAGGCAAGAAGTATACAGAGAGCCTTCGGGAAATGAAAGTAAGAATACAAAAAGATATATCAGATGATATAAAAGCGTGGGAAGCTAGTATGTCAGTGTCTAAGCTTGTAGAAGAATACATTGAGCAGCAGAGAGCCTTCTGGGCGCCCTCAACCTATAACGGAATGGAAAATGCGTATAAAAACCATATAAAGAAAACTTTAGGGAGAAAAAAAGTTAATAAAGTGACGCCAGATATGATTGAAAAACATTATTTCGAGTTGTTGAAAACAAATGGAGTAGGAACCATTCTTGCAGTCGATAAGGTTCTAAATGGTTCTTTTAAACTGGCAATCAAAAAAAATATGGTTCGTAATAATCCGGTAACGGGATGTCTTGGAATTGTAAAGAGAAAAAGCAATATAGAAGAAAGCGAAAAGCACGCACTGGAAGAAGAACAGCAAAGAGATTTACTAGAGTTTATTCGTAACGATAATATATATTCAAAGTATTACAATCTCTTTTATCTGTTGGCGTGGACTGGATGTCGTATAGGAGAGATTATGGGACTTACATGGTACGATGTGGATTTTTCTAGGGAAGTAATCAGAATTAATAATAACCTAGTTTACACAAAGACAAATGGCAAGTACCAGTTTATTCTAGGAACGCCAAAAACAAAGAATGGTATCAGAGAAATCCCGATGCTTGGTGATGTAAAGGAAATTCTTATGGAAATGAGAAAAGAAGCTGGATGGGATAAAGTAGTAATGGTAAAAAAGCCAAAGATCAGCGTGAATGATACCAGACCTTTCATATTTACGAATAGTAAAGGGAACTTAATCACTCACATGAACATAGAAGCGGTAGTAAGAAAAGCCGTTGCAAAATATAATAAGGAAACAGGTTCCAACTTACATAACGTAACCCCTCACACCTTCCGTCATTCCTTTTGTTGTTGGCTATGTGAAAATGTGTCTGGGGAGAATACCATGGATGATATCAAGTATATCCAGAGCATTATGGGGCATAAGGATGCCAGCACAACTCTAAATATTTACAGTGAATTAAGAAAAGAAAATGCAGTAGGAAAGCATGAAGCGTTGAAAAAGAAAGCTGCAAAGATGTAAAATATAAGCCGTGGGGAATTATCCTTGCGGCTTTTTAGTTCATTTTCCCCATGTTTTTCCCCCGATTTTTACCCCGGTAAAAAGGGTATAACCTGTTTTTTACCCCGGTGAGGACAAAATGAGACAAACATAGACAACCCCGTAAACCCTTGTAAACACTGGAATTTCTCATAAGATAAAACTAGATGGAAATAGACAAATGTTGGAGTTGCGTTCCGAGGCAGAAAGTGTTATGATAGACTTCGTATAATGTAAAGTGCCAGAGTCATGGGCTTTTCCCGCTTTGGCAGGTGACTGGTTCATAATGGGCAGGTGCTGATTCTTTTGGCGGCTGCCGTGGGAAAATAAAGATAATTAGGAGTAAATAAATGGGAATGTTATCAAAAGTATTCGGGACACACAGCCAGCGTGAGGTTAAGAGAATTATGCCGCTGGTGGAGAAGACAGAAAGTCTGCGCCCGGAGATGCAGAAACTGAGTGATGAGGAACTGAGAGACAAGACCAGAGAGTTTAAGAAACGTCTGGAAGAGGGAGCAACCCTGGATGATCTGCTTCCAGAGGCATTTGCCACCGTACGGGAAGCTGCAAAACGTGTTCTTGGTATGGAACATTATCGTGTGCAGATTATTGGCGGTATCATCCTTCATCAGGGACGTATTGCAGAGATGAGAACCGGTGAAGGTAAAACCCTGGTTTCCACACTTCCTGCATACTTAAACGCACTGGAAGGAAAGGGTGTTCATATTGTAACGGTCAACGACTATCTGGCTAAGCGAGATGCTGAGTGGATGGGTAAGGTTCATGAATTCCTGGGACTTACCGTAGGTGTGGTATTGAACGACATGAAGCCGGATGAACGTCGTGCGATGTATAACTGTGACATTACCTATATTACCAATAATGAGTTAGGTTTTGACTACCTCCGTGACAACATGGTTATTTACAAAGAGCAGTTGGTGCAGAGAGATCTGCATTACTGTATCATTGACGAGGTGGACTCTGTCCTGATCGACGAGGCGCGTACACCGCTGATTATTTCCGGACAGAGCGGCAAGTCCACGAAACTTTATGAGGTTTGTGACATTCTTGCACAGCAGCTGGAACGTGGAGAAGCCAGCCATGAGATGACCAAGATGGCAGCAATCATGGGAGAAGAGGTTGTAGAAACCGGAGACTTCGTAGTGAATGAGAAGGACAAGATTGTCAACCTGACAGAACAGGGTGTTCATAAGGTAGAGAAATTCTTTAATATTGAGAACCTGGCTGATCCGGAAAACCTGGAGATTCAGCACAACACGATTCTGGCTCTTCGTGCTCATAATCTGATGCACAGAGATCAGGACTATGTGGTGAAGGATGATGAAATTCTCATTGTAGATGAGTTTACCGGACGTATTATGCCGGGACGTCGCTATTCTGACGGCCTTCATCAGGCGATTGAAGCGAAGGAACATGTAAAGGTAAAACGTGAGAGCAAGACTCTTGCAACCATTACCTTCCAGAACTTCTTCAATAAATATGACAAAAAAGGCGGTATGACTGGTACTGCTCTTACCGAAGAAAAAGAATTCCGTGACATCTATGCCATGGACGTTGTGGAAATCCCCACCAACAGACCGGTACAGCGTAAAGACCTGGATGATGCGGTTTACATGACAAAGAAAGAGAAATTCAATGCAGTTGTGGAAGCTGTGAAGGAAGCTCATGAGAGACAGCAGCCGGTTCTGGTTGGTACCATTACCATTGAAACTTCTGAACTTCTCAGCAGAATGCTGAAAAGACAGGGAATTCCCCACAATGTACTGAATGCCAAATTCCACGAACTGGAAGCAGAAATCGTAGCACAGGCTGGTCAGGCCGGAGCTGTTACCATTGCCACCAACATGGCTGGACGTGGTACGGATATTAAGCTGGATGAAGTGGCCAGAGAGGCCGGCGGTCTGAAGATCATTGGTACAGAGCGTCATGAATCCAGACGTATTGACAATCAGCTTCGTGGTCGTTCCGGACGTCAGGGAGACCCGGGTGAATCCCGTTTCTATATTTCCCTTGAGGATGATCTGATGCGTCTGTTTGGTTCCGAACGTCTGATGAAGGTATTCACTTCCTTGGGCGTTGCAGAGAACGAGCAGATTGAACATAAGATGCTTTCCAATGCTATTGAGAAGGCGCAGGAGAAGATTGAGTATAACAACTTTGGTATTCGTAAGAACCTGCTGGATTATGACCAGGTAAACAACGAGCAGCGTGAGATTATTTACAAAGAACGTCGTCAGGTTCTGGATGGAGAGAATATGCGCAATGCCATCTACAATATGATTACAGATATTGTAGACAGTACAGCAGATATGTGCTTCTCCGATGATGTGGATTCTGAAGAGTGGGATGTAGAGGAATTCAACTCTGTACTCCTTCCGATTATTCCTATTGAGCCTCTGACCAAGGAACGTGTGAAGGATCAGAAAAAGAACCAGCTGAAGCAGGAACTCAAGGAAGAGGCTGTGAAACTTTACGAAGCCAAAGAATCCGAGTTCCCGGAAGCAGAACAGCTGCGTGAACTGGAGCGTGTAGTTCTCTTAAAGAGCATTGACAGTAAGTGGATGGATCACATTGATGATATGGAAATCCTTCGTCAGGGTATTGGTCTGGCTGCTTATGGACAGCGTGACCCGGTAGTGGAATACAAGATGAGCGCTTACGAAATGTTCAACGAAATGACCAACTCCATTCAGGAGGATACCGTTCGTATGCTGTATCATGTTCATGTAGAGCAGAAGATTGAACGTGAGCAGGTAGCTAAGGTAACTGGAACCAACAAGGATGATTCCAGCGTGAAGAAACCGGTTCAGAGAAAAGAAGAAAAGGTTTATCCAAACGATCCATGTCCATGCGGAAGCGGCAAGAAGTATAAACAGTGCTGTGGACGTAAGGCTGCAAAGGTCTGATGAAATAGAAAGATGCGTATAAAAAAAGCCGTTTGCATTTCTGGGAATGCAGACGGCTTTTTATTGATTACACAACATACCTTATTCTTTCAGAGTTTTGGTGGGCGTGGAAGAAAACTGTTTCTTGTAAGCGCGGATAAAGGTGGTATAGTCAGAAAACCCGCTTTGCTGCGCAGCTTTTAATACCGGCGTACCGTCGGTGATGAAACTTCGGGCAAGAAGAAGCCGCTTGCTGGTGATATAGCTGTGCATGGTGTAACCGGTTTCTTCCTTGAATTTTCGCATCAGATGATATTTACTGAGATAGTATTTCTGGGCCAGGGTTTCAATGGAGAGATCTCCATCCAGATTCTGGTTGATGTAGCGGACCAACTGTTCAATCTGAGAGTTATAGGAATAGGATTTTCGGTCAATAATGTAGTTTTTCTCCAGGTAAATGCGGTTCAGGTAAACCATGAATTGGGTAAAAAGTGCGTCCTGTAAAAAGGAAGAGCCGAATTTTTTGCTTCCCAGCTCTTCCTCCAGTTCATAAAGCAAGGCTTTCAGGTGTTCCTGCATAGAGGAATTAAGACGAACCAGGTTAAAACTGCGGTCACTGGCTTTTTGAAAGCAGGAATTTAAGTCCCGGTTACGGATATCTTCTCGAATCCAGATAATGAAACGCTCATAGGGGATGGAGGGATCGATTTCCGGTTTGTGAATGGCATGCTGGTGAACCAGAAGGATATCCCAGGGCTTCAGATGATAAGCCTTTCCTTCTATATGATAAGTTACTTTTCCTGAGAGAAAAACCACAATTTTATGAAAGTCATGGTAGTGATAGGAAAACTCTTTTTTTGTCTGATCTTTCAAATGAAACAACCGGAATTCCTGTTCCAGGTAACCGGATTTTTCCATGGAATCCAGAGAAAATAGCATGTGTGTTAAACTCCTTTTCCGTTCTAATCCTTATTTCTTTTGATTTTAATGCAGAACCGCATTTTTTGCAATATAATAAGCATAAAATTCTATGTACATGGAAAAAAGAAACGATATAATGGTAAGTAAGCATGACATAGTTTGTTTGGAAGGAAAGGAATCTTGCTATGAATGAATGTATAACCATGACGAAATATCAGGGCCTTGGAAACGATTATCTGATTCTGGATCCCAATAAAAACCGGGTACAGTTACAGGGAAAGAAGATTGCGCTTTTATGCCAGAGAGGCTTTGGCCTTGGCGCAGACGGTGTTCTTTACGGGCCGGTGGAATTAAACGGAAAACTGGGAGTTCATATTTTTAACGCAGATGGAAGCGAATCCGCGATCAGTGGAAATGGTGTGCGGATTTTTGCAAAATATCTCATTGACCAGCAGTATGTGAAGGAACAGAAGTTTGCAATTGAAACCCTTTCCGGTTCCATTGAAGTGGAATGTCTCAACAGCCGTGCCACAGAGTTTCGGGTAAAGATGGGCAAGGCATCCTTTCTGTCCAGAGAGATTCCGGTTACCGGAGAACTTCGCGAGGTTATTAACGAGACATTTACTTTCCACGATCAGGAATACAAGGCTACCTGCCTGACTGTGGGAAATCCCCATTGTATTATTTTTACGGACAAAGTCAGCCGGGAGATGGTGAAGGACTTAGGCCCGTATGTGGAAAACGCAGAGGAATTTCCAGAGCGTATGAATCTGCAGATCTGCCATAAGATTGATACAGGAAACCTGGATATTGAAATCTGGGAACGAGGAAGCGGCTACACGAAAGCATCTGGAACAGGAAGCTGCGCAGCTGCAGTTGCAGCATACCGTCTTGGTCTGGTGGAAAACCGGGTCAATGTAAATCAGCCGGGAGGAATGATCCAGATTGATATTATGGAGGATGGAACTCTCTATATGACAGGAAGCGTGGGATTTGTAGCAGACGTACGTGTGGCAGAGAGCTTTTTTTCCTGAGAAACTGTCGTTACCGGGAAATTTCAGATAAGATCTGATAAAAAAAGAAGAAAACAGGAATTGGGAGAATCTCTGTACCCCGAAAGAAGATGGGGGGACAGGGATTCTTTTTATTTGTAATTTCACTTCTGATGTGCTATTGTATAAAGATAGCCGGATCAAGGATGGCTGAAACAGAACGCAGGCTGAGTCGTAGGGACAGTCCTGCAGAATTTAAGAAAGAAGGTGAAGCTATGGTTGAATTAGATCAGTTTAAAGGCATTCTTGCTACCTACACAGAACCATTAGTGGAAGTGAGGGATTCACTTTGACCTGGCTAACAAAGAGCAGCGGGTTGAAGAATTAGAGCGCGAAATGGAAGCGCCGGATTTCTGGGATCATGCAGAAGAGTCCCAGGCAAAAATGAAAGAATTAAAGAGTCTGAAGGATGACATGGAAACCTATCAGAATCTGGTGACTCAGATGGAAGATATGGAAACCATGATCGAAATGGGATATGAAGAAAACGATCCGGATCTGATTCCGGAGATTCAGGAAATGCTGGACGAATTTGAGAAAAGCTTTGATAACATCCGTGTGAAGACTCTGTTATCCGGGGAATACGATACAGAAAACGCCATCATCAAGCTCAATGCAGGAGCAGGCGGTACCGAAGCCTGTGACTGGTGTGGAATGTTGTATCGTATGTACAGCCGCTGGGTGGACAGAAAGGGCTTCAGTATGGAAGTTCTGGACTATCTGGACGGAGATGAGGCAGGTGTTAAATCTGTAACCTTCCAGGTAAATGGAGAAAATGCTTACGGCTACCTGAAATCAGAAAAGGGCGTGCATCGTCTTGTTCGTATCTCTCCTTTTAATGCAGCGGGAAAACGTCAGACTTCTTTTGTATCCTGTGATGTTATGCCGGATATTAAGAAGGATCTGGATGTGGAGATCAACGATGAGGATATCCGTATTGATACTTATCGAAGCAGTGGTGCCGGCGGTCAGCATATCAATAAGACCTCATCGGCTATCCGTATCACACATTTTCCAACTGGAATTGTAGTACAGTGTCAGAATGAGCGTTCCCAGCACATGAATAAAGATAAGGCAATGCAGATGCTGAAGGCCAAGCTGTATCTTTTGAAACAGCAGGAGGCAGAGGCGAAGCTTTCCGGTATCCGAGGAGAAGTGACAGACATTGGATGGGGAAATCAGATCCGTTCCTATGTCATGCAGCCGTATACCATGGTCAAGGATCATCGTACCAATGAAGAAACAGGAAACGTAGATGCAGTTCTGGACGGCGCCATTGATCCGTTTATCAATGCGTATCTGAAGTGGATCGCTTTGTCCAGAAAGGCAGAATAGATTCCGATCTGTCTGTGAAAAAGCACTTGCAGACTTGGCATATGTGTGATAACATATCCATGGTAGAGAAACAAGTGTCTTTATATAACGGACAAGAAGGGGAAGATATGGAAAAACCAGTAAAAAAGAAAAAATATTTTGTAGTTAGAGAGGGAGCTGTACCGGAGGTACTGCTTAAAGTAGTGGAAGCGAAGAAGCTTCTCGATTCCGGAAAGGCATCCACTGTGCAGGAAGCTGCAGAGCTGACAGGAATCAGCCGCAGTTCTTTCTATAAATATAAAGATGATATTTTCCCTTTTCATGAGGAAGCCAAAGGGAAAACCATCACGTTTATCATACAGATGGACGATGAACCGGGGCTTCTCTCAAATGTTCTGCAGACGATTGCCCGTTTTAGTGGAAATATTCTGACAATCCATCAGAGTATTCCCATCAATGGTGTGGCTACATTGACCTTAAGTGTGGACATTCTCCCAGGTAAGGGGGATGCAGAGGCTATGGTAGAGGTAATCGAACAGATGGAAGGGATCCATTATCTGAAGATACTGGGAAGAGAATAAAAGAAGTACGGGAGCTTGGATTGCTTTTTGGGCAGGACAGCAGACCTACGGTGGAGGAGAACATGGTAAGCATAGCAGTTTTAGGATACGGTACTGTAGGAAGCGGTGTGGTAGAAGTTATCAACACCAATCACAAAAGCATTAATAAAAGAGCCGGAGAGGAGATTCAGATCAAATATGTGCTGGATCTTCGGGATTTTCCGGGAGATCCGGTAGAGAAGATCCTGGTTCATGATTATGAACAGATCATCAACGATCCGGAGGTAGATATTGTAGTTGAGGTGATGGGCGGAATCGAACCGGCACACACCTTTGTAAAGAGAGCGCTGGAAGCAGGCAAAAGTGTCTGCACCTCCAACAAGGCCCTTGTTGCAAAACACGGACCGGAGCTGATGGAGATTGCCAGAGAAAAAAATATCAACTTTTTGTTTGAAGCAAGCTGCGGCGGAGGAATTCCCATTATCCGGGCTTTAAATTCTTCTCTCACAGCAGATGAGATTGATGAAATTACAGGTATCTTAAATGGTACTACAAATTATATGCTCTATAAAATGAGCACAGAAGGCAGCGCCTTTGACGACGTATTGAAGGAGGCGCAGGAGAAGGGTTATGCGGAGGCAGATCCCACAGCAGATGTGGAAGGATACGACGCCTGCCGTAAGATTGCCATTCTTTCCTCTCTCGCCTATGGAAAATTCCTGAATTACGAGGATATCTATACAGAGGGAATTACGAAGATTACCCCAGAAGACATGGCTTATGCCAGAGAACTGGGGATGACAATCAAACTTCTTGCTACCAGCCGTAAGATCGGAGAAGATGGTTTTTATGCTATGGTAGCGCCGTTTATGTTAAGTCAGAAGAGTCCTCTCTTTAGTGTAAATGACGTATTTAACGGTGTATTTGTACACGGCAATGTTCTGGGAGACGCTATGTTCTACGGAAGTGGAGCAGGCAAACTGCCTACAGCCAGCGCTGTTGTGGCAGACGTTGTAGATGAAGCGAAGCACCTTCATCGCAACATAATGACCAACTGGAGCAGCAGACCTCTTCAGCTTATGGAACTGGATGAAGTGCAGGGAAGATTTTTCGTGAGAGTAAAGGGAACCACTCCGGAAATTGTGGAGGCTTCCTTTGGAAACGTGGAAATTGTAAATCTGAAACAGCTTCCCGGTGAATTTGCGTTTATTACTTCTCAGATGAAACAGGGAGAATATAAGGAACGGGTAAAAGCACTGGAAAATTCTGTGATTACAATGATTCGCATGAAAGACTGAGAACAGAGGCAGTCATTTGGAGGAGATTATGAAATACGTGGTAGTTTTGGGAGATGGCATGGCAGATTGGCCTATCGAAGAACTCCAGGGGAGAACACCCCTGGAGACTGCTCATACGCCGGTGATGGATGAACTGGCCAGAGTTTCTGAGATTGGAATTACAGCGACGATTCCGGAAGGAATGGCGCCAGGAAGTGATACCGCCAATTTGTCAGTTCTGGGATATGATCCCAGAAAATATTATACGGGAAGATCCCCACTGGAAGCTCTGAGCATTGGAGTGGATATGAAGGACAGCGATGTGGTGTATCGCTGTAACGTGGTGACACTTACAGAAGAGGATGTTCCATATGAAGAACAGAGGATTCTGGATCACAGTTCCGATGAAATTTCCACAGAAGATGCGGCAATTCTTCTGAGAGATGTGTGTCAGGAACTGTCCAATGAGTGGTATCGGTTTTATACCGGTACCAGTTATCGTCACTGTATGGTATGGAAGGAAGGAAAAGAGCTTTCCCTTACCCCGCCCCATGATATTCTTACCAGAACTATAGGAGAATATCTTCCCAAAGACCCGATTCTTCGCCATATGCAGGAGAGAAGCTATGAGCTTTTAAAAAACCATCCCCTGAATCTGGAAAGGAAGAAAAATGGAAAAAATCCAGCCAACAGTTTCTGGTTCTGGGGAGCAGGAACGAAACCGGCGTTGTCTTCCTTTGAATCTCTGTACCACAAAAAAGGTGTGATGATTTCTGCCGTGGACTTGCTGAAGGGTATGGCGGTAGGCGCAGGCATGGATCGTATTATGGTGGAAGGCGCCAATGGCGGACTGCATACCAATTACGAAGGAAAAGCAGAATCTGCAGTGGAAGCGCTTACGCAGCAGGGCTATGATTTTGCCTATATTCATGTGGAAGCTCCGGACGAGATGGGACATCAGGGAAGCGTGGAACGAAAAATCCAGTCCATAGAATTTCTGGATGAACGTCTCCTTAAACCGTTGAAGAATGGGCTGGATACCTTTGGGGAACCGTATCGCCTTCTTCTTCTGCCGGATCATCCCACGCCCATTGCTGTTCGTACCCATGTGGCAGAACCGGTTCCTTATCTTCTCTATGACAGCACAGATCTCAAATCCCGGGAATGGCATTACAATGAAAAAGAAGCTGCAGGAAGCGGCCATTGTGTGGAACATGGATGGGATTTGATGAATTACCTATTTTCTAAATAAGAGAAACGCTGGAGGAAGCTATGTTAATTGTAAAGAAATTCGGCGGCACTTCTGTGGCAAACAAGGAACGCATTTATCATGTTGCCAACAGATGTATCGAAGAGTATAAAAAGGGCAATGACGTTGTGGTTGTTTTGTCCGCAATGGGAAAATATACAGATGAATTGATTTCCATGGCAAAGGATATCAATGAAAAACCGCCAAAAAGAGAGATGGATATGCTATTTACCATTGGTGAGCAGATGTCTGTTTCTCTGATGGCCATGGCCATGAACAATCTTGGAGTTCCTGCAGTATCCTTAAACGGATTCCAGGTAGCTATGCACACCACCAGTGTACATGGAAATGCCCGGCTGAAACGTGTGGATACTGAGCGTATCCGCAGAGAACTGGAAGAGCGTAAAATTGTTATTGTTACCGGTTTTCAGGGAATTAATAAATATGACGACTATACCACACTTGGAAGAGGCGGTTCTGATACCACTGCAGTAGCGCTTGCAGCTGCGCTTCATGCAGATGCCTGTGAAATCTATACGGATGTGGATGGTATTTATACTGCAGACCCGCGTAAGGTACCTACAGCAAGAAAACTCAAAGAGATTACTTATGATGAGATGCTGGATCTTGCTACGCTGGGAGCTGGCGTCCTGCACAATCGTTCTGTGGAGCTGGCGAAGAAATACGGAGTGCCTCTTGTGGTACGCTCCAGTTTAAATAATAGTGAAGGAACCGTGGTAAAGGAGGAAGTAACCGTGGAGAGAATGCTGATCAGTGGTGTTGCACTGGATACAGAGGCTGTGAGAATTGCAGTGATCGGATTAAAGGATGTGCCTGGTGTGGCATTTAAACTGTTTGATACACTGGCGAAGAAAAATATCAATGTGGATGTAATCCTGCAGTCCATCGGCCGTGCGGGAACAAAGGATATTTCCTTTACTGTTGACGGAAAGGATCTGGATGATGCAGTGGCTGTTCTGGAAGCAAATCAGGCGCGTCTGGGATACAAAGAAATTCATTCAGAGAGAAATATTGCAAAACTTTCTATTGTAGGCGCAGGTATGATGAGTAATCCTGGTGTAGCTGCAAAAATGTTTGAAAGTCTTTACAACGAAGGCGTCAACATCAATATGATTTCCACCTCTGAAATTCGTGTAACCGTTCTTATTAACGAAAAAGATGGTGTGAAAGCAATGAATGCTGTTCATGACGCATTTAATCTGGCTGACTGATCTGTGTGAAAAGACAGACAGAAGGATAAAAATATTTCAAAGTGGAGCAAGTCCCTCAATTTATGGAGGAACTGCTCCTTTTTTTGTTTAGAGGAGAAACAGAAAGAGTCATTTGGTTTTTATAAATTTATATGGAATTTTCGAGAAAATTCAGATATAATGAAGATACTTATTATAAAAAGAAAATATTAAGAAAAGTAACCATAGAGTTACAGAAAAGGGGGTTTTTTATGAAAAAACGAATTTGGCTGGCAATGACAATGGCAGGTTGTATGGCTGCAATGTCTCCAATGGCGGTATATGGGGCAGAGGCTGAGACCGGGACAGAAGCGGTTCAGGAAACGCTTTCTGATGATATTTACAGCTTTCAGCTGGAGATAGATGGAGAAAGATATCAGTTTCCCATGTCATACAGCGATTTTACAGCCAAGGGCTGGGAGTTAAGTAAATACGATGATCCGGAAATGAAGGTGGGAACCAATTCCTACGGAATGATTGGCTTTTTGAAAGGAGATACCAGCATTCGTGGAGATGTAATTAATTTTGGAATCAACGAGGCTTCCCTTTCAGAATGTCTGGTGGGAGGAATCACCATTGACGGCAGCTATTCTGATGTGGACCTGTCAAAAACCACGGTAACCCTTCCAAAAGGAATTGTTATGGGCAAGGCAACTCTGGAGGAAGTAAAGTCTGCCTATGGAGAACCCAGTGATATTTATGAGGGAGATAATTATACGAAGCTGACCTACGAAAAAGAAATTTATCAGGATGTGGAACTTTATATTTATAAAGAAGGGGGAACGCTGAAACAGGTTTCTTTCCGGAATTTCTCTGTTCCCGAAGACTTTGATAAAGGAAGCGTCAGCACAGAAGTACCGGAAATCGTCACTGCATATCAGGCTCCGGAAGCTCCAAGTGAGACATTTATGGAGCCGGTGGTAGAGTATTTTGGTGATCTTTATCAGCTTCCGGCGCCAGTATCTGCCTTTGAGGAAAATGGATGGGTTCTTCTGGATGTAAGCGAGGATGCTTATGTGGAAGGCAGAGGAATTGAATTTATTGAGATGATGAAGGAAAATCAGACGGTTCGCTTCAGTATTTATAATCTTACAGAAAATGCAGTTACAGTAAGAAACTGCTTTGTGGAAGATCTGGAACAGGCTACCTATGATCCGGAAATCATTTCCATGAAACTTGCCGGCGGTGTTGCTCTTGGGGCAGAAAAGAGTGATCTGATCGCTTTGGCAGAGAAAAATGGATATACTTACGAAGACGATACAGAAGATGGTTATCTGACCATTTACAAAAATAAAGAAACCAAACTGGAACACAACCTGACCGTATGGTTTGATAAAGAAAAAAGTGAAACCGCGGCAGCCAGCCTGAGTATGCACAATGAGGTTCTGCCGGAATAAGTTTTTCACGACCGGAACAATGATATACAAAAGCGACACCCCTGGCTTTTGCCAGGGGTGTATATCTGTTCAGAGAATCAGCAATAGATTTTTGATGAGGAAATTGCCTAGAATCAAAACAAGGGCAATGTAAAGATATCTGCTGTGGTAGGGAAGTCCAATGGAAATACGTCCCGGAAACAAAAGATCCAGAGTGTGGGAAAACATAAACCACAGGTACAGACCGGCACAGTAGGGAACGGCCGGATAGTATAAGAAGGACAGAAGGAGTCTGCCATGGAGAAGGAGATATAAAGAACGGGTAGCGCCGCAGCCGGGGCAGAAAAAGCCTGTGGCGAGAAAAAAGGAACAGGGCAGATTCCGAAACAGGGAGAGCTTTGTTACTGCAAAATAAAAGCCAAAAACCACGGGCAGCAAAATCCAGCCCAGAAAATATAGCTGCTTTTCCAGAGAAAGGGATAAAAATTTTTTCATGAGACCTCCTATGGGGCGTAGAAGAAGCCCTTTGTAAAAGTATTGTACCAGAATTCTCCAGACTTGTACAATTTTTAAGACGTGCTATAATAGAACTACCGGTTGTCACAAAGCATTTGCGGCAGCCGGTAATGACGGAGCGCACATCAGAGAGGAGAATTTCATGAGAAAAAAACTGCGCATGTGGAAATCCTATGCCAAAGAAATGCTTCGTGGGAATTATGCAGTTCCCATTTTTGGAATGATTGCCATTACAGGGATTAATACGGTAGCCAGTGGACTGACAGGAGTTCTGTTTGGAGGAACTTCCTGGCTTTCGATTCTGCTTGGCCAGATATTTTTGTTTGTGGTGTCTTTGATCATGAGCATTTTTTCAGCAGGGCTTTCCTATATGTTTTTGAATATTGCAAGGGGAAAACCCTATTCTATTGGCGACCTGCTTTACTTTTTTAAGAACCATCCGGACCGGGTGATTGTGTCTGGTTTTGTGCTGGGGCTGGTGGATGTATTGGTATCACTTCCGTACTATTATATAAGCCTTTTTACAGAACCGGGAAATACACCGGAAGCAGCATTGCTCTGGCTGGAAAAAGGGTTTGCCATGTTGCTTCTTGCAGCAGCGTTGCGTATGCTGATTACCCTTCCCTTTGCCGTGACCTATTATGCGCTGGCAGATGACAAAAATCTGGGGGGAATGGAGGCGCTGAAAGAAAGCGCCCGCATGATGCGTAAAAATATGGGGAAATATCTGGCTTTACAGATCAGCTTTATTCCTCTTTTGTTTTTGTCAGTATTTACCATGTACATTGCTCTTTTGTGGATCATGCCGTATATGGAAATGAGTTCTGTAATGTTTTACAGAGATTTGCGGGGCGAATTTGCACCAAAACCGCCAACAGAAGTAACTCCTTATCAGTTGATTTATGAAAATGCAGGAGGACTTCCAGGGAAACAAAGGGAAGAATCCTTACAGGAACAGTCCTCTGAAACAGACGATTACAATTCAGAAGCATAAAAATCAAGAAAAGAAAAACGGCCGCTTTTGGTATGTAGAAATTACATCATAAAAGCGGCCGTTTGGCGTCTGAAAAAGCGCAGGCTCTAACAGGAGAGATCGTGGATGGAATAGTTTTCAATAAGGTCATCCAGACTGTGGTCATCAAAAGGAAGCTCCGGAGCAGGCTCGTTGCTGTAATAGTTATAATAATAAGAAAAATCATCCACGAAATTGGAAGAGAAAAACAGAAAAACAAGCAGGACCAGACCGAGTATAAGACCGGCAATGGAGAATCCAAGACCAAGTTTTGCTGTTTTTTCCATGGGGTGAGTACCGCGGGAAAGGATTGCAATGATAATTCCGGCAGAGCCGAAAATTATGCCGCCGATCCCACAGCAACAGGTAATAAGAGAAAAAATACCAAGAATCAGAGCTGCTACTGCCATGCCGCTGGTATGACTGGAAGAAGAGGGCTGATTGGAAGCTGGATGCTGATAGTGGGTGTGTTCTGTGGAGTCGTAAGGATTTTCCTGATACATTTTATCGTATCTCCTTTCTGCTGTATGTTTGTATTTATGAAAAGAATGTTTCTTTATGATAGGCAATTATAACATTATCCTTCTTTCATGACAAGAATCTGCGTATAGTAAAAACTTGACAAATCCTTTTGCCGTTGTTAGAATTTTTTTATCTTAAAAAAGGCTATTTAGGAGATTATTATGGACATTATACAGATGATTACAAAAGAACTTCAGGTGGAGAAATGGCAGGTAGAAGCAGCAGTTAAGCTGATTGATGAAGGAAATACCATTCCGTTTATTTCCCGTTATCGTAAAGAGGCAACCGGCTCTTTAAATGATGAACAGCTGAGAACTCTTTATGAGAGGTTATCCTATCTGAGAAATCTGGAGGAAAAAAAGAATCAGGTATTAAACAGCATAGAAGAACAGGGAAAACTGACTCCTCAGTTAAAGGAACAGATTCTCAATGCGCAGACTCTGGTGGTGGTGGAAGACCTTTATCGCCCTTATCGCCCGAAACGTCGTACTCGCGCCATCATTGCCAAAGAGAAAGGGCTGGAGCCTTTGGCAAGCCTGATCCTTCTTCAGATGACGGAGAAGCCTTTGGAAGAGGAAGCAAAAGCTTTTCTTTCTGCAGAAAAAGAAGTGAAAACTCCAGAGGATGCAATCAATGGCGCGAAGGATATTCTGGCTGAATATATTTCGGATGAGGCAGATTACCGTATGTATATCCGGAATCTGACCTTCCAGAAGGGAAGCATCAGTTCCGCGGCAAAGAAACCGGAGGAAACCTCTGTATACGAAATGTATTATGAGTTTGAGGAACCCATCAAGAAGCTGGCGGGACACCGGATTCTGGCACTGAACAGAGGTGAAAAAGAAAAGATTCTGACAGTTAAGGTACTGGCTCCGGAGGAAGAAATCCTTCGTTATCTGGAAACTCAGATAATTAAAAAGGAGAATCCGTATACCACTCAGGTTTTAAAAGACGTGGTAGAAGACAGTTATAAACGTTTGATTGGTCCGGCCATTGAGAGGGAAATTCGGAACGATCTCACGGAAAAAGCAGAAGACGGGGCAATCCGAATTTTCGGAAAGAACCTGGAACAGCTGCTGATGCAGCCTCCAATCGTAGGAAAGGTTGTGTTGGGCTGGGACCCGGCATTCCGTACCGGATGTAAGCTGGCTGTGGTAGACGCTACAGGCAAGGTGCTGGATACAACGGTAATCTATCCCACAGCGCCTACCTCAGAGGCGAAGATTCATGCAGCCAAGGAAACCCTGAAAAAACTCATCAAAAAGTATGACATCAGCCTGATCTCTCTTGGCAATGGAACTGCATCCAGAGAATCGGAGCAGATTATTGTGGAGCTTCTGAAAGAAATTCCGGAAAAGGTTTCCTATGTGATCACCAACGAAGCAGGGGCGTCTGTGTATTCTGCAAGTAAGCTGGCAACAGAAGAATTTCCAAATTTTGATGTGGGTCAGAGAAGCGCAGCTTCTATTGCAAGAAGACTGCAGGACCCGCTGGCAGAACTGGTTAAGATCGATCCTAAGTCCATTGGAGTAGGCCAGTATCAGCATGATATGAACCAGAAAAAGCTGGGAGAAGCCTTGGGCGGCGTGGTAGAAGACAGTGTGAATAAGGTAGGCGTAGACTTAAATACTGCTTCCGCCTCTCTTCTGGAATATATTTCCGGTATCAGCAAGGTAATTGCAAAGAATATTGTGGCATACCGGGAAGAAAACGGCAGATTCTCCAGCAGAAGGGAGCTTCTGAAGGTAGCGAAGTTGGGACCGAAGGCTTTTGAGCAGTGTGCAGGATTTACCCGTATTATGGGAGGAAAGAATCCCCTGGATGCTACCAGCGTACATCCGGAAAGCTATGAAGCTGCCACAAAACTTCTGGACAGACTGGGCTTTACCCCAGAGGATATTGTAAAAGGAAAACTCTCTGGCATTTCCCGTCAGATTAAGGACTACAAAAAAATGGCACAGGATCTGGAAATCGGAGAGATTACCCTTCGCGATATTGTAAAAGAACTGGAAAAACCGGCGCGTGATCCCCGTGATGAGATGCCAAGACCAATCCTTCGTACAGATGTGCTGGATATGAAGGATCTGAAAGAAGGCATGATTCTGAAGGGAACTGTGCGTAATGTCATTGATTTCGGCGCCTTTGTGGATATTGGAGTACATCAGGATGGTCTGGTTCATATTTCAGAAATGAGTGAAAAATATATCAAACATCCTCTGGAAGCAGTTCGCGTAGGGGATGTAGTAGACGTTCGTGTGATCGGTGTGGATCTGAAAAAGAAACGGATCAGCCTTTCTATGAAAGGAACTGGAAAATAAGAGTCCAAAAGGCAGAAGAAGGGAGAGCGGTTTTATGGCACAGTGGAATGGGACCTTGTCTCAAATCATCTGGGTTTATCTGGAATTAATCAATGTGGCTGCCTTGATTCTTTATGGCCTGGATAAACAGTATGCAAAGTTTCACAAATGGCGTATTCCGGAACGGACTCTTCTGGGAGCGGCAGCCATTGGAGGCTCTCTTGGGGCCCTTGTGGGAATGATGCTGTTTCGTCACAAAACAAGAAAAAATAAATTCCGTATTCTGGTTCCTTTGTTTCTGGTGATGCATATGGGAATTCTTGTATATTTCGGTTTGTTCTGAAGAAACCAGAAAAATTGATACAGGCAGTTTTTTGGCAAATGGAAAATACAGATTGCAGCAGAAGATATGCTATGATTTTCACAGAAAAGAAGAACACTTCATCTTTGGAATATCTGTATTGCTAAATGCGAAAGGAGGCTGCATGATTATGAAGAAAAAAGGAATCCGTAACGTGATCGGTGCGAGTCTGTTGACAATAAGCTGTCTGGGTGCAGTCTTTTGTACCGGAACAGGAGCAAAGGAAGTCTGGGCGGCTTCGATTCTGGTAGGAGCAGATCTGGTAGAAGGATTGGACAGAGATCCGGAGACATATATTCTGACTAATTCAGATAAAGAAGAACTTACCTATGACCAGATTCGTGATCTGTCGGCAACAGAGCGTCAGATGGCAGTCAACGAAATTTATGCCCGCCGGGGCAGGAAATTTGTTCTTACAGAAGTGCAGAACTATTTTAACGACAAATTCTGGTACGATGGAACCATAGCTCCGGAAGACTTTGACGAATCGATTTTTAATGAGTACGAAAATGCCAATCTTGCGCTCCTTTGTAAATCGTTGGAGAAATACCGCAACTGAATTTTCTGTGCAGAAATTAAGAACCTTTTCCATGGAATCCAAAAATAAGTAAACCATAAAAAAATCAGCATAAACCGGAAAGAAGCTTCGGTCTATGCTGGTTTTTTCGTTTATCAGCGGAATTTTGCATTTGGATAAATGCGCTTCATACGTTCATCTGGAAAATGACTGTCCAGAAATTTTTCCAACGCATTTTCAGCAGGTGCAGGATTGTTGTGGCGCTCTGTATAACGGTCCATAGCCAGACTGGAAATGATCATGTTGAAAATCATAAAGACAATCAAAATCCAGGTGCAGATGATTCCCGGTTTTTTGGGGATTTTCTCAATGAGACCGGACAGAAGCGGGTAGAGCACTTTCATCCAGACAACAGCTGCAATTCCCCAGAAAAAGCAGAACAGAAGATTGATTCGTCCGCCTAAATTAAAAGGAAGGTGGCTGTAATCCCAGAATACCGTTCCGAAAACCAGCTCTGTAAATATACTGCAGATGTACTCATAGGCGCCGCCTAATACAGTTCCAAAAAGAAAGATAAAGGCGTCTCTGTGATTCCGGTACTGGTAAAGGACAGCAGTAAGAAGTACACATCCCAGTCCCCACACAATACTAAAGGGACCGTAGACCACACTGCTGCGGCTCATCAGCCGTCCGGTGGTAATGAGACAGAAGATGGTTTCTGTAAGATCCCCAAGAAAGGCACCGAGGAAAAACAGGCAGACAAGTTTATAAAAGGAACAGCCCACAGCGAAAACTCCTGCTTGTTCTTTTGCTTTTTCCAGTTGTCGGTCATGTTCTTTTCTGGCCTGGAGAAGCTGCTTGGCTTCCAGATTCGGATAGGCCCGGGAAAAATGTTTCAATGTCCATCCGGTAAGCCCTTTTCCCATAAAATCAGCGGCACGTTCCAGGTTCTCAGAAAGATCAGAAAGCAGACCTGCTTTTTTCAGACGAAGATTTACGGCCAGAACACTGCTGATGGTGGTCAGAAAATCCAGGCTAAGAACCACATAGAGAACAATTACCAGAATTTTTCCGATTCCGCTGGGAACAATGGAAATGGTATCGGAAAGGAAGGGATTGATAAAAGCAACACAAACGACTGCCAGAAAACCCCATACAACGGTATAAGGCAGATTTACATAACCCCCAAATTCAAAACGTTTCCGGGAGTAATCCCACCATTTTCGATGGAAGATATGTTCCAGAACAAAACCAGTGCCCATGGAAATTACAAAGGACAGAACAACTCCGCCAAGAAACAGGAAAAACCATTCATTTTTCAATTCCGGCAGGAAAATAGCAAAGGCCAGGGCGCCGAAGCCGTAAGCAGGGCAGCAGGGACCAAATAAAAAGCCCACATCAATAAACTTCCGTTCCCGTACGGCTGCCGCCGCAGTCCCGATTACCCATCCCATAAAGGAATAAATCAAAAAGAGCCAGGAAAGCTGATACAAAGAATAACCCATAAAATCTCCCTTCTTTTTTTATGATGTAACATACCATATACAGATTAGGTGAAAAAGTCAACAGATTTCGACAAATATATTGTAAAATGAAATTCCCTTTGCTAAGATAAAGAATATGAGTGAATCAGGAAAAGAGAGAGACATGAAAAAGATAAAAAATATGTTCTGCGTGTTTCTTGTTCTGTGCATTTGTGCATCAGGGCTTTTTTCTTCTGGAGGAATCCCTGAGTTTGAAGAAGGGTTTTCCCAGACAACCCAGTCTGCCTCCGGGAATATAGTAAGAGCAGATCAGCTTTCCCCGGTAACACACAAAAATGCAGAAGAATTGTCCGGACTTCGTCAGGCAAGAAATTTACTGGAATATATAGGAAATCCATCCAGAAGGACTTCAGAACAGATTCTGCCGGTTTTGTTTGTGCTGGCGCTTCTCCTGGGGCTGTTTTGGAATTCCTTCTATATAAGAAGACTTTGTTTTGCCCATATTTTGAAGAGCAGAACTTATATTATTCAATATATTCATGACCAGGACGGGCCAAAACCTCTGTCTCCAATCAGGAAAAAGAACAACTGGAAAGAAATGATTGGAGGAAAAAAACATGAATATTTTTGTTGGAATTATGTGTGTGATCGTGGTAGGCGCAGTTGGCTGGCTGATGTGGTTTGACGGTCATAAATAACAGCGTGGCTGCAGTAAGAAGATGCATGAAAAAATGCCAACGATTACCTGACAGTAACGTAGTTCAGGAAAGATTTAAAATACCATTGAAACCAATTTTTTTCTATGCTATAATTCACATATCAAAAGAAAATTTCTTCGGGGCAGGGTGACCGATTTCTATAGAAGACGGAATTCCCTACCGGCGGTATAGTCCGCGAACTGCTCATGGAATCTTATGAGCGGCTGATTTGGTGAAATTCCAAAACCGACAGTATAGTCTGGATGAGAGAAGAACACAGAGATTTTATATGTGCTCATAATCCCGGGAAGTTGTTCCCGGGATTTTTTACCCTCCGGGGCAGAAATTTTCTTTTAGAAGAATATTTTCAAAAAGGAGAGAAAAAAATGAGCGAACAGATATTAAACAGAAACGGAAATGTTATGAGCAGAAGCAGGACAAGAACCATTAGTCAGATTGCTATGTTAGGGGCTCTGGCCGGAGTTTTGATGAACTTTGAATTTCCGCTGCCATTTCTGGCGCCGGCATTTTATCAGCTGGATTTTTCTGAAATTCCCGTATTGGTGGGTACCTTCGCTATGGGACCGATATCCGGAATTCTCATTGAACTGGTGAAAATTCTGGTACATTTGGTAACCAAGGGAACCATGACTGCAGGAGTGGGAGACATTGCCAATTTCCTCTTTGGATGTGCGTATGTGGTACCAGCTGGGCTGATTTACCGCTATCATCATGTAAAGAGCAGAAAACATGCAGTGCTTGGAATGGCAGCAGGTACGGTGCTTACGACGATCCTCGCCTGCTTTACCAATGCATTTGTACTGCTTCCGGCATATGGAAAGGCATTTGGAATGCCAGTTGAGGCGTTTATTGAAATGGGAACGGCTGTACACAGTTCTGTTAATGGGCTGTTAAGTTTTGCCGCTTTGATCATTGCACCGTTTAATTTATTTAAGTATACCCTTACTTCGGTGATTGTATTCTTTCTTTATAAAAGAATTCGTGTTGTATTAAGAGGGGACTGAGCAGAAAGGAAGGACCATGGGCCAGATACATAATGTAGAAAAACTGACAGATAATCAATTCGTAAATCTTTATGGAGTAAAGGCAACCAGCATACACCAAACGCCGGTATCCTATTATGTAGCCTCCAGGGCAAAAAGCATAGAGACAATGAAACTCCGTACAGGAAAGAACAATCCGGATGGTGTGATCATTTACAGTCTGTACGGGGAAAAGAAAGATAAAGTAGTTCTGGTCCGCCAGTATCGTTACACCATTGATGATTATATTTACGAATTTCCGGCAGGTCTGGTGGAACCTGGAGAGGATTTCCATGACAGCGCAGTACGGGAAATGTATGAGGAAACCGGTCTTACCTTTACGCCTGTTTCGGTGGATTGCGCTTATGAAAAACCATACTTTACCACAATTGGTATGACAGATGAGTCCTGCGCCACCGTTTATGGTTATGCATCTGGAGAAATCAGCCTGGATGCCCAGGAAGACAGTGAAGAAATTGAAGTGATTCTTGCCGGACGCGACGAGGTGAGAAGAATTCTGAAGGAAGAAAAGGTAGCGATCATGTGCGCCTATATGCTGATGCATTTTCTGGAGGATGAAGAACCCTTTGGTTTCCTGAAAAAAGAAATCTGACAGGCATTCTGCCTGACAAAAAAGAACCTTTCCACAGGAGGACAGGAGCAACTGCCTGGCTTCTATATGGAAAGGTTCTTTTATTAAGAAGCAATTATATACAGAAGGCAAAAGAGCTTCCGAAGACCTCTTGACTTGTCTTCAAAGATATGGTGAAATGAAGATATTACCTGTTATGGAAATAAGTAAGATTTTCTGAAAAAGGAGAAGGGTCATGAATAAACCACGTATTGTTGTCCCCATGGGGGATCCCTCTGGAGTAGGACCGGAAATTACAGCTAAGGCATGGGTCGATCAAAAGGTGCAGGAAGCAGCAGACTGCATATTGATCGGTGATCGGAGAATCATGGAGAAGGCCATTGAAATTACAGGTGTGAACCTTAAAATTCATGTGATAAAGAAACCGGAGGATGGAGAGTTTTGTCCAGGCTGTATGAATCTCATAGATCTTAAGAATGTGGATATGGATCAATTCGCCTTTGGACAGATCAGCGCCATGTGCGGACAGGCTGCCTATGATTATATCGAAAAGAGCATTTCACTGGCAATGGAAGGACAGGCAGATGGTGTGGCTACAACACCGATCAACAAAGAGTCCTTGCGGGCGGCCAAAATCCCTTATATTGGACATACGGAGATTTTTGGTGCACTTACAAAAACAAAGGATCCGCTGACTATGTTTGAGACAAATGGAATGCGGATTTTTTTTCTTACCAGACACGTATCTATGGCAGAAATGTTGGGAATGATTAAAAAAGAGAGAATAAAAGATTATGTGAAACGATGCCAGAAAGCATTGGAAAAACTGGGTGTTACAGGTGGAACCATGGCAATTGCCGGACTGAATCCCCACAGTGGAGAACATGGGCTTTTTGGAATGGAAGAGGTTAACGAAATCATTCCAGCAGTAGAAGAACTTAAGAAAGAGGGATACCAGGTAGCAGGGCCTGTGGGAGCAGATTCCGTCTTTCATCAGGCTGCCACGGGGAAATACAGCAGTGTATTATCCTTGTATCATGACCAGGGGCATATTGCTGCCAAAACACTGGATTTTGAAAAGACCATTGCAGTGACAAATGGAATGCCGATTTTAAGAACATCGGTAGACCATGGAACTGCTTTTGACATAGCAGGAACAGGAACTGTCAGTGCGGTCAGTATGATAGAAGCCATTCTTTTGGCTGCAAAATATGCACCGGCATTTCGTTGTACCAGATAAAAAGGCGGGAAAAAGGCAGATGAATCTGAAGGATAAAATAAAAATCTACAGACAGACCGTTCAGACACTGGATGAGAGCACAGATGATTATCTTTATGTTCTGGATTTACAGAATTGCCGTGTTTTTTTTACGGATAAAATTTGTGGAAAATATGATCTTCCGTTGTCTGGAGAAGAAGGAATCTGTCTGAATGACTGGTTTCATATTGTATATAAGAAGGATCAAAAGATTCTTGAGGAAAATATGAGTCAGATATTTGCCGGTAAAAATAAGGTGCATGATTTGGATTACCGGCTGATCGATCGAACTGGAAAAAGGGTATGGATCACCTGTAAAGGTGCGGTGCAGGTTTCCGAGGAAGGGGAACCGGAGCTTCTTGTAGGAAGTGTGTCAGAACGAGCAATCGGCAGTATGGTGGATAGTTTGACAGGACTGAAAAACAAAGAAAAGTTTATGAAGGACATGGAATGTTCCTTGAAAGAAAAGAGTGGATATATCCTGATCCTTGGAATTGATGATTTTAAAAAGATCAATATAAAGAATGGCAGAATATTCGGGGATCAGATTCTTCGCCTGGTAACAGATATACTGGAAGAGAACGTGGATTATCCGGTAACACTGTATCGACTTGACGGAGATCGTTTTGCAGTGAATTTCCCAGAAAAGGAAGAGGAAGGCGTTTCTGAATTTTATGCTGCTGTAAAACAAAAACTAGATAAATATTGCACAGTTTCTGCGGGCGCTGTTTCTTATAAAACTTTCATGCCTCGCATACTTGGCACCACCATAAATGAAACATA
>CALCDJ010000066.1 GCA_937900135.1 uncultured Blautia sp. | reverse complement strand
CATATTTCATGACGCATTGGTGCCTTTCGCAGAAAGGCGAATTATAAAAATGAAACAAAAGAAAAAAATAACTGATCTTTTGATCCAGGGGATTTCCGATATTATTATGCCAGTGATTCACCTTTTGACCGCCGCGGGTATTATGAAGGGAATTCTGATTATTCTGTCATCAATGGGAATTCTTTCAGAGAGCAGCGATACGTATCTGGTATTCAATGCCATTGCAGACAGTGCTTTTTATTTTTTGCCGGTTCTTCTGGCAATCACTGCAGCAAAAAAATTTCATGCCAGCCCGTTTACGGCGGTAGCAGTGGCAGGTGTTTTGCTGTACCCGTCTCTGACAACGGCCATGGATGCGGCAGAAAGTCTTCGCTTTCTGGGGATTCCCATGAAATCTGTGATTTATCATTCCAGTGTGATCCCCATTCTGCTAACCGTTGCTCTGCTTCATTATATAGAGAAATTTTTTGACAGCCATTTGCCGGAGCTTCTTCGCAGTTCCCTGACGCCATTGTTCAGTGTGGTTCTGGCATCCTTGGCAGCTTTACTTGTATTTGGACCTGTGGGAGGAATCATTGGAGACGGACTTGCTTCTGCTTATAGTGTGGTATATGCATTCAGCCCTGTGATTGCGGGAGTGATTTTGGGCGCTGCTGTTCAGCCCATGGTGATCTTTGGGTTCCATTGGAGCCTGATTCTCATTGGAATCAACAACCTTGCAGTAAATGGATATGATACGGTACTTCCTCTGATGGGAACCGGTGTTTTTGCTCAGGTAGGAGCGGCGATGGCCGTGTTTGTAAAAACAAAGAGAAAAGATGTGAGATCCAACTGTGTTTCCGCTTCTTTGTCCGCGTTATTTGGTGTGACAGAGCCGGCGATGTTTGGCATTAATCTTCCTCTGAAAAAGCCTATGATTGCGGTACTGATCGCAGGGGCAGCAGGAGGCGTTCTTGTGGGAATGTCAGGAACGCATGCCATGGCCTTTGGTCTTCCAAGTCTTGTTACCTTTGCCAATTTTCTTCGGAGATGGGTTTGCCATGCTGGTGGCAGGCTGCGTGCTGAGTATGATCCTTGCGTTTGTGCTGACTTTGTTTATGAAATTTGATGCAGATGCTTTGAAAACAAATCCATAAGAAGAGTATCATGAAAAAAGGACTGATCGGTTTTCCGATGTTCAGTCCTCTTTTCATGTTTTACTGGATTTCTTTTAAGCCTTCAATATCCGGGGCTGCCATCAGGGAATAGTTGGTGTAATAAACCACAAATCCAGGTTTGGCGCCGCCGGGTTTTTTTACGTGTTTTTTCTGGATATAATCAATTTCCACCTTGGGAGCGGTGCGGCCCTTGGAATAATAGGCAGCCAGGCGGCCTGCTTCTTCAAAGGTGCGGTCTGGAAGTTCTCCATCTGGTGTTTTGACTACCACATGGGAACCAGCCATTTTTTTTGCATGGAACCACCAGTCATTGCCTGTGGCAAATTTAAAGGTTAATTCATCATTCTGAAAATTGTTTTTTCCCACATAGATATCAAAACCATCACTGGAAACATAATGGAAAGGCTTGGATTTTGCCTGCATTTTTGCACCCTTTTTGCCGGAGTAGTGTCGCTTGATATAGCCGTATTCCGTCAGCTCTTCTTTGATCTGAGCCAGATCGCTTTCCAAAAGGGCAATGTCCAGGGCATTGGAAATAGATTCCAGATGCTCAATCTCACTGGTTGTATCGGCAAGCTGTTCTGTCAGCGCTTCTTCCGTACGTTTCAGCTTGTTGTACCGTTCAAAGTATTTTTGGGCATTTTCCCCCGGGGTGATGGTGGGGTCTAAGGGAATAGTAATCTCTTCGTTGGTATAATAATTTAATGCCTGGAAGGATTTACAGCCTTCTTCCAGTCCATAGCCGTAGGTGTTGATCAGTTCCCCGTATACTTTGTATTTGTCTTTCTTAGCCGTGTCCTTCATTTGTTTTTCCTGAAGGATTAATTTTTTACGGTTACGCTCCAGAGCTGTCTGTACAATCTTTCGGAGGTCCGCAGATTTCTGCCGGATTCTGGTGAGGGTATTTTTGGAAGCATAATACGTTTCCAGCATAGAGGAAACACTGTCAAAAGTTTCAGCGTGGTATTCACTGCCATACTGGGTAAAAGGAAGAACCCCGTATTCTACAGGCTCGTCTCCCTTGTAAACGATGTTCGGTGTGAAATCCCCTTCCTTTACCTGCTCCATAAACCTCAGGAAGGTGTGATATAAATGGGTGGCGGCTGTTTCGTTTAAAGACTGGGCCGGATCGCTGCCGTCAATGGATGCGCGGAAACAGATTTCCTCGGCGATTACCGGACTGAGGCCTGTAAGAGAGGTGTAGATGGCCTTGGAAATGCTGCAGGGCTTTTGGCAGATCGTGGAGCAGAATTCCTCTTCTGTGATTGTGAGAGGATCTGCTTTTTCCTGAGTATGGGGAATGAAATAAGGTCTTCCCGGTAAGACCTCCCGGACAGAACTCATGTGAGAGGATACGTGTTTGATGCTGTCCAGAATCATATTGCTTTCGTCGCAGAAGATCAGATTGCTGTGCTTGCCCATCAGTTCCATGATCAGTTGCTTCTTGCAGGGATCTCCCAGTTCATTTAAATGCTCCAGTCCAAAACGTACCACACGTTCCAGCCCTGGCTGTGTAATGCTTCCGATTCTTGCACTTCCAATGTGTTTGCGAAGAAGCATGCAGAAATTCGGAGCAGTCAGAGGACTGGGTTTGTTTTTTTCTGTAAAATAGATCAGGGGAAGGGAAGCACTGGCAGAAAGAAGAAGCCTGCACTGTCCATTGGGTCCCTTTCCGGTAATGAGAAGTTCATCGGCTTCCGGCTGCGCAATTTTGTTAAAGCGGCCTCCGGATAAATTTTTATTTAATTCCTGTACCATTGCGGCAATGGTGATACCGTCAAATGCCATATGGAAAAACACTCCTTTGTTGTTTAATAAAGCTGTCAGGTTCATTTACAGCAACAATAGTATAACATATAAAAAAAGAGTTTGACTAGTGTTTTGGAATCAACTATAATAAATCTGTATGCAAAAGTTACTGTATCTGATGAAAAGGTTCTTTTTCATACAGACTGATATGAGACTGAGAGAGAAGAATTATGATAAAAAGTATGACTGGCTTTGGCCGCGCAGAAGTGATCACCAAGGAACATAAGATTACGGTGGAACTGAAATCTGTGAACCACAGATATCTGGATCTGAACATTAAAATGCCTAAGAAATTAAGCTTTCTGGAAGGCGCTATCCGCAATCTGATGAAGACCTATATGCAGCGCGGAAAGGTGGATGTATTTATCACCTATGAGGATTATACCCTGAATCGAGTGGCGTTGAAGTATAATGCAGAACTTGCAGGGGAATATCTGGGATATTTCAAGGAAATGAGTGAGACTTTCGGTATTGAGAATGATGTGAAGGTATCGGGACTGTCCCGCTATCCGGAGGTATTTACCATGGAAGAGCAGTCTCTGGATGAAGAGGAGCTCTGGAGCTTTTTGGAAGAACCTCTTCGGGAAGCCTGCGAGAAATTTGTGGACACCAGAGTGCGGGAAGGTGAGAACCTGAAGCAGGATCTTTTGGAGAAACTTTCCGGACTGGATGCCAAGGTGCTTATGGTACAGGAGCGTTCACCGGAAGTTGTGAATGCCTACAGAGAAAAACTGGAAGCAAAAGTACATGAGCTTCTGGAAGAGAGTCAGATTGAAGACAGCCGAATTGCAGCAGAGGTGGTGCTTTTTGCCGATAAGATCTGTAATGATGAAGAAACCGTTCGTCTGCGCAGCCATATCAAGGGAATGCAGACCATTCTGTCTGAGGAAAGCGGTGTTGGAAGAAAACTGGATTTCATGGCACAGGAGATGAACCGGGAGGCCAATACGATTTTGTCTAAATCCAGCGATCTGACTATTTCCAATATTGCTATTGAACTGAAAACAGAGATTGAGAAGATTCGGGAGCAGATCCAGAATCTTGAATAACCGTTACAAAGAGCAGAGGGATGAGAGCCTGTGGCGAAATTAATTAACGTTGGATTCGGAAATGTGGTAAATTCCGATAAAATTGTAGCCGTGGTCAGCCCGGATGCAGCGCCGGTGAAGCGAATGGTTCAGAGTGTGAAGGGAACCCGTTCCCTCATTGATGCCACCCAGGGGCGTAAAACCAAGGCGGTAATCATCACTTCCGATGATTATCTGGTGCTGTCAGCTCTGCAGCCGGAAACCATCGCCCGTAGGTTTGCGGGAGAGGATGTGATCCATGGAGCAACCCGGAGTTCTGTGCAGGAACGCAGAATCAGTTTGGATTATGAAGACAGAGGAGAAGGACATGAATAAAAAAGGAATTTTAGTTGTGGTATCCGGCTTTTCCGGAGCTGGTAAGGGAACAGTCATGAAAGCACTGTTGGAACGCTATGACAATTATGCGTTGTCCATTTCTGTAACGACCAGAAGTCCCAGACCGGGAGAAGAGGACGGAAGAGAATACTTTTTCCGTACCAGGGAAGAATTTGAACAGCTGATCAGAGAGCATGCTCTGATTGAGTATGCGCAGTATGTAGAGAATTATTATGGAACTCCCAAGTCTTATGTGGAGGAACAGCTTTTATCCGGGAAGGATGTAATCCTGGAAATCGAGATTCAGGGCGCCATGAAGGTGAAGGAACAGAATCCGGATGCGGTTCTGGTATTTGTGACTCCTCCATCTGTGGAAGAACTGAAAAGCCGCCTTTATGGACGGGGTACAGAAACGGAGGAGGTAATTGCCTCCCGCCTTTCAAGAGCCGGAGAAGAGGCAGAAGGCGTAGAAGCGTATGATTATGTTCTGGTCAACGATGATCTGGATGCCTGTGTGGAAACCCTGCATCACATCATTCAGAGCGAGCATTGTCGTATGAACCGGAATGGAAACTTTATTAATAAGATCAAGACAGAAGCATCTGCCATGAAGGTCTGAGTGTCAGGCATTTGTGACAGGATGTTCATTTATATGAAAGGAGAAAGATTATGATTCATCCATCTTATTCAGAATTAATTCAGGCAATCAATACCAATAGCGAGGAGGATGACAACACCATTATGCTGAACAGCCGATATTCACTGGTATTGGCTACCAGCAAACGTGCCCGTCAGATTATTGGCGGTTCCAAGCCGTTGGTAGAAGGCGCAGCAGGTAAAAAACCTCTTTCTGTTGCCATTGATGAGCTTTATAAAGGAAAAGTAAAAATTCTTGCAGAATCCATGGAAGAAGAGGAGGAGGCTGCTCTTACACCGGCAGAAGAGACAGCTGCTGCAGAAGAGACTGCGGAATTGTTGACAGAAGAAGAGGAAACTTCCTCTGAAACTCAGGAAGAAATGTAACGAAAAGGCTGCGTAAGGCAGCCTTTGTGTTGTCATGCATAAGAAAAAACGTCCAAAGGAGCGAATCTTGAATAGGAGTTTTATATGAAAATATTATTTATATCTCTTGGATGTGACAAGAATCTGGTAGATTCTGAGGAAATGCTGGGAATGCTCACCCGAAAAGGGTATGAGATCTGTGATTCTGAAGAAGAAGCGGACATTATTGTCATTAACACCTGCTGTTTCATTCATGATGCTAAGGAAGAAAGTGTGGAAACAATCCTGGAAATGGCAGAATACAGAAAAAGCGGCAACTGCAAAGCCCTGATTGTGACTGGATGTATGGCCCAGCGGTATCGTCAGGAAATCATTGATGAGATTCCCGAGGTGGATGCAGTTCTTGGAACTACATCATACGGAAAAATTTTAACAGCTGTGGAGGAAGCATTAGCCGGACGCTATTTTCAGGAGTATCGAAGCATTGATGATCTTCCGGAGGATTATGGCAAAAGAGTGCTGACTACGGGAGGACATTATGCATATCTGAAGATTGCGGAAGGATGCGACAAGCACTGTACTTACTGTATCATTCCGAAACTTCGGGGGAAATTCCGAAGCGTTCCTATGGAACGTCTTCTTGCACAGGCGCAGGATCTGGCAGAGCAGGGCGTGAAGGAACTGATTCTGGTTGCACAGGAAACAACGGTCTATGGACAGGACCTTTACGGAAAAAAATCCCTGCATGTGCTTTTGGAAGAACTTTGTAAGATCAAAGGAATCCGGTGGATTCGTATCCTGTACTGTTATCCGGAGGAAATCTACGAAGAACTGATTCAGACCATGAAGCGGGAGAAGAAAATCTGTCATTACCTGGATCTTCCAATCCAGCATGCGTCAGATAAAATCTTAAAGAGAATGGGACGGCGTACCACAAGACAGGAACTTGTGGAAATTGTGGGTCATCTGCGCAGGGAAATTCCGGATATTTTTCTTCGTACCACACTGATCACCGGATTTCCGGGAGAAACAGAAGAAGACCATCAGGAACTGATGAAATTTGTAGATGAGATGGAATTTGACCGTCTTGGTGTCTTTACCTACTCGCCGGAAGAGGATACTCCGGCAGCCGGTATGGAGAATCAGATCGAGGAAGAATTAAAGGAAGAACGAAGAGAAGAGCTGATGGGTCTTCAGCAGGAAATTTCCCTGGACAAGGGCAGCGAACGCATTGGGCAGGAGATGCTTGTGATGATTGAGGGAAAGGTTTCTGGAGAAAGTGCTTACATTGGCCGTACTTATGGAGATGCACCAAAGGTAGACGGATATATTTTTGTACAGACCGGAGAAGAGCTGATGACCGGAGATTTTGCCAGAGTACGGGTGACCGGTGCTCTGGAATATGATTTGATAGGAGAGTTGGCCGATGAATACACCGAATAAATTAACTGTATTGAGAATGATCCTGGTTCCCTTTCTTGTTTTATTTATGCTTTTTGGATGGGGTGGAGAAGCAAACCGCTATATCTGCCTAGTTATTTTTGTGACCGCCAGTGTGACCGACTGGTTTGATGGTTATCTGGCAAGAAAACATAAGCTGGTTACAAACTTTGGAAAATTTATGGATCCTCTGGCAGATAAGCTTCTGGTCTGCTCTGCGCTGATCTGTCTTATTGAACAGAACAAGCTGGAAGCATGGATTGTTATTATTATTATTGCCAGAGAATTTATTATCAGTGGTTTTCGTCTTATCGCAGCTGAAAATGGTGTGGTAATCGCGGCAAATTACTGGGGCAAATTCAAGACCGTATCCCAGATGATTATGATCATTCTGTTGATTCTGGATCTGGGCGGGGTATTTCAGATTTTATCAGAAATCTTTATCTGGCTGTCAGTAGCCCTGACAGTGATTTCTCTGATCACATATGTGGCACAGAACAAAAAGGTTCTGTCCATGCAGGAATAACAGAATCAATATAGCTGGCAGAAAGGTTCGGCAGGATTGCCGGGAAGAAAGGAGTACCAATGATCACAGAACTGATATCCGTAGGAACGGAAATTCTTTTGGGAAACATTGTAAATACCAATAGCGCATATCTTTCAGAGAAATGTGCACAGCTTGGTCTGTCTGTTTACTATCAGACAGTGGTGGGAGATAATGAGGAACGGATGAAGGCCACAATCGAACAGGCGCTGGATCGTTCAGATGTGGTGATTCTTACAGGCGGGCTTGGACCTACCAAGGATGATCTGACCAAAGAGGTGACAGCAGAGGTGATGGGGCTTCCTCTGGTGGAAGATAAGCACAGCAGAGAATTGCTGGAAACCTATTTAAAACAATACGAAAAGAACAATCCCCAGAGAAGGATTACAGAAAATAATTACAAGCAGGCGCAGGTGCCGGAAGGCGCGCTTGTGCTGGACAATCACAACGGGACAGCTCCTGGTCTGATTATTGAGAAAAACGGTAAGATTGCAATTCTTCTTCCAGGACCACCCAATGAGATGAAACCCATGTTTGAAGAAGAGGTTTTTCCTTTCCTTCGCAAAAAACAGCCTGAGATCATCTATTCTCAGATGGTAAAAATCTGCAGCATCGGAGAGAGCCAGGTTGCAGAAGAAATCCAGGATCTCATTGATGCCCAGACCAACCCTACCATTGCACCTTATGCTAAAACCGGAGAAGTGCATCTTCGGATTACTGCAAAGGGTGAAAATGAGAAGGAATGCAAGAAGCTGATCAAGCCAGTGGTGCGGGAATTGAAAAACCGTTTTGGAAAGAATATTTTTGCCACAGAAGAGAGCAAGACATTGGAAGAGGCCGTAGTGGATATGTTAAAAGACCAGGATCGTGTACTGGCTCTGGCAGAATCCTGTACCGGCGGTGCAGTGGCATCAAGAATCGTAAATGTGCCAGGGGCGTCACAGGTATTTTCCACAGGATTTGTGACTTACAGTAATCGGGCAAAAAGAAAATGTCTGGGTGTAAAAAAATCCACATTGAAAACAGAAGGTGCAGTTTCAGCCAAATGTGCCAAGGAAATGGCAAAGGGCTGCTGCTTTGTGACAAAAGCAGATATCTGTCTGTCCATCACCGGAATTGCAGGACCGGGAGGGGGAACAGAAGAGAAACCAGTTGGAACTGTATTTATGGGCTGCTGCTTCAATGATAAGGTGGTTACCAGAGAATTCCATTTTACTGGAAACCGCAGCAAAATCCGGGAGCAGACAACAGCTCATGCCCTTGCTTTTTTAAGAGAATGTATGATGGAAGGCGTCAGCAGCAAGAACTGAGACTTTCTTCCTAAAAAAGAGTTCCTTTTGGGAACTCTTTTTTGATTAGCGGATCATTTGCATCATACGTACAATCCGATCCATACGAGCTGCCTCTTCCGGCGATTTTCCCATTTTTAAAACTTCCAGAATGGCGGAAATTTCATCAGAAGAAAATTGAAGTCCTTTCTGTTTTCCAGAGGAAGCAGCCTGCATTAAAAACGGAAGCAGATCAGCAGTATTTTTCTGCGTTCCCTGTTCAGCCAGATTTTGCAGCAGATCCAGTTTTCCTTTATCCATGCCTTGAAGTTTCGGGTTTTCTTTCCAGTCTTCCTGCATACCATACTCCTTTCTTTTGGGTGTTTTCAGGGTTCCTTCATAAGCTGGAGCATCTGTACCGTACCCAGGATACGAATCATCTGGTCCAGTTTTGCCCGGCTTTCGCCGTAACAGAAGTGGCGGATGTCATCCAGCATTTCCAGTGGCTCCGGGGAGGGAACAGAACTGCACATTTTCATGTCTTTGGCCCCGGAACGAAAAAGCTCCAAAGTATTTTGCAGCTCTTTTGCTTTGGCGTAAATGGAGAAAAGCGGCTGGGTCGAAGGGGGAAGATAAGGGATGGCAGCCTTTAAAAACTGAGAGCTTTCATCTCCCACCATCTGGTCCAGGCTGGTTTGCGAAATCATTTCCTTTTCCATAGGCTTTTCTTTTCCAATCCTATGTTTTTTATGATTAAAATATGCCAGGAAAGCCTGTCCGGTGACAAGAGAGTCTGGGACCCTTTAAAAAATGGTATCATATAATAAAAAGAAAAGAACAGGAACACAAAAAATTGGAAGAGAAAAAATGGAAACAGATTTTGGAAGGAAATGCATGCTATGAATTGGATCTTGACTGTGTGAAAAGAAAAGAAGAGGAAGAAAAAAAGAAACAAAAGCTCAGGCAAATGCCTGGCATTGAGAAAAGGCAGAGGAATTAACCTCTGCCTTTTTGAAGAAGAAATTTTAGAAGCAGCCGTTGCCGAAGCCATTGTTGCCGCAAAGAAGAAGGATGATGATCAGAAGGGTACAGGAATCACATCCGCCGCCGCAGCTGTTGCCGCATCCACCGCCAAAACCATTGTTTCCGCAGATACAGCTTAAAATAATCAGCCATAAAATGCAGCTGCAGTTGTTGCTGCCAAATCCACAGTTGTTGCTTGTGGGGGTATTGCATCCGCAGTTACAGTTGGTTCTTTCTTCTCCACATCCACAGTTTGTAGCAGCTAAATCACTCATAGTAAATCCTCCAGATTTTGATTACACTTCATCCTATGCGAAGGACAGGTTGTGTGTGAACACAGAATGAAAATTTCAAGTTGACAGAAAAGGGTCTGCTGTTTATAATATAAACAAGTATGTAATAATTTTGTAATGTTTGAAATGCTTTCGATACATTTTGAGCATCTTTTATGAAAAAAAGAAATGAGGAAAGAGTATGAAAAAAACAACCTGCAGAAATTGTTTGCGTGCTTGCCTGATGGCCCTGTTGGTTTTGTGCGCATGTATGGCGCTTCCATCCATGGCAAAGGAAACACAGGCTGCCTCCACAGGATTTCAGACGATCGGAGGCAAGACATATTACATAAAGAAAGATGGTTCCAAGCAGAAGGGCTGGCTGACTTTGAGCGGGAAGAAGTATTATTTTAATACCAAAACCGGAGTGCAGTTAAAGGGTTGGCAGAAGGATGCCAAGGGACAGAAGATCCGTTATTTTACCAAAGGAAAAGGATATATGGTAACTGGCTTTCTTACAGACAGTCAGGGGAATACCCGTTATTTTGCTCCATCTGACGGTCTGATGGCCAGAGGCTGGATGACCAATGCCAAGGGGGAGAAGTATTATTTCACCAAGGGCGCCGGAGTAATGGCTAAGGGCTGGATGAAAGACAGCAAGAACCAGAAACGGTATTTCAGCAAGACAACGGGGAAGATGCTTACCGGCTGGCAGAAGGATACCAGCGGATATGTCCGGTATTTCCATAAAACTACAGGAGTTATGTATGTTGGGCTAAAAAAGATCAGTAATGATTATTACTATTTTTCAAAAAGCTCCGGCATTCGTTATACCAAGGGTTTTGGAACGGTATCCGGCAAGAAATATTATTTCAGCCCCAAGGATGGAAAAGCTCAGACAGGCTGGCTCACTCTGGATGGTAAGAAGTATTACTTTGATTCCAAGGGTGTTATGTATGCCAACAAAACTGCAATAATTGGCGGTAAGACCTATCATTTTGATAAGGATGGTGTAGCAAAAGAGGGAGAAACTGATTACGAGCTTTCTGGTAATTATGTACTTATTAATGATACAGAGAAAAACCGTACCTTTAAACTGGAAAAAGAATTTCTTCAGCATCCGGGTATTGCCAATGGAGAGGTCTCTGACCTGGAACTTCTCACAGCAGTGGTGGAATGCGAGGCAGGAGATCAGGGTAAGGTGGGCATGATGGCTGTTGCCATGTGTATATTAAATCGTACCATTGATCCCAATTTCCCATCTGAGATCCGTCATGTAGTCTATCAGGGAGGCCCCCTGCAGTATGCGGTGGTTCGGGACGGAGCGCTGATTAAGCGCCTGAATGGCTTCTATTATGACAAGGAAGCTGCACAGGAGGCGGCGAAGGAAGCACTGGAAATTTTTAATAATCATGTGAAATCAGGAAAACCAAGAACCTTAAAGGGCTTTAAGAAGGATTTTAATTACAAGTACTTTATGATGGAATCTTCCTTCTGGAAGCAGAACCTTAATTTCAGTAAGGTAGAGAAATTCTTATACAAGGATCATATGTTCTTTGTGGACTGGGTATAAAACAGCAGAGAGACAGGACTTCTCCAATGTGAGAAGTTCTGTTTTTTTTCAGAACATTGTGGTATGATGAAACGGATAACAGATTTATGACAGCATGGCTGGACAGGAAAGGAGCAACTTATGAATCCGTATTTGAATGTGATCCTGTGGTTTACAGGAATTTTACTGCTGTTCATTGTTCTGATCATTCGGGAAAACCGGAAGCGAAAAAAGGTTTTGCTAAGAAAGCTGAAGCGTATTTATGGACAGGTACCGGAGCAGGAGTATGAGGCTTCTGATCTGGAGCGGATTTCCCATTATTTTCGGAGAAAGGCACAGGGACAGAAGTTTGTAATCGATGATATTACATGGAATGATCTGGATATGGATCGAATGTATATGCTGATCAACCAGACCATTTCCTCACCGGGAGAGGATGTTCTGTATGCAATGCTTAGAATACCCCTTTTTGATCGGGAGAAAATAAGAGAAAGAGACCAGTTGGCGGAGTTTTTTGCCACGCATGAAGAAGAACGGTTAAAAATGCAGTGGATTCTCTCGGAGGTGGGAAAGACAAGGCTGGGCTCCCTTTCGGATACCATCCTTGCACTGGATGGAGCGCCGAAGGTGAATCCTGCGCTTCACTGGGGAATGCTGGCACTTCTTTTGGGAACCTTGTTGATTCTTCTTCCCTTGTCGCCTCTCCATGGCTTTCTGGTGTTTTTTCTCTTGAGTATTGTAAACATTTCCATATATTTTGCAGGAAGAGACCGGAAACTCATTGAGATCTATCTGGATTGTCTTACCAGCCTTCTTCGGATGCTGTCGGCGGCAGACCATATGGAAACAGTGAAATGGCCTCAGGTGCAGAAGCAGATGGATGCTATTTCAAAGGGGAAAAAGGCCTTTGCAGGTCTTCGGAGGCTTTCGGTGTTTCTGACCAGCAAAAATGCAGATTCCGGAGATCCTTTGCAGATTCTGATGGAATATATCCGTATGGTATTCCATGTGGATATTCTCACTTATAACCGGGTACTAAGGGAAGTACATGGAAAATCTGACAGGATCATGGAAATGCTGGAAAATATGGGGGAGCTGGATGCTGCCATTTCCATTGCTTCTTTCCGGGAAATCCTTCCTTTGAAGTGTAAGCCGGAGTTTCAGGATTATGATGGAACTCCCGTCTCTGTGGAAGTGGAGGATCTTTATCATCCACTGATTCAGGAGCCGGTAGCCAACTGCATGAATGCTAAGGGGGGAACCCTGGTCACAGGTTCCAATGCTTCCGGGAAATCCACGTTTCTGAAAAATATGGCACTGAACAGTCTTCTTGCGCAGACCATGGGAATCTGCACCTGTTCCAGTTACCGGGCGCCGTTTTTGAAGGTAATGACTTCCATGGCGCTTCGTGACGATCTGTCGGGAGGAGAAAGTTATTTTATCGTAGAGATCAAATCCTTAAAGCGGATTCTGGATGAAAGCCAAAAAGAAGAACCGCTGCTTTGCATCGTGGACGAAGTTCTTCGAGGAACCAATACCATTGAGCGGATTGCGGCTTCCTCCAGAATCCTGAAAGAACTTGACCGGCCCTGGGTTCTGGCCTTTGCGGCAACCCATGATATTGAACTTTCTTATATTCTGGAAGGGGTTTATCACAACTATCATTTCGAGGAAGAAGTCAGGGAAAAAGAGGTAGTATTTAATTATCTTTTGCAAAAAGGACGGGCCACAACCAGAAATGCCATTAAACTTCTGGATATGCTGGGATATGAGGAGAAGATCGTATCAGATGCCAGAAATGCGGCTTCTGAATTTGAACATACAGGTGTATGGAAGTCTATGAAGGGAGGAAAAAAACAGAGATGCTGATAAAAATCTATACGGATGGTTCTGCGAGGGGGAATCCAGATGGACCAGGCGGTTACGGAACCATTCTTCATTATACCGATACCAGGGGACAGCTTCACATTCGGGAATTCAGTCAGGGGTACCAAAAAACCACCAATAACCGCATGGAGCTTATGGCAGCCATTGTGGGACTGGAAGCCCTTACCCGCCCCTGTGAGGTGGAACTGTATTCCGATTCCCAATACCTGGTCAATGCTTTTAATCAGCACTGGATCGATTCCTGGATCAGGAAAGGATGGAAACGGGGAAAAAATGAACCAGTCAAAAACACGGATCTGTGGAAACGCCTGCTGGAGGCGAAGAAACCCCATCAGGTGACTTTTCACTGGGTAAAAGGCCATGACGGTCATCCGGAGAATGAGCGATGTGATGAACTTGCTACCACGGCAGCAGACGGAAATAATCTTCTGGTGGATCCAGGTGTATCAACCATATGACCAGGGACAAAACAGTAGTGCAACAGCACTTTAAGTTGTTAAAATACAAGGGAAATTCCTTGACAAATAAAATCACTGTTTGTATACTGGCTAATAGATAAAAGAAAAAGGCACTGAAGGGAAAAAGTAGCATAAGGAAAGCAGACAGAGAGCAGCCGGCTGGTGAGAGGCGCCTGTGGAACTTTTGTGAATACATCCCGGAGCCGCGCACCGAAAGGGAACAGTAGGCTGCGCCGTCTGGCATACGTTATCATGCCTGAGTGATGAAAACGTCACTTGCCAAGGCCAAGGATGCGAGTCCTTTGCGAATTTAGGTGGTATCACGGGACCCGGTTCTCGTCCTAAAAGGACAGGAACCGGGGATTTTTTTATTATCAGGAGGAATGAATTATGACACTTTGGGAAGAACTTCAGGCGCGTGGTCTGATTGCCCAGGTAACAGACGAAGACGAAATTAAAGAAATGGTAAATAATGGAAAGGCGACTTTTTATATTGGCTTTGACCCAACCGCAGACAGCCTTCATGTGGGACATTTCATGGCTCTTTGTCTGATGAAACGTCTGCAGATGGCAGGAAACAAACCCATCGCTCTTCTTGGAGGCGGTACCGGTATGATCGGTGACCCGTCTGGAAGAAGTGATATGCGTCAGATGATGACACCGGAAACCATTCAGCATAACATTGACTGCTTCAAAAAACAGATGGAACGCTTCATTGATTTTTCCGATGGAAAAGCATTGATGGTAAACAATGCAGACTGGCTTATGGATCTCAATTATGTAGAAGTATTAAGAGAGGTGGGCGCTCATTTCTCTGTAAACAGAATGCTTTCTCATGAATGCTATAAGCAGCGTATGGAACGTGGACTTACCTTCCTGGAGTTTAACTACATGATCATGCAGAGCTACGACTTCTACATGCTGTACCAGAAATACGGATGTACCATGCAGTTCGGCGGAGATGACCAGTGGGCGAACATGTTAGGCGGTACAGAACTTATCAGACGAAAACTGGGAAAAGATGCATACGCAATGACCATCACCCTGCTTCTGAATTCTGAAGGTAAAAAGATGGGAAAAACACAGTCTGGCGCTGTATGGCTGGATCCGAATAAAACCTCCCCATTTGATTTCTACCAGTACTGGAGAAATGTGGATGATGCAGACGTAATCAAATGTATGCGTCTTCTCACCTTCCTTCCGCTGGAACAGATTGATGAAATGGCAACCTGGGAAGGCAGTCAGTTAAATAAGGCAAAAGAAGTCCTGGCTTACGAACTGACCAATCTGGTACATGGAGAAGAAGAAGCGAAAAAGGCGCAGGAAGGCGCAAGAGCACTGTTTGCCGGCGGTGCGAATACAGCGAATATGCCAAGCACAGAGCTGACAGAAGAAGATTTTACAGAGGATCAGATTGACCTGATTACACTTCTGGTAAAATCCCAGTTGGTTCCAACACGTTCCGAAGGACGTCGTGCCATTGAACAGGGCGGCGTTTCCATTGACGGAGAAAAAATCACGGACATCAAGCATATGGTATCCAAAGAGAGCCTTCAGGGTGACGGTATTGTGCTGAAGCGTGGCAAAAAGAAATTCAATAAGGTTTGTGTGAAATAAATCAGACACTAGGAGGAAATGGAAATGAAGAAATATGGAGTGAATGAGCTTCGCCAGATGTTTCTGGATTTCATGGAAAGTAAAGGACATCTGGTAATGAAGAGCTTTTCCCTGGTTCCCCAGGGAGATAAGAGTCTTCTTCTGATCAATGCAGGAATGGCACCCTTAAAACCATATTTTACAGGAGCGGAAATCCCGCCAAGAACCAGAGTGGCAACCTGCCAGAAATGTATCCGTACCGGAGATATTGAGAATGTAGGTAAGACAGCGCGCCACGGTACATTCTTTGAGATGCTGGGTAACTTTTCTTTTGGAGATTACTTCAAAAGAGAAGCCCTGGAATGGTCCTGGGAATTCCTTACCAAGGTGGTAGGTCTGGATCCGGATAGACTGTACCCATCCGTATATCTGGATGATGACGAGGCTTTTGAAATCTGGAATAAAGAGATTGGAATCCCGGCAGAGCGTATCTTCCGTTTCGGAAAAGAAGATAACTTCTGGGAGCATGGCGCTGGTCCATGTGGTCCATGTTCTGAAATTTACTATGATCGTGGAGAAAAATACGGCTGCGGCAAAGAAGGCTGTACCGTAGGCTGTGACTGTGACCGTTATATGGAAGTATGGAATAACGTATTTACCCAGTTTGAAAATGACGGAAACGGAAACTATGAAGAACTGAAACAGAAGAACATTGATACTGGTATGGGTCTGGAGCGACTGGCAGTTGTTGTACAGGATGTGGATTCCATCTTTGATGTGGATACCATTTGCGCTCTGAGAAACCTGGTATGTGAAGTGGCAGGAAAGACTTATGGGGAAAACTATTCCGATGACGTTTCCATTCGTCTGATTACAGACCATATCCGTTCTGCAACCTTTATGATCTCTGACGGTATCATGCCTACCAATGAGGGAAGAGGTTATGTGCTTCGCCGTCTGATTCGTCGTGCAGCACGTCACGGACGTCTTCTTGGAATAGAAGGAACCTTCTTATCCAGACTCAGCGCTATGGTTATCGAAGGTTCTAAGGATGGATATCCGGAACTGGAAGAAAAGAAAGAATTTATTTTCAAGGTTCTGACCAATGAAGAAAATCAGTTTAATAAGACCATCGACCAGGGTCTTCGTATTCTTTCCGATATGGAAGAGGAAATGAAGTCTTCCGGTAAAACTGTTCTTTCCGGAGAGGATGCATTTAAATTATACGATACCTATGGATTCCCGCTGGATCTGACAAAAGAAATTCTGGAAGAAAAGGGCTATGGTATTGATGAAGAAGGCTTCCAGAAAGCAATGGAAGAGCAGCGTACCAAGGCACGTGAAGCGCGTGAAGTAACCAACTACATGGGCGCTGATGCCACCGTTTATGATGAAATTGATAATGAAGTGACCACAGAATTTGTTGGATATGAGCATCTTTCTTTCGATTCTAAGGTAACGGTACTCACCGGCGAGAAAGAAATTGTTTCCTCTCTTATGGAAGGTCAGAAGGGAACCATCTTCGTAGAAGAGACTCCATTCTATGCTACCATGGGTGGACAGGAAGGCGATACTGGTGTGATTGAAACAGCAACCGGTGTGTTTGCAGTAGAAGATACCATCAAGCTTCGCGGCGGCAAAGTAGGTCATGTGGGACATATGGAATCCGGTATGATTTCCACAGGAGAGACGGTTTCTCTGAAAGTAAATACCAAGGGACGTAAGGACACAGAGAAAAACCACAGTGCTACCCATCTTCTTCAGAAGGCTCTGAAAACAGTTCTGGGCTCCCATGTAGAACAGAAAGGTTCTCTGGTTACTCCAGACAGACTGCGTTTCGACTTTGCACATTTCCAGGCCATGACCAGCGAAGAAATTGCAAGGGTGGAAGAATTGGTAAATGAGCAGATTCAGGCGGCTCTGGATGTGCGTACCGATGTGATGGATATTGAAGAAGCGAAGAAATCCGGTGCTATGGCTCTCTTTGGAGAAAAGTATGACCAGAAGGTACGTGTAGTATCCATGGGAGACTTTTCCAAAGAGCTTTGCGGTGGTACGCATGTAGCCAACACCAGCTCTATCATGCTGTTTAAGATTCTTTCTGAATCCGGTATTGCAGCAGGTGTGCGTCGTATTGAAGCGCTTACCGGAAACGGTGTTCTGGAATACTATAAGAAACAGGAAGAAGCTCTTCATGCAGCTGCAAAGGCACTGAAGGCGAATCCGGCAGAAGTATTGGATAAGATTGCTCATTTACAGGGAGAGGTCAAAACTCTTCAGAGTGAAAATGAATCCTTAAAGAGTAAGCTGGCACAGGGATCTCTTGGGGATGTGATGAATAAGATCGTGGAAGTAAAAGGCGTGAAGCTTCTTGCTGCAAAGGTAGACGGCGTGGACATGAACGGACTTCGTGATCTTGGAGACCAGTTGAAGGATAAGCTGGGAGAAGGCGTGGTGGTTCTGGCTGCTGTCAATGGAGGAAAAGTAAATCTCCTGGCCATGGCAACCGATGGCGCGCAGAAGGCTGGCGCTCATGCAGGAAACCTGATCAAAGCAACCGCAGCGATCGTTGGCGGAGGCGGCGGCGGTCGTCCAAATATGGCTCAGGCCGGCGGCAAAAATCCGGAAAAAGCAGAAGAGGCGATTGCAGCAGTAGCAGGTATTCTGGAAGGACAGCTTCAGTAAAAAAAATTGAAAAAGTTTTTTCTAAAAATACCCAAAATCTGTTGACGAACCTTACAGCTATGATATATAATACCAGATGTGCAAGAAAAATACCCAGACAGTTGTATTTAAGCACAATCTACAACTGGAGGGAGGTTAGGTGTGAGTCTATGTCAAATGTAATCGTAAAAGAGAACGAGACTTTAGATAGCGCTCTTCGCAGATTCAAGAGAAGCTGTGCAAAAGCAGGTATCCAGCAGGAAATCCGCAAGAGAGAGCATTACGAGAAACCAAGCGTTCGTCGTAAGAAAAAATCTGAAGCCGCAAGAAAACGTAAATATAATTAATTGTGCGCGAAAATCCCTGACTTCTGGTCAGGGATTTTTAATAGGAGACTTTTTATGCTGAACCTGATAATGATGCCTTTGAAAAAAATATCAAAATTACTGTTTAATCGTATTTTCTATGTGGTAATAGCACTCATGATTCAGTTGGGATGGATCTTGCTGACAGTATGGAGACTGGCGGGGTATTCCAAATGGATCAATCTGGGAATCAGCATCTTGACCATTCTGGTGGTGCTCTGGCTGGTAAATAAGAAGATTAATCCTTCTTATAAGCTGGCATGGACCATTCTGATCATGGCAATTCCGGTATTTGGCCTTGTTTTGTATCTGATTTTCGGACAATCCAGAATTGCGACAGTGATGCAGAATAATTTTGAAAAAGTTCTGGAACAGTGCGATTCATATATGAAGGAATCTCCGGATACCAGGGAACGGCTGGAGAAGGAAGATCTTTCGGCAGCAATCCAATCCAAGTATATTTACCGCCATGCAGGATATCCGGTGCATGAGAATACCACCATGGAATACTTTCAGGTGGGAGATGACATGTTCCCGGTGCTTGTAAAAGAACTGGAAGAGGCGAAGCATTATATTTATATTGAATATTTTATCATCAATGACGGCGTAATGTGGCAGACGATTCTTGAAATCTTAGAGAGAAAAGTTTCAGAGGGCGTGGATGTTCGTCTGATCTATGACGGATTTGGCTGTCTGACCACACTGCCCCATCAATATGATAAGAGCCTTCGGGAGAAGGGAATCAAATGCCAGGTATTTAACCGGTTCCGTCCGATTTTGAATGTGATTCAGAATAACCGGGATCACAGAAAGATTTGTGTCATTGACGGACATACCGGATTTACAGGAGGCATCAATCTGGCAGATGAGTACATTAACCAGAGAGAGCGTTTCGGTCACTGGAAGGATACGGCTGTGATGTTAAAAGGAGATGCGGTATGGAACATGACTGCCATGTTTCTTCAGATGTGGACAGTAGTGACCCGCTCCACAGATAAAATTGATTTTGATTGTTATCGCCCCCATCGCTATCATCCGGAACCTTTTGAAGGAGACGGTTTTGTGCAGCCGTTCTGTGATACGCCTCTGGATGATGAGATTGTAGGGGAAAACGTTTATTTAAATATCATTAACAAGGCGAAACATTACGTTTATATCTGCACCCCATATCTGATTGTGGATAACGAATTAATGACGGCTCTTTGTCTGGCTGCAAAAAGCGGTGTGGATGTGAAGATTATGACACCGGGAATCCCGGACAAAAAAATGGTCTTTTTGCTTACCCAGTCCTATTATGAACAGCTGTTGGAAGCCGGAGTGGAGATTTATGAATACCAGCCAGGTTTTCTTCATGCGAAATCCTTTGTCTGTGATGATGAGGTTGGTGTGGTAGGAACGATCAATCTGGATTACCGCAGTCTGTACCTGCATTTTGAGGATGGCGTGTGGATCTACAAGAACCGTGTGATCGCAGATATCCGTCAGGATTTCATGGAAACTCTGGATTACTGTACACCCATTGACCTGGAATTCTGCCGGCATAGAAATATTGCAATACGAGGCATTCAGAGCGTGATGCGCGTGCTGGCGCCGATGTTATAAGAATGGAATCATGCATGTATTGGATGATTGCAGGATAAAATAAACCTATGAAACCGTAAATTTGAAACAGAACAGGAGGCAGATATGGAAAATAAAAAACCATTTGCAGGAACAAAAACAGAAAAGAATCTTTGGGAAGCATTTGCAGGAGAATCACAGGCACGTAATAAATATACGTACTTTGCTTCCGTTGCCAAAAAAGCGGGATATGAGCAAATCGCCGCACTGTTTTTGAAAACGGCAGAAAACGAAAAAGAACATGCAAAATTATGGTTTAAAGCCCTTGGAGAATTGGGAGATACCGCAGAGAACCTGCTGCATGCGGCAGAGGGAGAAAATTACGAGTGGACTGACATGTATGACCGTATGGCGCGTGAAGCAGAGGAAGAGGGTTTCCATGAACTGGCCGAAAAATTCCGTGGAGTAGCTGCCATAGAAAAAACACATGAAGATCGTTATCGGAAGCTTCTTCATAATGTAGAAGCAAAAGAAGTTTTTGAAAAGAGCGGTGTAACTTTATGGGAGTGCCGTAACTGTGGTCATCTTGTTCTTGGAACCAAAGCGCCGGAGGTTTGTCCGGTATGTGCGCATCCACAGGCATTTTTTGAGGTTCGCGCAAATAATTACTAAAAGCCTGGAGAGTGATTTATGGCAGGGTCAAATTACGAACAGATGCGAGATCGGATGCGGGGAGAATTTTTAAAGTATGATCAGGAAAAAATGATCCAAAAATATGCCCTGGAATATGACAGAGAGTATCTTTATCTGGAATTTGTGGGGAGATTATACCGTGTCAGCCGAAACAGCGGCGTAGTAGAATGGTCAGAAGATCAGTTTCACACAGTGGTGGAAGGGGATTACAACGAATCCATGACCATTTATGATGTGCTCTGTTATGCCAGAGAGGATTGCAGTTTCTCTGGACGCTATTGTTCCTTAAATATGTTAAAGGGGACCGTGCGATCTGCTGCTCCGGGAGGAAATCTCTTTCAGAAGTGGGCGGACTTCTTCAGTGGAAAAACAAATGAACTGGAGATGGTCTGTCTTCGTATGGGAGAAAAAACGGAATTAAATGGAGATGTGGCAGTGAAACTATATCCATTCTCATTTCTTCCTGTGATTTTTCAGTATTGGGATGGAGATGAGGAATTTCCAGCCAGTCTGAAATTTATGTTTGACGAACACATCCTGGAATATATGCATTATGAAACACTTTTTTTCATGATGGAGCATATTTTGAAACGAATGAAGGAACTTATGGAAACCGGTTCATAGTAACGAGAAGAAACAGAGACAGAGTAGCGATACTTTACGGGTATTTGCTTTTCTGCCTCTGCTTTTTTTATCTGAAAAGCAGTACCTCCTGTTGCATCGGAAGTTTCCTTGTGGTTGATTTTTTTAACAGAAGTTTACTGAAAATCCCTTGTTTCTTTTTGCGGAATCAAATAAACTGAGGGGGAAAGGAGAGGGATATGAGAGAACTGAACATTGGAGAAATTCTTTCCAGAATGAGAAGGGAAAAGGGGGTAACCCAGGATGAGGTAGCGGAGTATACAGGAGTTTCCAAGGCATCGGTTTCCAAATGGGAAAACAATTTAAGCTATCCGGATATCACTATCCTTCCGGTGCTTGCGAACTATTATCATATTTCCATTGATGAACTTCTGGGGTATCAGCCACAGTTAGAGGAGAAGAAAATATGGGAAAAATATCGAGAATTTTCCAGCCGGTTTGCAGAGCGTCCCTTTTGGGAGACTCTGCATCAGGTGCGGGAGTTTATCCGAAGATATGATTCCTGTTATCCCCTTTTGTTTGCCATGGCGCAGCTCTTACTGAATAATTTTATGCTGGCACCTTCGAGTGAGGAACAGGCACAGGTTCTGGAAGAAGCAGAAAATTTGTGCAGAAGAATACGCAAGGAATGCACAGAGATACAGGTAAAAGGAGATGCGCAGATGCTGGAGGGCATAATCTATCTGGTGCAGGGAAGACCGGAGCAGGTGTTTGCAGTCCTTGGAGAAAGGATTCATCCTCGTATGCCCACGGAGTCTTTGGTGGCTGGCGCTTATCAGATGGTGGGAAATCGTGAAAAGGCCATGGAGATTGTGCAGGCTGTGCTGTATCAGGAACTGGCAGAAATGATAGATATGCTGGAATTCTATACGCAGCTTACAGAAAACGAAGAACAGAAACAACTGGCAGGCAAGAGAATAGCGTGTCTGAGAGAAGGATTTGAATTGGACGCGCTTTTTCCTCACAAGATGTGTGTGGATTATCTTCAGGGGGCTATACGGGAAGCAAAAAATCAGAATCGGGAACAGACTCTTTCCCAGCTGCAGAAGCTTGTACATATAATTTTGACAGAATTTCAGAATTTTTCCATTCACGGAGACGAGTTTTTTGACCGGACGAAGCAATGGATGGAAGGGTTTGCCCTTCCGGGAAACCTTCCCAGAGATCGACGGCTGATGAAGGAGGATCTTCTTTTGTCTGTGACAACGAATCCGGTTTTTGATTTCTTGAAGGAAGATCCGGAATTTCTTCGTCTGGCTTCCCGGCTTGAGAGATATTTAAAAAAAGTGGCAGAATAAATGAGGAGATGTGATTTATGGAGCGTGTGTTGGAACTGAAACATTTTGGAAAAAAATATGGAAATGGGAAACGGGCAGCTAAGGATGTGAATCTGACTGTAGAATCCGGAGAAATCTATGGATTTATCGGACACAATGGAGCGGGAAAAACCACGACCATCCGCGCTATTGTTGGGGTGCTTGATTTTTCGGAGGGAGAAATTCTTATAGAAGGTCATTCCATAAAAAAAGAGCCGGTACTTTGTAAATCCAGAATGGCGTATATTCCCGACAATCCGGATCTTTATGAATTTTTGACAGGAATGCAGTATCTGGACTATATGGCGGACGTTTTTTCTGTAGAGGAATCCAAAAGAAAGGAGCGAATCCGTAAGTATGGAGAACTTTTGGGAATGACAGACAGTCTGGGAGAATTGATTGGAAGTTATTCTCATGGCATGCGGCAGAAGGTTGCTCTGATGGGAGCTTTTCTTCATGAGCCAAAACTTTTGGTGTTGGATGAGCCCTTTGTAGGGCTGGACCCGGAAGCATCCTTTCATCTGAAAGAAATGTTAAAAGAATTGTGTCAGAGAGGAAGCGCAGTATTCTTTTCCACTCATGTGCTGGAGGTGGCAGAAAAGCTCTGCAGTAAGGTGGCTATTATCAAGAATGGAACGCTGATTGCCAGTGGAACCATGGAAGAGGTCAAAGGAAACGCAAGCCTGGAGGAAGTATTTCTGGAGGTGGTGGATCATGAAAAGTAAGTATTGGATCCTGTTGAACATGCAAATGCTTCGTTATTGGAATCCATTGTTTTTTCACCGGGAAAAATCCGGGAAGGGAAGCCGGAAAAACCTGGCAGTGGGTGTGGGGATCGCTGTGGTGGGAATGGTTACCATGCTTTACAGTGGTATGGCAGCTTACGGGTATACGCAGATGGGAGCAGCGCATATGATTCCACGCCTGATATCCAGTCTGTCAGCCTGGATGACCTTTCTTTTTCTTTTTTTAAAAAGTGAGGGAGCCCTTTTTGGGTGTAAGGATTTCGATCTTATGGGTTCCCTTCCAGTTGGGACAGCTGTGATAGCTGCGGTGAGAGTGACCTTTGCTTATTTCACAGGACTTTTTATCAGTTTTCTGATTATGTTGCCGGCTTTTGCGGTTTATGCCATCTATGAAAGGGCGGGGGCAGGAGAAATTCTGCTGCTGTTGGTTCTGATTTTTACCATTCCGATCCTCCCAACTGTTCTGGCGCTTTTTCTTGGAACCGTAGTCCTGACACTGACCAGTCGGCTTCCCTTTCGTCATTTCTTTTCGCTTTTGCTCAATCTAGGGCTTCTTTCTGTGTTGCTTTTGTGGACGACGCGTTTCTCTTTTCAGGTACAGAGTCCAGAAGCGCTGGCAGATTTTGGGATTATGCTGGCAGAGCTGTGCGCGCATATTTATCCGCCAGGGTACCTGGCTGTTTCTTTTTTTGAAGGGAGAGGAATCTGGGGATTTCTACTCTATCAGGTTGTGTCGGTAGGGATTTTGACTGCGTTTTTCTTTCTGGTGGGAACTTTTTATATTCAAATAGAAGGGATGTTGGCTTCTTTTCGTCAGAGAAAAAGAAAAAAAGTGGAAGCGGGAAAGCGAAATACCATATTTATGGCTTTATATAAAAAGGAACTGCGCCGTCTGTTTACCTGTACCATTTATGCTATGAATACCCTGGTAGGTATGTTGCTTCTGGTACTATTCGGTTTGGCAGCTCTGGTGATGGGGCCGGAGAATCTGGAACGTATGGTGGATATACCCGGAGTGGCTGCGCAGATGCAGGTGACGATTCCCATGATCCTGGGAATGCTGGTCTGCCTTGGTTCCACCACAGCGCCTTCTCTTTCGCTGGAGGGACGGGCGCGCTGGATCATGTGTTCCATTCCGGTGGAACCTATGGTTATTTTCTTATCAAAAATCGCAATCCACCTTTCCCTTTCCCTGCCCTGTATTTTGGTGAGCGGAATCTGTATTTTGATACGGTTTCCCATAAGAGGAAGCGATGGAGTGTTGCTGTTTGCTGTGCCGATGGCGTACAGCTTGTTCGCGGCTGTGTTTGGGATGTATGCCAATGTAAAATTTCCAAACTTTGACTGGAACCATGAACAGCAGGTGGTAAAAAATTCCATGTCTGTAATGGTATCTGTTTTTTCAGGAATGTTTTTGGGAATGGTTCCTGTTTTCCTCTGTATGTTTTTTCCAGAAGCAGGAACTGGTATATCAGCCGGAGCGGCTGCGCTGGTATTGTTGCTTTCTCTGTTATGTTTTTGGAAATTAAAAAAAGTGGAACGTGTGGCGGAATAGAAAAAGCTGTCCTGTCTGTAAGAAAAAATTGCAGACAGGGCAGCTTTTTTCCTGGGACAGTCATATTTTATGAAAAATGGTTTTACAATAGAAAAGAATAGAAAAGCAGGAGAATGGGTATGAAGGGGAAATGGTTCCGAAAAGGAATTTGCTGGATGATGGCAGTTGTTCTGCTGTCAGGGGCGCCATCGAATTCGCTGTGTCTTGTATGGGCCCAGAGGGAAGAAGAGGTGCTCCCATCCGGGGAGGGATTGATTGAGGCGCCTGAGGGGGTTCTTTTAGAGGCAAAAACAGGGACACTGATTTACGAAAAAGAAAAGGATCAGCGGCGAAGCCCTGCCAGTATCACGAAGATCATGACTCTGATTTTAATTTTTGATGCATTGGAACGAGGTTCGCTTCACATGGAGGATCTGGTAACTACCAGCGCCAATGCAAAATCCATGGGTGGTTCTCAGGTGTTTCTGGAAGAGGGAGAAACTCAGACAGTGGAAACCATGATTAAATGCATTGTAATTGCTTCAGGAAATGACGCCAGTGTGGCTATGGCAGAGCATATTTCCGGAAGCGAGCAGGAATTTGTAAAAGAAATGAATGCAAGGGCAGCAGGGCTGGGAATGAAGAATACTCATTTTGAGGATTGTTGTGGTCTGACGGAATCGGAAAATCACTATACCACAGCCTATGATGTTGCGCTTATGAGCCGGGAACTGATTACCAGATATCCTGGAGTTCTGGAATATTCTTCTATATGGATGGAAACAATCACCCATGAAACCAGGCAGGGGAGTAAGAAATTTGGTCTGACCAATACCAATAAACTGATTCGTTCCTATGAAGGATGTCTGGGACTAAAAACGGGAAGCACCAGTGTGGCGAAATACTGTCTGTCTGCGGTGGCAGAACGGGATGGGATCACTCTGATTTCAGTTGTTATGGCGGCGCCTGAGAACAAAGCCCGGTTCCGGGATGCCACAGCCATGCTGAACTATGGATTTTCCAAATGTAGTCTCTATGAGGATTCAGAACCCCAGGCGCTTCCCAAACTTTCTGTCAAAAAGGGAAAACAGAAAGAGGTTTCTCTTGTATACCAGCATACGTTTTCCCATTTGTCTGTAGATGGCAGCGGGCATCAGGAGGTGGAACGCCGTCTTTTGCTTCCCAAGGAGGCAGAAGCTCCGGTGAAAAAAGGAGAAACAGCTGGGAAGATGGAATATTATATGAATGGAAAATTGCTGGGAAGCGTACCGATTCTTTACGGGCAGTCTGTTTTGGAACTCTCTTTTTCTGATTGTCTGGAAAAAGCCTTGAAAAAGGTGTTTTCCTGAGAATCTTTTGACAAACCCCTGCAGGTAGAAGTATAATAGATCAGATAGGGGAAACGTTTCCCAAAATACAGACTGCGGACAGGAGGAACCATGGAACAAAAGAAAAAACAACCAAACAAACTGAAATTACTTGCAGGCTATTATAAGCCTTATAAGGGACTTCTGGCAGCCGATCTGTTTTTTGCCATTCTGGGAGCAGCTGTGACTCTGGTGATTCCTCTTCTGGTGAGATATATTATGAACACAGTGGGAACCATGGAGCTTACACAGGCCAAGGGAATCATTTTGAAAATTGGTGTGGGCATGCTGATTCTGGTGCTGGTGCAGTTGGGCAGCCGATACTTTATTACGTATTATGGACATATGATGGGCGCTTACATTGAGCATGATATGCGAAACGAGATTTTCAGTCATTATCAGAAGCTGTCCTTTGCTTTTTATGACAATCAGAAGGTGGGACATCTGTTATCCAGGATCACAAGCGACCTGTTTGATATCAGCGAGCTTCTTCATCACGGACCGGAGGATATTCTGATTTCGCTGATTAAGCTGTTGGGAGCTCTGGCCATTCTTCTGAATGTCAATGCCAGTCTTGCCATGATTTGCTTCGGAATTGTAGTGATCATGCTGTTTTATGCGCTGGTATATAACAAGCGGATGAAGCATGCTTTTAAAGAAAACCGCGCAAGGATTGCAGATATCAACAGCCAGATTGAAGACAGTTTGTCCGGAATCCGTGTGGTAAAATCCTTTGGAAATGAAAAAAGGGAAATGGAGAAATTTGCAAAAGGCAACGAGCGGTTCGTAGATGCCAAACGTCTGAGCTACCGGTATATGGCCGGCTATCACTCCGGCATGGATGCGTTTACCACATTGATTACCGTGGCTTCTCTGCTGGCTGGGGCATTTTTCCTGACAGACGGTTCTCTGACCACCACAGATCTGGTTACTTTCCTTTTATATATCAACAACTTTACGGAACCGGTGGGAAAACTGGTAAACTTTACAGAACAGTTTCAGAACGGTTACAGTGGATATGACCGTTTCCTGGAAATGATGGCCATTGCACCGGATATCCAGGATGCGCCAGATGCAGTTTCTGTGGATCAGGCCAGAGGAGAAATTTGTTTTGAGAATGTGTCCTTCCATTATGAAGACAGTCAGGAGGCTGTTCTTGCCCATGTGGATCTTGATGTGAAGCCAGGAGAATATGTGGCGCTGGTGGGCAGCTCAGGCGCAGGAAAAACTACGCTTTGCAGTCTGATTCCCAGATTTTATGACGTATCGGAAGGAGCTATTTATCTGGATGGAACAGATATCCGGAAAATTCGTCTCAAGGATCTGCGCAGGCAGATTGGAATTGTACAGCAGGATGTGTATCTGTTTGCCGGTACCATTATGGAAAATATCCGTTATGGAAAGCCGGATGCCACGGATGAAGAAGTTCTTCGTGCGGCCAAGGCGGCCAATGCCCATGACTTTATCATGGATATGCCAAAGGATTATGATACGGATATTGGTCAACGGGGTGTGAAGCTGTCCGGAGGACAGAAGCAGAGACTGTCCATTGCAAGAGCTTTTTTGAAGAATCCGCCTATTCTTATTTTTGATGAGGCAACTTCTGCGCTGGATAACGAGAGCGAGAAGGTGGTGCAGGAATCTCTGGAACGGCTGGCAGCGAACCGAACTACTTTTGTGATTGCCCATCGACTTTCTACCATCCGAAATGCCAGAAGAATTCTGGTGCTGACAGAAGAGGGGATCGCAGAGGAAGGAACCCATAAGGAGCTTCTGGAAAAGGGCGGAGTTTATGCAAAGCTTTGCGAAGCAGGATTATAAAAAAAGTATTCACGAAAATATAAAGAGAGCAGGAGAGAAAATACCATGAAAGAAATCAGAACAGTAGATGCTGTGGGACATATTTTGTGCCACGATATCACACAGATTATTAAGGATGAAAAAAAAGGCGTGTTGTTCCACAAGGGACATATTGTGCGTGAGGAAGACATTCCGGCGCTTCTTTCTGTGGGAAAAGAACATCTTTATGTATGGGAAAAGCAGGAGGGAATTCTTCATGAGAATGAAGGAGCACAGATTCTGTATGAAATCTGTGCCGGAGAGCATATGCATGGAACAGAGGTAAAAGAGGGAAAAATCGAGCTGGTGGCAGATATGGACGGTTTGTTAAAAATACGCAGGGATGCACTGGTTCGCGTGAATCGTCTTGGTGAAATGATGATTGCCTCCCGTCATGGAGATTTTCCGGTAAAAAAGGGAGACAAGCTGGCTGGAACCAGAATCATTCCTCTTGTGATCCAGGAGGAAAAAATGAAGAAGGCAAGAGAAGAAGCAGGAGAAGAACCGATTTTTTCCATTCTCCCTTATCATGAAAAAAAAGTGGGAATTGTCACAACGGGAAGTGAAGTGAAAAAAGGGCTTATCAAGGATACCTTTACCCCGGTACTCATTGGAAAGGTATCGGAATATCCTTCAAAGATTCTGGGACAGACCATGCCTGGCGATGACAAAGAACAGATCACGGCAGATATCAAAAGACTCATTGATGAGGGGGCAGATCTGGTGATCTGCAGCGGCGGTATGAGTGTGGATCCCGATGACCGTACACCGGGAGCAATCAAGGATACCGGCGCCCGTATTGTAACATATGGCGCTCCGGTTCTTCCCGGCGCGATGCTTCTGCTGGCCTATTACGAAAAGGATGGTCGCAAAGTTCCCATTCTTGGGCTTCCAGGCTGTGTGATGTACGCCAAAAGAACGGTGTTTGATCTGATCCTTCCAAGAATTATGGCAGATGATGAGATTTTTGAGGATGAAATTGCAGCTTATGGAGAGGGAGGACTTTGCCTGAATTGTAAAGTCTGCACCTTCCCGAATTGTGGATTTGGAAAATAAAGATGCATACATTTCAAATAAAAACCTATGAAATTCCCACAGAAAGAATCAAAGAGAACAGAGAAATCCGGTTTGCCGTTCTGGCAGATCTCCACGGCTTTCTATATGGCGAGGAGAACAGGGAGCTGATACAGGCTATAAAGGCGGCCCGGCCAGATGCTGTTCTGTGTGTAGGGGATCTTTCGGTGCGTACGAAGCCGGAGACATTAGAAGTGGCAGAGAAACTTCTGAAAAGCCTGGTGAAAGAGTTTCCCGTGTATTATGCTCTGGGAAACCATGAATATAAAATGAAATTTTCGGAATTCGGGGAATGTTACGAAGCCTATGAAAAGCGGCTTTCCATGGAGGGGGTAAGGTTCCTTCATAACCAGAAGACAAGCCAGAGAATCGGAGAAACCTGGTGTCATTTTTATGGGCTGGAACTGCCTCTGGACTATTATAAAAAACCAAAGTCCCGAAAGCTGACACAGACAGAACTGGAGGGATATCTGGGAACTGTTCAGGGGGAAGGAATGCATATTCTTCTGGCTCATAATCCCAAATATGGAACTACGTATTTTTCCTGGGGAGCAGATCTGATTCTCTCCGGACATTATCACGGCGGGATTGTACGTCTGTCAGAGCATTGCGGTCTGACCTGTCCTCAGTACCTGCTGTTTCCTCCGTATTGCTGCGGTGATTTTCACAGAGGAAACAGACATATGGTAGTCAGCGCAGGGCTGGGAGAGCATACCATTCCTGTGCGGATTCATAACAAAAGAGAACTGCTGATCATTTCCCTGAAGCAGAGAGAGGATGCATATGGCAATTCCCGTTAAGCTAAATGTTTTTGAAGGACCGTTAGATCTGCTCCTTCATTTGATTGATAAGAATAAAATCGATATTTATGATATCCCTATTGTGGAGATTACGGATCAGTATATGGAATACATTCATGCCATGGAGCGGGAAGATCTGGGGGTAATGAGTGAATTTATGGTTATGGCAGCCACCCTTATTGATATCAAATGCCGGATGCTCCTTCCCAAGGAAGTCAATGAAGAAGGGGAAGAGGAAGATCCGAGAGCAGAACTGGTAGAAAAACTCCTGGAATATAAGATGTATAAATTTATGTCTTATGAACTGAAAGACCGGATGGACGGCGCAGTGGGTGTGTTCTATAAGGATGCCACCATTCCCAGGGAAGTGCTGGAATACCGGGAGCCGGTGGACCCCCGGGAACTTCTGGGAGATATGACGCTGGAAAAACTGAACCAGATTTATAAATCCATTCTTCGGAGACAGGAGAACAAAATTGACCCTATCCGAAGCAAATTCGGAAAAATTGAAAAGGAAGAGGTGAGTCTTTCAGATAAAATGCTGGAAATCAAGGACTTTGCAATGAAAAACCGTCATTTCAGCTTTCGGGAGCTTCTGGAACATCAGTGTTCCAGGGTACAGGTAATCGTCACTTTTCTTTCCATTTTGGAATTAATGAAAATGGGGCATATCCAGGTATGTCAGGAGGCGCTTTTTGACGACATTCAGGTGGATGTGGTGACAGAGCCGGAAACCTGGAAAAATCTCACAGAATTTGCAGAAGAAGAATAACAGGAACGAGGTTTGAGTGTGGATAGAAAAAAAACAGAGGCAGCGATCGAGGCAGTGCTTTTTGCCATGGGAGAGGCAGTGGAGGTATCTCAGATTGCAAAGGCCATAGAACAGGATGTACCCACCACAGAGAAACTGCTCCATCACATGATGGACCGATACAGAGAAGAGGATCGGGGAATCCAGATCATAGAACTGGAAAAATCTTATCAGCTCTGTACCAAAAAGGAATATTGCGACTGTATGATCCGTATTGCCATGCAGCCCAAAAAGCCCATGCTGACAGATGTTATGCTGGAAACTTTGTCTATTGTTGCTTATAAGCAGCCGGTAACCAAGGCGGAAATCGAAAAAATCCGAGGAGTAAAGTGCGACCATGCAATAAACAAGCTGGTGGAGTACAGTTTGGTAAAGGAACTGGGACGTTTGGATGCTCCTGGTAAGCCGATTCTTTTTGGTACAACAGAAGAATTTCTGCGGGCATTTGGGGTGCAGGGTCTGGAAGAACTGCCGGTGATGGATCCGGTGCGTCTGGAAGACTTTAAGGCAGAAGCAGAAGAGGAAATTCAGCTTCGTCTGGATATATAGAAAGAAGAGGAAAATATATGCCGACTACTTACACACATGATCTTTTTGGGAAAAAGGTCTATCAGGGGCTTTCTCAGGAGATGAGGCAGCTCCTTCGGACTCACAGGGATCTGTATCGGATTGGGCTTCATGGACCGGATATCTTTTTTTATCATCTGTTTTACAGAAAAATGTATCAGTATGGCATAGGAATGCACCATAAAAAAGCGGCTCCCTTCTTTGAAAAGGCCATGGAACAGGTCAGGACAAAAAGAGATCCGGCACTTCTGGCGTATCTGCTGGGGTTTGGCTGTCATTATCTTCTGGATACCATCTGTCATCCATATATCAATGAAATGGCAGAACAAGGACAGATCAGCCATACGCTTCTGGAGAAGGAACTGGATCGTACCCTTATGGTAGAAACCGGAAAAAACCCATTGGAATATCGTCCTTCAGATGGAATTGTGCTGAAGCAGACTTATGCAGAGACCATCCAAGAGGTATTTCCCTGCTTTTCTCCCAAAAGCATTCTTTTTTCTCTCTGGATGATGAAAGGCCTTACGAATGCCATGGTCTGTGACGATAAAGGAAAAAGAAGAAAAAGCGTCCAAAGACTTACCGGGATTCTTGGAAAGAAAAAACAAAAAGTAATTACAGACTATCTTATGACACCGGAACCGGTGAAGAGAAGCCGTCAGTTTGTGGCGCATACACAGGAATTATACAGGGAAGCTCTTGAAAAGGCTCCTCAATATCTGGAAGAATTATATCAGCTTTCCCTTGAAAAGGCCCCTCTTTCACAAATATGGAATCATACCTTTACAGGCTGACTGCCTGCAAAAACAGTCATAAAAAAGACAAGTTCCCCATAAAATAAAGTGAAGCAGTAACAGAACAGGAAGAGAGGGGACATGGTATGAGAAGGAGAAAGGGCCTTTTTTGCGTTGTGGCAGTGATTCTGCTCCTGGTGGGAAGCCTTCCCGGAGAAATCCAGGCAGGAATGGGAACCGTTCAGATGGGACAGAATTCCTGGAAGACAGGAACAAATCTCATTGAAATGGAGCCGGTTTCTCATGTACAGAAGGATAACCGTATGCTGGATCATCTGTATGCTCTTTCTGCGGTGCTGATGGATGGAGCTTCCGGACGGATCCTTTATGAAAAGGAAGGAGAGGTACCTCGTCCCAATGCCAGTACCACCAAGATTCTGACCTGTATTCTGGCTCTTGAAAACGCACCGGGAGATGATTATGTGACCATTTCTGCCAAAGCAGCGGCGCAGCCGGATGTACAGCTGAACCTCAGAGAAGGGGAGCAGTATTATCTGGAAGACCTTCTCTATTCTCTGATGCTCCAGAGTCATAACGATACGGCAGTGGCCATAGCAGAGCATATTGGAGGCTCAGTGGAGGGGTTTGCCCGGATGATGAATGAAAAGGCCAGAGAAATCGGGTGTAAAGATACTTATTTTATTACCCCCAATGGGCTGGATGCCAGAGATTCCAAAGGAGAGCATCATACCACCGCGCGGGATCTGGCTCTGCTTATGCGATATGCCATCAAAAATGAGACATTTCTGAAAATCACCCAGACTCAGACGTATCATTTTGGGGATCTGAAAAAGCAACGGGAGTTTTCCCTGCATAACACCAATGCACTTTTGAATATGACAGACGGCGTTCTCTCCGGAAAAACCGGATTTACAGGAAAAGCAGGTTACTGCTATGTATGTGCCTGTAAAAAAGATGGTAAGACATTTGTAGTCTCTCTTCTCGGCTGTGGATGGCCCAATAACAAGCAATATAAATGGAGCGATACCCTGGCTCTTTTAAGCTATGGCGCAAAAGAATTTGCGTATGTTCCGTTGTGGAAGGAGCCGAATCTTCCGTCGGTTCTGGTAGAGAACGGGGTAAGCAGCGCCCGGGGACTTGGGGAAGCAGTATATCTGAAGGGAAATTGTGCGGCATCGGAAGAAGAACAGGAAAAACAGATTTTATTACAAAAGGGTGAACGTCTTACTTACAGACAGGAACTTCCCAGGGCTCTGGAAGCGCCTGTTAAGAAGGGAGAACAAATAGGAAAATATGTATGTACTCTTCATGGGGAGATAGTGGGAACATATCCCATTACTGCAGAGAAATCCGTTGAAAAAATCAGCTATCGCTGGTGCGTGGATCAGATTTTTGATCGTTTTTTTCATTAAAAACAGCCAGAAAAGCGCCTGAAAACAGGTGCTTTTTTTCTGCTTTTATGCACAAAGAAAATTAGCTTCACACAAAAACATTTAGGTTAAATATTTAACAAAACCACCAAAAAGTATTGAAAAAAAATGTGAAAACAGGTACAATTATAATCGGCTTAAATTTTGGTTATACTTTAAAATTCTTATAAAAATGGAGGGTAAACAAGAATGAGTAACGCAACACAAAGTTTAGCAGGCACAAGAATTACTTCTTTGCTTGATGCGAACAGTTTTGTTGAAATCGGTCGAAGTGTAACAGCCAGAACTACAGATTTCAACATGGCTGAGAAAAAAGCACCTTCTGATGGTGTGATCACCGGATACGGTGTCATCAACGGAAATCTGGTATATGTATACAGCCAGGATGCTTCTGTGTTAAACGGAACCGTAGGTGAGATGCATGCAAGAAAGATCTCCAGACTGTATGACCTGGCAATGAAAACCGGAGCGCCGGTGATCGGACTGATCGACTGTGCAGGTCTTCGACTCCAGGAGGCTACCGATGCTCTGGAAGCATTTGGCGAGATTTATTTAAAATCCACCATGGCATCTGGGATGATTCCTCAGATTTCTGCAATTTTCGGTACCTGTGGCGGTGGTATGGCAGTGATTCCGGCTCTGACAGATTTCACATTCATGGAAGAGAAAAAAGGAAAAATGTTCATCAACACTCCGAATGCCCTGGAAGGCAACCATGTGGATAAATGCGATACCGCATCTGCTTCTTTCCAGAGTGAAGAAACAGGCCTTATCGATGGTGTGGGAACAGAAGAAGAAATCTTAGGACAGATTCGTCAGTTGGTAGCAATGCTTCCATCCAACTGTGAAGATAACGATTCCTTTGAGGAGTGCAACGACGATCTGAACCGTGTGTGCGAGGATATTACCGGATGCACAGAAGATACCACATTAGCTCTTTCCAGAATTGCAGATGAAGGAATTTTCTTTGAAACAAAAGAAAATTATGGAAAAGATATGGTGACTGGTTTCCTTCGCCTCAATGGTGTAACCATTGGTGCCGTTGCGAACAGAAGCGCCATTTATGATGAAGAAGGTAAGAAGACAGAAGAATTCGACGGAACCATCTCTGCAAGAGGTGCAAGAAAGGCTGCAGATTTCGTGAAATTCTGTGATGCTTTTGAAATTCCGGTTCTGACTCTGACCAATACAACAGGATTTAAGGCAACACTTTGCAACGAAAAAATGATGGCTGCTTCCGTAGGACAGATGGTACATGCATTTGCAAGCGCTAATGTTCCTAAGGTAAACGTGATCATCGGTAAGGCATATGGAAACGCTTATGTGGCCATGAACAGCAAGGCAATCGGAGCAGATATGGTTTATGCTTGGGATTCTGCAGAAATCGGTATGATGGATGCTTCCCTTGCTGCAAAGATCATGTATGCAGGTGCAGATGCTGCAACCTTAAATGAAAAAGCGGCTCAGTACAGAGAACTGCAGTCCAGTGTGAATTCTGCCGCTGCAAGAGGCTATGTGGATACCATCATCAGCCCGGCAGATACCAGAAAATATGTGATCGGAGCTTTTGAAATGCTGTTCACAAAAAGGGAAGAGCGTCCGTCTAAAAAACACGGAACGGTCTAAGTGAGGTGAGCATATGAAGCAGATTATTAAAAGAGCGTCCTCCGTTTGTGCGGCATTGCTCTGCGCGGCATCTCTGACCGTTGCCGGAGCTTCTGTTGTTGCTGCAGACAGTGAGATTGACGAGACAGTAAAGAAGCAGATCACTATGACGGCAGAAGGTCTGACTCAGACCATTGTTCCTTTAAGCGAAGAAGATATCAACAACTACATGGAATCCGGAGATGATTTTTCTGAATCTGCAATGGTTGCATGGAGCGGAGCAAAAGGTGAACTGGGAGAACTGAAAGAAACAGGCGAGAGCCAGGTAGATGTTTCCAACGATCAGTATACCGTAACAGTTCCAGCAGAATTTGAGAAAGCAGATGCGAACTTTATTTATGTGTTTGATGAAAATGCAATGCCGATTTCCATGACTGTAGATATACAGTATCCCATGTCTGTAAACCTTCAGAGAGCCGGACTGAATACTCTGATGGGACTGGGAACGGTATTTGTAATGCTGATCTTCTTAAGCTTTGTAATCTATCTGTTCCGTTTCATTCCTGGCCTTGTTGAAGGCAAGAAGAAGAAACAGGAAGTAGCACCGGCACCGGAGACGACACCGGTAGTAGCAGCTCCGGCAGAAGAAACAGAAGCTGTTGATGATACAGAGCTGATCGCAGTCATTGCCGCAGCCATTGCAGCAGCAGAGGGAACAACTACAGATGGATTCGTGGTACGTTCCATCCGCAAAGTAAATCGTAGAAAAAGATAAAATGACTTTAGGAGGATTTTAAAATGAAAAGCTATACAATTACTGTAAACGGAACAGCATATGAAGTTACTGTAGAAGAAAACGGAAATGCAGCAGCACCGGCCATGGCTCCAAAGGCAGCACCAAAAGCTGCTCCGAAAGCAGCGCCGGCTCCAAAAGCAGCAGCTGCAGGTGCAGGCGCAGTGAAGGTAACTGCTTCCGTACCAGGTAAAGTTGTAAAAGTAGTAGCTTCTGCAGGACAGGCTGTAAAAGCTGGTGACAGCATCATTATTCTGGAATCCATGAAAATGGAAATCCCTGTAGTAGCTCCTCAGGACGGAACCGTTGCAAGCATTGATGTTGCAGAAGGTGCCTCTGTAGAAAACGGAGATACTCTGGCAACAATGAACTAGGACGGGAGGTAATCAAATGTCTTATGTAACAGAAACCTTGTCGAACCTGATTCATCAGACTGCATTTTTCAATCTGACATGGGGCAATTACCTGATGATCTTAGTGGCATGTGTGTTCCTGTATCTGGCGATCAGACACGGCTTTGAGCCCCTTCTTCTGGTACCCATCGCTTTTGGTATGCTTCTGGTAAATATTTATCCGGATATTATGCTTCGTATTGAAGATTCCTCCAACGGAGTAGGCGGTCTTCTGCATTACTTCTATCTGTTGGATGAATGGAGTATTCTGCCATCCCTGATCTTTATGGGAGTAGGTGCTATGACAGACTTCGGTCCGTTGATCGCAAATCCAAAGAGTTTCCTTATGGGTGCCGCTGCGCAGCTTGGTATTTATGTGGCATACTTCCTGGCAATTTTCCTTGGCTTCAACGGAAAAGCAGCAGCAGCAATCTCCATTATCGGTGGAGCAGATGGTCCGACTTCTATTTTCCTTGCAGGTAAGCTGGGACAGTCTGCTTTGATGGGACCTATTGCGGTAGCCGCATATTCCTATATGTCTCTGGTACCGATCATCCAGCCGCCGATCATGAAACTGTTTACAACAGAAAAAGAGCGTAAGATCAAAATGGAACAACTCCGTCCGGTTACAAAACTGGAAAAAATCCTGTTCCCAATTGTGATTACAATTGTAGTCTGCCTGATTCTTCCAACAACAGCTCCACTTGTTGGTATGCTGATGCTTGGAAACCTGTTCAGAGAATCTGGCGTGGTAAAACAGCTGACAGAAACTGCTTCCAACGCACTGATGTACATCGTAGTTATCCTTCTTGGTACTTCTGTAGGTGCATCCACCAGCGCAGAAGCATTCTTGAACTTAGATACTTTAAAAATCGTTGCATTAGGTCTTGCGGCCTTTGCCTTTGGTACCTTCGGCGGTGTCATGCTTGGTAAGCTGATGTGTAAGCTGTCCGGCGGAAAGATCAATCCGCTGATTGGTTCAGCGGGTGTATCCGCAGTTCCTATGGCTGCCCGTGTATCCCAGAAGGTTGGTGCAGAAGCAGATCCTACCAACTTCCTTCTGATGCATGCAATGGGACCAAACGTGGCCGGCGTAATCGGTACAGCTGTAGCAGCCGGAACCTTTATGGCAATCTTCGGTGTATAAACGCAGAAATGCTTGAATCGTAATATTTTTAAGGAGAAATCATTATGGCAGAATTAGAAAAAAAACCTGTTAAAATAGTGGAAACCATTCTGCGAGATGCCCATCAGTCTCTGATTGCGACTCGTATGAGTACAGAGCAGATGCTCCCTATCGTGGAAAAAATGGATAAAGTGGGCTACCATGCAGTAGAATGCTGGGGCGGCGCTACCTTTGATGCATCCCTCCGTTTCCTGAAGGAAGATCCATGGGAAAGACTTCGTAAACTGCGCGACGGATTCAAAAACACCAAGCTGCAGATGCTGTTCCGTGGACAGAACATTCTTGGATATCGTCCTTACGCAGATGATGTAGTAGAATATTTTGTACAGAAATCTGCTGCAAACGGAATCGACATTATCCGTATTTTCGACTGTCTGAACGATATGCGTAATCTTCAAACAGCAGTAAAGGCAGCAAACAAAGAAAAAGCTCATGCACAGGTAGCTCTTTCCTATACTCTGGGCGACGCCTATACTCTGGACTACTGGGTAAATATCGCAAAACACATTGAAGAGATGGGTGCAGATTCCATCTGTATCAAGGATATGGCTGGTCTGCTTCTTCCATATAAGGCAACAGAACTGGTAACTGCCTTAAAAGAAGCGGTGAAGATCCCCATTGACCTTCATACGCATTATACCTCCGGCGTTGCTTCTATGACCTACTTAAAGGCAGTAGAAGCAGGCGTGGATATCATTGACACAGCAATGTCTCCATTTGCTCTGGGAACTTCTCAGCCTGCAACAGAGGTTATGGTAGAAACCTTTAAGGGAACTCCATATGATACTGGATTTGACCAGCAGCTTCTGGCAGAAATCGCAGATTACTTCCGTCCAATGAGAGACGAAGCTCTGGATTCCGGCCTTCTGAATCCAAAGAACCTGGGTGTAAACATCAAGACACTTCTGTATCAGGTTCCAGGCGGTATGCTTTCCAACCTGACTTCTCAGCTGAAAGAGCAGCATGCAGAAGACAAGTTCTATGATGTACTTGAGGAAGTTCCGAGAGTTCGTAAGGACTTAGGAGAACCGCCTCTGGTTACACCATCTTCCCAGATCGTTGGTACACAGGCAGTATTTAACGTGCTTATGGGCGAGAGATACAAGATGGTTACCAAAGAAACCAAAGATGTTCTTTGCGGAAAATACGGTGCAACTGTAAAACCGTTCGATCCGGAAGTACAGAAAAAATGCATCGGGGATGCAGAACCCATTACCTGTCGTCCGGCAGATCTGATCGAGAATGAGCTGGATAAACTGGAAAGCGAAATGGCTCAGTACAAAGAGCAGGATGAGGACGTTCTTTCCTACGCACTGTTCCCACAGGTTGCAACTGACTTCTTTAAGTATCGTCAGGCACAGCAGACCAAGGTGGATGAGACAGCAGCAGATACCAAAAACGGCGCGTACCCGGTATAAAAGCGAGGCGTAATAAAACAGGGGTTGTTCCATGGGTGATCTTTTGATCATCCATGGGCAACCCCTGTTTTTTACTTACTGTGAAACATTAACTTCTGGGTAGCTAAAAAAGCGCAGACTCC
>CALCDJ010000065.1 GCA_937900135.1 uncultured Blautia sp. | reverse complement strand
TCGGATCTTGACCTTGCTGGAATCAAGCCTGCAAAACTGTTTCGCAATTACCTATTACCCTACCACATATATGACTAACAGAACACGACACAAAGCGAGAAATGCCATGTTTTTCATAATTAGACATCTGTGTCCGGTGGTTTTACAGGAAAATCTCCCTTTTTATGCTGGTCGCTCCAACCTTCTCTCATCATGATAATTTCTCATCACCATTCTTTTGTCTTTGCCTCACGCCTGTTCTGCATGACCTGCCTTTGGTATACGAGAACGGGGATCAGAGAAGCCAAGGCAAGCACACCAAAAACAATGGAACCATTTACAAGCATAACCGCTGCAAACATAAACAGGATCAAAAGCCACGGATTACGCAAATTCCTGTAATAAGCTTCTTTGTCCTCATAAGAAGTGTGAAGTTCAAAGGGTTTGCCGTCATTGACTTTTTCTACAATCATCAGTTCACGATTAAAAGTCGTGTCATTTGCTGCAATGCGTCCGCCCTTTTCTGCCCATGGGCGCCATCGCATTTTGCCAAGAGAAACATTCAAATTCATATTTTTGTAAAACACTTTATAATCCATCTCTTCCAAAAAATCATGATAGTCCGCCGCCCCATCTTTCGATTTTTGCCCAATAAACTCCACGCAGTATGTTACCGCGTCCGGATTACACTCCTCAAATTCATATAACATTTTTCCGGTCCGAACCAGTCGCCAGCCTTTTTCAGACATTTTGTTCAGCCAGTGTTCCTGAAGCTTCAACAAGCCGCCAAAAAAACAATAATACTTTTTACTCATACCGCACCTCCCAGAATTCCATTTGCTACTTTTACAAGTTCCTTCAGTCTTACAAGTTCTTTTTCTGCAATTTCTTTTCCTTGTGTTGTGATAAGATATTCTTTTTTTCGTCCCGCGCAATCCCCATATGGCGCAATCCATCCCTTTTCCTGTAAAGAATTTAATGCGCCATATAAGGTACCTGCCCCCAATGCGAGACGTCCTTGTGTGCTTTCTTCAATAAACTGCATGACCGCATACCCATGTTTTGGTGTATATAGGGAAAGCAAAATATAAAATGTCACCTCGGTAAGCGCACCGCCTTTCACATGATCCCGCATATCTCCGCCTCCTTATTACAGTTACTGTAATAAATATATCACTAACCGTAATAACTGTCAATGATGGAGGTGTGTTTTTCTCTCTTGGTTTTGTTATGGTTGGACACTGCTTTCACCAGATCTACATCAAAAAAGACAGTCGATTTCCTCGACTGCCCTTTTGGATAGCTTATTTGGTTTTTCTGTGCATAATTAACATAAGCTGCAGCCTTTCCACTTACTCTGAAGTTCGCAGTCGCTCCACCACAGTTCCCTTATTAAAGAAATGGAGAACGATCAGCGGAATAACCGCAGCCAAAATCAGATACAGCGCGCCGATGACCAGAACCGGAACCATTGTGATGTGCAGAGTAAAAAACCACATGGAGGGTGAATTCAAAACAGCTTTCAATACCGTAAGAGCCAACAGCACTGCGACTGCTCCTCCAATGATGTCCGCACCTGCCGCATAATAGATGCCCTCATAGACCATCAGGCGGCGAAGCTGGGGTCATACCAATACTTTGCATGGAGGCAAATTCATGGCGGCGGGTAATGATGTTGGTGATGATCATGTTGGTAAAGTTGATCAGTCCCGCAAAGGCCATGATGCTGCCGATCAGACTACCCACTACCAGAACCATACTTGCAACGGAGTTTAACTGTTCTTTCAGCAATTTCGTTGAAGTATAGGTAACAGAAGGATTTTTTTCCACATAGCTGCTAAGAAAGTCCTCCATATTTGGCTGTAAGGAAACATCCATATCAAATCCATAGCTCAACAAAGTGGGGTTGGTGTATATCTGTTTGAACAGGGTGTCCGGCAGATATACAAAAGGTGCATCACCGCCAATATTCATCATAGCTGTAGTTGTTGTTGGAGTTTCGTCCTCAGTTCCAACGGTGCATGCCTTCGCAAGAATCGTCCAGGTTTTCACCAACTCACCATCTCTGTAGAAGGAAATACTGTCTCCGATCTGCAACTGTTCTGTCAGGGACGTACTTTTCGGACCACCACTCAGTCGGTCTAACCGTTCTCCAATAATGACATATTCTCCGGTTGCCATTTTTTCTTTCAGGATCTCAGGATCTTTTTCCCCTTCATAGATCCTCATATCTGCCCAAAAATGTTCGGAAGCGCCAAAGACATTTCCATAAAAAAGATTTTCTACATCCGGGGCAGTTTTCAGTGAATAATTCCCCACAGACTTTTGAACCCCATTCTCATATTCATAGGAATTTGAAAAAGTGAGTCCATCAAAACCATAGTCCACAAGCACGTTGTTGTCTTCTACGGTATTTCGATAGAGACAGCGTTCATTTTCCACGCCCTTCTGTTCGCGCAGCAGATCCACCACTGGCTGCGGAAGGGCATCTTTGTGATATCTGAATCCTTCCTGAACGTTAACTGCAATGGAATTGTAAACAGTGAAGTCTGTTTTTGTTGTACGGGTAATCCATTTTTCTTCATCCATACTCTGCGTCACAATGATCACCGAGTTGAATAAGACAATACACAACAGCATGGAAACCATGATAAATACAGAGCGGCGCCTGTTACGCCCCAGGTTTGAAAATGCCATATGAGAAAGTTTTGCTCCGCTGGTTCGCCTGACAGCTTTCTTTTTATAATCATTCTGCTCTGTATAGCGAATTGCCTCCAGGGGAGAAACTTTTGCCGCCTTTTTTGCCGGTTTGCGAGTGCTGATAAACACTGTCAAAATCGTAAACAGTGCAGCGATGAGAAACAAGGCTGGGGAAACCGATGTCTGCAAGGTTGCCGTAGAATACTCGTAGCTGAAGATCCCCATTACTACTGGAAGAAGCGCCCGTCCTGCAAAGAAACCTGCAATTAAGCCAATGGGTAAACCAATCAGGGTTAACCATATTGCCTGTCGATTGACGATGCTCTTGATCTGCCGCGTAGAAGTACCAATCATCCGCAGCAAGCCATATTGCCGCACATCCTGCATCACAGAAATATCAAAAATATTGTAGATTAACAGGTAGCCACACATAATAAACATCAGAACAAACACTGCGCCAAACAAGATGGATTCCGGTGAAATCAAACCTTTTCCCATCTGATTTTCTACGGAAAGGATAAAGTTATCTGCATCCATATCTTCTGGATTGCCCCCAATGGAATAAACAAACGCATCCATCTGCTCCTTAATGTTTCTCTTATCTTTCAAAACCACCTCGGAAAAAGTGACTCCTGACAGCTCTCTATCCACTGCGCGGGTATTCTTGATCACATCTGGATTTTCTTTTACAAACTGTTCTGAAAGAATTGCAACACTGACCGTATCATTGCTTGCTTCCCACCAACCGGAAAGCACCATATCATAATGATAAGTTTTTCCCCTGATTTCAAATTCCAGAGGAACTTCCGCTCCAATTTCCGGTTCCACGCCAAGAGCCTTCAAAGCCAGTTCCGTCGTGGCAATCTCATTCACTTTTTCCGGCGCTGTTCCGTGTGTGGGCACACAAAAAGTAAGTTCTTGCTGTATGCTGTCAGCGTAATTTAATTCAATGGAATGCCCCTTGGAGTTGCTTGCATAACCAATCACCCGTCGATGACCTGCTTTTTCTATGAAATCACTGTTTTTCAGTTGTTCAAACTGTTCCTCCGTCATATAGCCAAAGGTTCCGTCTCCCTTACTGCCTTTCTGCATCTGCATAGAAAGCTGAAGAGAAGATACCATATTGAATGCCAATGATGTAATGGAAGTAAACAAAAACGCGGTCAGAAAAATTGCCAAGATCGCAGCCAGGTTACGAACCTTATTCTTCCTGAAATATTGCTTAGAAAGCCGTTTGATCGTTTTTGTATTATTATTACCAAACAGAATGTCCGTCATAGTCCCGCCTCCTTTACTGCATAATCTTACCATCTTCGATCCGAATGATACGATCTGCAAGCTGGGCGATCTCACCGTTATGGGTGATCATCACAAGGGTCTGATGAAATTTCTGACTGGTTGTTTTCAAAAGTCCCAGTACATCCGCGCTGGTCTTGCTGTCCAGGTTTCCGGTGGGCTCATCGGCCAGGACGATCGCAGGCTTTGACACCAGAGCGCGGGCAATGGCTACCCGCTGCTGCTGGCCGCCGGAGAGATTGTTTGGCATATTGTTCAGCTTATCCTCCAGCCCCAGCAGCTGTACCACTTCTTTCATAAATTTTTTGTCTACCTTATTTCCGTCCAGTTCCACGGGAAGCACAATGTTTTCGTAGACATTCAGCACCGGAACCAGATTGTAATTCTGGAAAATGAAGCCGATTTTTCTTCTGCGGAAAACAGTCAGTTCCTCGTCTTTGAGTTTGGACAGCTCCTTGCCATCCACGACCACCTGGCCAGAGGTGGGTACATCCAGCCCCCCGATCATGTTCAGCAGCGTGGATTTACCACTGCCGGAGGTTCCCACGATGGCTACAAATTCACCCTTTTCAATGGAGAGGGTCACACCATCCAAAGCTCTGGTAATGTTCGGCTTTGTTCCATAGTATTTTTTCAGTTCAGTCGTTTGCAAAATGTTCATAAAGAACACCATCCTTTCTTTTTGATAAACCCATTGTAACGACCAAACCTCACCAAAATGTCACGAGCCGCAAAAAAATCTGCTCCAAATGTCACGAACCTGTGACATTTCCATTTTGGGGCCACACCTGATCTACTTTCGGGGTAAAAAAACAGAAAAGATGGAACCCTTCCCAACCTCCGACGCCACCCGGATATAGCCGCCCTGCAAGGTCACGATCTCGCGAGCCAGATACAGACCAATACCAATGCCATCCACATCATGTACCACATCTTCCCGATAGAACCGTTTGAAAATCGTCCCCTGGTGCTGCTCCGAAATGCCGATGCCTGTATCAGCAATGTCGATCTTCGCATACATCTCCCAGCTTTCCACCGAAACACGGATCTGCCCGCCTGCCGGGGTGTACTTCACTGCGTTATCCAGAATGTTGAACAGGGCTTCGCTTGTCCATTTTCTATCGTGGCGCGCATCCAAATGCTCCGGACATTCTACCTGCACATCTATTTGTTTCTTTTCTGCATTAAGCAAAATCCCACCCAGGGCAGCGGCAAGGGTATCATAAACTGGCTGCTGTTTTTGCTCCAGCGAAATGACTCCCGTTTCCAGGCGGGAAGTCTTAATCATAGCCTGCATAAGAAAGTCCAGCTTGTCGAGCTGACTGGCCTGAGCTGTCAGAAATTCCTTTTGTTTCTCCGGGGGAACCTCGTTTTCAAGCAGTGTATTGTTGATCATTTTCAAATTGGCGATCGGAGTCTTAACCTGATGGGAGATATCAGAAATCAGTTCCTGCAGGTCAGCCCGTTCTTTTGCGATGCTGTTTTTATTTTCCTGCATGACCTCATACAGCCGCCCCAGCCGATAGTTAATTTTATAGAACAGGCTTTCCTCACAGGCGGTCTGCTTCGGCTGCGCATCCCCGGAAAGCATATCATCCATCTGGCCACAAAAAGCATCCGAGAACAGAACCAGTTTCCGGCGGATCAGAGCCACAAAGCAAATGACACAGAACAGGACAAAGACACTGAACAGGAACACATACCAGACAGCCGTTGTATTCCGGGTCAGCAGATAAACAGCGGCGGAAACTGCACCAACCGCCAGCAGCAAAAGTGTCCCCAAAAGGATACAGGCTTTGTTGATGGAGAGTTTTTGCATATTCATTTCAATGCCCCTCCGATCCACAAATAGCCCATGCCGTACACCGTTTTGATATACTGGCGTCCCTCTGTTTCAATTTTGTTCCGCACCCGGCTGATGGCTGAGGTCAGGGCGTGTTCATCCACAAAATTCCCATCCGCATCCCACAGCTTTTCGAGCAGCACCTGTCTGGTCAACACATTCTGCGGATTTTTGGTCAGGACTTTCAACAGCCGGTACTCCAACGGAGTGAACACCAGCGGCTTACCGGACAGGGAAGCTGTCATCTCCGAGAAATTGATGGACAGTGCGCCGTCTTCATAACAATCACCGCCTCCAGGCTGTTTTGCCAGCCGCCCCAGCACCACGGACAGCTTTTTTTGAAACACACTCATGGGAAATGGCTTGGTCACATAGTCCTCTGCGCCCAGCTCATAGCCTTTGAGCATATCGCTCTCCATATCATTTGCAGTCAGGAAGATCACTGCCGTATCCGGCCGGCGTTCCTTTACCTCACGGCAGAAATCAAAGCCGTTTCCATCCGGCAGGTTTACATCCAGCACGATCAGGTCATAATCCTGCCTGGTCAGAAAATTACCGGCTGCTGATTTTGTCATTGCAGAGTCCACAACATAGCCTGCCACCTCCAGGTTATAACATAACGTATGGTTCAAAAGTCGATCATCCTCGACTACCAAAATTCGCATCTTATCACACTCCCTTCTTTATCAGTATAACACCCAAATGTCACAGAAACCTCACGAGAGGATTATTTTCTGGTTTTTCTTCCTTTTACCTGGAGGAGTCTCCTCTGTTAAATGATCTGTAAAATATCTTTTTTTCTATGTATGAATGGAGATATTATAACATTTGCAGATTTCTATGTCACGATTTCCTCATTCAACATCCACCCGGATGCGTTCCACCAGACTTCCGCTCTTTTCCAGCTGCCCATACGCAAGCAGGGGAACTGCGATGCACACAGTCAAAAGTAAGACACAGGCTATAAGAAACGGCATCACCGGAAACCAGAACGCTGCTCCCATATAGTTCATAGACTGATAAATGGCATATGTAATTCCCAATCCGACAGTCAGAGTGAAAAACATAACGCCTCCTGTATAGAATATTCCTTCCCACATAAGCATTTTTCTAACCTGACGCTCTGACATTCCCACACTTTCCATAATGGAAATCTCTTTTCGACGACTTTGGATATTTCCCACAGAAGTATTGACGTAATTCATCATCCCGATCACCGCCAGGATCAAAACAATTCCCAGACCAATTTCAACCATATGACCCTGGGCTTTTTCTACTATTTCAGCCTGTTGGATCTTAGACTCCCAGGAAAAATCTGACGCATCCGGACTTTCCCTGAGAATGTTCTCCACTGCAAGTTCTGTCTTTTCGTCGAATTCTTTTTCATACTGTATCCCTACTTTAAATATAATCGGTTCTTTTACAAAATTGGAAACTGCCTGGTCAATAACAATCATAGTGGGCGGATATCCCAAAAGAGCGGTGTAATCATTGATATCCGTCAGCGCTGTGATCTCAAAGGAACAGATATGTTCCGGATTTTCATATTCCCCGCAGAGAATCTTTTTTCCTATCAGCTTCTTTTCGTCCAGCTCAAATAAACCGTTCCGATACAAAATACAGGTTTCGCCCTTTAGAAATGCTGTTTCATCCACAGGCTCCTCCAGTTCCTGATTCAGCGCTCGAAAATCAGCTTCTGTGATCCCGATTAATGAGGAGGCAAAATTCTCTGGATGCTTCTTATATTCTTCAAGATCGTCTTCATAGGGGATTTCCATCCAAGTCTCATAAAATTCTCTCATCCAAACATCGGATACTTCCGGTTCCCATGGAATCACCGTGGAAACACAACTTACGGGAAAGACATCTGCAACGCCGTCCGTCTCTCTGATTTTATCCAGGATTTCCTGATCTAAGATCTGTTTTACCCCCTGAAGCTGCGCGTTTCCTTCCTCGTCCTGCTCCACAGCTATATTTTGGATGGTATCATTCTCTACAACCATATCAAGTCCTCTGTAGTTGTAGACATATTCCCGTGCAGACTGGGTGTGAAGTAAAATCACCAGGCAGACAAATACAGAAAGGCTGGCTGACAGAGAAAGCATGGTAACTACGGTCTTCTTTTTGTTTCTGGTCAGTTGCTCCACTGCCATCCGGCGTATCAGGTTTCCCTTTTTTGTCTTATGGCCTTTTTTGATGCTGGAAACCGGACGGTATCCCAACGCTTCTATGGGAGAACTGGATACGGCAAGACGCATGGGTTTTCTGGCTGCATACCAGACAGATATCCCGGTCAGAAAAACCGTCAGAAAAAAGACTGCCGGATGGAAGGCCACCTGGACTTTGCCAGTCTGTCCCTGTTTCATTCCCAAAGATTCAATAACCACAGGGATCAGAGAAAAAGAAACGCCAAAACCAAGGAAAAGGCCCAGGCTACATCCGATTCCACCAAGCATAAGCATCTGTTTCTTTATCAGACTACGGATCTGGCTTCCTGTCATTCCAATGGTCTGCAACAATCCATAATAACGAATATTTCCAGCCACAGACAGATACATGATGTTATAGATCAGCAGATAAGCGCTCAGACAGGTAACTGCCACAATTCCCGCGATTCCCCAGAAAATTTCTGCAGCATTGCCGAATTCATAGACATAGAGCAAACGCTGGGATTTCTTCAGCTTCATGTGATCAATAAATGTCTGCTGTTCTTCCTCGGACATCCATCTTTTTTCAAAAGAAATATTACATCGGCTATGATACAGTTCCTCAATTCCTTCCTGATCACAAAAGGCTTTTGATACAAAGAAATTATCGATACTGCCAAATCCGTCCCAGATTCCACTAATCCGGAAGGTTTTCTCTTGGCGCTTCTCTTTGATCTCGTATATGAAGGTGATTTCATCCCCTGTTTTTTTGTTTTCAAATCCACATTTTTTTAAGGCTTCCTCTGTGACCATAATTTCATTTTCTACGGTCGGATACTTTCCCTGCAAAAAAGTTCTTGTAGGCGCCATCATATCCTTCCATAATACTTCGTCTGCGTACAACAGTCCTACGCCTGGTGTTTTATCCGCCTCTGTTTCTTTGACTGCTCCGGCAACCGTCAGAATCCCAAACTGTTTTACATTCTCATCATTTTCCAGGATTGTTTTCTGTTCCTCAGTTACTCCATACAGGATCGCATCAAAATCAGCTCCATTCAAACGGATGTTTTGGAGTTTGTTCATTTTCAGATAGGTCAGACCTACGGTAAACACGCTGAACAAAAGGAAGGAAGACAACATCACTGCAACGGTCATGGTGATGCTGCGCCGGAAATTGCTTTTTAGATTGGTTTTTGCCATGCGATGTATCACCGGCTGATTATTGTTTTTCAGCATAGAACTCACTTCCTTTCACAATCTTTCCATCCTCGATCCGTACGATACGGTCTGCCAGCTGTGCAATGTCATTGTCATGGGTGATCAAAACAATCGTCTGACGAAACTGTTTTGCCACAATTTTCAAAAGTCCCATAACGTCGTGACTGGTGGCGGTATCCAGATTTCCGGTGGGTTCATCACAGAGAAGGATCTGAGGTTTTGCCGCGATCGCCCGGGCAATGGCCACACGCTGCTGTTGTCCTCCGGAAAGGGTGCCTGGCAGCGCTTCCTTCTTGTCAGTCAGTTGAAGTAAGGTTAAGATCCCGTCTACAAATTCGTGATCGATCCGTTTGCCATCCAATTCTATAGGCAAAACAACATTTTCATATACATTCAAATCAGGAACAAGGTTATAGCTCTGGAACACAAATCCCACCCGCCTTCTCCGAAATACAGCAAGCTGTTCCTTGGTAAGACCTGCCAAATTTTTTCCGGTAACGATCACTTCTCCTTTGGTGGGCACATCCAGTCCGCCAATCATGTGCATCAGCGTACTTTTTCCACTTCCGGATTTTCCTATGATAGCTACAAACTCCTGTGGCTTCACTCGAAAATCCACACCATCCAACGCTTTTACGGTATTGCTTCCCAGTTGATAATATTTTTTCAGATTTTTTGTTTCTACGATCCAAGATTCCATAAATTTCTCCTTTTCCATATCCTTAATCGTCTGCTTTCTTTTGGCTTATTACTATCATAACAAGAAAAAATCACAATCCTGTCACAATCTAACATTGTCACAAAACTGTGATTTTTGAACGCTATGCTCACATCATTGCCTGGTATATGAATTTAAAATGCTCAAACTTCTTCATATACGATTTCCCCATAGTTTCCTTTCAATTCGGCAGGTACAGACAAAATTCCGATCCCTTTCCGGCCTCTGAACGTACCTCGATATATCCATTCTGCAGTTCCAGGATCTTCCTTGTCAGGTATAACCCGATTCCAACGCCATGATTGTCATGAACCTCCGGCTCCCGATAAAAGCGTGTAAAAATCTCTGCCTGGCGCTCCGGAAGAATCCCCTTTCCATTATCCCGTATACTGATCTTTGTAAAAATTTCCTGGGGAATGACCTGAATTTCAATGTTTCCCTTTGGGTCCGTATATTTTACAGCATTATCCAGAACATTAAAAATCGCCTCTTCCGTCCATTTCCGGTCATGGTTCAGCAACAAATCCGACTCACAGTTAACACGAAGTGTCATTTCTTTTTTGGCGGCCGCAGGCACGATCTGGCTTACTGCTGCCGTTAATGTTTCCTGCAGCTTTCCCTTTTCTTTTTTAATCTGAATGATCCCGTTTTCCAGTCTTGACATTTTCACCATGCTCTGAAGCAAAAAGTCCAGTTTCTCCGTCTGTTCTTCCATCCGCCTTAAGAACTCCCGGCCTTTTTCTGAAAGCTCCTCTTCCTGGAGAAATTCCTGATAAAGCTTCATATTGGCCAATGGAATCTTCGTCTGATGAGAGATATCAGAAATCAGACTCTTCATCTGCTTCTTTTCCCGAAGTGCGTCTGCTTCTTTTACGTTCCAAACCTGTGATAACTGCCAGAATTTCTCCCCGCATTTTCCCCAGAGGGTATCTTCTGTGACCTCCTCTGGTTCTCTCAGTTCTCTGCCTGACAAGATGGTATCCAGCGCTTCCTCCACCTGATCCGCAAAAAGTTCTGCTTCTTTTCGTTTTATCCAACCCATTGATATCCCATCCCATACACATTGGAAATGTATTTGTGTTCCGTGTCTTCGATTTTTTTACGAAGGCGATTGATGTTTACTGCCAGCGTATGTTTATCTACAAACTGTCCGTCGCAGTCCCATAGCTGTTCCAGCAGAATGTCATAGGTCAGAAGCTTCCCTTTATTTTCAGCAAGGAGCTTTAACAGACGAAATTCCGTCGGAGTCACCATACATTCTTCCTTTCTCACCATGATCCTGGCTCTTTCCCAGTCGATATACAGATTTCCATCGTCATAGACCTTCTTTTCCTCTGCCTGGCTGCGGTTTAAGATAAGTGAAATCTTTCGCAGGAGAATTTTCATGGAAAAGGGCTTCGTGATATAATCCTCTGCGCCCACATCGTAACCTTTCAGAGCATCTTCCTCCAGATCTCTTGCCGTCAGAAAAAGCACCGGGATTTCTCCTTGCTTCTTGATCCATCTGCAAAAAGTAAATCCCTCTCCGTCTGGGAGGTTGACATCCTGTATGAGCAGCTGCGGCATCTGCCTGTCTTTCCATTCTTCAAATTTGGCTTTTGCCTCCTGTAAGGAGAAAGCAGGAACTGCCCTGTATCCCTCCTTCTCCAACGCATAACACAATGCCTCATTCAATTCTCTGTTGTCTTCGATTACTAAGATTAACCATGATTTCATCTTATCTTTCCTCAAGCTTCCTATATTTCCTTTATTTTATCATTTCCCTTCCCTGCTGTCTATTGCATTTCCGATCAACAATTGAGTAGGAGGGAAATTTAAATAAGTTTCCCGACCTCTCACACCACCGTGCATACCGTTCGGTACACGGCGGTTCAATCAATTTAACAAGCAACTCCCCTTTCGGTGTAGTAGTCTAACATTGAGACTAGTGTACTGACATATTGATAATTAAACTAACTCTATCCTGATTAAAACTCAG
>CALCDJ010000064.1 GCA_937900135.1 uncultured Blautia sp. | reverse complement strand
GTTTGTGATGCGATTAAGGGAATGGATACCCTCTACTTCTCATTTTCAATCTTCCTGCCCCTCTGTCTCATATTTTTTCAGAGATACCCGAATCAGTTCTTCACAGAGTGCCGGAAAATCCATTCCCAACACCTGTGCTTCCTGGGGAAGAAGACTGGTAGGTGTCATTCCCGGAAGGGTATTGGCTTCCAGGCAATACATCTCTCCATTTTCTTTCATCATAAAATCCAGGCGGCAATAGCTTTCCATGGAAAGCGCCTTGGCCCCGGCTTCTGCATAACGCTGCATCTTTTCTGTCAGTTCCGGAGAAATCTCCGCCGGACAGGTTTCAATGGTGGAACCTGGCTGATATTTATTTTTATAATCATAAAATCCCTGTAAAGGAGCGATCTCGATCACCGGATAAGCTTTTCCATCTACAACTCCTACAGAAAATTCTCTTCCCCTGATATACTCTTCAATGACCACTTCTTCTTCATAACCAAAGGCTTCTTCCAATGCCTGTACATATTCCTCCTGGTTATTGGCAATATATACGCCTACACTGGAACCTCCGCAGCAGGTTTTTACCACAACCGGAAATTCCATTCCCAGTTCTTCCAGCGATTCTGTCCGGGAATTTTTTTGCATGGTAGTACCACCTGGAGTAGGTACTTGATGCATCCGAAACATCTGCTTGGTAATTCCTTTATCCATAGCCATAGCGCTGCTTAAATATCCGGTTCCTGTATAACGGATTCCCATCAGGTCAAAGGTCGCCTGTACCTTTCCGTCTTCTCCATTGGCGCCATGCAGTCCTAAAAACGCCACATCTGCTGCCTGGCAAAGATCCAGTACATTGGGACCAAAGAAATTCTTTCTCTGTTTTTTCATTTCTTCAATCTTATCATCAAAGCTTTTCATATACTCCGATGCCTGTGGAATCTCGTATACTTCTGGAAATGGATCATCCCAGTTTACCTGTTCTACTCCACAAAAGATATCCACAAGAATGGCCTGATGCCCTTTCTGACGTAATCCCATACAAATCTGTGTTCCCGAAACAATGGAAATCGCACGTTCTGTACTGGTGCCTCCGGCTAATACAACAATTTTCATGATCTCTTCTCCTTTTTACAATCCATGATCCGGCCCCCGTTTTGATTTCAGACTTTCTCATAAGTCTTGGCGTGGAAGTCATCTCTCCCTCTAATACACTACTACCGGACAACCGATTCCTATATTCTGATAAATGATCTCCGCCTGAGAATACGGAGTATTTACACACCCGTGAGAACCTTCCAGCATATAAAGATTTCCGCCAAAATCCGTTCTCCAGGATGCATCATGAATTCCCACATTTCCCGCAAACGGCATCCAGTAGGTGACCGGAGCCGCATAATTTTCTCCGGTAAGTACCGCCGGAGATTTCATGGCGTCAATGGCAAAACAGCCCGCCGGCGTCTCATTGCCCGGGACATTGGGATTTCCCGTAACCACAAGAGTATCTACCATAGGAATCCCATCTTTATAGAATACCATTCGCTGGTTGGCAAGGTCAATCTCCACATAAGTGGAACCAATGTCATTGGTATTGCGGCTCCAGCCTTCGTAAAGATAAACGGGCTCTCTCACCTGGGTTTCCCCCGATTTGATGGCTTTTATCAGCGCCTTCGTCTCTTCCTCCTGGTTGATCACCCAGCCATAATCTCCACCTGCCGGAATTTGGACTTCTCTTCCATCATAAGTAATAAAGGTTCTTGCCAGCCCAAAGGTATCATATTTAAAACCAAGGTCATTTACATAAGCTGCAACCAGATTTTTGTCCAGCGTGTAATTTCCTTTTTTATTTTTCACCAGCCAGGTTTTGATCAGGGTACGGTCTACCGTTTCTGTGCGATCCGAAAAATCATAGGTGATGACCACATCCGTCAGCTTATTCATCTGTTTGCAGTCTTTGATCAGGGTTTTGTCATCCTGAAAAACCTTAGGGTCCACATAAGCCTTCTGTTCTTCCAGATCCAATGTAGCCGCTCCCGTGGAAACTGCCTTAGCCACCAGCTTATGAACTTTCTTACGGTTCAGACTGGTTCCCATCTCCTCCGGAACGATCTCAAAAGTCGTACCATTGTCACGAATATAAGCGTCTTGGGGTTCCACGGTATTTTCCTTCTGCATACAGGAAAGACCTTTTACTGCTCCCTGAAGCTTTTCCTTATCATAAATGGTTTCTGTTTCCAGATCATAATCCTTTTTTTGACTGAAGGCCAGAAACCAAAGATAACGATCCTGCCCAAGAAGCAGCTTTTTCACACTGCCATCCGGCTGATAAGTAAGACCAGCCTGGTCTGCGGTGATGCTTTCCTGGCCGTTGTTCCTGGTATTTATGCTGAGAACATACGCTCCTACTTTTGCTGCCAAAAGCTCTTCCGTCTCATCTGCCGTCATATAGGAACAGTTAAAACCATTTACCATAGTTCCGGGTAAAAAATGCTTTGAGAAATAATTCACGCCGATGAAATAAGCTGCTGCCGTTAAAATCAAAAAGGCTGCAATACACCCAATCACTATCTTTTTCCCCGTACTCATTTTTGCCTTTTCTTCTGTCATGAATAATCCTCTTATTTTTCTTTAAGTCAAACAAGCGTAACGCCTGACGCGTTTATGCTTCCAGAAGTTTTTCTACGCTTGCCAGTTTCACACAAAGTACAAATACCTTTGCCGCTTCTTCCAGTTCGGAAAGTGTCGGGAAGGTTGGAGCGATACGGATATTGGAATCTTTTGGGTCCTTTCCATATGGATAGGTAGCGCCAGCTCCGGTCATAACCACTCCTGCTTCTTTTGCCTTGGCTACAATTGCTTTTGCACAGCCATCCATAGCTTCAAAGGAAATAAAATATCCACCGTGAGGCTTGGTCCATTCGCCAATTCCCAGACCCCCAAGCTCAGCTTCCAGAGTATTTAATACCATCTCAAATTTCGGACGAATGAGATCTGCGTGCTTTCTCATATGCGCATGAAGGCCATCCAGATCCTTAAAGAATTTCACATGGCGAAGCTGATTCAGTTTATCATGACCAATGGTCTGAATCTGCATATAGCTACGGAAGTCTTCCAGGTTTGCCTTGGAAGCTGCAACAGCTGCAATACCAGATCCCGGGAAGCTCACCTTGGATGTGGAAGTAAATTTATAAACCAGATCCGGATTTCCAGCCTTGGCACATTCTGCAAGAATCTCTACCAGGAAATCCTGATTGTCGTCATATAAGTGATGAATGCTGTATGCATTGTCCCAGTAAATACGGAAATCAGGAGCTGCCGGTTTCAGACGGGCAAAACGCTCTACGGTCTCTCTGGAATAGGTATATCCCTGTGGATTGGAATATTTAGGCACACACCAGATTCCCTTAATGGCAGCATCTTCACTTACCAGTTTTTCCACCAGATCCATATCCGGTCCTTCTGGAGTCATTGGTACATTCACCATCTCAATACCAAAGAATTCTGTGATCTTAAAGTGACGGTCGTATCCTGGTACCGGGCAAAGGAATTTTACCTTATCCAGCTTACTCCACGGTGTATTTCCCATAACACCATGAGTCATGGAACGGGCAATACTGTCAAACATAACATTCAGACTTGAGTTTCCATATATAATGATGTGTTCCGGGTCCACCTCAGACATAGCGCCCAGCAGACGCTTTGCTTCCGGGATTCCATCGATCACACCGTAGTTACGACAGTCCACACCTGTCTCACAGCTTAACTCTGATGTATTTGCAAGCACCTGCATCATTCCCATGGAAAGATCCAGCTGATCTTTTCCCGGTTTTCCGCGGGACATATCCAGGGTAAGCCCCTGTGCTTTTACATCTGCGAACTGCTGATCCAATTCTTTTTTCAGAGCCAGAAGCTCTTCTCTGGTCATTTCATTATATTTTTTCATGTTCTTCCTCCTCGCGGTGCAGCAATGCATCACCCGTTCTCCCTCACCCCTCTTGTATGAGTCGGGCAGCCATTGATGCCTCCTGTTTCTCTTCTTCTATTTCACCATAATCTCATACATTTTAGTATGGTAAAGTATAGCTTGTCAAGTCTTTTCCTCAATATGATATTGCAGATTCCTTCATTTTCGCCTATACTTGCATTAGATATGAAATTAATTATAGAAAGAATAGAGGATTATCATATGTGGATAGCAAATGGATGGAATGAATATGAAGTCATTGATACTTCTAATGGTGAAAAACTGGAGCGTTGGGGCGATTACCTGCTGGTACGTCCAGACCCGCAGGTCATCTGGAACACTCCTAAAAAAGAAATGGGATGGAAAAGACCAAATGCCCATTATCACCGCAGCAAAAAAGGCGGCGGCGAATGGGAATTTTTCGATCTTCCAGAACAGTGGGACATTCATTACAAAAGTCTGACCTTTCACTTAAAGCCTTTCAGTTTTAAGCATACCGGTCTGTTCCCGGAGCAGGCTGCCAACTGGGACTGGTTCAGTGAAAAAATCCGGAATGCCGGACGGCCCATCAAGGTATTAAATCTTTTTGCCTATACTGGCGGAGCCACACTTGCAGCCGCAGCAGCCGGAGCCTCTGTCACCCATGTGGACGCTTCCAAAGGCATGGTTACCTGGGCCAAGGAAAACGCGGTTGCCTCCGGTTTGAAGGATGCCCCGATTCGCTGGCTGGTAGATGACTGCGTAAAATTTGTTGAGCGGGAAATCCGCAGAGGCAACCATTATGATGCCATCATTATGGACCCGCCTTCTTACGGAAGAGGACCAAAGGGAGAAATCTGGAAGATTGAAGATGCCATTCATCCCCTGGTAAAACTCTGTACCCAGATTTTAAGCGAAGAACCTTTGTTTTTCCTGATTAATTCCTACACCACCGGTCTGGCTCCTGCAGTTCTCACCTATATGCTGGCAACGGAACTGAAGTCCTACCATGGAACCGTAGACTCTCAGGAAATTGGTCTCCCGGTTTCCTCCAACGGTCTGGTTCTGCCCTGTGGCGCCTCTGGAAGGTGGGAATGTAAATAAGCTGCATCCCTTTTCTGTCAACCCCTTATTGCAAAAAAGGAGGAATCATACATGGAGGAATCTCGTCTTACCAGTGAACTAAAAAGATATGGCTGTGCGATTCTGGCTGCTGTGATTTTTGCAGTCAATATCAAAACCTTTGTCCGGGCAGGAGGACTGTATCCAGGCGGTTTCAGCGGACTGACTCTTTTGCTGCAGTCCATTTTTCAGACCTTTGCAGGTGTTGAAATTCCATATACGCTCATTAACCTGGTGTTAAATGCAATTCCTATTGTCATTGGACTGAAATTTATTGGAAAGAGATTTACCATCAGTTCCTGCTGTGTTATTGTTCTTTCCAGTATTCTGACCGATATGATTCCGTCTCAGCCCATTACCTATGATACCCTTCTGATTAGTATTTTCGGTGGTCTCATCAATGGTCTGGCAGTGGGATTGTGTCTCATCGGCAATACCAGCAGCGGAGGAACTGATTTTATCGCTATTTTCTTTTCCGAAAAGCTTGGGCATGATATCTGGAATTATGTTCTGTTCGCCAATGCCCTGATGCTGATCGTTGCAGGTATCCTTTTTGGATGGGACAAAGCCCTTTACTCTATTATTTTTCAGTTTACCTCCACACAGATGGTACAGATGCTCCATCAGCGCTACAAGAAACATACATTGTTTATTGTCACCGCCAAACCTTCAGAGGTCTACAAGGAAATCTCCCAGCTGACCCACCACAGCGCTACACGTTTTGTGGGAAAGGGCTGCTACACCGACGAGGACACCAGTCTTCTGTATTCTGTGGTCTCCAGGGAAGAAGCCAAACTTCTGGTGAAAAAAGTACGAGAGGTTGACCCTTCTGCTTTTGTAAACATTATCAAAACAGATCATATCAACGGACGTTTTTATCAGAAAACAGATTATTAATTTTGATGTTCTCTTGAATTTTTCGCTTTTCAGTTCTATAATGAGTAAAAGGAGCGTGATACTCATGGCAAACGAACGTGAAAAGCAAGAAAACAAAGTCCCCTATACCTGTACACCAGCTTATAACCGGAACGCCTGTAAGGGCTGTCTCTGCTCCACCTGCTATGAGCAGGAATTCTGCGACCGCTGCAGTACCTGTGTGGAGCTTTCCCGCAAGAAGGAACATTGCGGAAGCTATGAAGGGGCATATAATTATTAAGGAACGTAAAAAAAGATCTTTTCTCCGACATTTTATCGTCTGAATAAGATCTTTTTTTATTCTTCAAAACCTGTTCTTAAATCCTGAAATAGTTTGCAACAGCCATTGCCACTCCATCTTCTTCATTGGTTCCTGTCACATCAAAAGCAGCTTCTTTTACATGCTCCGGCGCATTTCCCATAGCAATACCAATCCCTGCCCAGGCAAGCATATCCAGATCATTTTCGCTGTCTCCCACCGCCATGGTTTCTTCCGCCAGAATCCCCAGATATCCGGTGAGAAATTCCAGGCCTGCTGCCTTTGTAATCCCCTTCTTTGTAAATTCCAGACTGGAAAAACCGCCATCCACCACCTGCAGTTCCGGACAGTTCTCCAGATAAGCTTTTACCTTTTCCCGATTATGAAATGTTCCATCAGGCTCGTTTTGAAAGTTGAGAGCCACCTTCTGAATTTCCGCTTTATGGGTTCTTAAATATCCTAGCATATCCTCCATATGGTTTTTTGCATTACGCAGTACATTTTTCATATATTCCGGAAGCCTCATCTGATCCACATACGCAAAACAGTCTTCCGGCACATAACGGGTACCATTCATAAAAACAGTTACATATACTTCCTGTTCCAAAAGAAAAGAAAGCACAGAAATCATTTTTTCCTGTTCCAGATATTGCTCATAAAGGCAGGTTTTATTTAAAGTTTCATAAACTCCGCTTCCATTTAAGGTAATCACATATTCCACCGGAACTTCTTTCAGCTGCTCCCAGGGAAGTCCTTCGTAATCTCTTCCCGAAGACAGTACCACATGGACCCCCTTTTTCTGAATCTGTTTCAATGCTTCTATGGTTGCAGGTGTAATTTCCCCCGCTTCATTCAGCAGGGTTCCATCGATATCCAAAGCCAGAAGCCGAATGGGACACTTTGATTTTTCTCCTTTATTTTTGCACATTTTTAATCCTTTCTCTCTGTAAAAACCGACAGATCTTTTGGGATCTGCCGGTTCTGTTATTTCGTAAAATATAAAAAGTCTGCACAGGGACGCTGTGTTCCTCCAATCAGTTTGTTCATAACCTTTCCATTAAAGTATAGAGTCGAAGATCCTCCTCCATCCAGATTATAAGCGTACTTACATCCATACGACTGAAAGATGTTTACCATATCCCAATGATTCAATCCATTATAAACACCGGTATCTGTAACCAGAAGCACATAATCATTGGGCTTTACCATTCCCACCGCTGTTCTTGGATAAAATTTGGAGGTTTCTGCCCAGGCAGGCTGTGGATTTCCATCCTTAATCAAAATCGGGCCAAAATTATACGTATCCTTTACGCCTTCTTTTAAAAGGTCTTTTCCCATCAGCCCCTGCCTTGGGGTGTAAATGGTTCCATCTTTTTTTACTGCCATCACGCTGTAGCTGGTCATGTAATCCCCGTAGATCTTCCCGTTTTTGATACACATACCAAGAGGAGAGGGTTTTCCGCTTCCATAGTCAAAGGCGCTTCCATTAACGCCGATGATCCCTCCATTGGAAGATACCGCGCTGGAAGTTGTCTGTCTGGTTCCTCCATAAGTTCCATAAGAAAGAGCAGACTTTAACTGAGATGCCTTACGGGTACGGATATGAGCCACCCAGTAGGAAATTCCATGGGTCATCTTTCTGTTCAGTTCAATACTTAAATTCGCGCTGTTATATGTATAGTGATTATTTCCACCGTTAATTACCGGCTCATCCGGTTTCTTTTTTACGCGCCTTCCATTTCCATCCACATAGTATTGTCCGATCCAGGTATTCTTTGCCATCACTCCTGTTTTTGTATGGAAGTAATAGTAATATCCCCCTATCTTCACCCATCCCACAGCCATACGTGAGTTTCCGTGAAAATAATAACGTTTACCATTGTAATTCAGCCATTTGTTGGCAATGGCCACACCGGAATTGTTAAAATAATATTTGTACTTGGTTCCCGTCGCCCAACGGTTCCGAAACATCGCGCCATTCTTTCTATTATAATAGTAACGATTCCCGGAGCGCTTCATCCACCCGGTAAAACGCTTTCCATCGGCAGTGCTGTAATAATAATAGCCCTTATATTTGATGCTTCCGCAAAGAAGCTTTCCCTTACTATTGTAAAAATAATAGTCTTTTCCGATTTTCACCCAGCCCCGCTTTTTGGAAGTGGTGCTTACAGTTGTGTTCGACGGTTTTACATAAGCAGCTGCCTGTACAGTAACAGTACCTGCACACAGACAAAGAAGCAGAAGAACTGGCACCAGCCATTTCAGTCTGTTTTTTTTCTTCATAAAATTCTCCATTCTGCCGCTTGTTATTTGCGGCACAAATCTCCCTTTCCTGTTACCTGAACCATCAGTATAACATAAAAATCAGCTTTTGAAAAATGGAAACTCTTTCCTCTTTTCTGAACCTGTGCTATTCTGATAAAAAGTAGTAGAATGGAGGTTTTGTCATGAAAGAAAAATTATATACCATTCCCCTTCTGGATGCTTTTCGTGCAGAAGATGAATGTCCTTTTTGTTTTATTGAACGTCAGCTGGAAGAACATGCTCTTGACTTTGTCCTTGGACCAGGCGCCTCATATATGGAGGATGATGTGCGCGCAGAAACAGATGCCCAGGGATTTTGCCGCACCCATTACAAAAAAATGTACGAATACGGAAATCGTTTGGGAAATGGACTGATTTTAAAAACTCATTTCCAGAAACTGAATCAGGAGTTGGATGAGCAGATAAAAATGTTTGCGCCTTCTCGCGCTTCCCTTCTTGGCCGATTCAAAAAATCCAAAGGGGAGGAAACTTCTTCCAGAACCAATCTGGGCTCCTGGGCTGCTTCCAAACAGGAAAGTTGTTACATCTGTAATTTTTACAAAAACAGCTATCAGCGTTATCTGGATACATTTTTTGATATGTTCCGAAAAAATCCGGAATTAAAAGAACTGTTGAAAAAGGGAAAAGGATTTTGCATTCCTCATTTCGGAGAATTGGCAGAAGAAGGAGACCGGGTACTCTCTGATAAAGAAAAACAGGAATTTTTCGGTATTCTCCTTCCTCTTATGAAAGAAAACTTAAATCGAATTTACCAGGATCTGGACTGGTTCTGTGATAAATTCGACTACCGCAACAAGGATGCCGACTGGAAAACTTCCAAGGATGCCCTCCCTCGAAGTATGCAGAAGGCAGCCGGTGGATATCCTGCTGATCCGGCATATACGGCGGATAAATAATAAGACTTTGTGAAGGGGACCCACAACATCGGTCCCCTTATACTATGTATTCCATCTGTCGTTTTTTTGTTTTCATTCCCATCTTTTCATAAAATTTTTCTGCGGACGTATTCCCTGTCCATACATTCAAGGTTAATTCATAACACCCCAGACGTTTTGCCTCGTCTTTTGCATATTCAAATAAACGTTCTCCAATATGCTGCCCCCTACATCTTACATCCACACACAAATCGTCTATGAAAAAAGACGTAAAAGGCACCATATTTGTGGAGAATGCCTGTTCCCTAAGCTGACAGAAAGCATATCCCAGGCACACATCCTCTTCATCCACAGCCACATAAACAGGCTTTGAATCATCTTTCAGCATTTCTTCAAGTTCCTCACTTGTGTATTTCGTAGTCCCCGGAATAAAAATATCTGGTCTTATGTTTGCATGAATCTGAAGCACCTGACTTAATAACTCAATCAACCTTGGTATATCCTTTTCGATTGCTCTTCTAATGTTCATTGTTTTGTTTCTCCCCTGTCACCTTTAAAGATTATATTCTTTATACAACTGCTCACGTCTTTTGGAATCTGTTGATACAAGCAATATCTCTTCATTTCTCTGATCCTGAATAAGTCGGCTGATCGTAAGTAGGTAATCATTCGTATATTGACATTTTATAAAAGCCATCTGATACTGC
>CALCDJ010000063.1 GCA_937900135.1 uncultured Blautia sp. | reverse complement strand
AGTACACATTTCGGCAGTTGCCAATCATAATCACTCAAGATTCCGAGAGATTATGTATGTATTAATATATTAAGACAAGAAGTATTATAACATTATCTTTCCGGTTTTGAAATACATAAGCATAAGAAAAATAAAAAGTCGAAAAAGAAGGGGAAGTGTCGAAAAGAAAAAGCAAATGCCGGGAAGTTTCCCGACATCTGCAAATTTCTGGCAAGTTTTTTCATGCTTTTGTGCAGGATTCCTGGCAGGAAGCCATACAAGGCTGATCGAAGCTGGGGTTGAAGGCATAGAAGTTTTTGGAATCCAGCTGTTCCTGAACGGAACGGAGTGCTTCACCGAATCTCTGGAAGTGAACGATTTCCCGGGCGCGGAGAAATTTAATGGGATCGGCAATTTCCGGGATGTTACGGACAACGCGAAGGATGTTGTCGTAGGTGGAGCGGGCCTTCTGTTCCGCAGCAAGGTCTTCATGAAGATCTGTGATGGGATCTCCTTTAGATTGGAATTCGCAGGCATTAAAGGGGATTCCTCCGGCAGCCTGGGGCCAGATTCCTACGGTGTGGTCAATATAATAAGGCCCGAAACCGGAGTTTTCTATCTCTTCCATGGAAAGATCCCTGGTAAGCTGGTGAACGATGGTGGCGATCATTTCCATATGGGCCAGTTCTTCTGTACCTACAGACGCAGGGGAAATGTTTTCAGATGGCATAGCGGACAATCCTTCTGTCATAAGGTGATGGCAGGAGGTGGTGCTTCTTGCAAAGGGGAGAGTTTCAGCAGGTGGGGGAGGCTGTGCCAGAGCTGGAAAGGGATGCGCCTGTTCTCTGGGAAGTAGAAAAGGCGCTTTTGAAAGCACTGGAAAAAAGAAGTCTTCTCACCCTGACGGAACAGGTACAATGTGAAAAGCTTTTGGAGGAGAGGAAGAACAGAAAATATGTCAGTCCACCATTATGAAGCGTTAAATAAAAAAAGAAAAGAAGAGGGAGCCTGCCTTAAAGTAGCTGCATATTGCCGTGTTTCCACAGAGCAGGAAGATCAGGCAAATTCCTTTGAAAATCAGCAGAGATTTTTTCTGCAATATATCAGGGAGAATCCCAGATGGAAGCTCTATGGCATTTTTGCAGATGAGGGGATTTCCGGAACCAGTACAAAGAAAAGAAAAGAGTTTAACCGGATGATTGCCTGCGCCAGAAACCGAGAATTTGATCTGATCCTGACAAAGGAGATTTCTCGATTTGCAAGAAATACCCTGGATAGCATTTATTATACCAGGGAACTGAAGCGTTACGGGGTGGGGGTATTGTTTCTCAATGATCAGATTAACACATTGGATGGAGATGGAGAACTGCGCCTTGCTATTCTTTCTTCGATTGCCCAGGAAGAAAGCAGAAGAACTTCTGAGCGGGTGAAATGGGGACAGAAGCGTCAGATGGAACAGGGGGTAGTGTTTGGAAGAGCGCTCCTTGGATATGATGTACGGGAAGGAAAGCTGTACATCAATGAAACGGGAGCCAGGGTGGTGCGTCTGATCTTTCATAAATTCACAGAAGAAAAAAAGGGGACGTATGTGATCGCCAGAGAACTGGAGGAAGCAGGGATTCTGACTGTGCGAAATTGCAAAACCTGGAGCTGCAGCTCTGTCCTTCGCATTTTGAGGAATGAAAAATATTGTGGAGACCTGGTACAGAAAAAAACATACACACCGGATTTTCTTTCCCACGAAAAGAGACAAAACCAGGGAGAAGAGGAGTTTGTAATCCTGAAAAATCATCATCCCCCTATTATCGCAAGAGAAGTGTTTGAAAAGGCAAATGAACTTCTGGATGCGCGGGCGCTGTCCCAGACAGGAAAGGACAAATACAGCAGCCGGTATTCTTTTTCCGGGAAAATCAGATGCGGCCTTTGTAAGGCTGCTTATGTGGCAAGAACCCGCAAAGGAATCAGAGGACAGAAGGAATTAAGCTGGAAGTGTCTGGAGGCGGTGAGAAGAGGAAAAGCGCATGAAACGCCAGATGGAAAAATGGTGGGATGCAATGCAGCCTCCATAAAGAACAGAGAAGCAGAGCTGCTTATGATGGAAGCAGGAAAGGCGCTAATATATAATAGGAAGAAATTTCTGGAAGACTTTTTTGAGGGGATGGAAATGCTTATCACAGAGGAGAAACGTCTCAAGGCTTGTAAAAAAACAGCAGAGAGCCTTCTGGAAGGGAATGAATGGGATGATACTTTTTACCGGGAACTTCTGGAGCAGATGGTAATCTGTGAAAATGGAAAGGTAGAAATTTATTTCCGAAAGTTTCCTTATGGGTTTACATTTCAGAAAAAAGAAAATTGTAAACTTGAATAATATAAAAGGTTGACAATTGAAGAGGGCTATGTTAAATTGTAAACATCTTAGATGAAAAAAGTTTACAACAGGAGGAGCTTACAATGAGTACAGCAGCAGTTACAAGAAGTAAAACCTACGATATGGTATACATTGCCTTTTTTGCCGTGTTAATGGCCGTGTGTTCCTGGATTTCCATTCCCTTGGCAGTCCCTTTTACGCTGCAGACCTTTGGTGTCTTTGTGGCAGTGGGGATTCTGGGAGGAAAGAGAGGAACCCTTGCCGTTTTGGTATATATTCTGATGGGACTTGTGGGGCTTCCGGTTTTTGCAGGCTTTAAAGGCGGAATTGGAGTGCTGGCCAATACCACGGGAGGTTATATTGTGGGATTTTTGTTCTCTGCGCTGGTGATGTGGGGGATGGAGAAAGCCTTTGGCAAGAAGCCGGTGGTACAGCTCTGTTCCATGCTTCTGGGACTTTTGGTATGTTATGCCTTTGGAACAGCCTGGTTTATGTATATGTATGGGAAGACCACGGGAAGCGTGGGACTTGCTGCCGTTCTGGGATGGTGTGTGATTCCCTTTATCCTTCCGGACCTGGTGAAAATTGGTCTGGCCATGGTTCTCGCACGAAAACTTCGCAAATTTGTGCTGTAAATCATCCTCGAAAGATGCTAAAATGAAAACAGACGAAGAAAAAGCATCAGAGAAAAGAGGAAAGCAATGAACGAAGTAGTGGAAAAAATAGATTCCAATCTCAGTGAAATGGGTATGGAAAATCTTGGGCAGAATGTAAAGGAATTCAGTTACGGAATGTCCAATTTCAAGGAGTACCTTCAGGAGCAGATTCCTACCGTGGTGGAATTCGGGATCAAGGTAGTGCTGGCAATCCTTGCTTTTTATATAGGCGGAAAGGTAATCAAATGGCTTCTTAAGGTATTGAAGCGATCACTGGAAAGAATCAATGTAGACAAAGGGGTGGTTCAGTTTGCCGGTTCTTTATCCAAGTTTTTCCTGTATGCCTTTCTGATCTTTAACATTGGTATCAGCTTCGGTGTGAAGGAGTCTTCTGTGGCAGCGCTTCTGGGAACTGCCGGTGTGACTGTGGGTCTTGCCCTTCAGGGCGGCCTTGCAAATGTGGCTGGAGGAGTGATGCTTCTTTTGTTTAAGCCTTTCCAGGTGGGAGACTATATCATTCAGAATCAGCAGAATGGCTGTGAGGGAACGGTATCCAAGATTGAAATCTGTTATACCACTCTGTTGTCTATGGATAACAAGCATATTGTAATTCCCAATGGAACTCTTTCCAACAGTACTATCATCAATGTGACTGCCAGAGATCAGAGGAAGCTGGAGGTTAAGGTGGGAATTTCTTATGAATCCAGCATTCAGGATGCCAAGAATATTCTGGAAACACTGATCCGGGAAGATCCGGATACCCTGGAAAATGAAGAAATGGTGGCTTTTGTGGATGAACTGGCAGACAGCGCGGTGATAGTAGGTTTTCGCGTCTGGGTACCCACAGAAAGCTACTGGGCGGCGAAGTGGCGCCTGAACCAGAGAATCAAAGAGGAATTTGATGCCAAGGGAATCGTGATTCCCTATCCGCAGATGGATGTGCATATAAAAAATTAAAACAAACCCCGGCGGGCTGTATGGAAACCATGAGAGATGGAATCCAATGAAGCCTGTCGGGGTTTGTTGGTATGTCAGTCTTCGTCTGGCAGAGGGGGTAAGACATTTCCTCTGCGCAGGTACCCACATCGTTGAGTACCGCAGTGGCCATGCGGTTGGGCATGGTAAACCGCTGAGACAGATAACGCATGGAAGCGGCAATCTCGCCATCCGGGCCGCCGTACTGACTGATGATAAACTGAGCCAGCTTGGGATTGGTCATCTTGATATTAACCGGGTATTGAAGTCGTTTTTCATAATTCCACATAACTTAACGACAGCCTCCTTTCTGTTCCCACGGGAAGGGTTGTTGCGCCCATTTCCAGCTCTGTTCACAGGATGCCTCTCCATCGTCAATGGTGAGAGGTCCGTAGGCTTGGGCATACTCCTGCATAAGCTGCCGCCGCTTGGCAACATGTTCCTTATAATAATCTAGGGCTTTTTTATCACAGGGATGGGTATCCAGATAAAGAAGAATATCGTCCACAGCAAAGCTGACTTTATCAATTTCGCGGAGAAGGACTTCTCTGGAAGAAGAGGAAGGGTTACACATCATCGACAGCCACCTCTCTTTCCACAGAATGGCATACAGAGGGCAGGGAAAATTGTGCCCATATGAAGTGCATCGCACAGATGAAAGGTATTGTCAAATTTCTGGCAGGGCACATAGGCCATGCCCAGGGGCAGATGATCTGCGTGAAGCAGCGGATCGCTCTCTTTGCAGGTAGTGTCAGGCTGCTGAAAGCAGGGACAGGAAGGTGAAGATTCCTGTCCCTGTGGTGCGTGGCAGGACATAGATGGCCGTCCCATGCCACAGGTAGTCTGATAAGGACGGCGGCAGGAAACGTTTCTCTGATTATAATCCATAAATACTTCCTTTCTTTTAGGATTGGGATTCTCTATAGTTTATGTCATAGAAAAGGAAGTGTGCGCATACCATGAAAATTACAGAAAAGGAACGTCATTTCTCCGGTACCTGATAACTGCTCAGAATTCCATTGATCGCCCGATAAAGATAGGGACGGAATTCAGACATGGGAACAGGCTGCTTATATAAGATGCAGCTGTAACAGGTAGAGCCTACCAGTTCAATAATGGTAAACAGCATAAATTCCGGATTCTGATAGGTGCAGCCGTTTTTGGAAAGAAGCGCTAAGTAGGATTGATAAAAATGATAATCCTCGTCTGGCATTTTTTCTTCAAAGGCGCCTTTGAATACGCCCCAGGTGAGATTTTTGGAGATGAAAAGGAGAAGGGCGGGATCTTTTTCTAATTTATCCAGAATAAAATCAATAATAAAGATTAGCTGTTCATCAAACTCGGTCAGTCCTGTTTTCTTTAACGCTTCATGAGCCTGATAAAACAGTTCTCCTGTCTTGTGGGAGATCAGTTTGTTCCGAATATCTGCCTTATTATTAAAATAGAGATAGAAGGTACCCTTGGCCACGCCGGCACGATCCACAATATCGGAAATGGTTGTTTTGGCAATTCCCTTGGTGGTAAACAATTCGTATGCGGTGTGGAACAGGGCTTCCTTCTTTTTTTTCTTATTAAATTCCAGTTTTCCCATTGGATTCACCTGCCTGACTGTTACTTCCTATAGTACCATTATAGTAAAAAATGACCATAAGTCAATATGTGAATCCAGCCAGAAATAAAATAATGCTGAAAATAGCAAAAGTGAAAAATTAGTATTGACTATTAGTCATTTTTGGTATATAACCTTCCATATAGTAAAAATGACTGACGGTCATTAAATAATAGACAGATCAAGGAGGATACAATGGTTAAAACAGGTAAATGGATCGCAAAGCATCGGAAATTGATCCTGCTGATTGGAATTCTTTTGCTGGTTCCCTCTGTCTGGGGCATCGCCAATACCAGGATCAATTATGATATTTTAAGCTACCTGCCGGATTCTCTGGAAACCGTAGAAGGCCAGGATATTATGGTAGATGAATTTGGCATGGGCGCGTTTTCCATGGTAGTTGTGGAAGACATGGAACTGAAGGATGTTGCCAGTTTGAAGGAGCAGTTTCAGCAGGTTCCTCATGTGGAAGAGGTATTGTGGTATGACAGTATGATGGACTTAAATGTTCCGGTGGAAATGCTTCCCAAGGATCTTCGGGAAAACTTCTTTAAGGGAGATGCCACAATGATGATCGCCCTGTTTGATAATACCACTTCTTCTGACGAGGCCATGGAAGCAGTGAGTGAAATGCGTAAGCTAGCTTCCAAACAGTGCTTTATCAGTGGTATGACAGGCGTAGTAACAGATATCAAAAATATTTCTCTGAAGGAAATGCCCATCTATGTGGTAATTGCAGCGGTACTTTCTCTTTTGGTACTGTGTCTGGCAATGGATTCTCTGGTGGTGCCGGTGCTGTTTATGATCAGTATTGGCGTGGCAATTCTTTATAATCTGGGAAGCAATATTTTTATGGGGGAAATATCTTATATTACAAAGGCTTTGACTGCAGTTTTACAACTGGGCGTAACCATGGATTATTCGATTTTCCTTTTGAATTCCTACGAGGATAACAAAAAGCGTTTCCCAGGCGAGAAGGAAAGAGCTATGGCACATGCCATTTCCAACACCTTTAAATCCGTTGTGGGAAGTTCCATTACTACGGTGGCCGGTTTCATTGCCCTGTGTGTTATGACCTTTACCCTTGGAAAGGATATTGGAATTGTTATGTCAAAGGGTGTACTCATTGGCGTGCTGTGTTGTGTCACTCTGTTGCCGTCTATGATTCTGATCTTTGACAAAGCCATTGAAAAAACGAAGCATCGCACCTTACTCCCCAATATGGATAAGGCCTCTGCTTTTGTTACCAAACATCACCGGGTATGGCTGGTGGTGTTCCTGCTTCTTTTGTTCCCGGCTATTTACGGAAACAACCATACACAGATTTACTATAATATTGACAAGTCCCTTCCGGCTTCCCTTCCAAGCAATGTGGCCAATGAGAAACTTCAGGATGATTTCCAGATGAATACCGTACATATGGTGCTTCTGAAGAATGGAATGGACAGTAAGGAAAAGACCCGGCTTTTGGAAGAGATCGAGAATGTGGACGGAGTGAAATGGGCTCTTGGGCTGAATTCCTTTATCGGACCGGCTTTTCCGGAATCCATGGTTCCCAACGATATTCGGGATATGCTGAAAAGTGAGGATTATGAGCTTCAGTTTATCTGTTCCGAATATCCATCGGCAACAGAGGAAGTAAATGCACAGATTGACGAAATTCAGAAGATCGTAAAAGCACAGAGTAAGGATTCCATGGTAATTGGGGAGGCTCCATTGATGAGAGACCTTCAGGACGTAACCGACGTGGATCTGAAAAATGTAAACATTCTCTCCATTGCAGCTATTTTTGTGATTATTATGATTGTATTTAAATCCATTTCCCTGCCGTTTATTCTGGTGGCTGTGATTGAATTTGCCATTTTTGTAAACATGGCCATTCCTTATTATCAGGGAATCACCCTTCCCTTTGTGGCAAGCATTGTAATTGGAAGTATTCAGCTGGGAGCAACAGTGGATTATGCAATTCTCATGACCAGCCGCTATCAGAAGGAGCGTCATCTGGGCAAAACAAAGAAAGAGGCTATCTCCATTGCACATAAAACCTCTATGAAATCAGTTATCATCAGCGGATGCAGCTTCTTTGCAGCAACCTTTGGTGTGGGTATGTATTCACAGGTAGATATGATCGGCGCCATTTGTACCCTTTTGTCCAGAGGTGCAGTGATCAGTACAGTAGTGGTACTGCTGGTACTTCCCGCCATGTTTATGATTTTTGATCCTTTGATCGTGAGAACCTCCATTGGATTTTTACCGGCAAAAAAACAGAAGTCAGGAAAGGAGAAATAAGAGATGAACAGAAATAGAAAGAAAGCAACAACAGCAACTCTGGCAGCGGGGATGGCAATGATGCTGGGAAGCACAGCCGTTTTTGCCGCAGGAACAGGAACAGAAGTCTCCAAGGAAGAAACGGTATACGTCAATGCACAGGCAGATGGTACCCCTTCTGAAATCACCGTTTCCGACTGGCTGAAAAATTCCGGCGCAAGTAAAGAAGTACAGGATGTGTCCCAGCTTTCGGATATCAAAAATGTAAAAGGGGAAGAAACTTTTACACAGAACGGAGAAAACCTTACCTGGAATACAGATACAGAGGATATTTACTATCAGGGAAAAACACAGAAAACCCTTCCTGTTTCCATGGAAATCACCTACGAACTGGATGGAACGCCTGTTTCTCCACAGGATATGGCTGGAAAAAGCGGTCATTTAAAAATGCAGATTACTTATACCAATCATGAAAAAAATATGGTAAAGACAGATGGAAAAGCCACTTCTGTTTATGCGCCTTTTGTCATGGTTACAGGAATGTTTTTTCCAACAGAAAACTTTGAAAATGTAACAGTGGATAATGGAAAGGTGGCTTCTGATGGAAGCAGAAGCATGGTATTTGGTTATGCTATGCCAGGGTTAAAGGAAAGTCTGGATCTGGAAAAACTGGAGGAGGAAACAGAAGAAAGCCTGGATATTCCTTCTGGCTTCACCGTTGAGGCAGATGTAACCGACTTTTCCCTTGGTTCCACCTTTACAGTGGGAATTCCTGATATTTTAAATGAAATGGATCTGGATTCCATTGGGGATACCGAGGAATTAAAGGATGCTATGGATGAACTTGCAGATTCCTGTCTGAAGCTGGTGGATGGAACAAAAGAGCTTTCTGACGGGGCAAATACCCTGAATGAAAAATACCAGGAATTTTATGATGGAATCGGAACCCTGGCAAGCGGTGTGTCTGAACTTCATGATGGCGCTTCTGCTTTGCAATCAGGTATTTCTACCTATACAGCAGGAGCAGATACTCTGGCAGCCGGAGTGACAGAGTACGCAGGCGGTGTGGGAACTTTGACAGGAGCCCTTTCCACCTATGCCAATGGAGTCAATACTCTGACCGGAGGTGTGAAGGAGTATGTGGACGGAACAACCACCCTTGCAGGAGGCGTCAAAACTTACGTCAATGGCGCAACCACCCTTGGCGAGGGGGTACAGCAGTATGTGGAAGGAACCGGACAGCTGGTAAATGGAATCGGAAGCAGTGTGGAGGGAATTCGCAAGGAGGCAGATGGAATGTCTGCATTTGCCCAGGGCGCAGGAGCGTTGACAAATGGTCTGAAGGCATATGAGAGCGGAACCAATCAGGTGGCTGACGGAGTCATCCAGTATACCCAGGGGGTATCTGAACTGGCAGCAGGAACCAAGGCATATGCCAGTGGCGTGGCATCAGCAGCAGCTGGCGGAGAGGAGCTTTCCAGTCAGGCAGCTACCCTTCCGGCAGCAGCAGGAGAGTTAAGCCAGGGGCTTGAAACGGTAAAAGGCGCAGTAGATACTCTCTCAGGCAGCGGCGCAGAGCTTACTTCCCAGATGGAAGCCTTATCTGGCCAGTTGTCCAATCTTTCCGGTACCTTGGAAGGGGCAGCTGGCGCAGGGCAGGCCTTGAGCGGTGATGCGGCAGCTGTGACAGGGGGTCTTTCCACAGTTAGCTCTGCAGTGGATATTTTACAGGAGATTGATACCTCCGGCATGGATGAGGAGACTGCAGCAGCAGTTCAGGCAGCAATTGGAAGCGCCGTAGGCGTAATTCAGAGCGGAGTGGACAGCGCACAGGGAGCTGCAGAGGATATGGCCGGTCAGGCAGAGGTACTCGCTGGTGTGGCAGGAAGCGCGGGAGAAGTTCAGAATACAGCTGCCAGTGTACAGCAGGGAGCAGAGACTGTAAAAGGGGCGCTTTCCGGTGTGGAAACACTTGCTTCCGGTCTTGGTAAGATGGAAGACGGTGTCACACAGTTAAGCGGCGGGGCACAGGCTCTTTCTGATGGAGCCAACAGTCTTGCAGATGGTTTGAATACCGTAAATGAAAGCAGCGCTTCCCTAATAGATGGTGCGGAAGAACTCATGGAAAAGGGAGGTCAGATGCAGGCAGGTGCAGAAAATCTTCGCCAGGCAGTCCCTCAGTTAATGGACGGAGCCGGAGCTCTTATTGAGAATGCACCGGTACTTCAGGCAGGCGCAGCACAGCTGGAAGCAGCCTCCAAACAGCTTCAGAGCGGTTACGCATCAGCCCAGGAAGCTTCTAAAAAACTGGTTTCCGGAGCAGCCAGCCTGAAATCATCTGGAAAACTTCTTACAGACGGAGCATCCAAGCTGGAACAATCCAGTCCGAAACTTACAGAAGGTGCAGGAACTCTGGAAGCCGGAAGCAGCCAGATTGTAAGCGGAATCTCCTCCATCAAAGGCGCTACCAGTAAGCTCACAGAAGGAGCGGGAACCCTTTCTTCCAACAGCGGTGCTTTAAACAGCGGAGCGCAGGAGTTACATGATGGAACCAGCAAACTGAAAGACGGAACCGATACCCTTTCTGATGGAAGCGAACAGTTAAAGGATGGCATCAAAGAACTGTCAGATGGAAGTAAGGAATTAAAAGAAGGTCAGGAAAAATTCTATAAAGAAGGAATCCAGAAACTTCAGGATACCGTAGAAGAAGAACTTCAGAAGGTGTTAGATCGTCTGGATGCCCTTCGTTCCGAAGAAAATGCCTATGATTCCTTTGGCGGAAAGTCAGAAAATATGGATGGAAGTGTGAAATTTGTTATTGAAACAGCACCCATTGAATAAATAAGAAAAAGCGTTAATCCTTTCATTACAGCCGGCAGCCGGGGATTCCATGGCGTCGGCTGTAATGCGGTTCCGCCTTTGGAAGACTTCCATGAGAGCCTGGAAGCAGACTTGCTTCATGGGAGGGTTTCTGCTATAATAAAAAAAATTCAGGAGAAACCATAAAATGTCAGGAATATAGAATGTGTGCCGGGGGTTCCCGGCCATATTTTGGAAGGTATCAGGTGAACCAATGGGAAGAACAAAAAAGACACAAACCGATTATTATGATTTTAATCTGGTGGCTGTGATTGTGTTGCTGACCTGCTTCGGACTGATTATGCTGTACAGCACAAGCGCGTATACAGCAGAGCTGGAGTTTGGCGACGACATGCATTATTTTAAGAGACAGGCTGTAATCAGTGCCGGATGTATTTTTATGGCATTGATCATATCCAAGCTGGATTATCATATTCTGGCGCATTTCACATCTATTTTATATGGAGCGGCGCTGATATTGATGGTTCTGGTTAAGACCCCCTTAGGCAGATCAGCCAACGGCGCCAAGCGCTGGCTGCAGCTGGGACCGCTGCCCCAGTTCCAGCCGGCAGAGATTGCCAAGATTGCGGTTATTGTCTGTCTGTCCTATACCATTGTTCAGATGGGCAAACAGGTAGCGACTTTGAAAGCGTGTATGGTTTTAGGTGCCATGGGCGGCCTTCTGGCGCTGGTAGCCTATGTTTTTACCGATAACTTAAGTACCGCGATTATTATTTTCTGTATTACTGCAGGACTGATCTTTATCGCTCATCCCCAGATGAAGCCTTTTTTGATCATCCTTGCAGTGGCAGCAGTGGCAATTACAGGCTTTGTGCTGTTTCTATCCTCCACAATGGAAACCAGCAGCAGTTTCCGTATCCGAAGAATTTTGGTATGGCTGCATCCGGAGGATTATGCATCTGGAGACGGATACCAGACGCTGCAGGCATTATATGCCATTGGCTCCGGCGGTTTTCTGGGAAGGGGCCTTGGCAACAGCATTCAGAAGCTGGGAAGCGTTCCCGAGGCGCAGAACGATATGATTTTTTCAATTGTATGTGAAGAACTGGGAATCCTGGGAGGAATCATTGTATTGCTTTTGTTTGCTTATCTTTTGTACCGGCTGTTCTTTATTGCACAGAATGCGCCGGATATGTTTGGCTCTCTTATGGTCAGTGGTGTATTTATCCACATTGCCCTTCAGGTTATATTTAATATAGCGGTGGTTTTGAATCTGATGCCCAACACAGGTGTCACCCTTCCTTTTATCAGCTACGGAGGAACTTCCATTCTGTTCCTGATGGCGGAAATGGGGATTGCTTTGAGCGTGGCAAGACAGATTAAATTCCAGGAACCGGAGCAGCTTTTATAATTTTGTAGAAATATATGGAAAAAGACTATTGACAAATGGGGAGACAGAATATATACTTTGAACATCAAAGTAAAAGATAAGGACCTGTACGAAATAAGGTACAGCGAAATAAAGGAGAAGAAAGAAATGTTAGAAAAAATGAAAACCATGATCGCAGAACAGTTAAGCTGTTCTGAAGCAGAAATTACAGCAGAGACTTCTTTTAAGGATGATTTAGGAGCAGATTCTCTGGACCTTTTTGAACTGGTAATGGCTCTGGAAGATGAATACAATATTGAGATCCCTGCAGAAGAGCTCAATGAGCTGGAAACTGTTGGGGATGTTATGGAATATCTGAAAAATAAAGGCGTGGAAGCATAAAGTCTTCCTGAAATCTCCTTAGGGCATCACAGCCTTAAGGAGAATTTTTTGAACAAATACTTTGTAAATCAAATTATTTCATATACAAACTAATAAAAAAAGGAAATGGAGAGCCAAATGGGAAAAATCGCTTTTGTATTCCCGGGGCAGGGAGCCCAGTACCGGGGAATGGGACAAGATTTTTATGAACAATGTGAAAAAAGTCGTCAGGTTATGGATCTGGCATCAGAAGTGACAGGCATAGATCTGGGGGAACTTTGTTTCACAGAAAATGAAAAACTGAATCAGACAGAGTATACACAGATCGCCATGGTGGCTGTGGAAGGGGCCATTCTTGCCGCAGTAAGAGAGGCAGGTATTGAAGCGCAGCTTCATGCAGGTTTAAGTCTTGGAGAATACGGAGCTCTTCTTGCTTCTGGTGTGATGCAGAGCAGAGATGTGTTTACTATTGTAAGAAAAAGAGGAATTCTCATGGAGGAAGCATATCCCACAGGGGGCGCTATGGCAGCGGTGCTGGGGACAGAAGTCTCCTGGATTGAAAAAGTCTGCGAAGAAACAGAAGGGGTTGTCTCCATTGCCAATTACAATTGCCCAGGCCAGGTGGTAATCACAGGAGAAGCGTCAGCGGTGCAGAAGGCGTCGGAACGTTTAAAGGAAACGGGAACAAAAAGAGTCCTTCCTTTAAAGGTCAGCGGTCCCTTCCATTCCATTCTTCTTTCCAGAGCAGGAGAGGAACTGGGAAATGCGCTGGAAGAGATAAGGCTGGAGGAATTTTCGATTCCCTATGTTTCCAATGTGACTGCAGAGCTGGTCAGAGATACAAAAGAGATAAAAAAACTGCTGGCTCATCAGGTGGCTTCGCCGGTACGCTGGCAGCAATCCGTGGAACGGATGATTCAGGAAGGTGTGGATACTTTTCTGGAAATCGGACCAGGAAAAACACTTACCGGATTCCTGAAAAAAATCAATAAAGAGGTAAGGGCTTTTTCCATACAAACCCTGGAAGATCTGAACAAAGTAAAGGAGAGTCTGTGATGCAGAATAAGAAAGTGGCACTGGTCACCGGTGCAGGAAGAGGAATTGGCAGAGAGATTGCTCTTACTCTGGCAAAAGAGGGAATGGAAGTAATCTTAAACTGCTGCGGTTCCAGAAATCGGGCAGAGGAAGTAAAAAAAGAGATTGAAGATCTGGGAGGCTATGCAAAAGTATATCCCTGCGATGTGTCTGATTTTACAGCATGTGAAAAAATGTGCCGGGAGCTGGTTCAGGAATATGGACGGATAGATATTCTGGTAAACAATGCAGGGATTACAAGAGACGGACTGATTATGGGAATGAAGGAAGAAGATTTTGATGCAGTAATCCAGGTAAATTTAAAGGGTACATTTAATACCATTCGTCACCTTTCCAGACAGATGCAGAAGCAGAGAAGGGGCCGCATTATTAACATTGCCTCTGTTTCCGGCGTCCTTGGAAATGCAGGACAGGCCAATTATGCAGCTTCCAAGGCTGGTGTAATTGGACTAACAAAAACCATGGCAAGAGAATTTGCCAGCCGTGGAATTACAGTCAATGCAGTGGCGCCTGGTTTTGTGGATACAGAAATGACCCAGATTCTTTCAGAAAAAATCCGGGAAAAAGCCTGCAGTCAGATTCCTTTGAAACGATTTGGAAAACCGGAAGATGTGGCAGCAGCAGTTGCTTTTCTGGCATCGGATCAGGCAGGCTACATTACAGGTCAGGTGCTTAGCGTTGACGGCGGTATGAGTATGTAAGTGCAGAGAAACCATAGATTGAGAAGAAAACAGGAGGAAAATATGAGACGTGTTGTTGTGACAGGAATGGGAGCAATCACTCCCATCGGGCTGAGTGTGGAAGAATTCTGGGACAGTGTGAAACAGGGAAGAACCAACTTTGGGGAGGTTACCCGTTTCGATGCGACAGAATACAAAAGCCATATGGCAGCAGAAATCAAAAACTTCGATCCCAAGGCATATATGGATGTAAAATCAGCAAAGCGTATGGAACCTTTTTGTCAGTATGCAGTAGCGGCAGCCAGGGAAGCCATAGAACAGTCAGGGCTTGATATGGAAAAGGAAGATCCCTTCCGGGTAGGCTGTTCCGTGGGAAGCGGAATCGGCAGTCTTCAGGTGGTTGAAAGAGAATATCAGCGTCTGCTGGACAAAGGGCCAAGGAGACTGAATCCCCTGATGGTTCCTCTGATGATCTCCAACATGGCTTCTGGAAATGTATCCATTCAGTTTGGGTTAAGAGGAAAAAATATCAATGTAGTTACAGCCTGTGCAACAGGAAGCAGCAGCATTGGCGAGGCATATCGTGCCATTCAGTGTAAGGACGCAGATGTGATGATCGCAGGAGGTACAGAGGCAGCTATCTGTCCCATGGGATATGGTGGATTCAGCGCATTGACGGCAGTGTCTTCCTCCAGAGATCCGAAACGATGCTCCATTCCATTCGATAAGGAACGGGATGGTTTTGTAATGGGAGAAGGAGCAGGAATCTTGGTACTGGAGGAGTGGAACCATGCAAAAGAGCGCGGAGCCGTGATCCTGGGTGAGATTGTAGGCTACGGTTCCACAGCAGATGCCTACCACATCACTTCTCCGGCAGAGGATGGCTCAGGAGCAGCCAAAGCCATGGAACTTGCCATGAAGGAAGCAGGGGTATCTCCCAACGACGTATGGTATGTCAATGCCCATGGAACCAGTACCCATCACAACGATCTTTTTGAGACAAATGCCATCAAAAAGGTGTTTGGGGAACATGCATATGAAATGAAGGTAAATTCCACAAAATCCATGACAGGCCATCTTCTGGGAGCTGCTGGTGCCGTGGAAGCCATTGCCTGCCTGAAGCAGATGAACGAAGGTCTGATTCATGAAACAGTGGGCCTGAAGGTACCAGATCCAGACTGCGATCTGGATTATGTAACAGGAGGACCAATCCAGATGGAATGCAGCTATGCAATTTCCAATTCTCTGGGCTTCGGAGGTCATAATGCCTCCCTTCTGTTAAAAAAATATGTGGAAGAATAAAAGTGCCAAAGGAGAAGCAAATGGAATTTGAACAGATCATGCAGCTGATTCGTGAGGTCAGCAATTCTGAACTAACTCGTTTTTGTTTTCAGGAAGAAGGCTTTTCCCTTTCTATGAGAAAAGAGGAACAGAAAAAACAGCCGATCCTGATGGGAGAATTGCCTCAAAGAACAGAGCTTCAAAGGGATGTCCAGGGAGAAGTGACAGAAAAAGCGCCGGAAAGAGAAAGCAGTTCCCTGGAAAAGGCAGGGACCCCTGTAACCTCCCCTCTTGTGGGAACCTTTTACCGCAGCGCCTCTCCAGAGGCAGAGCCCTATGTAAAGGTGGGGGATCATGTGACAAAAGGTCAGGTGCTTGGCATTGTGGAGGCCATGAAGCTGATGAATGAAATTGAATCTGAATTTACCGGAAAAGTAAAAGAAATTCTGGCAGAGAACGAATCTATGGTAGAATATGGACAGACATTATTTATCATTGAGGAGGAAGAAAAATGAAATTAAGCGCAAAAGAAATTATGGAAATCATTCCACACAGACATCCCTTTTTGCAGATTGATACCATTGAGGAGCTTGAGCCGGGAATCCGCGCCAGAGGAACCAAGTGTGTGACCTATGGGGAACCATATTTTGCAGGACACTTTCCTAAGGAACCAGTGATGCCAGGGGTACTGATTATTGAAGCTCTGGCGCAGACAGGGGCGGTTGCTATTTTAAGCAAGCCGGAAAATAAGGGGAAAATCGCTTTTTTTGGCGGAATCCAGAAGGCAAAATTCAAACAGAAGGTACAGCCGGGAGACGTACTCACTCTTGAGGTGGAGATCATTAAGGCAAAAGGCCCCATTGGGGTGGGAAGCGCCCGTGCTGTGAAACAGGATGGAAAAGTGGCGGTCACTGCAGAACTGACCTTTGCAGTGGGAGAATAAAAAAACAGACAATGGAAACCGGCGAAGGTAGGAGGAAATATGTTTCGTAAGATTTTAATTGCCAACAGAGGAGAGATTGCTGTACGGATCATCCGCGCCTGCAGAGAGATGGGGATTCGTACCGTGGCGGTATATTCAGAGGCAGACAGAGAAGCGCTTCATACACAGCTTGCAGATGAAGCGGTCTGCATTGGAAAGGCAGAAAGCAAAGACAGTTATCTGAACATGGAACGGATTTTGAGCGCAACGGTGGCATCCAGAGCGGAAGCCATTCATCCTGGTTTTGGATTTCTTTCAGAAAATAGCCGGTTTGCAGAAATGTGTGAGAAATGTCATGTGACCTTCATCGGTCCTTCAGCTTCCCTGATGGAAAAAATGGGAAACAAGTCAGAAGCAAAAAACACCATGGAAAAAGCAGGGGTTCCTGTGGTTCCTGGAACAAAGAAGCCGGTATTTCAGCTGGAAGAAGCCAGAAAAGCCGCAAAAAAAATCGGTTATCCGGTTATGATCAAGGCTTCCTCTGGAGGGGGTGGAAAAGGAATGCGGGTGGCCAGAGACGAAGAGGAACTCTGTATGCATTTTCTCACAGCCCAACAGGAATCCGTCCGGGCATTTGGGGATGACTCCATGTACCTGGAACGCTATGTGGAGCATCCACGCCATGTGGAAGTACAGATTCTGGGAGATAAATTCGGTCATGTGGTAAGCCTTGGGGAGCGGGACTGCTCTATACAGAGAAGACATCAGAAAATGATCGAGGAATCTCCCTGTATGGCCCTTGATGAAAAGCTGAGAAAAAAAATGGGCGCTGTGGCAGTGGCTGCGGCAAAGGCCGTGGGATATGAAAATGCGGGAACCATTGAGTTTCTTCTGGATGGCAGCGGAGAGTTTTATTTTATGGAGATGAATACCAGAATCCAGGTGGAGCATCCCGTAACGGAGATGGTTTCCGGTGTGGATCTCATAAGAGAGCAAATCCGGGTTGCAGCAGGAGAGCCTTTGAGTGTGGAACAAAAGGACATTGTACTGAAGGGACATGCCATTGAATGCCGGATCAATGCCGAAGACCCAGAACATCATTTTATGCCCTGCCCGGGAACTATTTCCGCTCTGCACCTGCCAGGAGGAAAAGGAGTACGTCTGGATACAGCGATTTATAATGGCTATACCATTCCGCCCAATTACGATTCCATGCTGGTAAAGGTGATTGTTCATGACAGGGACAGGGAAAGCGCCATCAGAAAAATGATCAGTACCCTTGGGGAAGTGGTCATTGAAGGTGTGAAGACCAATCTGGATTTTCAGTATGAATTATTTGGTCAGCCGGATTTTCAGACAGGAAACATTACCACGGATTTTATTGCAGAGCATTATCAGGATCTTTAAGGGGATAACGTTTAGAAGATGAGAAACCCTTTGACAGGAGGAAAGGAATGGCAGAATTCAGAAAATTATTTAAAAAAACAGCAGCAGGGAAAGAACCGGAAAAAGGACCTTCCATACCGGAAGGACTGTGGATGAAATGTCCCAAATGCGGGGAACTGGTGTATAAGGAAGATGTGGTGGAAAATTCCTATGTCTGTCCCAAATGCGGAGGATATTTTCGGATTGGAGCCAGAACCAGGATTCGTTCTGTAGCGGATGCCGGAAGCTTTCAGGAATGGTTTTCTCATCTTTCCAATCCTCAGGAACTGTTTTTTCCAGGTTATAAAGAGAAATTGGAAAAGCTTCAGGAAAAAACACATTTAACAGATGCCCTTGTGATTGGAAAAGCCCGGATCGGAGAGATTCCGGTGGTGCTTGGCGCAATGGATCCCCGGTTTTTCATGGCCAGCATGGGCTATCTGGTGGGAGAAAAGATCACGAGAGCCTTTGAGAGGGCAGTGGAGGAACGCCTTCCCGTAATTCTTTTTGTCTGCTCTGGAGGAGCCAGAATGCAGGAGGGAATTCATTCTCTCATGCAGATGGCCAAAACTTCTGCAGCTGTGCAGCTTCATAAAAAAGCAGGGCTTTTATATATTCCCGTTCTCACAGATCCCACCACAGGAGGTGTGACAGCAAGCTTTGCCATGCTTGGAGATCTGATTCTTGCCGAACCGGGGGCTTTGATTGGATTTGCAGGGCCAAGAGTCATCCAGCAGACCATTGGAACCAAACTTCCGGAGGGATTCCAGAAAGCAGAATTTCTGGTGGAGCATGGATTTGTAGATGGGATTGTGAACAGAGGACAGATGAGGAATACTCTGGAATTTCTTTTGAGACTTCATAAAGAGCGTCTGCCTTACGATGCATTTCCAGAGGAAAGGACCTTCAGAACCATAGAGACTTTTGGAAAAAAGAAGCACAAAGGAAAAAAAGAACCTTCCAGTGCATGGGACAGGGTAAAGATTGCAAGAAGTACGTCACGTCCCACAAGTCTGGAATATATTTATGGGATTTTTGACCAGTTTATGGAACTCCATGGAGATCGGGTATCCGGCGATGACGGTGCCGTGGCAGGCGGTCTGGCTCTGTTAGACGGTCAGCCGGTGACTGTGGTGGGAATCCAGAAGGGAAGAACTACCAAAGAACAGATGAGCCGGAACTTCGGCATGCCTTCTCCCCAGGGGTACCGAAAGGCGCTGCGTCTTATGAAACAGGCAGAAAAATTCCACAGACCGGTGTTTGCTTTTGTGGATACTCCAGGGGCTTTCTGTGGACTGGAGGCTGAAGAGCAGGGACAGGGAGAAGCCATTGCGAGGAATCTGATGGAGCTTTCAGATTTGACAGTGCCAATCCTTTCCATTGTAATTGGAGAGGGAGGAAGTGGAGGCGCACTGGCGCTGGGCGTGGGAAATGAAGTGTGGATGATGGAGAATGCCACTTATTCCATTTTGTCCCCAGAGGGGTTTGCATCTATTTTGTGGAAAGATGGAAAGAAAGCGTCCAGAGCAGCGGAACTGATGAAGATGACAGCGGCCGACTTAAAGGAACTGAAGGTCATTGAACGGGTCATTCCAGAGGAAACTCCTGCCAGTGAAGAAAATCTGGATGAACTCTGTGAGTATATGAAGATACGCATGAAAGAATTTCTTCGCAGCCAGGCCGGCAAGGATGAAACACAGATTGCCATGGAGCGACAGAAGCGGTTTCGGAACATGTAGAAAAAGGACAGAAGCTGGCGGATTTTCCAGAGGATTCTCGATGGAAAACATGGGGTTTCTGTTGAAAATATATGTGCTTTATCGTATAATTAAATAAAACAAAAAACAGGAAAAGATGCTTGCATATGCAGCATCTTTTCTCATTCCCTCAATCCTTGAGGGTGCCTGGGATTTCAAAGGGGACTTGTCTTCTTTGCTGGAATCCCCCAAATATACAGTGGTAAGACGGGAGGGTGACATATGGAAAATTACAGGGAAAAACTAAGATGCCTGCAGCAGATGATAGACAGAAGTCAGTATCTGGTATGTCTGATGGGAGTGTGGGTCAGTTCTGAGTGTGGCTGTACGAATTACAGAGATGAGAAGGACTCTTATAAAATTGAGCAGAAATACGGATATTCTCCAGATGAAATGTTTAATACAGGTTTTTTTCATACAAGACCGCGGCGTTTTTATGAATTTTATAAGAACGATATGGTAAACTTTGTTGGAGAAATCGGGCCTGGTCTTATGACACTGAAAAAACTGGAGGAGCAGGGAAAATTAAAGGCAATTATCACCAGGGATATTTTTTCCCTGGCCAAACGTGCCGGATGTCAGAATGTACATGAGCTTCATGGAAGCGTATTTGATAACTACTGCCAGCATTGCGGGAAATATTATCCGCTGGAATATGTGCTGGAATCCAAGGGCATTCCCAAATGTGATGTTTGCGGCTCTATGATCCGCCCCGGAGTCTCCATGGTAGGAGAGATGGTGGACAACTCCCGGATTTCCATGGCTGCACAGGAAGTCAGACAGGCGGATACGCTGATGGTTTTGGGGTCTTCTCTGAAGTCAGCCCTGTCAAGTATGTTCCTTCGTGACTTCCAGGGAAGAAATCTGATCCTGCTGAATTCCAATGCATATCTGGGAGACAGCCAGGCAGATTTGGTGATCCACGGAAAACCTATGGACATTCTCAAGGATTTAGGTATATAATAGGGCAGATGTTGTAAAAGAATGGTATCCCAAGATACCCCATACATAAAACAGAAACAGTAGGAGAACAGAAATCATGACTAAAATCAGAACAAGATTCGCACCAAGCCCCACAGGAAGAATGCATGTGGGAAATTTAAGAACTGCATTGTATGCATATCTGATCACCAAGCATGAGGGTGGTGACTTTATCCTTCGTATCGAGGATACTGATCAGGAGAGATACATGGAAGGGGCAGTAGATATTATTTACCGTACCATGGAAAAAACAGGCCTTCTTCACGATGAAGGTCCAGACAAGGACGGAGGCGTAGGCCCATACGTACAGAGCGAACGTCAGGCATCCGGTGTTTACCTGAAATATGCCAAACAGCTCATTGACCAGGGAGACGCTTATTACTGCTTCTGCAAAAAAGAAGAGTTAGAAGGGATGAAGCGTGTAGTAGCAGGAAAGGAAATTTCCATCTATGATAAGAGATGTCTTCATCTTTCCAAGGAAGAAGTAGAGGAGAAGCTGGCAGCAGGAGAACCTTATGTAATCCGTTTCAATATGCCTACAGAAGGAACCACAACCTTCCAGGATGTGATTTATGGAGATATTACCGTAAACAATGAAGAACTGGAGGATTTGATCCTGATCAAATCAGACGGATATCCTACCTACAACTTTGCCAATGTAATCGATGACCATCTCATGGGAATCACTCATGTGGTAAGAGGAAATGAATATTTATCTTCTGCCCCCAAATATAATCGGATTTATGAGGCATTTGGATGGGATATTCCAGTTTATGTACACTGTCCGCTGATCACAGATGAAACACACCAGAAGCTTTCCAAGCGTTCCGGTCATTCTTCTTACGAAGATCTTCTGGAACAGGGATTTTTGTCAGAAGCGATTGTAAACTTTGTGGCTCTTCTTGGATGGAGTCCCCAGGAAAATCGCGAGATTTTCTCCCTTCCGGAACTGGTGGAGGCCTTTGACTACCATCACATCAATAAATCACCGGCAGTCTTTGATATTCAGAAGCTTCGCTGGATGAACGGTGAATACATCAAAAAAATGGACCCGGATGCCTTCTACGAAAAAGCGCTTCCTTATCTGAAACAGGTTCTGAAAAAGGACTATGATTTCCATAAGATTGCAGCCATGGTACAGACACGTATTGAAGTGTTCCCGGACATTCCGGAACTGGTAGATTTCTTTGAGGAAGTTCCGGAATACGATGCCTCCATGTACTGCCACAAAAAAATGAAAACCAATGAGGAAACCTCTCTGACTGTATTGAAGGAGGTTCTGCCTGTACTGGAAGCGCAGGAGGATTATTCCAATGATCCGTTGTTTGCCGCATTAAGCGCTTTTGTAAAAGAGAAGGGCTATAAGAACGGTTATGTGATGTGGCCAATCCGTACCGCGGTTTCCGGAAAGCAGATGACTCCGGCAGGCGCTACAGAAATTATGGAGATCATCGGCAAGGAAGAAACTCTGAAACGTATCCAGGCAGCCATTGAGAAACTGAGCAGATAAAGCATGAAACGAAATCCATCTCAACTTCGGGCGATCGCCCACCTGTCAGGGCCTATGATGGTCCTGGCAGGCCCTGGTTCAGGGAAAACCTCCGTTATTGTGGAACGAACTGCATATATGATTCAGGAGGGGAAGATTCCTCCTTCCTCTATTTTGGTTGTGACTTTTTCCAAGGCAGCAGCTCTGGAAATGAAGAAACGATTTTTAAAGTTTATGGGGGAAGTGCGCTCTGAAGTGACCTTCGGGACATTTCATGGGGTGTTTTATGGGATTTTGAAGCATGCCTACGGTCTGACCGGAGGAAATATTCTCTCAGAAGAAGAGAAATATGAGCTTTTGCGGGAACTTTCTCTGCAGTTTGGAGGAGAACTGGCAGAAGAAGGGGATCTGACCGAAGAACTGGCAAAAGAGATCAGTGTGGTGAAGGGAAACCGAATTCCTTTAGAACACTATTATTCCACCTGTTGTCCCGATGAGGTGTTCCGGCAAATTTATCAGGGATATGTGAAAACCTTAAAGGCCAGGAGAAAGCTGGATTTTGATGATATGCTTCTGTACTGTTACCAGCTGTTTACTAAAAGGAAGGACATTCTCTCTGCCTGGCAGAAGCGGTTTCCCTATATTCTGGTAGATGAGTTTCAGGATATCAACGGCCTTCAGTATGACATTGTGCGTCTTCTGGCAGAACCAGGAAAAAATCTGTTCATTGTAGGAGATGACGATCAGTCTATTTATCATTTTCGGGGAGCCAGACCGGAAATTATGCTGAATTTTACCAAAGATTATCCAGAGGCGGAAACTGTACTTTTAAACATTAATTACCGATGCAGTCCGGAAATTTTACAAACAGCCATAAAGGTGATTAACCACAATCAGAAAAGATACAAAAAGGAGTTGTCCACGCCAAATCCCCATGGAGTTCCAGTGAAGTGTCTGGAGTTTTTTAATCCCAGAGAGCAGGCGCTGGCTGTGGCAAGAAGGCTTAAGGAACGTCTGGATCAGGGAGAAGAGCTTACCGATACGGCAATCCTGTTCCGGACCAATCAGGAGGCGGAAGGCCTGGTGGGGGCATTGATGGAATTTCAAATTCCCTTTACCATGAAGGAACAGCTTCCAAATCTGTTTCGTCACTGGATCTGTAGAAATATACTGGCTTATTTAAGACTGGCAGCGGGAGACAGAAGCCGGAAGAATTTTCTGGAGGTCATGAATCGTCCCAACCGATACCTTTCCAGAGAAGCGCTTACGGAACGAGAGGTTTCTTTTTCCGGACTACGGGAGTATTATAAAGACAAAGACTGGATGTGCGACCGGATTACTACGCTGGAAACGCATTTGCGTATTCTGAAAAATCTGCCTCCATACGGCGCCATTAATTTTATCAGACAGGCAATAAGATACGAAGAGTACTTGCGCGAATACGCACAATATCGTAAAATAAAGCCGGAAGAACTCCTGGAACTTCTGGACCGCCTGATGGAAAGTGCAAAAAAGTGCAGAACCCTTGCTGAGTGGGAAGCCTATATAGAAGACTACTCTCGTAGGCTGGCTGAGCAGGCAAAAGCACAGGAACAGAAAAAAGAAGGCGTGACCATTTCCACTCTTCACAGTGTGAAGGGACTGGAATATGACCAGGTGTATATTCTGAATGTGAATGAAGGAAGCATTCCCTACAGAAAGGCAATGCTTGCAGAATCCATAGAAGAGGAACGCCGTCTGTTTTATGTAGGAATGACAAGAGCAAAAAAGAAGCTGTGTCTTTGCTATGTAAAACAGCAGTATGAGAAGGAGCGGGAACCGTCCCGTTTTCTGGAGGAGGCAGGATTATGAAGGCAGTCATTTATTATACAGATACAGAAATTTCAGAGCGTTTCACCCATAAAAATATGGAGCATATGATAGGGGAAAAACTCCTGGAGACAGGGCTTTTTCGGGAATATGGACTTTCCCTTGCCCACGAGCCGCGAGCCAAGGGAGAGCATGGGAAGCCATTTTTGTCGCTGCAGCCCAAAATCCATTATAACATCAGTCATTCCGGCGATTATGTGGTGTGTATACTGGCGCCCCAGGAGGTGGGGATCGATATTCAGCAGCACAAAAAAGCCAATTATCCGAGAATGCTGGAACGGATGGTTCCCACGGAGATGATCCGGGAAATTCTGGATGGAGACGATCCGGTACAGGCATTTTTTGACCAGTGGGTGCTTCGGGAAGCGTATATCAAATGGACAGGAGAGGGACTTTCCAGAGATCTTAGAACTATTCCCATGGGGGAGGGAAGTTCCCATCTTTTTCAGCTGGCGCCGGGCTATAGTGGCGCCCTGTGGTCTGCCAGTGCCCTGGAGCTTTCCTGGGTACATGTAAATGTAGAACTATAAGAGAAAAAGCCTCCGTGAGACAGCCTTGGGTACGTGGAGTGGAATTCCAGGTACTAAATCAGGATTGTCCACATATATTAAGTGTAAGAGGTGAGAGATAAATGGAAGCAGAACAGATTCAGAACCTGTTTGCAGGGACGATTCGGCAGCGTCTGATCGAAGCCGATCTGGACTACGACAAATTATATGAAATCCGCCTTCGTGTGGGAAGACCTCTGTTTTTGACCTATGATGGCGGAGAATGTTTTTTGCGTAAAAGAGGAGAGGAACAGTATCTGGTTACCGAAGAGGATCTGAAAGAGACGCTGGAGTATGTGAGCGGATATTCTCTTTATGCCTATGAGGATGAAATACGTCAGGGATTTTTAAGTGTACAGGGCGGCCATCGTGTGGGGGTCACCGGAAAGGTAATTCTGGATGGAGACCGGATACGGGGAATGAAATATATTTCCTGCATCAATGTACGGCTGGCCCATGAGGTTCAGGGCTGCGCAAAAGAGGTCATGCATTATATCCAGACGCCAGACTGGGTAGCTCATACCCTGATTGTGGCTCCGCCCAGATGTGGGAAGACCACGCTTTTAAGGGATATTATCCGAAATTTAAGCAATGGCCGGGAAGGAATTCAGGGCCTTACCGTTGGTGTGGTGGATGAGCGCAGTGAGCTGGCGGGATGTTATCAGGGAGTTCCCCAGAATGACCTGGGGATGCGCACCGATATCCTGGATGGCTGTCCCAAGGCAGAAGGCATGCAGATGCTGATCCGTTCCATGTCCCCTTCAGTGGTGGCTGTGGACGAGCTGGGCAAGGAAGAGGATTTTAAGGCAGTGGAATCGGTGATTCACTGTGGATGTAAACTCATTGCCACTGCCCATGGAAACACGCTGGAGGATATTTTGCGTCAGCCACTTTTTCGCCGCCTGATGGAGCAGAGAGTGTTTGAACGGTATATTCTCCTGGGAAGACACCAGAGAGCCGGTGTGATAGAAGGAATTTTTGACAGAGAGGGCCGGAGATGTTAAAGGCGGCAGGTCTGCTTTTGATGGTGGCCGCCGGAACCGGATACGGATTTTCCAAAAGCATGGAGCTTACCAGGCGGGAACAGGCTCTTCGGCAGCTCTGGCAGATGGCTATTTATTTAAAGGGAGAGATCCGGCATGGGAACGCCTCCCTTTATGATGCGTTTATGGAAACAGGACGGAAGATGCCAGATCCCTACGGGGAATTTTTACGCCAGACGGCGCAGAAAATGAAAAGCCGCGCAGGCCTTCGTCTGGGAGAACTTTTTTGCCTGTGCGCAGAGGAATATCTTTCCGATTTACCTATTGTAAAGGAAGAGCGGGAAGCTTTTTTGTCTCTGGGTACCCACCTTGGGTATCTGGACCTTACCATGCAGATCAAACAGCTGGAATTATATGAACGGGAAGCAGAATACTCCATTGAGAAGCTGCAGGCAGAATTGCCTGCAAAAAAGAAGGCTTACCAGAGCCTTGGGATTCTTGGAGGACTGATGCTTGCCGTTCTTTTTTTGTAGGACACAAAGAGCAGAAAGGGGAAGCCCTGGAAAGGAGGAACAGTTGGAGGTCAGTATCATCTTTAAAATTGCGGCAGTGGGAATCCTCGTTTCCATTCTTTCTCAGATTCTGAAGCACAGCGGAAGGGAGGAACAGGCTTTCCTGGTAAGTCTTTCCGGGCTTCTGGTGGTGCTTTTCTGGATTGTACCGTACATTTATGATCTGTTTGAGAGTATCCAGAAACTTTTTACCTTATAGAGGGAGGCAGTATGGACATTATAAGAATTTCTCTTTTGGGGGTAAGCGGAGTGCTTCTTGGTTTCTTTCTGAAAAGTACCAGACCGGAATATGCCTGTCTGGTTACCATGGGCATTGGCCTTCTGATTCTTTCTCTTGCAGCTGGAAAGCTCACATATGTGTTTGAAGGAGTGAATCAGATGAGAGAACGTCTTCCCATAGACAGCAGTTATCTGGCTACCCTGGTCAAAATGGTGGGCATTGCCTATATCGGCCAGTTTTCTTCCGGCATATGTAAGGATGCGGGATATGAGACGACCGGGGCTCAGATCGAACTGTTCTGCAAGCTGTCCATTATGGTTTTGAGTATTCCCATCCTTCTGGCTCTTCTGGATACCATTGAGGAGTTTCTGGTATGAGAATGCTGCTTTTTTTATTTTTTTCGGTGGCACTTTTGCTGGGAACACCCATGGAGGTTTGGGGAAATCAGGAAGAGGAAGCCGTGGGACAGATGGAGGAAGCCCTTACCCAGGAGATGGATTTTGTCCGGATTCAGGAGATGGTGGATGAAATGCTGGGAGAAGAATCCTTTTCCTTTACCGATACCTTAAAGGCGCTTTTAACAGGAGAGGAAGTGATTACCAAAGAGGCTGTGCAGGAACTGCTGCGCGGCCTTTTCTTTTCCCGGGCAGTCAGGGAAAAAGAGATGTTTCTCCGGATTCTGGTTCTGGTGCTGTTCGCAGCCGTGTTTTCCAGTCTGACTTCCGCATTTGCCGGGGGACAGGTAGGAGAGATGGGTTTTTATGTGGTGTATCTGCTGCTGTTTGCCATGGTGATGGAGTCCTTCTCTGCTTTGAGTACGGAGCTTTCGGAAAATTTAAACTGGATGACAGAATTTATGAAGGGGTTGGCGCCCTCCTACTTTATCGCAGTGGCTGCCTCTCAGGGCGGGGCTACGGCAGCTGTGTTTTATCAGGGGGTACTTTTTCTGGTGTGGATGATTCAGTGGTGTCTTCTGTATCTGGTGCTCCCCTGTATCAATCTGTATCTGCTCCTTTGTCTGGTTAATCATATATCCAAAGAGGAAATGCTGGGCAAGCTCTCAGAACTTTTGCATACGGCAGTAACCTGGTCTTTGCGTTCCCTTCTTGGAGTGGTGCTGGGACTTCAGGTGGTACGCGCCCTGGTGGCGCCGGTGATGGATGCGCTGAAACGTACTGCTCTTGGAAAAACAGCCAGCGCCATTCCAGGGGTGGGAAATGCCATGAACCTGGTAACGGAGTTAGTGGTGACCAGCGCGGTTCTTGTGAGGAACAGTCTGGGGGTAGCCTTTGTTCTGGTGTTTTTCCTGGTGGGGGCAGGGCCGGTGCTTCATTATGGAATGATGTCTCTGGGCTATCGTTTTCTGGCTGCTGTGGCCCAGCCGGTGTCGGACAAGCGGATGGTGGGATGCTTAAGCACCATGGGAGAGGGATGCGCCCTTCTTCTTCGGGTGTTCTTTACTGCAGAGCTTCTGTGTATTCTCACCTTTGTGATTCTGATGGTGAGCTTCGGAGGTGGAGGATGAAAGAAGAATTATATCTTTGGATGAAAAATCTGGCAGTATTTTATATTCTGTTTACCGCAGTGCTCCATCTGATTCCGGAAAAGGGGTATGAGCGGTATGTAAGATTGTTTATGGGGCTGCTCCTGATCCTCATGATGTGTATGCCGGTGCTTTCCCTTCTGGGAAAAGGAGAAGCTCTGGCAGACAGCTTTCAGAAATTTTATGAGGGAGAAGAACAGAAACGGCAGCAGCAGGAATTTGAGAACCTTCAGGCCCTTTATCTGAAAAAAGGGTATGAACAGGAACTGGGCAGGGAAATCCTGGCAGCTTTGAAAAATAAAGGCATAGAAGTACAGGATGCTGCCGTACATATAGAAGGAGAGCAGCTTTTTGTAACCCTCTATGTCACAGAAGAATGGTCCGGGGAGCAGGAAGGGAGGATGGCAGATGAACTTAGAGACGTCTGGGGAATCCAGGAAGGAGCATATCAGATCAAAAATTGCCCGGATGACGGGAAGACAATGGCTGACGTTGTTGCTTCTGGGGCTGCTTCTCGCAGTGATGGCCCTTCCGGTTTCCCATGAAAAAAAAGATGGGGACACGTCCTCATTTTCTCTGTCAGAAAAGGAAGAACCTGTGGAACAGTCAGAACTGGAAAGAAAACTGGAATCCCTGCTTTCTAAGGTGGAGGGAGTGGGAGAGGTGCAGGTGATGCTGATGACAGGACAGGATACAGAAAAGGACAGCTTTTATTCTTCAGAAAACAAAAAGATCACCGGAGTGCTGGTGGCCGCAGAGGGAGCAGACGATTCTGTGACCGTACGGAACATTCAGCAGGCGGTGATGGCATTATTTCAGGTGGAAGCCCATAAAATTAAAATAATGAAAATGAAATGAGGAGAAGAAAAGTGAAAAAAATCATGAAAAAGAATCAGGTAATCATTACTGCTCTGGCAATCCTGATCGCGGTGGCCGGCTATCTGAACTTTGCAGACGTGGATCTTGGCTTTTCAGGAAAGGAAGCCAGTACAGAGGGGGCCAGTATTCTGGAGGAAGTGGAGTATGACATTTCAGATGAAACAGCTCTTAGAAATGAAAACGAAGGCGAGCTTATGGATCAGGAAGAAACACAGGATATGAGTGCTCCAGGAGAAGCCGTACTTACCGGGTCCACCGGATTTGCAGCCCAGGCGAAGCTGTCCAGAGAACAGGTGCGTTCTCAGAATAAGGCAGACCTTCAGGAAATCATCAACAATCAGGATCTGGGAGAAGAACAGAAGCAGGAGGCGGTGAATACCATGGTGGCCATGACGGAGCTTACAGAAAAGGAGGCTGCGGCAGAACTTCTTCTGGAAGCAAAGGGATTTGAAAATGTGATTGTCAATCTCACCGGGGAAACAGCAGATGTGGTGGTTCCAGATGCAGATCTGGAGGATGCCAGACGGGCACAGATTGAGGATATTGTAAAGCGGAAAACTGGCGTGGCAGCAGAAAATATCATCATCACCCCCTTAAGTCAAAGGGAAGAACCGGAAGAAGAACTGGAAGAAGAATCAGAAGAAGAATCCCAGGAGGAAATTTCTCCGGAAGAGACAGAGGAAAATACGTTTTAAGGAGCCTAAAATCCTTGACAGCCCTGCCTTCCATATACTAAAATAAAGAATTGTTGTAACGGTTATACGGTAAAAAAATGGAAAGAAAGTATAGGAGGCCAAACGTGTCGAAGTATACGAAAGAAATAGAAAAAAGAAGAACCTTTGCCATCATCTCCCACCCGGATGCGGGCAAAACCACCCTGACAGAAAAATTCCTGCTGTATGGCGGAGCTATTAATCTTGCAGGTAGTGTAAAAGGAAAGGCTACGGCCCGCCATGCAGTATCAGACTGGATGGAAATCGAAAAAGAGAGAGGTATTTCTGTCACCTCCTCTGTTCTGCAGTTTCATTATGACGGTTACTGCATCAATATTCTGGATACCCCGGGACATCAGGACTTCTCTGAGGATACCTACCGTACCCTGATGGCGGCAGACTCTGCGGTAATGGTAATTGACGCTTCCAAGGGTGTGGAGGCACAGACCAGAAAGCTGTTTAAGGTATGTGTAATGCGTCATATTCCCATTTTTACCTTTATTAATAAACTGGACCGGGATGCCAATGATACCTTTGATCTTCTCGATGAAATCGAAAAGGAACTGGGAATTGCCACCTGTCCTATTAACTGGCCCATTGGCTCCGGTAAGAAATTCCGCGGTGTTTATGACAGAAACACAAAGAAGGTGCTTACCTTCTCTGATACCCAGAAGGGAACCAAGGAAGGTATGATTGAAGAAATCGGTATTGATGAATCCCGTCTGGATGAGATTGTAGATCCGGAACAGAAAGAGCAGCTGTTGGAAGAAATTGAACTTCTGGACGGAGCAAGCGCAGATTTTGATCTGGAGCAGGTGAGCAAAGGAAATTTAACTCCGGTATTCTTTGGCTCTGCGCTGACAAACTTTGGTGTGGAGACATTCCTGGAGCATTTCCTTTCCATGACCAGTTCTCCTCTTCCCAGAAATTCAGATCAGGGACTCATTGATCCCATGTCCGAGGATTTTTCTGCCTTTGTCTTTAAGATTCAGGCAAATATGAACAAGGCTCACAGGGACAGAATTGCATTTATGCGTATCTGTTCCGGCAAATTTGATGCCACAAAAGAGGTTTATCATGTGCAGGGCGACAAAAAAATGCGTCTTCTTCAGCCTCAGCAGATGATGGCAGAATCCCGTCATGTGGTGGAGGAAGCCTTTGCAGGGGATATCATCGGTGTGTTTGATCCGGGAATCTTTTCCATTGGAGATACCATCTGCGCGCCTGGAAAGAAATTTGCTTTTGAGGGAATTCCTACTTTTGCACCGGAGCATTTCGCAAGAGTGCGTCAGCTGGATACCATGAAGCGGAAGCAGTTTGTAAAGGGAATCAATCAGATTGCCCAGGAGGGCGCCATCCAGATCTTCCAGGAATTCCATACAGGTATGGAAGAAATTATTGTGGGCGTGGTAGGTGTTCTTCAGTTTGATGTGCTGAAATATCGTCTGGAAAATGAATATAATGTGGAAATCCGGCTGGAGACCCTGCCGTATGAGCATATCCGCTGGATCGCCAACAAGGAAGAAGTGGATGTGGCCAAGATCAGCGGAACATCTGATATGAAGAAGGTAACAGACCTGAAAGGAAATCCACTTCTGCTTTTCGTAAATCCATGGAGTGTGGGCATGACCCAGGATCGAAATCCGGATTTAATATTGACAGAATTCAGTAAATAACCCTTTTCATTTTTTTTTTCATTTGTTATAATGAGCTATAGAGCAGCTTCTGTTTTGCAGGAGGAAAAAGCCCCCTGCAGAAAGAGGAAGCAGGAATGGCGAAGGAACAATATGACCTAGGAGGGTTTGCAAATGGCAGAAAAAAGAACAACATATAAAATACAGGAAGTAAGCGGAATCGGTGAAGTTCATATCGCAGATGAAGTGGTAGCGATCATTGCCGGTCTTGCAGCGACAGAAGTAGAGGGCGTTGCATCCATGGCTGGGAACATTACCAATGAACTGGTCAGCAAGCTTGGAATGAAGAATCTTTCCCGCGGTGTAAAGGTAACTGTTCTGGAAGGTGTGGTAACGGTAGATCTCACACTGAATATTGAGTTTGGTGTGAATATTCTCCAGACCAGCAAGAAGGTACAGGAGAAGGTAAAAACCTCCATCGAGAACATGACCGGGCTGGAAGTGGCAGATGTAAACATCCGCATTGCAAGTGTAGATATGGAGAACGAAAAAGGAAAGTAACTCTTTCCTTTTTTCTGTATATATAGGAGGAACTCATGCGTAGACGAGAACAAAGAGAACATATTTTTAAACTGCTTTTTATGGGACAGTTCAATCAGGGAGAAGAGATGGAAGAGCAGATGGCTCTTTACTTTGAGGGACTGGAAGACATAAAGGAGCAGGACCAGGAATACATGAAGAAGAAATGCCAGAATGTGCTGGAGCACCTGGAAGAGATCGACGGACTTCTCAACGAATACAGCAAGGGCTGGAAGACAAAGAGAATGAGCCGGGTGGATCTGGCTGCGCTGCGTCTGGCCGTATATGAAATCCGTTTTGACGAGGATGTGCCTACCGGAGTAGCCATCAACGAAGCGGTGGAACTTGCGAAAGCTTATGGCGGAGAGGCATCCCGTTCTTTTGTAAACGGTATTCTGGGAAGAGTAGCCAGTGAAATTGAGAAAACCGTATCCCCATTGGAAGAACAATGAGAGAGACCGGGGAGGGACGCGCTTCTTTTGGACAGGGAAAGCGGATCTACTCCGTAGGACAGGTGAACCGCTATGTAAAAAATATGTTTACTCAGGACTTTTTTCTCCAGAAGGTTTATGTAAAGGGAGAAGTGTCCAACTGTAAATATCATACCAGCGGTCATATTTATTTTTCCCTGAAGGATGAGACCGGAGTGCTAAGCTGTGTGATGTTCGCCGGACATCGGAGAGGCCTTTCTTTTCGGATGAAGGACGGAGACAAGATCGTGGCAGGCGGTGCTGTGGATGTTTATGAGCGGGACGGCAGATACCAGCTGTATGTAAGAGAAATTCAGCTGGAGGGCGCCGGTGCGCTCTATGAACAGTTTCTAAGACGCAAGGAAGAACTGGAAGAAATGGGCATGTTTGCAAAGGAGTATAAGCAGCCGATTCCCAGATTCATCAAGCGTCTTGGGGTTGTTACTGCGCCCACAGGAGCTGCGGTACAGGATATCCGGAATATTTCTCTTCGGAGAAATCCTTTTCTCCAGATTATTCTCTATCCGGCGCTGGTGCAGGGACAGGGAGCCAAGGAAAGCATTGCCAGAGGAATCCGCAGACTGGATCAGCTGGGTGTGGATGTGATTATTGTGGGAAGAGGGGGAGGTTCCATAGAAGATCTGTGGGCCTTTAATGAAGAAGAAGTAGCCCGGGCTATTTTTGAATGCAGGACACCAGTCATTTCCGCTGTGGGACATGAAACGGATTTCACCATTGCGGATTTTGTGGCAGATTTAAGAGCACCTACTCCATCTGCGGCAGCAGAACTGGCGGTGGATGACTATCGCAGTATTCTGGAGGGAATGGAAGCTTTGCGGGAGCGTCTCTGGCGCGGGATGGGAGCAAAACTGGAACTGTCCCGAAGTCTTCTGTTGAGACACCAGATGCGAATGCAGTATGTGAGTCCCCAGCAGAGGCTGAAAGACCGGAGACTGTATCTGGCGGATATGGAAGACCGGCTTCTGGAAGACATGAATAAAAAGATGACAGACAGACGTCACCAGCTGGGACTTTATCTGGAACGTTTCCGGGGACTGTCCCCTCTGACCAAACTGAATCAGGGATATGCCTATGTCTCTGATCAGGAGGGACACGCTGTGACAGAGGTGTCCGGTGTAAAGAAAGGGGATTCCCTTACCATTGCGGTTACAGACGGAGTGATCTGTGCCAGTGTGACAGAAACCAGGAAGGAAAACCAAAGAATATGACACAGGAAAGTGAAAAAAAAGAAGGTCTGCAGGAAGAAACCAGGGCTCTGACTGTGGAGGAAGCATTTCAAAAGTTGGAAACTCTGGCAGAAAAGCTGGAGGACCGTGACACATCCCTGGAGGATTCCTTCCTCTATTATAAACAGGGAATGGAACTGTTGAAATATTGCAGCGAGAAGCTGGACACTGTGGAAAAAAAGATGCTCCAGCTGAATGAGGATGGTACGTGCAGTGAATTTTAAAGAAGAATTAGAAAAAAGAAGAACAGAAGCAGAGGCAGTGATTGCGTCCTTCCTTCCAAAGGAGGAGGGCTTTGCCCACACCATGGCAGAGGCAATGAACTACAGTATGTGTGCAGGGGGAAAACGGCTTCGTCCCATTTTGATGATGGAGACCTGCCGGCTGTTTGAGGGGGATATGGAACTGGTGAAGCCGTTTATGGCCGCCATGGAAATGATCCATACCCATTCCCTGATCCATGATGATCTGCCGGCAATAGACAATGACGATTATCGGAGAGGAAGGCCGACGACCCATAAGGTATATGGAGAAGCCATGGGTGTCTTAAGCGGCGTTTCTCTTTTAAATTTTGCATATGAAACTATGTTTTCTGCTTTTGCCCGGACAACGGATACCAGCCGGGTGGCAGAAGCGCTGAAAGTTATGGCCGGAAAAACTGGCATCTATGGAATGCTGGGCGGTCAGAGCGTGGATGTGGAAAACGATGGAAAGCCTGTTGAAAAAGAGATGCTGGACTATATCTACAAGCATAAAACATCAGCTCTTCTGGAAGCTTCCATGATGGTGGGAGCCATTCTTGCAGGTGCCAGAAAAGAGGATGTGGCACAGATAGAACAGGCAGCCGAAAAGATTGGACTGGCCTTTCAGATTCAGGATGACATCCTGGATGTGACCGCTACCAGTGAGGAACTGGGAAAGCCAGTGCATTCCGATGAAAAAAATCATAAAGTAACTTACGTGACGCTGTTTGGAATTGAAGAGGCATCACGTCAGGTCCTTCAGCTAAGCGAGGAAGCCATCGCTCTTCTGGATGACCTGGAACAAAAAAATGAATTTCTGCGCCTTCTGATAAAAGAACTGACCGGACGCAGAAAATGAAAGAGGGATACCAATGATTCTGGATAAAATCAAAAAGCCCAATGATATTCATAAAATTGCGCTGGCAGATTTCCCGGCGTTGGCAGAAGAGATTAGAACTTTTTTAATAGAATCCGTTAGTGAGACAGGCGGCCATCTGGCTTCCAATTTGGGCGTGGTAGAGCTAACACTGGCTCTCCACAATGTGCTGGATCTTCCCCAGGACAAGATCATCTGGGATGTGGGGCATCAGGCTTACACCCATAAGATTCTCACCGGAAGAAAAGAAGAATTTAAAAATCTTCGGAAGGAAGGCGGCTTAAGCGGCTTTCCCAAGAGAAAAGAAAGCAGCTGTGACGCTTTTGATGCAGGACACAGTTCCAATTCCATCTCAGCAGGTCTTGGGTACGTAAGAGCAAGAGATCTGCGGGGAGAGAAGCACCATGTGGTATCGGTGATCGGTGACGGAGCGCTGACCGGAGGAATGGCCTATGAGGCATTGAACAATGCTGCTTTGCTGGATACAAATTTTATTATTATCATCAATGACAACAATATGTCCATTTCCAGAAATGTGGGAGGAATGTCCATCTATTTAAGCGCTCTGCGCACTGCAGAGGTTTACACGGGAATGAAGCTTACCGTTACCAAGACATTAAAAAAGATCCCAAGAGTGGGAACCGCCATTGTGGATACCGTACGAAAGACAAAGGGAAGTATCAAACAGCTGTTTATTCCAGGCATGTTGTTTGAAAATATGGGACTTACTTATTTAGGCCCGGTGGACGGTCATAACATGCGCCAGATGATGAAGCTCTTTAATGAAGCCAAGCGGGTGGAAGGCCCGGTGGTGGTTCATGTGCTTACCCAGAAGGGAAAGGGTTACACACCGGCAGTGATGCATCCGGATCGCTTCCATGGAACAGGACCTTTTCATATTCCAACGGGAAAAAGCATGGAACAGAAGAAACAGAAATCCTATACAGATGTATTTTCCAATGCCATGTGCAAACTGGGCAAACAGGAGAAACGTCTGGTGGGAATTACTGCAGCCATGCCGGAAGGAACGGGACTCAAGAAATTTGGGGCTTTTTATCCTGACCGCTTTTTTGATGTGGGAATTGCAGAGGAACATGCAGTTACTTTTGCCGCGGGTATGGCCCTTGGAGGAATGATCCCGGTGGTGGCAGTGTATTCTTCCTTCCTGCAAAGGGCGGTGGATCAGATACTCCATGATGTGTGTATGCAGAATCTACATGTGGTATTTGCCATTGACCGGGCAGGGCTTGTGGGGGCAGACGGAGAGACACACCAGGGATGTTTTGACCTGTCATATCTTACCATGATGCCGAATATGACGGTGATGGCTCCGAAAAATGACTGGGAACTGGAAGAAATGCTTCGGTTTGCAGTTGCTCATCCAGGACCATGCGCCATCCGCTACCCCAGAGGAAGCGCTTATCAGGGACTTTCCCAGCATCGTCAGCCGTTTCGCCATGGAAAAAGCGAAGTGCTGATCCGTGGAAAGGGGATTGCTGTTTTGTCTGTGGGAAGTATGGCGAAAATCTGTGAACAGGTGTATGAAGGTCTCAAAAAAAGAGGAATGAATCCAACGCTTGTGAATGCGCGATTTGTAAAACCTCTGGATACAGAACTTCTGGATGAGCTGTCCAAAGACCATACACTGTTTGTAACTGTAGAAGAAAATGTAAAAAACGGAGGATTCGGGGAACATGTGTCTTCCTACATGGAGGCATGTCATCCAGGACTTCAGGTACTGCCCATTGCTATCTGGGACCGCTTTGTGGAACATGGAAATGTGGACAGCCTGCGAATAAAGATTGGTCTTTCTCCGGAAAATATCCTTCGCACAATAGAAGAATACGAGGACTGACATGAAGAAACGATTAGATGTGATGATGGTGGAGCGGGCCCTTGCACCTTCCAGGGAAAAAGCAAAGGCATATATCATGTCCGGAGATGTGTATGTGGACGGACAGAAGGAAGACAAAGCCGGTTCCATGTTTAAAGAAGAAGTTATCATAGAAGTGCGTGGAAATACCCTTCCCTATGTAAGCCGCGGGGGCTTAAAGCTGGAAAAGGCCATGGCAAATTTCGGCGTTGCCTTAAATGAAAAGGTTTGCATGGATGTGGGCGCTTCCACAGGAGGCTTTACCGACTGCATGCTTCAGAACGGAGCTGTTAAGGTATATTCTGTGGATGTGGGGTACGGACAGCTGGACTGGAAGCTTCGGAATGATCCGAGAGTAGTTTGTATGGAAAAGACAAATATCCGTTATGTGGTGCCTGAAGACATTCAGGAATCTCCGGCGTTTGCATCCATTGATGTTTCTTTTATCTCTCTTACCAAGGTTTTGCTTCCGGTGAGAAATCTTCTTACCGAAGATGGGGAGATTGTATGCCTGATCAAACCGCAGTTTGAGGCAGGAAGAGAAAAAGTAGGAAAAAAAGGTGTGGTTCGTGATCCTGCTGTTCATAGAGAAGTGATTGATTCTGTGGTAAGCTATGCCATGAGCATTGCGTTGGAGCCTCATCATCTTTCCTTCTCTCCGATTAAGGGACCGGAAGGAAATATTGAATACCTTCTGCACCTGAAAAAAAGACCGGAAGGAAGTAGTGTTTCCTACTGTGTGGAAGTACAGGTGGAGGATGTGGTGGCAGAAGCCCACAAAGAACTGGATTAAAGGAAACAGATGTCATGAAGAAATTTTGTATCATAACCAATAGTTCCAAGGACAGAAATCTGGAGCTCACAAACAAGATTGTTTCTTATCTGGAACAGAAGGGAAGCAGTTGTCAGGTATACAGGGCGGAAGAGAAGACAGAAGGAGCTTATCACTATACCAATCCCAGACTGATTGCTCCGGGGACGGAATGTCTGATTGTGCTGGGGGGCGACGGAACACTTCTTCAGGCAGCCAGAGATATGGTTCACCGGGAAATTCCTCTTCTGGGGATTAATCTTGGAAATCTTGGGTTTCTGGCCGAGGTGGATCGGCAGTCCCTTTATCCGGCGCTGGATCAGCTGATGACAGGGGATTATGAGGTGGAAGAACGTATGATGCTCACCGGTACAGTGTATCGGGGAGAGGAGATCATTGGCAGTGACATTGCGCTGAACGATATTGTGATCTGCAGGGAGGGACCGCTTCGTGTGGTACGCTTTATTAATTACGTAAATGGAGAATATTTAAATGCCTATCATGCAGATGGGATTATTATTTCTACGCCTACAGGCTCTACCGGATACAGCCTTTCCTGTGGAGGACCCATTGTTTCTCCCAGTGCTGCCATGACATTGATGACTCCTATTGCACCTCACACATTGAATACAAGAAGCATTATCTTTCCGGCAGAGGATGTGATTACAGTGGAATTAGGAGAGGGAAGACGGCAGGATCTGGAAAAAGGACTGGCTTCCTTTGACGGGGACACCGTTATTCCCATGGTCACAGGAGACAGGATCGTGATACAGAAATCAAAGGTAAGCACGAAAATCCTGAAACTGAATCATTTAAGTTTTGTAGAGGTTCTCAGGCAGAAGATGAGCAACAGCTAGGAGGGAATAAGGTGAAATTAGCAAGACATGAGAAAATCATGGAATTGATTCGTCAATATGATATTGATACTCAGGAAGAACTGGCGTCCAGGCTCAATGAAGCCGGATTTAAGGTGACACAGGCCACGGTATCCAGGGATATCCGCGCGTTGAAAATGACTAAGGTGGCAGGAAAGGATGGAAAATCCCGCTATGCCATTCTGGAGGAACCCGCCAGAGCTCTTGGCGACCGATATACCAGAGTGCTCTGTGATGCGCTTCTTTCCATGGAAACAGGACAGAATCTGATTGTGATCAAGACAGTTCCCGGCATGGCCATGGGAGTGGCAGCAGCGCTGGATGCCCTGGAATGGGAAGAAATTCTTGGCTGTATTGCCGGAGATGATACCGTTATGTGTGTGGCCAGAACATCTGAGCAGGCAGAGTATGTGGTGGAAAAACTTGGAAATGTGCTGGAAGCAGACGGAAAAGTACAAAACGGGAGGTAAACGGTGTTAGTACATCTTCATGTAAAAAATCTTGCACTCATCGAAGAAATCGAGGTGGAATTTGGGCCTGGATTAAATATACTGACTGGAGAAACAGGAGCCGGAAAATCCATTCTTCTTGGTTCCATGCAGCTGATCTTAGGAGGGAAGATTTCCCGGGGAATGATCCGTGAAAATGCCTCATATGCCCTTGTGGAACTTTTGTTCCAGGTGGAAAACGAGAAGGCCAGACAGGCGCTTCTGGAACTGGATATCATTCCGGAAGATGGGCAGGTACTGCTGTCCCGTAAGCTGATGGAAGGCAGAAGTGTGAGCAAGATCAATGGAGAAACCTGTACCGTAGGACAGATGAAGGCGGCAGCAGCCTGTCTTTTGGATATTCACGGACAGCATGAGCATCAGTCTCTTCTTTATCCGGAGAAACAGCTGGAGATCCTGGATGCTTATGGAAAGGAGAAAATCCAGCCTCTGGAGCAAAAGGTAAAAGAGGCTTATGGAGTGTACCGGGAATGTGAGAAAAATTTGAAAGCTCTGGATATGGATGGAGAGCAGAGAAAACGGGAGCAGGCTTTTCTGGAGTTTGAAATTCAGGAGATTCAAAAGGCGCAGCTGAAAGAAGGCGAAGACCAGGAACTGGAAATTCAGTACAGGAAACTTGGAAACTCCAGAAAGATTGTGGAAACGCTGCAGAATGTACACCGGCTTTGCGGCTATGAAGATGGCGCAGGAGCAGGAGAACAGGTGGGCAATGCGCTCAGAGAGCTTTCCAGAGTGGCGGAGTATGATCCGGAACTTCTGGAAATGGAAAACTCTCTTACCGCACTGGATGGCCTCCTGAATGATTTTAACCGGGATGTGTCCTTTTATCTGGATGGGCTTACCTTTGATGAAACTTTGTTTTATGAAACAGAACGTCGATTGGATTTGATCAATAATCTGAAATCCAAATATGGGCAGACTCTGGATGAGATTTTTTCTTACGAGAAAGAACAGCAGCAAAAACTGGAAAAATTACTCAAATATGAAGAAATTTCCCAAAAAGCCAGGGAAGATCTGGAAATAGCAGAAACGAATCTGGAGCAGGCTTCGTATGCATTATCAGAAATCAGGAAAGAATATAGCAGACAGCTAAAAGAAAAAATCATAGAAGGACTAAAAGATCTGAATTTTCTGGATGTGGATTTTGACATTCATTTTGAAAGAAAGAAAAATTTTACAGAGCGGGGATATGATGCAGTAGAATATGAAATTTCCACAAATCCAGGAGAAAGCTTAAAGCCTCTTGGAAAGATTGTCTCCGGCGGTGAACTTTCCCGAATTATGCTGGCGCTGAAAGCAATTCTGGCAGACCGGGATCAGATTGAAACCCTGATGTTTGACGAAATCGACACGGGAATCAGTGGAAGAACGGCCCAGAAGGTTTCCGAAAAAATGGCAGTGATTGGCAGACATCATCAGGTACTTTGTATTACTCATCTTCCCCAGATTGCAGCCATGGCTGATACCCATTTTGAGATTGAAAAACAGATTCATGGAACGGAAACCATGACCCAGATTCATCCGCTTAATGAGGAAAAAAGTATTCATGAACTGGCCAGATTGTTAGGCGGAGCAAGGATTACGGATGCTGTTCTTGAGAATGCGAGAGAAATGAAAGAATTGGCACAGGTACATAAAAATACAAGGTTGAAATAACATCTTTTATTGCATACTAAGAGAGGATACCAAAGAGGGTTTCCTCTTTTTTTACTTTTGCAGAAAAGGATGTGATAAAATGGACAGAAAAACAGGATACCGGCGTTTCCTTCTATGGTGTTTAGGAATCGACCTGCTGGCCATTGGCATATTGGGCTATCGCTATATGGACCGGAAAGTGCCGGATGAGATTCACATAACCAGAGGAGATCGTGTACAGGAAGCTGAAATTTTTTCCCATCCTCTCTTAACGTTTGAGGAGGCGGTGACAGTTTCCGGGGAGGGAAGTTATCTGCTTCCCTGCAGGCTTTTGGGATGCATTCCCTTTAAAACGATCAAGGTGATTCCCACAGACAGCAGCCAGATTATGGTCAGCGGAAGTAATGTGGGGATTTATATGGAAACAAAAGGCGTTCTGATCATTGACACAGGAGAAATCCTGGGGGAAGGAGGAATCCCAAAGGAACCGGCAAAAAATATTGTAAAACCGGGAGATTATATTGTCGCAATGAATGAACAAAAGATTTCCACCAAGCGGGAATTAATGGAAGATCTCTCCCTTCTGGATGGAAGGGAAGTAACGCTTCAGGTACAAAGAAAGGGAGAAACCATCCCGGTTTCCATTTCTCCGGTAAAAGATCATCAGGGAGAATACAAGCTGGGAATCTGGGTGAGGGATGACACCCAGGGGATAGGAACCCTGACATTTGTGGACGCCGAAGGAAATTACGGGGCATTGGGTCACGGGATCAGCGATGTGGACACCGGAGAGCTTCTGGATATTCAGGACGGCACTCTTTATCAGGCGGAAATCCTGGGTATTCAAAAAGGAAGCAAGGGAAGTCCAGGCGAGCTCTCAGGTTTGATTCGATATGAGCCTGCCAATATCATTGGTAAAATTACCTGTAACAGTAAAAATGGGATTTATGGATCCTACACAGGGAAAACAGGAAAAGGAATTCATCTGCAGCAGATGCCTGTGGCATATAAACAGGAAATGGAAGTGGGTCCAGCCTCAATCTTATGCAGCATTGATGACAAGGTGCAGGAGTATCAGGCAAAGATCACAAAAATCGACATGAATCATGAAGACACCAACAAAAGTTTTGTCATTCAGGTAACAGATCCCCGCCTGCTGGAGAAAACAGGCGGCATTGTACAGGGAATGAGCGGAAGTCCCATACTTCAAAATGGAAAGGTAGTCGGAGCAGTAACCCATGTTTTTGTTCAAGACTCCACAAGCGGATATGGGATCTTTATTGAAAATATGCTGGAGCATTGAGTCCAAGCTGGACAGGAGCAATAAGGGGGAGCTGCAAGTTTACTTGTAAGCGCCCTTTATTACGAGTGGACAATTTGGCGAAAGCCAAACACCGAGGAAAGCAGAGCTTTTCGAGGTGGGCTTGGACAAAATCGTGGAAGAAGGTAAGCTTTCTTACAGCCATGTTCTTTTTTGTGCCGATATACGGCGAGAGCCGTACATGAGCAAGCTTGTTTACTTTTTCATATTCTTCTATCTATAAAATTAAAAGTGTTTATGCTATAATGACATTAAAAGATGTAAATTTGAAAATGTAAAATGATAACGAGATTTAAGTAACAAGTAAATATACCGTATAGCTCGTTTTATCTTGAAAAAGGTGAGAAAAATGAAACTTTGTATTGTAGTAGCTCCATGCAGAGTCTGAGGAGACTGCATGGAGGAATCACATTAGGCTGATATCCTCAGGCTTTGCTTCTATTTCGGAAAATAGCTGATATGAAAAGGAGCAAAGAAATGAATAAGATAAAGAAAAATGAATTATATGAGTTGAAAGATTTTTTGATTCTTTGGGGTACCCAGAGTGTATCACAACTTGGGAGCAGTATCACAGCATTTGCACTGACTTTATGGTTGTATGAGAAGACAGGGTCTTCATTAAGTACGGCAGCACTTACGATATGCTCCTATGCACCATATGTGTTCATGAGTATATTTGCAGGAGCGTTGACAGATAGATTTGATAAAAAGAAGACAATGCTTGTTTGTGATGTGTTTGCAGTGTTTTGTACCATAGCAGTATGGGGGTTATTTCGTACAAATCGTTTGGTTGTATGGCATTTGTACGTCTTAAATGCAATCTCGGGATTAATGAATACAGTGCAGCAACCGGCATCAGAAGTTGCCATGACGCTTATCATTCCTGAGAAGTATTATCAGAAGACAAGTGGCCTTCGCTCTCTGTCAAGATCGTTGATTTCTATTTTGAACCCTCTGATTGCTACCGCATTATATTCTTTTATAGGACTTAATGGTGTGATAGCAGTAGATATCAGCAGCTTTATAGTCGCATTTGTAGCGTTGCAGTTTTTCATTCGCATTCCAGAAAGCAATTATGAAAGAAAAGAAAGCGTACTTGTTCTTGCTAAAGAGGGAATTGGATTTTTAAAGGATCATCCAATGATTATGACTCTGATATTATTTATGGCAGGTGTTAATTTGGTGGCTTCTGCTTTTGATGCAACATTGCCCGGCTATGTGCTTCCGAATCCCAAAGGTGGTCAGTCTGTTCTTGGAATTGTGACTTCTTGTTCCGGTGTGGCCATGATCATTGGGAGTCTGGTTGTTTCGGTTCTACCTAAACCAAAGGATAGGGTTAAAGTGATTTATCTGACAATGCTGTTTTCGTTAGGAACTGAAAATTTTTTATTGGCTTTTTGCAGAGAACCGATATTATGGTGCGTTGGACAGATCATTGGATGGATTTTAGTGCCTGTTATGAATGCTAATTTGGATGTGATTCTTAGGAGCACCATTCCGATAGCATTGCAGGGACGTGTTTATGCGTGTCGTAATACGCTTCAGTTTTTTACGATACCCATCGGATTGTTTTTGGGTGGCTTTATGGTAGATCATATATGCGAACCATTTATGGTCGCATATGGTGAGGAATCAATTCTAAAAACACTTTTTGGTACAGGAAAAGGTTCTGGTTCGGCACTGATGATGTTTATACTTGGTGTAAGTGGAATTTTTATTTGCATCATTGCAGGTAAGAGATTAAAACAGTATCACTATAATGAAAAGTAACTGTGTTTTTGGGCGGGGCATTTGTCTCGCCCTCTATATTTACGGTAAGGATACATTGATATATAAATGAAAGCGTTGATAAAATATTTTTTGTACTTATGATCATAATCGACCTGTGGGATGAATGGAATCCTTGTCAAATCTATTTAATGGCATTGTGATATCTTGTAAACTCCTGGTTTCATAAGCTAAATATAAGTGATACTTAACAGCTATACATTTCAAATGTATGGCTGTTTTTTCAAAAAAATATTGCATGTATGAATGTCATATGATACAATATCCACACAATGAGTGGTTTCATAAGGAGAGAAAGATGGATAAAAAAGAAAGTATTGAAAGACAGATTTATACGTTAAAAGGAATTCGTGAGATGCTAGATATGAACAGAACGGAATTTTCAAGGTATATGGATATTCCTTTAAGAACGTTAGAGGAGTGGGAGGCAGGAAGAAGACAAATGCCGGAGTATGTGCTTAGATTAATTTCATATTATGTGAGGGCACAGCAGATACTGAGAGAAAAAGGAATAGAATTGGAGGAAGAGCATGAACAAAAATGAAATTGTTATATTTGAAACAGAAGATAAAATGATAACAATTCCTGTGGCGGTAGATGGTGAGACAGTTTGGTTGAATAGAAATCAGATGGCTGAACTTTTTGATCGAGATGTAAAGACGATTGGTAAACATATTAATAATGCCTTGAAAGAAGAATTGGAAGATCAAATGGTAGTCGCAAAATTTGCGACTACCACTCAACATGGTGCTATCGAAGGAAAAACACAAACTCATATGACAGAATATTATAATCTGGATGTTATCATTTCCGTTGGTTACCGTGTGAAATCAAAGAGAGGAGTCGAATTCCGGCGTTGGGCGAATTCAGTTCTGAAACAATACATATTGAAGGGCTATGCAGTAAACGATAATCGTATCAAGCAGTTGGGTGAGGTGATACGAATTATGAAGCGTACGGAAAATGAACTGGATAGCAGACAGGTTCTTTCTGTAATAGAAAAATATAGCGACGCATTAGATTTATTGGATTCTTACGATCACCAGAATATGACAAGACCAGAAGGAAATCGTGCGACGTACGTCCTTACCTATGAGGAATGTATGGATGTGATACAAAGTATGCGATTTGGGGATGAATCAGATTTATTTGGAAAAGAAAAGGATGATTCATTTAAAGGCAGCATCGGAAATATTTATCAGTCATTTGGAGGAATAGAAATTTACGAATCATTGGAAGAAAAAGCTGCAAATCTGCTGTACTTTGTAACTAAGAATCACAGCTTTTTTGATGGGAATAAAAGAATTGCTGCGACAATGTTTCTTTATTTTCTTGATAAAAATGAGGCTTTATTTTTGGACGGGCAAAAGAAAATAGAAGACGCTACTCTAGTTGCACTAACAATTATGATTGCAGAATCCAGACCGGAAGAGAAGGAAATGATGATTAGTGTGATTATGAATTGTATGTTATGATGAATGAGAGAAAAAAACAATCTTTCCATCCTTTATTACTTTCAGATACGGTAGATGAGAGCAATCAGATTATAATGATGTGGAGTGAGACGCTATCCGTTTATGTGTATGATGATACTTCATTTGCCTGAGATTATGCAGGAACATTAAGCAATTCAGTGGTACGAAAAAAGATATGGAAGTTATTTATGGCGTTTATAATAAAAAAATAGAAATCAGAAGCAGATCAGGAGAAATAACATGAAGATAAGAAAATATAAACAATCAGATTGTAAAACCCTGGCAGATTTGTTTTATCATACGGTCCACACTGTTAATGCAAAAGACTATACAAAAGAGCAGCTAAATGCATGGGCAACGGGACAGGTAGATTTGGAGAAATGGGATCGGTCTCTGCAGGAACATGAGACTCTGGTTGCAGTTGATGATGAAACAATTATTGGATTTGGTGATATGGATCTAAGTGGATATCTGGATCGTTTATACGTTCATAGCGATTACCAGGGACAGGGAGTGGCAACTGCTATTTGTGATCAGCTGGAAGAGATGGTCCGGGGAAAAATTACCACACATGCCTCCATTACTGCAAAACCTTTTTTTGAAAAGAGAGGTTATAAAGTGAAAAAAGAACAGCAGGTAGAGCGGCAGGGAATTTTTCTCACAAATTATATAATGGAAAAATATACAGCATCCTACCATCTTCCAGGATTATTTGAATTTTATGATTTTTATAGAGTGTTTTTGCCGTTGTTTCGGGAATACAGAGAATATTTTTACGACTGGTGTGAGATCAGTTCCATTTATGGCGCTCCTGCAGAGTGTATCTGGGGAGGAGGACGCATTGGAGGCGGGGATGCTTCACCGGAGGAAGTATTGGCTTTGATGGAGGAATATGGGATCTCAGCTCGCCTGACCTTCAGTAATTCTTTGCTTACAAAGGAACATCTGGAGGATGAAACGTGCAATGCACTTTGTGCAGTATTTGAAGACAAAAAAGAAAAGCGAAATGGCATCATTGTTCATTCCGATGTGTTGCTGGATTATCTGAGAGAAAGGTATCCGGGATTTTATTTTGTTTCTTCTACTACGAAGGTTCTGACAGAGTTTTCTCAGCTTCTGAACGAAGTGGATAGGGAAGAGTTTCGTTATGTAGTGCCGGATTTTCGATTAAACAAAGGGGTTGAAAACTGGAAGAAGCTTTCTCCTGCGCAGAAAGAAAAAGTGGAATTTTTATGTAATGAATGCTGTTATTTTGAATGCAGAGACAGAAAACGCTGTTATGAGGCTGTCAGCCGCAAAAATCTGGGAGAAAAGGGCGTGGTGCACCATTGCGCTGCTCCCCATGCCGGAGAAGGATATCGTTTTTCAAAAGCAATGGAAAATCCAGGTTTTATCAGTCTGGATGACATAAGGAATGTCTACCTTCCAATGGGATTTTCTAACTTTAAGTTGGAAGGACGGGGACTTGGCAGCGCTTTACTTTTGGAATTTTTGCTTTACTACATGACCAAGCCGGAATATCATATCCATGTCAGAGAAAAGATATACCTGGATAATATGCTGGATCTTTTTTGATGGAAAATGAAAATTTGGGAAAATACCTGGAATCTAATGCCTTTGGAAGAACAGTTGTTGGAACAGAAAAAATAGAGGGAGTGTAAGGGTATGCGAAAAATCAGGTTCGTGGAGGAAAATCCTGTGGAACTGCTGAACAGATTAAAAAAAAGTTCCCGGAAAAAATATCTGGATCTGTGGAGGGGCCAATCTGGCTGCTCAGCTTGTGGAAGAGGATCTGATTGATCAGTATGATATTACGATAATCCCTATAATCCTGGGAGCAGGAATCCGTCTCTTTGGAAAAGAGACAAAGGAAATTCCGTTACGACTGGTTCATACAAAGGCTTATAATGGAATGATGAATCTGGTGTATGAGCGGCGATAAAAAGGAAGAACAAAGCAGATCAAAAGAAAGGGCGGTTAGTGCAGAAAATGCTGCATGGACCGTCCTTTTTCTGCATAAAAATCGGACGATGTTCAAACACGTATTGACAAATCGAAAACACTGCCATACAATTACCAAAGATAATTACATGAGGTAACTATATGGAGGGAAAAATGAACATACAAACAACCAAAAAACTGTTTGATGCCTGTTATCAGGCAAAAAGAATCCGGGATCTCCTTCCGGAATTGCCAAAAGGAGTAACGTCTTCTTATATTCATTATCTGGATACCATAGAAATGCTGGAACAACAGGGGATTCGGGTTAAAGTATCTGATATCAGCGATGTACTGAATATTCCACGGCCGGGAGTGACACGGACAGTAAAAGAAATGGAATCCAAAGGCTATCTCTATAAAGAATTATCCAGAGAAGATGGGCGGATTACCTATATCTCCATCACAGAATCCGGAAGAAAGCTGTCAGAAAAATATAATGAACAGTATTTTAACCGCTTGGCCCCACTTTTGCAGGATATTTCTAAGGAAGAAGCCCTTTGTACGATTCGGACCATTGAAAAGTTTTACCAGGTCATGTCGGAGAGGAGGATTTCCATTGATTGAAGAAAAAACAGATTTCACACAGGGAAGTATTTTAAAGAAGTTATTCTGGTTTATGCTTCCAGTTCTTGGAGCACTGATTCTGCAGGCTGCGTACGGTGCAGTGGATCTTTTGGTGGTTGGCAGATTTGGCACAACGGCTGGCATTTCGGCGGTATCCACAGGCAGTCAGCTTCTGAATCTGGTAACCTTTGTGGTGACACAGCTTGCCATGGGAATTACAGTTCTGATCGCCAGGTATCTGGGAGAGAAGAAAAGTGAACAGATTGGGGCTGTGCTCGGAGGTGCTTTTGTTGTATTTGCAATTGTCTCTTTGGTACTTTTTTTGGCCCTGGTTTGCTTTGCAAAGCCCCTTTCTGTTCTTATGCAGGCACCACAAGAGTCTCTTTCACTTACGGTAAGTTATGTACGCATTTGTGGAAGCGGGATGTTTTTTATTGTAGCGTATAATCTCTTGTCTGCCATTTTCCATCAAAAAGACCGATTTTCGATGGAATTCTCAGTGCCGGAAATTTCTTTCCATTGGTCTGCCGTTGGCTTTACAGGAATTTCTGACACAAATTTCTTTTCTTGCACTCTGTGCATTTGTCAATCGTCTTGGGCTTGCGGCCTCTTCTGGATACGGGGTAGCCAGTAAAATCGTAAGTTTTGCCATGCTCATTCCCAGTGCATTGATGCAGTCTATGGCTTCTTTTGTATCCCAGAATATTGGAGCCGGAAAACAAAAAAGGGCAAAACAGTCCATGCTTACCGGAATTGGTGTAGGATTGGTTTTCGGCTGTATGGTATTTGTGCTTGTGATGCAAAAAGGGGATGTACTTTCCGGCTTTTTCTCCACGGATGCTGCCGTTATTGAAAATGGTTTTGCGTATTTAAAGGGATTTGCACCGGAAACCATTGCCACTGCAGTATTATTCAGTATGGTAGGGTATTTTAATGGAAATGTGAAAACCATGTGGGTGATGTTTCAGGGAATTGTCCAGACCCTTCTGGTACGATTGCCTCTGTCTTATTTTATGAGTATACAGCCGGATGCCAGTTTAACAAGAATTGGTCTTGCAGCACCAGTTTCCACTTTTGTTGGAATTGTTTTAAATGTTCTGTTTTATTTTTACCTAAACAGGAAGCCAGGGAAAAAAAGATAGAAATTTGTCTGGCTGGGAAAGGAAAAAGAATGGAAAATAAACGAGATTTTTCGGGATAAAAGAACAAAGCCTCCAAAAGCCAGAAGAATGGGTGTTTTTGGAGGTTTTGTTTATTTTGAGCGTGTCTGTTTTTGACGAAAAGAAGAGGATTTTGGAAAACCATGGAAGGAATCTCGCTAAAAACCAGAAAAAACCCGGGAAAATAAAGGCAGAAAAACGGATTAAAAGTCGAAAAAGAAAGATCGAAACTACGTTTTTTCAGACAATTTTAACTTGATTTCTCTATATGGATTCTACTATAATAGCTTTGATGTGCGAAGGGCCCACAATTTTGTACAACATTAGTGCCATTAAACAGCTGTGATGGTACAAAAACTGGAATCATAGAAAGAAATAATGGAGATGTTTAGGAGGAGACTGGCACCATGGAGAAGTTGAATGTAGCAATAGCAGATGATAACGAGAAAATGGCAGACATGATTGGACGAATGATTGAAGAAGACAAAGACCTGGAATTAGTTGGAAAGGCACATAATGGAGAAGAAATCTGCAGTATTATCAAAGAAAAGGAACCAGATGTGGTAGTATTGGATATTATCATGCCAAAAGTAGACGGATTATGTGTTATGGAACGTTTTAACCATGAAGAAAGTGGAAAGAAGATTCCGTCATTTATCGTTGTATCCGCAGTTGGACAGGAAAGAATCACAGAGGATGCCTTTCATCTTGGAGCCGAGTATTATATGCTGAAGCCTTTTGATAATCGAATGCTTCTGAATCGGATCAAACATACACGCCGGGTAAAGGATAAACGGGTAAGGGAGTTCAGCCGTCCAGATATCAAGGAAGAGAACACCCGAAGCCAGAATAGGAATTTGGAGACTGATGTTACCAATATCATCCATGAAATTGGTGTACCGGCGCATATTAAAGGATATCAGTATTTGAGAGACGCCATTATCCTTTCTGTTAATGATATGGAGATGCTTAATTCCATTACAAAAATTCTTTATCCTACTATTGCAAAACGCCATCAGACAACGCCCAGCCGTGTGGAACGAGCCATCCGTCATGCCATAGAAGTGGCCTGGAGCAGAGGAAAGATGGATACGATAGATGCACTTTTTGGATATACAGTCAGTACAGGAAAGGGAAAACCTACCAATTCAGAATTTATTGCCTTGATTGCAGATAAGATTCGGCTGGAATATAAAAATCACTCTTTTAATTAAGGCATTTTTGCGGTATAATCAGACTATAAAACACAGTTTGTGAACTGCAGAAAAAAGTAGTCACCAAGGAGGGGTATATACGGATGAAGAAAATTTTATTTGCCACATCTGAAGCGGTGCCGTTTATCAAAACAGGAGGATTGGCCGACGTAGCGGGTGCATTGCCTAAGTGCTTTGATAAACGCTATTTTGATATTCGCGTAATCCTGCCGAAGTATGCCTGCATGAAGCAGGAATGGAAGGACAAAATGGAATATATCACACATTTTTATATGGATCTTGGATACAAGAACTGTTATGTGGGCATTATGCAGATGGAGTATGAGGGGATTCAGTTTTATTTCATTGATAATGAATATTATTTCAGCGGACCGAAGCCTTATGACAGCGCACCATGGGATCTGGAGAAATTTGCATTTTTCTCCAAGGCAGTTCTTTCCATTCTTCCGGTGATTGGATTCCGCCCGGATATCATTCACTGTCATGACTGGCAGACAGGACTTGTTCCTGTTTATCTTCATGATTCCTTCCAGCAGAATGAATTCTTCTGGGGAATTAAGACCATCATGACAATCCATAACCTGAAATTCCAGGGTGTATGGGATGTGAAGACCGTGAAGAATATCACAGGACTGTCCGATTATTATTTTGCGCCGGATAAACTGGAAGCCTATAAGGATGCTAATTTCCTGAAGGGTGGCATTGTGTTTGCGGATGCCATTACCACTGTAAGTAATACATATGCGGAAGAAATTAAGACACCGTTCTATGGAGAGAAACTGGACGGACTGATGTGCGCCCGCTCCAACAGCCTTCGTGGAATTGTCAATGGCATTGATTACGATATTTTCAATCCGGAAACCGATCCATTTATTACTGCAAACTATAATGCGACGACCTTCCGTAAGGAAAAAGTGAAAAACAAACTTCAGCTCCAGAGAGACTTGGGACTGGATGAAGATCCTAAGGCAATGATGATCGGTATTGTATCACGTCTGACAGACCAGAAGGGCTTCGACCTGATTGCGTATATCATGGATGAGCTTTGCCAGGATGCGGTTCAGATTGTGGCTCTGGGAACAGGAGACGAGCGTTACGAGAATATGTTCCGTCATTTTGACTGGAAATATCATGGCAAGGTATCCGCACAGATTTATTATGATGAGCCTATGTCTCATCGTGTCTATGCCGCTTCAGATGCCTTCCTGATGCCATCCCTTTTTGAGCCTTGCGGATTAAGCCAGCTGATGAGCCTTCGTTATGGAACCCTTCCAATCGTTCGTGAGACAGGCGGTCTGAAGGATACTGTTGAGCCTTACAACGAATTTGAAGGAACCGGAACCGGATTTAGCTTCCGTAACTATAATGCACACGAAATGCTTTATACCATCCGTAATGCAGAACGTATTTTCTACGATAAAAAACGGGAATGGAATAAGATGGTAGACCGCGCTATGGCGAAAGATTTCTCCTGGAACAGTTCTGCCCGTCAGTACGAAGAAATGTACAACTGGCTCATTGGAGAATGATTCAGGGAAGCGTGGAGCCTTCCTCAAAAAATGTATAAAAAATAAAAATTGAGACACAATAACCTCTGTGATCATATAGAAGGAGGTAGTCTCATGACAGATATTTCAGAATTGGATTTACAGAATCTGCGCCATTTGATTGGCGGGTTTGACACCACCAGCTGTAAGCTGCAGGATTATGCCCAAAACGCAGCAGATGCGGAAGTGAAGCAGTTTTTTCAGAAGTCTGCGCAGTCCGCACAACAGACGAAACAGCAGCTTATGCAGTTCTTACAGTAGGAGGTAGCCACAATGAATGATAAGACTATGGTAGCAGATACACTTGCGGGAATTAACGGAGAACTGGTTCGTTATGGGGGAATGATCCCTCAGACCGAGAATCCACAGCTGAAGCAGACCCTGAAACAGATTCGCAACCAGTGCGAGATGTCTCAGGAAGAAATTTATCACATTGCAAGAGCGCGGGGATATTATGTACCTGCGGCAAAAGCCACAAGAGAAGAAGTGGAACACGTTCGTTCCGTTTTGAGTCAGGGCTGAAAATCAACAAAAGCTTTCCCTGTCGGTATATAAGCCGGCAGGGAGGTCTTTCTCTTAAAAATTCCGGGCAGTTTCGCCCTTTTTTCCAAACCATCCAAAAAAGAAACAAAAAAAGAAAAAGAGAACTCTCTTGACAAAAGAGGGAAGATATAATACTATGTAAAAAGAAAAACGAACATAAGTTTGCATAGCTGAAGAATAAGGAGAATGTAATTATGATAAATGAAGAGAAACAGAAGGCGTTGGAAGCAGCCCTTGGACATATTGAGAAGCAGTACGGGAAGGGTTCTGTGATGAAACTTGGAGAATCTGGCGCTAATATGCAGGTGGAGGCTGTTCCCACCGGTTCTTTAAGCCTGGATATTGCTCTTGGAGTGGGCGGCGTTCCCAAGGGACGTATCATTGAGATTTACGGACCGGAGTCCAGTGGTAAGACAACGGTAGCTTTACATATGGTGGCTGAGGTGCAGAAGCGAGGAGGCATTGCCGGATTTATTGATGCAGAGCATGCTCTGGACCCGGTTTACGCCAAGAATATTGGCGTAGATATTGATAATCTCTACATTTCCCAGCCGGATAACGGAGAACAGGCATTGGAGATCACAGAGACAATGGTGCGCTCTGGAGCGGTAGATATTGTAATCGTGGACTCTGTAGCAGCTCTTGTACCCAAGGCAGAGATTGACGGAGATATGGGAGACAGCCATGTGGGTCTGCAGGCAAGACTGATGTCTCAGGCGCTCCGTAAGCTGACTGCTGTAATCAGTAAGTCTAATTGTGTGGTAATTTTCATCAATCAGCTTCGTGAGAAGGTTGGCGTGATGTTTGGAAATCCTGAGACCACCACAGGGGGTCGTGCGCTGAAGTTTTATTCCTCTGTCCGCCTGGATGTGAGAAGGGTAGAGACTCTGAAGCAGGGCGGCGAGATGGTTGGAAACCACACCAGGATCAAGGTAGTGAAGAACAAAGTGGCTCCGCCGTTTAAGCAGGCTGAGTTTGATATTATGTTTGGTACCGGTATCTCCAGAGAAGGAGATATTCTGGATCTGGCAGCAGATTGCTCCATTGTGAATAAGAGCGGCGCATGGTACGCTTACCACAATGAGAAGATTGGACAGGGACGTGAGAATGCCAAGAATTTCCTGAAGGAACATCCGGATATCTGTGAAGAGATTGAGAAACAGGTGCGGATTCATTATCATCTGCTTCCAGACGAGGAACCTTTGGGAGAAGCGGAAACAGAAGCAGTGAAGGGACAGAATTCAGACGAAGAACTGTCGGAGTAAACAACCATGGCACTTACGCAGGAAGAGCAGAAGAAGGTGCGCAGAAAGGCCATGCAGCTTCTGGAATACAGGAATCGTACGGAGAGAGGACTGGCGGAGAAGTTAAGAGAAGCAGGCTTTTCCTTTGAGGCAGTTGCAGATGGAATGGATTATGTCCGCTCCTTTGGCTATCTGAATGATCAGCGTTATGCAGAGACTTATATTGCCAATCGGATGGAGAGCCAGAGCCGCCAGAAGATGCTTCAGGATCTGACGAAGAAGGGAATTGACCGGGAAACCTTTGACCGGGCCTGGGAAGAAATTACACAGCTTCAGGAGTCAGATGAAAGAGGCATTTTAAGAGGCGTCATCGAGAGGAAGTACAAGCCGGGAACAGAACTGTCAGAGAAGGAACTGAGAAGACTTTATGGATACCTGGCACGCCGGGGATTTCGTTCCGGAGATATCTTTTCGGTGTTGGAAGAACTTGGAATCACACAGGTACGGGAACCGTGGGAATAATGGAAAGTTGCAGGTGCTGTCACAGACCGGAGAAAAGAGACGCATCTGATAAAAATATTGAAACAATTCAGTAGAAAAACTTGACATAATTCTCAAAAACAGATAAACTTGTATTGTTGTATTTGTACAATGAAAACTAAATAAGGAGGTGCTCCTGTGACAGGCACAACAATCATTGTTGCAATTGTCGCTGTGGTAGTCGCGCTACTTATTGCGGTTCCTATTACTTGCAAGATTGCTGTGGACAATAAGGTGAAGAAAGACGCCGAAGTTGTAGGTACAGCAGAAGACAAGGCAAGAAGCATAATAGATGAAGCTTTGAAAACAGCCGAAACGAAAAAAAGAGAAGCTTTATTGGAAGTGAAGGAAGAATCTCTCCGCACAAAAAATGAACTGGAGAAAGAAACCAAGGAACGCAGAAATGAACTGCAGAAATATGAGAAGCGTGTCTTATCTAAAGAGGAATCTGTAGATAAGAAGGCTGATGCAGTCGAGAAGCGTGAAGCAGAATGTACAGCAAGAATTGCAGAATTGCAAAAGAAAGAAAAGAGAGTGGATGAGCTCGAGCTGAAAGGAGTACAAGAACTGGAACGAGTTTCCGGTCTGACCTCCGAACAGGCAAAGGAAGAGTTGCTCAGAACTGTAGAAGATGATGTGAAGGTGGATGTGGCCAGACTCTATAAAGAGCTGGAGAACAGAGCGAAAGAAGATGCCAATAAGAAGGCTAAGGAATATGTGGTAAATGCCATTCAGAAATGTGCAGTGGATCATGTTTCCGAAGCGACTATTTCTGTAGTGCAGCTTCCAAGCGATGAGATGAAGGGCAGGATCATCGGCCGTGAAGGTCGTAATATCCGTACTTTGGAGACACTGACAGGAGTGGATCTGATCATTGATGATACTCCGGAAGCAGTGGTTCTTTCTGCTTTTGATCCTATTCGACGTGAAATTGCCAGGGTTGCCCTGGAGAAGCTGATCGTAGATGGACGTATCCATCCGGCCAGAATCGAAGAAATGGTGGAAAAGGCACAGAGAGAAGTGGAATCTCAGATTCGCGAAGATGGAGAAACCGCTGCAATGGATGTTGGTGTACATGGAATCCATCCAGAACTTCTGAAACTTCTGGGACGCATGAAATTCCGTTCCAGCTATGGACAGAATGCATTGAAGCATTCCATTGAGGTTGCTCAGTTATCCGGTCTTCTTGCTGGAGAAGTGGGAGTGGATGTAAGGATTGCAAAACGTGCCGGTCTTCTTCATGATATTGGTAAATCCATTGACCATGAGGTAGAAGGCTCTCATATTCAGATTGGTGTGGATCTTTGTAAGAAGTACAAAGAGTCAGCAGTTGTAATCAATGCAGTTGCTGCTCATCATGGTGATGTGGAACCGGAATCCCTGGTAGCATGTATTGTACAGGCTGCTGATGCTATTTCCGCAGCACGTCCAGGCGCAAGAAGAGAAACTCTGGAGACTTATACCAACCGTCTGAAACAGTTGGAAGATATTACCAACGAATTCAAGGGTGTAGATAAGTCATTTGCTATTCAGGCAGGCAGGGAAATCCGTGTCATGGTAGTTCCGGAGCATGTCAACGATGCAGATATGGTTCTGCTGGCAAGAGATATCGCTAAGCAGATTGAGGCAGAACTGGAATATCCGGGTCAGATAAAGGTAAATGTGATCCGCGAGAGCAGAGCTGTTGATTATGCGAAATAAGTTTTGAATATTAGAAGTATGTATATAAAAGCTGCTGCCGCATCTATGAGAAATCATGGATGCGGCAGCAGCTTTTTTTCAGGTTCTACATTTTGTTTCCCGGTCGTAGACTGGTACAGGGTGAAGAGAATGAGAAAAAGAGTAAAAGAAAAGAGAAAAGGTGTATTTCCGGCAGGCTGGATCTTTTTTGCGGGTTTTCTTTTGGGTGTGGGAATCCTGAATGGGATCTGGAAGCTGGAATGGCAGCAGAAAACCATTTCTGCGATGTATCTTCTCAGTACCTTTGCGGAAAAGGAGGTATGGGGAATGGAATATTTTCTGGAAGTTTTAAGATTGCGGGGCAGCTGGTTTCTCCTGTTTGTGCTGTGCGGGTTTTCGATTTTTGGAGTACCTCTGGCTATTGTGGGGATGTTGTTGTCAGGAGCTGAGATTGGAGCAATGCTTACCATGTCCATTCTTCAGTTTGGACTGGCTGGAGGCGCTGTGGGAGCAGGACTTCTGATGCCGCATACGTTATTGTATCTTCCGGTGATGTTGTTTTTGGCAAAACTGATTTATGGGCAGTCTGTGGAAATCTGGAGAAATCATGGGATTTTTCCAAGGGATTCAGGAAATTATCTGTTCCTTGCCATGATCAGTGGACTGGTATATTTTGGAGGAATTTTACTGGAAGCCTACGGCAATCCCTGGACCGTGAAACTGTTAACAAAAATTTTAAATATGAATTAAAAAAAGTTTTTACAAGATATAGTGGACAAAAAAATCACATGGTCGATATTTGGTGTTTTTTGTAAAAAAGCCTGATTTTATCAGGTTTCGTGACGAAAAAACTGTTTGATTTTATGTTAAATACAAAGTATAATACAGTTAAATTTTGTACACGGAATTACGCGGAAGCAGCGTTATTTCACACAAGAGGAGCAGGGAAACAATCATGGAAAGTGCGGTCAGAGAATTTATCACATATTTACATAATACAAAAAAAAGATCAAATAACACAGAGGTGTCCTATGAGAGGGATCTGAAAAAAATGATAAGCTACCTCAATGACCGTGGCATTCGTACCGTGGAGGAAGTAAGAGATTTGGATCTGGAGGGCTACATCAGCTACCTGGAACGGGAGAAGTTTGCCTCATCCACCATATCCAGAAGCGTGGCGTCTATCCGCGCTCTGTTTCAGTATCTCTTTAAGGAGGGGAGGATTTCCAGCGACCCTTCGGATAATTTAAAACCTCCCAAGGTGGAGAAGAAAACTCCGGAAATTCTTTCCGTGGAAGAGGTGGATCGGCTTCTGAAACAGCCAGATCCCTTCACGGCAAAGGGAATTCGTGATCTTGCCATGCTGGAGCTTCTTTATGCTACGGGAATGCGGGTTAGTGAACTGATTCATCTTCGCGTGGAAGATGTGAATCTTCCATTTGGATATGTGGTCTGTCATGATCATGAAAAAGAACGGATCATTCCCATAGGCAATGTGAGCAAAAAAGCACTGACCAGGTACATGGAACAGGGCAGATCCTATTTTGTAAAAGAAAAAGAGGAACATGCATTGTTTACCAATTGTGGCGGGAAGGCCATGAGCCGTCAGGGCTTCTGGAAAATGCTCAAGGGATATGCAGATAATGCAGGGATCAAGCGGGATATCACACCTCATACCCTGCGCCATTCCTTTGCAGTCCATATGCTTCAGAATGGAGCGGATGTAAAGAGCGTTCAGGAAATGCTGGGACATTCAGATATTTCTACGACGCAAGTGTATCTGGATATGAATATGAACAAAATGCGGGATGTATATATGAAGGCTCATCCCAGACGATAAAAAAGAAAGCTCTGTCTTTACACCTGTGGTGTAGAGCAGAGCTTTCTTTTGGTTTGCCAGTTTCTTGCTACAACAAAAATCTGTTGGAAGCCTGTGGCAGAGTATCTGCCTGAGGAATCAACACATTTCTGCGATGGTATATAACAGTTCCTCAGTGGTATCCCAGCCAATACACGGGTCTGTAATGGACTTACCGTAAATGTGACTGCCGCCGATCTTCTGGTTGCCTGGCTCAATATAGCTTTCAATCATGAGCCCTTTCACTAGCTTATAAAGCTGCGGGTCCACAAGTCTGCTGTGAAGAACTTCCTTGGCAATACGTACCTGCTGTTTGTACTGCTTGTTGGAGTTGGAATGGTTGGTATCCACAATGACAGCAGGGTTTTTCAGATCTTTTTCCTGGTATTTTTCCAGGAGAAGCTGGAGATCTTCATAGTGATAGTTGGGAATTGCTTCTCCGTGTTTGTTTACGGCGCCGCGCAGGATGGTATGAGCCAGATCATTTCCTGTGGTTTCCACTTCCCAGCTGCGGTAAATGAAGCGGTGGCCTCCCTGAGCCGCGATGACAGAGTTCAGCATAACGCTGAAATCGCCGCTGGTGGGGTTTTTCATTCCAGCAGGAACATCCATGCCGCTAACAGTCAGACGGTGCTGCTGATCCTCTACAGAACGGGCGCCTACGGCCACGTAAGATAAAAGATCGGAGAGGTAGCGCCAGTTTTCCGGGTAAAGCATTTCGTCAGCACAGGTAAAGCCGCTTTCCTGGATAGCCCGGATATGCATTTTTCGGATTGCCACAAGTCCGGCCAAAAGGTCAGGCTTTTTCTCAGGGTCTGGCTGGTGAACCATTCCCTTATATCCTTCGCCGGTGGTTCTTGGTTTGTTCGTGTAAACACGCGGAATAATCAGAACTTTATCAGCAATTTTTTCCTGGACGTTTCTAAGGCGCAGGAGATAATCGCATACGGCATCTTCATTGTCTGCAGAGCAGGGGCCGATAATCGCAAGAAATTTATTGGACTTTCCGGTAAAGACATCCCGGATTTCTTTATCCCTTTGATCTTTGAGAGCCTGAATGCCGGCATCAATGGGATATTGGGTGCGGATCTCTTCAGGTGACGGTAATTTTTTGATGAATTCGAATCCCATGTTCAGTTCTCCTTTTTTCTTGTTACTTTCGGACCTATTATAAACCATTCTTCTCTAATTGTCGATAGGTAAAGTGTCACGATTTAAAGGTTTACCGTGAAAAAAGTGCCAGGAGGTGCAGGAGGGTTAATACCAGTTCTCCCAAAAGAATTCCATAAAGATACCCCCGAATACCAAGAAGAGGAATCCACATCAGGACAAAGGCAATGCGGATGAGAATACAGACCATGCTGTGGATCAGGCAGGTGCCGGATTTTCCCAGACCGTTTAAAATACTTGAAAGGGCAGTATTCAGATACAGAAACGGACAGATAAAAGCCATAGTCCGAATGTAAACACCGGCAGTGGGACTGTGAAACAAAAAGAGCCCCATGGGTTTGCCAAAGAAAAAGAACAAAAGAGAGCAGAGGCTTCCCAGAAGGAAACAGAGCTGGCAGGTCTTTTTTGTGAGGACCAGAATCCTTTTCTGGAAGCCCAGAGCATTTAACTGGGCTACGGAAGGCATCAGCATCACGGCGGCAGAGTTGGTGAGAGCGGAAGGAAACAGGATCAGGGGAAAAGCCATTCCGGTAAAAATACCATAAACACTTAACGCATCCCTGGGATTCAGCCCATATTTCCGAAGCTGCTGAGGAATCATGACCACCTCCATGCTTCCAAGAAGGGTAAGGAGAATCCGGTTTAGGGTGAGAGGAAGCGCTGTGGAAAAAAGTTCAATAAGGCGGACGCGTAAGTTTTGAATAGGCAGTTTTTTTCCGGGAAAGGAAAAATGAATCAGGAATAAAGAGATAAGAGCCGCTGCGCCTTCGCTGGCCAGACTGCCGCCTGCTGCAATCAAAGGGGTGATGTTTCTTTCCTCAGAAAGAAACACAAGGTAGAGCTGATATGTGACGCAAATACGTACCACTTGTTCTGTCAGCTGCAACAGAGCCGGCGCCAGCGTTTTTTTTCTTGCAAAAAAGTAGCTGTTGACACAACTGTGAAGCGTGGCCAGGGGAATGCCAAAGCAAAAGAGACGAATCAATGGCAGCGTCCGTTCTTCTTTTAAGATTTTCAGGGCAAAAAAAGGAGCCTGTCGGTACAGAAAAAAAGAAATGAACACAGAAAGAAGGAGGGCTGTTCCGGTGCCTGTAAAAAAGCAGTCCGATGCCTTCCTGTTTTTGTGAAGAGCCAGATCTGTAGCGGTAAGTCTCGACAGGGCAGTGGGGATTCCTGATGTGGTAAAAGCCAGAATCAGAGTCTGAAGAGGCAGGGTCAGCTGATAGATCCCAATCCCCTCTGCACCAATGGAATGGGAGAGGAATATTCTATAGAAGAAGCCCATAAGCCGGGAGAGCAGTCCTGCGCCGGTGAGGATGAAGGTTCCCTGGATGAAGCGTTTCCTGGACATAAAAAAGCACCTTTTATTACTGTGAGACAGGTTCACAGTAACTGCCTTTCACTTTTTGACAGTATATGTGTAATTGCGCCTTGACAGAACGAAAGGATTCTGTTAAAGTAAAAAAAGATATCCTACTAAAATACTAGGGATTAAAAGAGGTGAGTGGATGAAACTGTCAACAAGAGCAAGATACGGGCTTCGGGCACTTATCGATCTTGGAACATACAGTGAGGATGAGGCGGTGTCCATACAGAGTATTGCCAACCGTCAGAATCTGTCAGTCAGCTATTTGGAACAGCTGATGGCCAAATTAAAAAAAGCAGGTCTGGTGGAAAGTACCAGAGGAGCAGCCGGCGGCTATCGACTGGGAAAACCGGCGGGAGAAATTTCTGTAGGAGATGTTCTCCGGGTACTGGAGGGAAATCTGGAAGCAGTAGAATGCCCAGGCAATGAATCGGTGGGAGGCTGCGAAGGCGCAGATCTCTGTGTGGCGAAATATGTCTGGAAACGGATCAACGACAGTATTACAGAGGCAGTGGACACCATGATGCTGAATCAATTAATAGAGGAAAGCCGGAAAAAAGCAGGAGGAAAATAAAATGGAAAAATTAATTTATCTGGATAATGCAGCAACCACAAAGACAGCACCAGAAGTGGTAGAGGCTATGCTGCCGTATTTTTCAGAGTTATATGGAAATCCTTCCAGTGTATATGAGTTTGCCGGAAAGAGCAAACAGGCGGTTATGGAAGCCAGAAAGGAAATTGCAGAGGTACTGGGAGCAAAAACAGAAGAGATTTATTTTACAGCAGGCGGTTCAGAGGCGGATAACTGGGCTTTGAAGGCTGCCTTTGAGGCATATAAATCCAAGGGAAATCACATTATCACAACGAAGATCGAGCATCACGCGATTCTTCATACCTGTGAATACCTGGAAAAGCAGAGAGGAGCAGAGATCACCTACCTGGACGTGGACGAGAATGGTCTGGTTCGTCTGGAGGATCTGGAAAAAGCCATCCGGCCGGAAACCATTCTGATCTCCGTTATGTTTGCCAATAATGAGATTGGAACCATTGAGCCCATTAAAGAAATCGGTATGCTGGCAAGAGAACATGGAATTCTGTTCCACACAGATGCAGTGCAGGCCTTTGGACAGCTTCCCATTCAGGTGGATGAGTGTAACATAGATATGCTCAGCTCCAGCGCCCACAAGATCAATGGTCCCAAGGGAATCGGTTTTTTGTATATCCGTAAGGGCGTGAAGATTCGTTCCTTTGTCCATGGAGGCGCACAGGAGAGAAGACGTCGTGCAGGAACGGAGAATGTTCCGGGAATCGTAGGATATGGCGCAGCAGCGAAACGTGCAGCGGAAACCATGGAAGTCCGTACGGCAAAAGAGGTGGAACTTCGTGACCATATGATAAAGAGAATTACCAGTGAGATTCCTTACGCGAAGTTAAACGGAGATCCGGTGAAACGTCTTCCCAATAACGTAAACATCAGCTTCCGTTTCATCGAGGGAGAATCCTTGCTGCTGATGCTGGATGGATATGGAATCTGTGCTTCCAGCGGCTCTGCCTGTACTTCAGGATCTCTGGACCCGTCTCATGTGCTTCTGGCCATTGGACTTCCTCATGAGATCGCCCATGGTTCTCTCCGTCTCACCTTAAGCGAAGAGACAACCAGAGAAGAGATTGACTTTACTGTGGATAAATTAAAGGATATTGTACAAAATCTGAGAAATATGTCACCATTATATGAAGATTTTATAAAAAAGATGAAATAATAGAAAAAACACTTGTCAGGAGGAAAAAATATGTATAGTGAGAAAGTAATGGACCATTTTCAGCATCCCCGTAATGTGGGAGAAATAGAGAACGCAAGCGGAGTGGGAACCGTGGGAAATGCCAAATGCGGAGATATTATGAGAATTTTTCTGGATATCGATGATGAAACGCATGTAATCCGTGACTGTAAGTTTAAGACTTTTGGCTGCGGAGCAGCAGTTGCCACCAGCAGTATGGCCACAGAGCTTGTAATTGGCAAGACCATAGAAGAGGCAATGAAGATTACCAACAAGGCGGTTATGGAAGCCCTGGATGGGCTTCCGCCGGTAAAAGTACACTGCTCTCTTCTGGCAGAGGAAGCCATTCATGCAGCTCTTTGGGATTATGCGCAGAAAAATGGTATTACCATTGAAGGTCTGGAGAAACCAAAGTCTGATATTCATGAGGACGAAGAAGAGGACGAGGAAGAATATTAATGGAAAAAAAGAAAATCGTCGTAGGCCTTTCCGGAGGTGTGGATTCTTCGGTGGCAGCCTATCTTCTTAAGGAAGAGGGGTACGAAGTAATAGGGGTGACCATGACTCATTTTCGGGAACAGAATCTTCCCAAGGGAGTTATGAGCAGCAGTGAAAAAATCGTGCAGGACGCAGCCAGAGTGGCAGAACACCTGGGAATCCGGCACTATGTGGCAGATGTCTGTCCGGAATTTCAGGAACATGTGATTGATTATTTCATAAAAGAGTATCTTTCTGGCAGAACTCCGAATCCATGTGTGGTTTGCAATCGTTATATTAAGTGGAAGGCACTTTTAGACGAAGGAGCAAAACACGGAGCAGAACTTCTGGCTACGGGACATTATGCCAGAATTGAGCAGCTTGCCAATGGAAGATATGCATTGAAATGCTCAGTGACAGCAGAGAAGGATCAGACGTATGCATTGTACGGATTGAGCCAGGAACAGTTAAGCCGTACCAGAATGCCGCTGGGGACTTATCATAAGGATCAGATCCGTAAGATTGCAGAGGAAATTCAGCTTCCTGTAGCAGACAAGCCGGATAGTATGGAAATCTGTTTTATACCAGATAAGGACTATGCAGGATATATTGAAGAACACACTGATATTTCCATTCCCAAGGGAAATTATGTGGATCTTCAGGGGAAGGTTCTTGGCACACATCAGGGAATCACTCATTATACCGTGGGACAGCGCAAAGGGCTGAACCTGGCCATGGGCCGTCCGGTTTTTGTAACAGAGATCCGGCCGGATACCAATGAAGTGGTAATCGGAGATAATCAGGATGTTTTTGCGCCGGCTCTTCGCTGCAGCCATTTGAATCCTATGGCTGTACCGGAATTTACAGACGGTATGGAAGTGTCAGCCAGAATCCGCTATAACCACAAGGGTGCGCCGGCTATCCTGAAAAGAATCGGGGAGGATGAATTGCTGGTGCGTTTCCTTCAGCCGCAGAGAGCGATCACACCGGGACAGGCAGTGGTATTTTATAAAGACGATTACGTTGCAGGCGGTGGAATTATTGATGCTCCTGTAAAAGAGTGAAATAAGCTGCTGTTTTTGTGTGTTTTTCCAGGAACAGCAACAAGACAATGGGCGGATAGTGCTTAAATAAGCACGTCTGCCCTGTATGCGTTGGAGAAAAGTCCGGGATATAGGGGAAATGGTTAGAATCTACGCCGAAAAAAACGGCATCAGGAGGAGAAATGACAGGACTTACAAACGAACAGGTAAAAGCGCGAATTGAACAGGGACTGGAAAATGTCAACGAAAATCCAAATACCAGGACGTATAAGCAGATTATTATGGAGAATACCCTGACCTTCTTCAACTTTTTGAATGTGGTGCTCCTGATATTAGTGTTGTTCGTCGGTTCCTACAAGAATTCCATGTTTATGGGAATTATCATCATCAACACAGTAATTGGAATCATTCAGGAGGTTCGGGCCAAGAAGACCATTGACAAGCTGGCAATTTTGACAGAAAGCAAGGCGGTGGTTCTCCGTGAAGGGAAAAAATGGAGCATATCTACCGAAAAACTGGTTTTGGACGATTTGATCTACTTAAAAGCAGGAGATCAGATTCCGGCAGATGTAAAAATTCTGGAAGGAAATCTGGAGGTGAACGAATCTCTGCTTACCGGTGAGGCGGACAACCTTTCCAAAAATGTGGGAGATGAGCTTTTCTCCGGAAGCTTTGTTACTTCAGGAGAGGCATGCTGCCAGGTGATTCATGTGGGCGGGGATAATTATGCATCTCAGATCACCAGTGAAGCCAAGGAGTTTAAGCGTCACAATTCCGAACTTAGAAACTCTCTGAATGCAATCCTGAAGGTGATCAGTATCATTATTCTTCCATTGGGAATTCTGCTGTTCTACAAGCAATTCTATATGGTAGGGGATAATCTGAAGGATTCTGTGGTCAGTACAGTGGCAGCTGTTCTGGGGATGATTCCCGAAGGACTGGTGCTTCTTACCAGTGTGGCTTTGACTCTTGGGGCTTTGGTGCTGGCAAGAAAAAATACATTGGTACAGGAACTCTACTGTATTGAAACCTTAGCCAGGGTAGATACCCTTTGTCTGGATAAGACAGGAACCATTACCGAAGGAACCATGTGTGTGGAGCGGGTGGAGCCGGTGACCGGGGATTTGTCACAGGCAGAAGAAGTGGAGACCGAAGAAGAGAAGCAAGAAACAAAAGGAGAAGACGGAGAGACCGAAGAAACAAAGGCAGATGAAACAGAGGTCGAAGAAATAAAGACAGAAGAAACAGAAACGGAAGAAACAAAGCTGCAGAAGGCTGCTGTGGATGAAGAGGCAATTGGAGAGATTGAACGGGTTATGGGAAATCTTATGGCAGTGCTTCATGACAGCAATGCCACTGCAGCCGCTCTTCGGAAGAGATTTCTGGTGCGCTCGGATATGACTCTTGGTCATGTAATTCCTTTTTCCTCTGATCGGAAATACAGTGGCGCCTCTTTTACCAATCAGGGAACTTACCTGATGGGAGCTGTGCAGTTTTTGTTCCCGGAAGGAGAAGAAACACTGAAAAAACAGTGTCAGGCCTATGCAGAGGAAGGCTTCCGTATTCTTGTTCTGGCGCATAGCCCGGAAGAAAAAGAAGGGGTGGAACGTCCGGAAGGACTGAAACCTATGGCGCTTTTTCTGCTCACGGATGTGATTCGACAGGAAGCGCCGGAAACACTTCGGTTCTTTGAGAGCCAGGGAGTGGATCTGAAGGTGATTTCCGGAGACGATCCCGTAACCGTTTCCTCCATTGCAAAAAAAGCCGGACTGAAAAATGCAGACAATTATATTGATGCTACCACCATACAGACGCAGGAGGAACTGGAGCAGGCAGTATCCAGATGCAGCGTATTTGGAAGAGTAACTCCTCAGCAGAAAAAAGCCATGGTGCTTGCCCTGAAAAAACAGGGGCATACAGTGGCTATGACAGGGGATGGTGTCAATGATGTTCTGGCTTTAAAGGAAGCAGACTGCAGTGTGGCTATGGCAGAAGGAAGTGATGCGGCAAAAAATATTGCCAATGTGGTACTTCTGGATTCTAATTTTGCAGCCATGCCCCACATTGTCAATCAGGGACGAAGAGTAGTAAACAACATCCGGACTGCGGCATCTATGTTTTTGATCAAAACAATTTTTTCCGTGTGTCTGTCCCTTCTTACCATCTTTTTTGGAGAGGCATATCCCTTTGAGCCAATACAGATGTCTCTGATCAGCGCCTGCGCTGTGGGAATTCCAACCTTCCTTCTGGCACAGGAGAATAATTACGACAAGATTGATCATACCTTCTTGCGGCACGTATTTATGAATGCATTCCCTGCAGCGGTGACCATTACCGGATGTGTGTTTGCAGTTATGCTGGTATGTCAGGATGTGTATCATTCCAATGCAATGCTGAATACCGCCTGTGTGCTGGTGACAGGATGGAATTATATGGCGGCTCTGAAAACAGTTTATTCTCCTTTGAACCGGTATCGAAAGGTGATCATTTATGGTATGCAGTTTGCCTTCTTTGTGAGTGCCGTGGTACTTCAGGAACTGCTGGCCTTGGGATCTCTGGAGTTTGGAATGATTATTCTGGTATTCCTCCTGATGATCTTTTCACCGGTGGTAATTGATGCCATTACGGAATGGCTTAGAAAAATTTATCAGAAATCTCTGGATCAGGAAAAACCTGGAAAGGGAATGGCCCTTCTGGAGCGTTTTTGGAAATAAAAGAAAAACAGATGCATTCTGGAAAAATCGTACAGAATGCATCTGTTTTTTTAGATTAATGAGTTATTTTTTTCTGCAGAGCCAGAAACATCCAAAGGCAGGAATCTGTACGCCTCTTGCTTCCATTTCCCGACCAGAGATCAAATCCAGATACATGCCGTCTTCTTCATTGATCCAGGCAACCTTGTCATATTCACTGAAATTGTAAATACCAATGAATTTTTCTTCTTCGTTTTCACGTACCAGAGCCAGGACAGAAGGGTCCCAGGTATCAATGGTACGCAGATCTGCATCTGTATCAAAGACACTGTGTGAAGTACGAATGTTTTCCAGCTTATAAAGAGCCGGGAACAGCTTGCCCTGTACTGTGTGAGGCAGTTTGCGGTTGGCGGCAAGCTCCCAGTTGAATTTGCCGCGGTGGAGATAACGGGAATCTGCCTGTTTTTCCGGGTCATGCTTGTAGGAATAGTCGTTTAACTGACCAAGTTCGTCTCCGCTGTAGATTACCGGAATACCGGACTGGGAAAGCATAAACGCATGCAGAGTGATATCATAACGGATACCACGGTCAACCCCTTCTTCATTTCCTTCAAAACCAAATCGTTCAATTCCGCAAAGAGATGCGGTGGTTCCGCACAGTCTGGCATCCTTCAGGCGAGGATCATCGTTATAAAGCTCTCCTCTTGCAAAGGAATCCGGATAGTTTCCGGTAAGGAAATCATTCAGGTATTTCTTGTGGGGAATCTCCTGGATTCCTGATTTTTCCAGGTATTCATAATCCAGACCCCAGCCAATGTCATCATGACAGCGCAGGTAATTCTGGAATACATAGTTTTTGGGAAGAGAAGCGATGGTGTCAATCTGACGGCGAAGGAGGTCTACTTCTCTTGTGGCAACAGTGTGCCAGGTGCTTGCCATGGTAGTTACGTTGTAAAGCATATGGCATTCCGGTTTTTCCGGAGTTCCAAAATACGGAACGACTTTTTCCGGCGCCATAACAACTTCTCCAAGAAGAAGAACACCAGGACAAACAATTTCACAGATCATACGCATCATGCGGACGATGGTATGTACCTGAGGCAGATTCCGGCAGGTGGTTCCAAGCTGTTTCCAGATGTAAGGAACTGCGTCCAGACGAACAATGTCCACACCCTGATTAGCCAGATACAGCATATTGCTGACCATTTCGTTTAATACGATGGGGTTGTGGTAGTTGAGATCCCACTGATAAGGATAGAAGGTGGTCATAACATGTTTCTGGAGTTCCGGAAGATAGGTGAAATTGCCAGGGGCTGTGGTGGGGAAAACTTCCGGGCAGGTTTTCTCGTACAGGGCCGGAATATCATAGGAATCAAAGAAGAAATAGCGATCCTGATATTCTTTTTCTCCGGCGCGGGCTCTTTTAGCCCATTCGTGTTCTTCTGAAGTGTGATTCATGACAAAATCCAGGCAGATGCTAATGCCTCGTTCGTGGCATTTGGAAGCCAGTTCCTGGAAATCGTCCATGGTACCCAGTTCCTCCTGGACTGTTCTGAAGTCAGATACGGCATATCCTCCGTCGCTCTTTCCTTTTGGGGAGGCGAGAAGAGGCATCAGATGAAGGTAATTCACATTGCATTCCTGGATGTAATCCAGTTTGTCTTCTACTCCTTTAAGAGTATCTGCAAAAGCATTTACATACATCATCATGCCAATAAGCTGATTGCGTTTGTACCAGCTGGAATCCTGCTCTCTGGTTGCATCAGAAGCCTTCAGGGCAGCAGAACGATTTTTATAAGAGTGTTTCATTTCCTCAGTTAATGCGTGGAAATGTGTCATAACCTCTGGATTGTCCTGATATAATTCACAGTAAAGCCATTTTAATTCATCGTAGTGGCGGGAAAAACGCTGATTGTAGATTTTTTCCTCTTCTTCAAGAAGAGAAATCCGGGCAGGCTCAGTCTTTTTGGTTTCCACTTTGACTGGTTCCACCTTCTTGGTTTCCACTTTGACTGGTTCCACCTTCTTGGTTTCCACTTTGACTGGTTCCACCTTCTTGGTTTCTACCTTGACTGGTTCCACCTTCTTGGTTTCCACTTTGATTGGTTCTACTTTCTTGGTTTCTACTTTGACTGGTTCTACCTTTTTGGTTTCTACCTTAACAGGTTCTGTCTTAGGAACCTCTGCCTGAATGGTTTCTGCTTTTTTCAGTTCGGCAGCGGCTCTTTTTTTCTGGAGTCTTTTCTTTGCCATATGTTACCTCCTGTGTATATCATAATCTCTCGGAATCTTTAACCCCCTAAAATCAAGGCTTTCAGATTCCTTTTTT
>CALCDJ010000062.1 GCA_937900135.1 uncultured Blautia sp. | reverse complement strand
AGAAGCTGACTGCCAAATTCTACTTTTGAATCAATGTGTTTTGCTCATCTCTAATATTTTATTAGAAAACAATATTTTTTCCTATTACTCTATGACTATATCACGTATATCATGATAATTTCCAGTGTTTTTTATGTGAAATGTTGTAAAACAATCGTTAAATGAATATAAATTTATTCGTATACTGCAAAAAAGGTTCGGGTGATCTCTCCCAAACCTTTTTTTGATTCATATTCCGTATTTCTGCCCTCATCCTCTATCTAATTTCTTACATTCAGACGTACAAGGGCTCTGTGCAATTTCGCTTCTGCAAGCTGATATTCCTGATCGCTGAGTCCGGTTTTTGCAAGCTTTTCTTCTGCCCGCTTTTTCGCACGATCTGCACGATCCACGTCAATATCCTCTGCCCATTCCCAGGTAGTCGCCAGAAGACGGCATGTTCCGTCCATCATACTCAGCATTCCACCGATACAGGCAGCATCGCGTCTGGTTCCATCCTCCAGAACCACATGGGCTTCTCCCATGCCAAGAGCCGTACAGAAATTACAGTGACCTGCAAGGATTGCCAGATCTCCGGTAATGCTTCTGCACACCACTCTTTCCACTTCCCCCTGGAACAGCAAACCGTCCGGGGTTCCGATTCGTAACGGGAAGGTCCTCATAGACATCCTCCTTTACTGCTTCTTTGCTTTTTCAAATACATCATCAATCGTACCGGCAAACAAAAAGCAGCTCTCTGGAATCTCGTCACAGGAACCATCCAGAATCATCTTAAAGCCACGCAGGGTTTCCTTCAGCGGTACATACTGTCCTGCCATACCGGTAAACTGCTCTGCTACAGAAAAGCTCTGAGAGAGGAAACGCTGTACTTTACGCGCGCGGTTTACGGTCTGTTTATCTTCTTCAGACAATTCATCCATACCCATGATTGCAATGATATCCTGAAGTTCTTTGTAACGCTGCAACACTCTCTGTACTGCACGTGCGATTTCATAATGCTCCGTTCCCAGAACTTCCGGAGAAAGGATACGGCTGGTGGATTCCAACGGATCAACAGCCGGATAAATACCCTGACTGGCAATATCACGAGACAATACTGTGGTAGCATCCAGATGGGTAAAGGTAGTTGCCGGAGCCGGGTCAGTCAGGTCATCGGCAGGTACATAAACTGCCTGTACAGAGGTAATGGATCCTTTTCTTGTAGATGTGATACGCTCCTGCAGCGCACCCATCTCTGTTGCCAGCGTAGGCTGATAACCTACCGCAGACGGCATACGTCCAAGAAGTGCAGATACCTCTGAACCAGCCTGAGTAAAACGGAAAATATTATCAATAAACAGAAGCACATCCTGATTTTTTACATCACGGAAATATTCTGCCATGGTAAGTCCGGAAAGACCTACACGCATACGTGCTCCCGGCGGCTCATTCATCTGTCCATAAACCAGGGCAGTCTTATCAATAACACCGCTTTCTTTCATTTCATTATAAAGGTCATTTCCTTCACGGGTACGTTCACCAACACCGGTGAATACAGAAAGTCCGCCGTGAGCTGTAGCCACATTATGGATCAGTTCCATGATCAGAACGGTTTTACCAACTCCCGCTCCTCCAAACAGACCAATCTTACCACCCTTTGCATAAGGGCAGATCAGGTCAACAACCTTGATACCTGTTTCCAAGATTTCTGTAGCCGGCATCTGTTCCTCATATGCCGGCGCCGGGCGATGAATCGCCCAATGTTCCTTCGTATCCGGTGCAGGCATATTGTCTACCGGATCTCCCAGAAGATTAAATACACGTCCCAGACATTCTTCACCAACAGGAACGGTGATGGGGCTGCCTGTGTCCAGTGCTTTTGTTCCGCGAACCAGACCATCTGTAGAATTCATGGCAATACAGCGAACCGTATTATCTCCAATCTGCTGTGCCACTTCCGCGGTCAGTTTCACGCCATGATTATCAATTTCGATAGCGTTTAAAAGTGCAGGCAGCTCATCGTGGGCAAAACGGATGTCCAACACAGGACCTATGACCTGCACTACCTCGCCAGTGTGTTTTTCGCTCATTCCAAATCTCCTTATTTATGCGTCAAGACCATATTTTCGCCATAACAGCACCGGGAATCTCCCGATACCATCAGTCTTATCAGAGCCCTTCCGCGCCTCCAACGATCTCCGTGATCTCCTGCGTGATGCTGGCCTGCCGCGCCCGGTTATAATACAGATTTAACTGATCGATCATTTCCTCTGCATTGCTGGTTGCTGCTTCCATAGCGGTTCGTCTGGCTGCCAGTTCACTGGCAAGACCTTCACAAACACCACCATAAACCAGACCAGCAAGATATTCCGGTACAATGGCATCAAATACTTCAACACCATTTGGCTCATACAGAATCAGATCTTTTCTCCTGCTTTCCTCTTCCTCCTCTGCCAGATCAGCAAGAGGAAGCATGGAAAACACCTCCGGCTGCTGAGACAGCATAGAAACAAAAATCGTATAACACAATTCTATATGACCAAAGGTTCCTGCCTGAAACTCCCGGCAAAGAAGATTGGCAATTTCAAAGCAATCCGCCACAGATATTTCTGCGATCTCTGCAAATTCCTCTGTCAGACAGGGAATCTCTTTTCTGCGGAAATACTCCACTGCTTTTTTACCGATCGGAAGAACTACATAGTCCTTTCCTTTGCTGTCTTCCTCCAGACGTTTGAACAGGTTGGCATTATAGCCTCCAGCCAGGCCACGGTCACCGGCAATGACCACATAACAATATTTTTCGGAGTCCGCTTCTCTGGCATATACAGAACTGAAATCTGTATTTTCCCTTGCGATCTCTTTAAGAGCCTGGTGAAGCTCCTTAAAATACGGGCGGCAGGTTTCCGCCCGCTCTTTGGCTTTACGCAGTTTGGAGGATGCTACAAGCTCCATTGCCTTGGTAATCTGCATGGTACTTTGTACACTTTTGATCCGCAGTTTTACCGACTTCATGTTTGCAGCCATGATTACCCTCCCTTATCACTTTATTTTTCAGGTCTTGTATTCAAAAAGTTCTCTGTATAATCATTCAGGACTTTTTTAAGCTTTTCTTCCGTCTCTTCTTCCAGTTTTCCGGTTGTACGGATTTCCTGCATCACAGCTGCACCTTCTGCATCTGCATCCAGATGAGTAAAAAGACCTGCTTCATATGCTCTTACGTCCTCTACTTCTACTCTGGAAAGGATACCTTTGGTAACCGCATACAAAATTGCCACCTGTTTTTCAACAGGAACCGGCGCATTCTGATTCTGTTTCAGCACCTCCACAATACGTTCGCCCTGTGCAAGACGAGCTTTGGTATCTGCATCTAGGTCTGAACCAAACTGAGCAAAACTCTGTAACTCACGATACTGAGAGTAAATCAGTTTTAACGTACCTGCTACCTTTTTCATCGCCTTGATCTGTGCATTTCCACCAACTCTGGATACTGAGATACCTGGGTTTACCGCTGGCATTACGCCAGAGTGGAACAACTCTGTTTCCAGGAAGATCTGTCCGTCTGTAATAGAAATTACATTGGTAGGAATATAGGCAGAAACGTCTCCTGCCTGTGTCTCAATCACCGGCAGCGCAGTCATGGAACCGCCGCCATGCTCATCATCCAGCTTCGCTGCACGCTCCAGCAATCTGGAATGAAGATAGAAAACGTCTCCCGGGTATGCCTCACGTCCAGGTGGACGACGAATCAGCAGAGAAAGTGCACGGTAAGCAACCGCATGCTTACTTAAATCATCATAAACGATTAATACGTGTTTCCCGTTATACATAAAGTATTCACCCATTGCACAGCCGGTATACGGTGCAATGTACTGCAGCGGGCTTGCTTCAGAAGCAGTTGCCGCCACAACAATGGAATAATCCATTGCGCCATTTTTCGTAAGAGTTTCCACCAGAGAAGCAACTGTAGAACGTTTCTGTCCGATGGCCACATAAATACAAATTACATCTTTGCCCTTCTGGTTGATAATGGTATCCACCGCAAGGGCTGTTTTACCAGTCTGACGGTCTCCGATAATCAGCTCTCGCTGGCCCCTTCCAATGGGAACCATAGAGTCGATTGCCTTGATTCCGGTCTGCAAAGGTTCATTTACGGAACGACGTTCACAGATACCGGGAGCCGGACTTTCGATTGCCCGGTATTCCTCTGTCACAATAGGACCAGCTCCGTCAATGGGCTGTCCCAGAGCATTTACCACTCGTCCGATCATTGCTTCGCCAACCGGTACGGAAACTACCTTACCGGTACGCTTTACAGTCTGGCCTTCACCGATTCCTTCATCAGAGCCAAACAGAACGATGGACACACTGTTTTCCTCCAGGTTCTGAGCCATACCAAAACTGCCGTCTTCAAATTCCAGCAGTTCTCCAGCCATACAGTTTACCAGGCCGCTGGCTCTGGCAATTCCATCACCTACCATTAAAATGGTTCCGGTTTCGTCCTGCTGAATGGCATTTTCGTAATATTTGATCTGGCTTCGGATGACCTTGGATATTTCTTCAGGTTTTAATTGCATGTTTCCATACCATCCTTTAAACAATAATTTCGTTAAGTTTTCTGGAAATTCCTGCCAAACGGCCCTTCACAGTACCGTCAAGCTGTTTTCCTTCCAATTCCACGCGCAGACCTGCCAATACGGACGGATCTCTCTTCTGAACAAGAGAAACTTTTTTTCCGCTGATGGCTTCCAGCTTCGCTTTCAGAGCGTTCATCTGCTCCTCGCTTAATGCAACGGCACTTGTCACCACTGCTTCAGCAATATGATGGTCCACGTTATAGCGCCTTCTGAATTCTTCACAGCATCCTGCATACTCCTGCAGTATATTACGTTCACATAGGAGCTTCAAAAAATTCACCAGATATTTCTGGGCTTCTTTTCCAAAAGCTTCCTCGATCAACTTTGTCCTCTCTCCCTTAGGAATGGACGGCTCACTTAAAAGTCTCACATAATCTGGATTGTCCCAAAACAAAGTGCGGACTTCTTCCATCTGTTCCAAAATGGTTTCTGTGAGTTTTTCTTCTACTGCAAGATCATATAGGCTGCCGCCATATATTCTGGCAGTCTGGGTCATGATGCCTCACCTACATTCGCAATAAATTCGTCAATCAGTTTCGCATGATCCTCTTCGCTGATCTCACGCTCGATCACCTTACCTGCAATTTCCATTGCCATGCCGCCGATTTCATCCTTGATCTCATTAACAGCCTTACGTTTTTCCTGAGCAATATCATTTTCTGCTTTTGCCTTGATAGACGCTGCCTGATTCGATGCTTCTTTCAGTATCTCTTCACTTTGAAGAGCTGCTGTTTTCTGTGCAGAGGTAAGAATCTCGTTTGCTTTATTCTTCGCTTCCAGCATGTTCTGCTCGTACTCTGCCTTCATAGCCTGTGCTTCTTCCTTTGCTTTTACCGCATCCTGGATTTCCGCATCTGCCATTGCTTTTCTTTTTTCCAGCATCTGGTTGATTGGCTTAAACAAAAAGCGTTTGATAAGATAGACCTGGAGAAAAAGGTTGCAAATCTGCGCAATGAAAGTCCATGGCACAATACCAACTAACTCCTGTACCTCCATGATCGTAACCTCCTATTTCTTCTTTTTTCTCTCATTAAGACAGGAAGTTCATGAACATTCCAGGTGCTACGAAAATCAGAAGCAGACCAGTTACAAAACCATAAATACCAGTGGTCTCTGCAATGGCACAACCGAGAAGCATGGTAGAAGTAACGTCACCTTTGCATTCCGGCTGACGTCCAATTGCTTCCAGAGCCTTCGCTACTGCATTACCTTCACCAATACCAGGTCCGATACCTGCGATCAACGCACATCCTGCACCAATTGCACATCCTGCTAAAGCGATACCTTTTGCTAATAACTGAAAATCCATAATCAATTCCTCCTGTTATTTTTTATTTTTTATTTTCTTATGTTTTTTCGTTTTGCTGAATATCAGCCCTCCTCTGCTGCATTGGCAATATACATTACTGTCAGCATGGAGAAAATAAATGCCTGCATAAATCCGGAGAACCAGTCAAAATATACAGACAGGACTGCAGGGATACCCACATCCAGAATCGGTATTTTTGCCAGAATATCTCCTACCAGTCCGGGAATCAATCCCAGAAGTGCCGAACTTGCCAAAGCCAGCGCACCATAGATCAGTCCGTTGATGACCACACCGGAAAGGATATTTCCAAAGTGACGGCATGCCATACTGATTGGGGTTGCCAGCTCTGAGAGCACATTGAATGGCGTCATGATCGCGATTGGGGTTGTAAAGCCCTTCAAATAACCGCCAAATCCACTGGTTTTAATCTTCTGGCTGGTGATCATGATAAATACTACGATCGCCCAGGCGGCCTCTGTGGAAAGATCTGCGGTCGGACTTCGAAGTCCCAAAAGGCTGATCAGATTGGATACCACACTTGTGATAAACAATGCCGCCACAAAGGGAATGAAATATCGGAATTTTTCTCCCATATTTCCAATGACAAATTTGTTCGCTGTCTCTACCAGAAACTCTGCAACAGCCTGGCGCTTAGAGATATTTTCCACCTTCAGATCATGAGTAAGCCAGATACATAGACCTGTGATCAAGATCATAACCAGCCAGCTCACCACCATAGTCTCACTGATCTGTATCTTTCCAAGAACTGGAAAGTCAATGGGAATGGTAAAAAACACCTTCGCTCCCGAAATGTCTAACTCCATGTACGTTTCCACCTCCTGTCATTTTAAATTTGGGTTGCTGCAGTCAGCACCCAGTTTTTATATATCAGTTCCGCTTGGTAATACCCAATATCTTAATAAAGGTTCCCGGGAAAAGAAGCGGTACAATTCCTGCTACAAAATGAAAACACGGCGCTGCGATTGCTGCAACGATCCATAGTGTCTGCATCAGCATACGCTGAGAATAGCTTGCCTTCATTCTCGCTCTGGCGTCCTGTTCATCCATGCCGGAAGCAATTTTCTGTACAGTAAGTCCCATGAGAAAAAAATTCAGCACTGCAACCAGCCCTCCGCCGATGCCGCCCAGGATCACGGTGTAATCAAAGGGAACCTTTTCCGGCATACCCATATGAAGAGCCAGAAACACCAGGCACATCAGCACCACACCCACAGCAGTGGCTATGGCAATCCTTTTTGTTTCTTTTTTTACTGCCGGCTGAATGTCGCTAAAAAAACTGCTCATATTCCTTCCTTTCTTCCTGTCGTTTGTTAGAAGTGTCTGTTAAAAGAAATTGGGGTTTTCTTCTCTTTTTTCTTTTCCTTTTTGGTTACTGACAGGTAGAATTTGTAAGCCACCATACCAGAACCTCCCATTCCAAAAAAGAAACCAGGAATATAGACCCAACCACCGATTCCCCAACGGGAAGACAGCCACCAGCAAATAGCAAGGCAAAGAAGGGTCGGGGTAATAAAAGAAAGCCCGAACTGGCTGAGCATGGTAATGTTTTTAATCAGGTTACTCCAGCCTTTCATTCTCTTCTCCTTTCTAGTATGCTGAATCACTGTTTCTTTTTCACTTCAGATAGGTAAATTCTATCATAGCGTAAAAAAAAACACAATATGTTTGTGCAAAATGATTAAAATTTATTTTAGCTTGCCAAATTTTTTTTGTATTTTGCAACAGACATTCATTTTCAAATTGTATCATGCTTCCAAAACAAAGTCTTTATACATTTTTTCCTGTTTGTACAATTTTTATAAAACGAAAAAAGAAACAGATACTGCCGACATATCACTGTTCTCTGTCTGCAGCATCTGCCTCCTTCCTGAAAAGATGCATTATTTCTGATTATTATATATGTAATTGCTGTATTCTGGATTCTCCAGATTTTCAATATTGATCCATGCCGGTTCCAGCATTACCGCCTTGGTGATCTCTACCTTTGCTTTTTTGGGAGCAGTAGCCTTAAGAGCCGTCCAGATGGTATTGTGCCCCATAGCATAAGGATCCTGAGAAACCAAGCCGATCTCTTCACCATCCTGAATGGCTTCTATCTGTCGTGTAGTTGCATCTACGCCAATCATAGCAATTTTTCTGGTTTCATCCTTTTCCATATCCAGATACATTTCCGCTACATCTGCATTGGTGCAGAATATACCATCCAATACCGGATTCTTCTCTAACACCTGCTGCATAGCCGCTTCCATATCTTCTACCTGATCCTGGAAAACCACGTCTACCACTTCAATATCAGAATAGTTAGCGATATTATTTAAGAATCCGTCTACTCTGTCTCTGACGCTCTGAGTCTTCTCTTGAGCTGAGAATACCGCAACTTTTCCCATTTTACCAAGAGCGCTTCCCAACTGATAAGCAGCCATCTGTCCTACCATCTGGTTGTCTGTCCCTCGATATGCCCGGATCAGCTTGCGCTCATTTACATTGGAGTCAAAAACAACTACCGGTATTCCATTTTCTTTTGCAGTTTCCAACTGTGCCTGACAGGAATCCACATCTCCCGCTGAAAGGCAAAGTACATCTGGATTCTCTGCAATTACAGCATCCAGTATATTAATCTGGGTCTCCACATCCTGTTCATCATCCGGTCCCTCAAAAGTCATGGTGACCTGCTCATCCTTCTTAAACCTATAAGCAACATTCACTTCCTGAATAGCAGCCTCCATACCCTTCCTGAGAGTTGTCCAGAACTCTCCCTTGGTATTTTTACTTACCACTGCCACTCTGGCGCCTGCCTGAATGGGAATCGTAGTATCAATCTCTGTGGAAACCGTTTCCTCCTGCGCTTCCATCTCTGCAGTGTTCTCCGTTTTTTCTTCCTGAACCTCTGCGATCAATGGCTGAATCGCCTTTTCTACCTCTTCTCTGCCACATCCCGACAACAAGGATGCCGCTGTCAGAATCCCGACAACTGTCAATGCAGCTTTTTTCATTTCTGATTCTCCTTTTTCTACTCTTCGCCTGAAACTTCTTATTTTCAATAACGTCCCTGTTTTCAGATATCTCCGTTTTTCACATAGATTTTACAATGTCAATACTATTTTTAACATTATACACTTTTTCTGCTCCGCGTCTATAGATTTCATAGTTTTTTCATTTTTTTCATGATTAATCCCAAATATCCCACTGTTTTCCTATCTCATATATTGTGGAAAATGACAATGGGCCAAGAAAAACGCCCCATACACCATAAAGAAAAATTCCAATGTAAACAGACGCCAGAACCATTATAGGAGAAATTCCCAGTTTGTCTCCCAACAGCCTGGGTTCCAGAAATTCCCGCAAAAAACTGGTGATCAGATCCAGAAGTATACATCCAAGCGCCAGGCCCACTTTTCCCTGAATCAGAAATACCACGGCAGCCGGGTACAAAAAGGCTCCTGTTCCAATTAAGGGAATAGCGTCCATCACCCCAATTCCCACGCCAAGAATAAGAAAGTAAGGACTTTTCATCAGCCAGAATCCCGTTGCACATACAGCGGACACTGCCGCGATAATAATCACCTGCGCCTTTAAATACATGACCATAGTTCTTTTCAGACGCCGGACAACCCGCCTTGTGCCCACCAGCCAGGAATAATCCCAGATTTTTTTCCGCAGCTGTTCCATATCTCCCATAATCAGCACTGTTGAAATAAAAACCACCACCACACTGGAAAGGAAAAATAACGCATTCTTTGCAAAGCACCAGACAGCGGTCATACCATCCATCCCCCATCTGAGCATCAGCTGTTCCCGAAGTCCTTCCATCTGATCCAGGACAAAATCCCGGCTATGAGATGCCTGAATCCCAAGAGTTCCTTCCAGGAATTTACAAAACTGCTCCAACAGGCGCTCTGCCTGCTCCAAAAATACAGGTATATGAGTGAGCGCTGTCTTCATCTGCTGGATTCCTTCCATAATTCCAAGAGAAAAAAGACCTCCCACTCCCAGCAAAAAAAGAGCCAGAAGAAGGGAGCCCCCTATAGTTCGTTTTATCTTTGTATATTTTTCCAGCTTAACTGCCTTGGGATAAATCCAGACTGCCAGAATCCAGGCCACCAAAAAAGGCAGGATTACCGGAAGAAAATACCGGTATCCTATATAAACACCTGCAAAAATTCCTATAATCGCTGCTCTTCTTTTCCATTCCATATGCCATACTTCTCACTATATTTTTCTATTTACAGCTTTGGCTGTATAGAAATAGTATGGAGTATTTTTTTGGAATTTATTCTGTTTTTTCTAAAATAAATCCCTGAAAGGCAGGGCCCTTAGGTACAATCTGAGAATGCATGTGTCTGCCAGTCTTAGGATGACGAAAATCAAGTTCACAGGAACAAAGCCCCAATGGAACCTTCCATTTATTTTCAGGATAATATTTTCGATCTCCCACCAAAGGCATACCCGCGTGAGCCATCTGTACCCGAATCTGATGATGTCTCCCTGTTTCCAGGATAATCTCTGTCAAATACCGTTTTTCTTCTCCGGTATCCTGCTCTTGAAGGATTTGATAATGAAGTCTGGCTTTTTTACTTCCAGGAGTTCCCTTGGTTACCACAGAGGACATATTGGTCCGCCCATCCCGTTTCAAAAAATCCACAAGGGTTTCCTGGTCTTTTTCTGTTCTTTGATCTGTCACAGCCAGATATTTCTTTCCCATGCTCCCTTCTGCTATCTGGCGGCTTAATTCCTGCGCCGCCTTCGGTGTCTTGGCAAACACCAGGATTCCTTCCACCGGCTGGTCTAAACGGTGAATGATCCCAAGATAGGGAAGGCTGTTCTCTGCTTTTTCTGCCAGATAATTCTTCAAAAGACTTTCCAGATCCATGGTTCCAAATCTGGCATTCTGCACAGCAAGTCCCGATGGCTTATGGCATACCAGCAAGGTTTCATCTTCGTATACCAGCATATCTTCTATTCTGTAATTCTGCATAAAAAAATCTCTCCTTTATGTGGAGAGTATACCGCAAAACTTCTCCTGTGACAAGAAAGCATTCTGAATGAAAGCTCACAGGAAGACGGCCATCATTTTTTACTTATTTTCAAAAATGATGACCGTCTTAAAATTCTTCGTTATTCAATTTTTTTCCTCTTCTTGTTCTTTTTTATACTTTATCGAGTTACTTGTTTTTTAATCTGGATTTTCCTTTCTTAACTAACTCAGGTTTTATCTTTTAAGTTAATTGAAATTTCATCCTTATTAATGTTGAAGTTTCTCTCTATTCAATTTTTCTATTTTGTATTTTATATATACATATCTTTTGTTCTTTCCTGCTCATAAACGATATGATTTTTTATCATTCGGTTTACTTAGAAAGTTTATAGAATTTGAATTATAATTTCACGGATTATAATTCCTTCTCATTTATAAAGAAATAACGGATATACTTATTCATCAGGATATATAAACAAATCTAAATTTCACTTTGTAAATTTAAAACTGCCTATGAGGAAAAATGTCTTTTTGTTTTGAAGAGATAATTTTCAATTATTGACGGTAATTGATGTTTATTCTTCTCATTATGATCGACATTGGATGAAATAAGTTCTTTGTTTATTTCTTTTTCTTAATATCTTTTGTAAGAAGATATTCTTCTGATGCAAGACTTCAATTCATACACTAAAATTTCTTATATGGATTTCAAAATATCTTCCTAATCTGTCCTCAAACTTCTCTGGAACTCTTCTTCCTGACGAAATTCTGAGATAGGAAGTTATATTCTTTTTATCAATGTTTCTTTACACATGGATAAAAATTCTTGTATCAGGTTCGTGATAGTTATTCAATATGAGGAATCAGCTCTATATACCTTGGATACGATGACATCCTTTCTGTTTCTACTTGAATCCGAAATCTGAGGAATGATAATTGCTTCTATTTTTATGTATCAGGTCTTTCTTGCAGGAAATGCGATTCCTATCACTATCTCATATTGATGATGTTCTGTTATGTTCCCAATGGATTCACCTTGCCCTTTCTTCTTTATTTCATCCTTTTCATTGTAACATTTATACTATGAATTGAATGAGTTTCTTTCGTTTTCTTTTGATGTGATTATAATACCACCCCGTTTCATATTTGTCAACACTTTTCTACATTATTTTGCAAATAAATTATTTTTGTCCTCATTTATTTGTTTTTAAACTGTTATTTATTCTAATTTTTCTTTATTTTCTGTTAATTTATATAATAATAAATAAACAGAAAACCGCTGCCAGATACAGCAAATCTACTGGCAACGGTTTCCATATCTGTCCTTCCCTCTGCCGGGAAAGGAACTTTTTATTTTCTGTTGTAATTGATCAGGCAGCCTTTTAAGATGATTTCTCTTTCATCATCTGTAAGTTCTCCAAGTGTTACCTGGAATGGATCCAGCTTACCTTCTTTCACCACATAACCGATGATTGTTTCTGCCTTTTCTTCCACTGCTTTTCGGATTTCCGGGAAGAACAGGTAATCTCCATTGGCAAAAGGAAGCTCTCTAGATGGAATCAGGAAGGGAAGCATTCCCCAGTTGATCAGATTGGAACGATATCTCTTGGTTGCATATTCATTGGCAATATTGGCCCAGCCGCCCAGTACCTTCTGGCAGGATGCTGCCTGCTCACGGGCAGAACCATCTCCTGGTTTTACTGCAAAAATGGTACTTCCTATTCCCAGGTTTCCTTCTCCTGCTCCTGGGAAAACGGTATGTATTGTATCCATCACCGGTACAAGTTCCGGCAAAGCTTCCAGAGGACAATTTCCTTCCTGAATAGCCTGCTGTGCTTTCTGCACTTCCTTGGCACGACCCACATATGCTGGGTCCTTTCTGGAAAGAGTAAACTCGGCAAGTCCCAGAGGATTGGAACGATAGGAAGAGGTTTCTCCTGATGGAATCAGCTCATCTGTTGTAGTTACCGGATCATGAATCTCAGAAACCACTTTCAGAACCAAATTCTCAGCAAGGGGAGCCATCTTCGGCCAGTCTTTGATATTCGGGCCAAACTGAATCTCCACAGAGGGATCTGCCACACCCTTACTGTCAAATACACGGTTATTGTAAATAGTCTTATCAAAGAAATATTTCTGATTCGTATAGGTTCCGGTATATTCCTCTGCAGAAGTCAGGAAGCCCTTGTTTGCTGCAGTTGCCGCAATGGAACGGGCATCCATAAGAGCCACGGAAGAAATCTGTCCGTTCTGAATCTTAGAACCTTCACGGTTCGGGAAGTTTCTGGTTGTATGACGAATACTGAAGGCATTATTTGCCGGCGTATCTCCGGCGCCAAAGCAGGGACCGCAGAACGCTGTCTTCACAACTGCTCCTGTTGCGAGAAGTTCTGCCAGAACACCGTTTTTCGCCAGTTCCATATAAATCGGCGTACTTGCCGGATATACACTTAAAGTAAAGGCATCTGCGCCAATACTTGCGCCTTTTAAAATATCCGCTGCTGCACAGATGTTTTCAAAACCACCGCCGGCACATCCGGCAATGATTCCCTGATCCACATAAAGTTTTCCATTTACGATTTTATCCCTTAAAGTAAAGGGAATCTTTCCGTCCAGACTCACCTGAGCCTTTTTCTCTACGTCTGCCAGAATATCATCCAGATTTGCATTCAGTTCGTCGATGGTATAAGTATTGCTTGGATGGAAAGGCATAGCGATCATCGGTTTGATCTCTTCCAGATCAATTTCCACACAGCCGTCATAGTATGCCACTTCTCCTGGCTTTAACTCCTTATATTCTTCACTTCTGCCATGGATTTCATAGAATTCCTCAATGGTTTCGTCGGTCTGCCAGATAGAAGAAAGACAGGTAGTCTCCGTTGTCATAACATCCACACCGATTCGGAAATCAGCGCTTAAATTCGCCACACCTGGTCCTACAAATTCCATTACCTTGTTCTTCACATAACCATTGGCAAATACTTTTCCAATGATCGCCAGAGCAACGTCCTGAGGGCCAACTCCCGGACGAGGGGTTCCCTTCAGGTAAATCGCCACAACACCAGGCATATTAATATCATAGGTCTGGGAAAGAAGCTGTTTTACAAGTTCCGGACCCCCTTCTCCCATTGCCATGGTTCCAAGAGCGCCGTATCGAGTGTGACTGTCAGAACCAAGGATCATTTTTCCGCCGCCTGCCAGCATCTCACGGGCAAATTGATGAATCACTGCCTGATGAGGAGGAACGTAGACACCGCCGTATTTCTTAGCGCAGGTCAGACCAAACATGTGGTCATCCTCGTTAATGGTTCCACCTACTGCACAAAGAGAGTTATGACAGTTGGTCAGCACATAGGGAACCGGGAATTTTTCCAGGCCGGATGCGCGGGCTGTCTGAATAATTCCTACGAATGTAATATCGTGAGAAGTCAATTTATCAAATTTAATCTGAAGCTTTTCCATATTTCCGGAAGTATTATGTGATTCCAGAATTCCATAAGCTATGGTGTTTTTGGCTGCTGTTTCTTTGGATACCGGCAAAGAAGCCTTCGTTTCTTCCACAATTTCACGGCCATTTACCAGATATACACCGCCATCGTATAATTTCATGTGTTCTCCTCCATTTCCAGGCGATTTTTTGTAGTTTATTATAGTTTATTTCAAAAAAATAATCAATGAATTTTTGCTTTCTTTACTTCCGGGAAAAAATCCGCTATACTGAAAAATATTATTTTGGACTTTTACAGGAGGTTTTTATGTTTCGTTTATGGGGAAAAATATGGAAAGACAATCATTTGCTTCGGGATACCGTTGTCTGTGATGATCGGGAAGATACCAGAACACACAAGATTTTCCAGGGTCTGGAAAAAATCTGTTATGAGCTGGATCTTGGGATTCCCATATGGCTGGATTCCACAATCTCTGATTTTAAACGCCACGATAAGGGAAGATTTTACCAGGACAATTTTATGGAATCCATCGATTTCGATTACCTGGAGATTCAGGTCATCGAGGAAGATTAAGAAAGCAGTCGGTACATTCCGACTGCTTTCTTGTTGTTTCTTTTTATAATCTCTTCAATAATTCTTCTCTTTCTTTTTCAAAACCTGGTTTTCCAAGAAGAGCAAACATATTCTTCTTATAGCTTTCTACACCTGGCTGATTAAACGGATTTACACCAAGAAGGTAGCCGCTTACACCACATGCAAACTCGAAGAAATAGAACAGCTGTCCCAGATAAAACTCATTCTGTTCCGGAATATCCACTCTCAGATTAGGAACCTGTCCATCTGTATGAGCGAGAATTGTTCCGTTCATAGCGCTCTTATTTACAAAATCCACGGTCTTTCCTGCCAGATAGTTTAATCCGTCAAGATCTACGGCTTCTTCACCGATTACAAGCTCTGCACCGGATTTTTCCACATTCATAACCGTTTCAAACATGATTCTGTTTCCATCCTGGATAAACTGTCCCATGGAGTGCAGATCTGTGGTCAGGTCTACTGCTGCAGGGAAAATACCCTTCTGATCCTTGCCTTCGCTCTCACCGTAGAGCTGTTTCCACCATTCATTCATGTAATGAAGGCTTGGCTCATAGTTTGCAAGGATTTCCACCGTTTTTCCTTTTCTTAACAGGATATTACGGATTGCTGCGTATTTCATGGCATCATTGTCTTCAAACTTGTTGTTTAATGCAATGTCACGTCCGGAAGCAGCACCTTCCATTAACTTGTCAATATCTGCGCCGCTGACTGCAATTGGAAGAAGACCAACCGCTGTTAATACGGAGAAACGTCCGCCTACATCATCCGGTACAACAAATTCTTCGTATCCTTCCTCATCTGCAACCTTCTTTAAAGCGCCTCTTGCCTTGTCTGTAGTTGCGTAAATTCTCTTGGCAGCTTCTTCCTTGCCATATTTTTTCTCCAGCATTTCTTTAAATACGCGGAATGCAATGGCTGGCTCTGTGGTGGTACCGGATTTGGAGATCATATTAATGGAGAAATCTCTGTCTCCGATCACATCAATCAGGCCTTTGATGTAGCTGCTGCTGATGCTGTTTCCTACAAAGTAAATTTCCGGTGTTTTACGGATTTCTTTGGAAACATTATTATAAAAACCATGTCTTAAAAATTCAATTGCTGCTCTTGCACCAAGGTAGGAGCCTCCAATTCCAATTACAAGCAGTACTTCGGAATCTTCCTGAATCTTCTTCGCTGCCGCCTTGATCCGTGAGAATTCTTCCTTATCATAATCTACTGGAAGATCAATCCAGCCAAGGAAATCATTTCCTGCACCTGTTTTGGAAACCAGTGTTTCTTTTGCGGCTTCTGCCAGAACCTTCATAGATTCTACTTCGTGTTCTGCAACAAAGCAGCCTGCCTTTGAATAATCAAATGTAACTTTGCTCATGGCTCTCTCTCCTTTTTTATAATTCATATAAAGCAAGTATACCAAAAATATCCTTATTCTACAAGTCATTCCCTGCGAATCCTGCAAAAAGAAAGTGGAAGCCACAAAACTTCCACTTTCTTTCCCTTTAATTCATGAACTCCCGGATGATTTCTCTCATAATTTCTTCTTCCTCCGGAGTGAGCATTTTGCTGAAATGACTGCCTGTAGCAGCCGTCTGGCGGATGCTGGCTGTAATCTGTTCCACCATTTTCTCCTGAAAAAGAGGATCCGTTCTTTTTTTGTCTGGAATTTCCTGAGACCATACACATGCTTTTTCCACATAATCTGCAAGGGAACCCATAATCAGATCGTCCTTGTAGGTGGTGTCCAGCGCCTGTCTCAAAAGCAACAGTGCAATGGGGACTGCCGTTCCCAGATACAGATAAGAAAGGGGAAGTCCCTTAAAATCCGGAAGCCTGCTGCCAAGGAACAAAGCGATTCCCAGCATACAGGTACAGAAAAGAGCCGGATACCACACCATCTGATTCATTCTGTGCAGCAGCTTATCCCGTGTCTTCCATAATCCCAGCCATTTTTCCTTCAGGTTTATCATATCCCCTGTATTTTTGATCATTCTTCTGTAGGTAAGGTGCACAGCTAGCATTCCGATTGCTCCCACCGCCCCAAGGGCTGCCATGCAGTAGAGCAAAATGTGCAGGTTCATAACTTGTTCCAGCATAATACCCTCCTTCAACATGATAAAGGTATTATACCGCTGTCCCGGGAAACAGGGAACAAAAATCGTTCGTCAAATTCCTTCAGAAAATTACATTTGCTGCAGGGCATTGACAACTTCATCAAATTTCATAAAATGAGAAGCCTTCACCAGAATCGTATCTCCCTCTTTTACATAGCTTTCCAGATGGGATAACAGACTTTCCCGATCAGGTTCATAGATCACAGAAAGAGCCGGATTTTCCTCCTGCGCCTTCTCTGCCATATGTTTACAGAGGCTGCCCACGCAAATGCATACTTCTATGTCACATATTCCTGCATGAACCCCCACCTCTTCGTGAAGAGAGACCTCGTTTTCTCCCAATTCTCCCATATCTCCCAAAATAGCCACGCGACGGCCCTTTCCATCCTGCAGCACACTTAGGGATGCTTTCATGGACATGGGATTTGCATTGTAACAGTCATCTACAATCAGAAATTTTTCTGTTTCAATCATCTTAAATCTGCCGCTGATCGTCTCCAGACTTTCGATACCCTGTTTGATCTCCTGATTCGTAAGACCGTAAATATGTCCTACTGCTGCGGCTGCAACGGCATTGGCAATCATATGTCGTCCCGGCACAGGCACAAATACCGGAAAATCTGTTCCATTTAAGTGAATACGGCAGGAAGAACCTTTTAAACCGTCGCTTATGATCTCATCTGCGTACACTTGATTGTTCTGACCCAGGCCAAAGAAAATCGGTTGGATTCCCTGATATTCCTTCACAGTAGACAGTTTATCGTCATCCCCGTTTAAAACAATATGTCCCTTTTCTTTCAGATAGCGGAAGATTTCTGTTTTTGCCTTTAAGACGCCGTCCCGATCACCCAGATTTTCCAGATGGCAGGTACCGATATTGGTAATGACACAGGTATCTGGTCTTGCAATTTTGGAAAGACGGGTCATTTCTCCGAAGTCACTGATTCCCATTTCCAGAACTGCGATTTCATCCTCATCCCGAAGGCGAAATACGGTGAGGGGAAGTCCCAGTTCATTATTAAAATTCCCCTGGGTTTTCAGGGTGCGGTATTTTTCCTTTAATACAGATGCGATCACTTCTTTTGTACTGGTTTTTCCCACACTTCCTGTAATTCCCACCACTGGAATCTGAAGCTGATCCAGATAATATTCCGCGATTTCCTTGACAGCCTGAAGTGTGGATTCCACAAGAATATATGGAAAATCCACATTTTCCAGTGTCTGCTCTGACAAGGTAGCAAGAGCGCCTTTTTCCATGACATCTGGAATAAACTTATGGGCATCCACCCGTTCTCCCACAATAGGGACAAAAAGTCCCCCTTCTTCTACCTGGCGGCTGTCTGTGGTAATGGACGTAACCTCCTGGTACATGGCATCTGCATTTCCAAAGTACACACCATGGCATGCCTGCGCAATATGTTCTAATGTGAGATTTTTCATTTTTATATCCATTCCTTTCGCTTCGCTCAGGCACAAAACGTTATGAA
>CALCDJ010000061.1 GCA_937900135.1 uncultured Blautia sp. | reverse complement strand
CTGGAATCATGGTATTATTACCTTGTGTTGTGCATGGCTTCCAGCCTTGTACTGCCGCCCCTCGGGAAAGTTGCCGCTTTCCTTTGGGGCTTTTTATTTAATCTACATAGACACTTCCACGAACATTAACAGTTATTCCGCCTTCACACTCGCAATCTAAAAGCGTGTCATCTATACTTGAAATACTGCTATTTATGTTCGCCAATTCTTGCTCTATTCCTTCCAACGCATTTGCTATACGTTCCAAGTATTCTCCCTGTTTTTCCGCTGTCATTTCCTCATCTTCCTTTCTTGCTGATCTAATTCATTTGTTACTGCAAGCATCAAATATTCTGCTGTTCTTGTTCCGCCGTACTTCTCCCGGAACTCATGGGCTTCTTGCACTACCTGTTCCCAGTACTGTTCTGTCATAGGCTTGGGAACTACCGCCCACTTCCTGTAAAATCTCCATGCTTCTGTGAACATTTCATAATCTTGTTTCAATTCCTGTTCTGTCATTCAAAAGGTATCTCCATTTGTTCTGCTTGTTCTTGCGTTATCTGAATAAAACCATTCTCATCTTTTTCCCATCCATAAGGCTTTGTAAAATCCGCTCTGTTATCGCATATTCGCTTTGATGCTTGATCGTAATATAAAGGGATTGCGTCTTCCCCTACCGCCAACTTACCCGTAAGCCTGTTTTTTGATATAGTCACCACACGCTCGGCATCTTCAAACGAAGTTAAATTTCTTTTGTAAGTCATTGCAATATCTACTTTGTTTGTTATGTCTGCACTTCCACTTACTTCGTCTGTATCGTCATTTCCAAGGCGATTTTTCCTAGGATGGACAACCAAGATTACAGCCACCTGTAAGCGCTTTGCCATCTTTACAAGTTTATCTACAAACTTACTTTGCGCCCGGTACAAGTCCACGCTCATTCCGACATCTAAAGCGGTCATGAGGTTATCAAGGAGCACCAGTTGTATTCCATATTGCTGAACTGCCTTTTCTATTGTTTGTAGTAAGTTTTCCAGTTCATCGTCAGAAGTTGACTGATTATCATACAGATACGCTCTTTCTTTGTACCATTCCTCAATCTTGCTTATTTTTTCGTTGGTCACAAAATAACTAACACCACCATTTTCTGCTGCTCGATCAATTACGTTGTGCTTTCCCGCTATCTGGAAATCCATCCACCTTTTAAAAAAATAATCCGGCAATTCTCCCGAATACGCAAGAATACGCATTCCTTGTTCTAGGGCGTTCACAAGTATCTGTGAGGTAAATGTACTTTTCCCATCTCCCCTTTTTCCAGTTACGATTGCGGTCTGCCCAAGATAAATTCCACCAGATAGAATTTTATCCAATGTTTTAAATCCGGTCGAAATCTTCGGCAAAGAAAATAAATCCACGGCTTTTACATCCGATAACCTCACGATTCTCTGGACTGGTACGCATTGCGCCTGTTCTACCGCCTTTTTTACAGCTTCTTTTCCGTATTTTTGTAAAAGCTCATTTGCATCTTTACATCCCTTGTAGTCCTGCTGTCTAACTGCTTTTACAGTACCCCGAAAACGCCTTTTCATATCATCCAGAAGCGTTATGATTCCATTTTCGTTATCACCGAATACAATTAAGGTTTCAAACTGCTGCATCCAGTCCCAGCAATAAGGTATCCAAGTAAAGCCATTTTTTCCAGTCGGAACCGATACTGCATTTTCTATTCCAGATTCTGCCACTGACAAGCTGTCAATTTGTCCCTCTGTCATAATCAATGTCTTATTCTCTGGATTACATTGATACATTCCAAACAAGATGGGCTTGCAATTCGCTTCGCACCATTCCTTCGCTGTATCTTTCTCCCTGTCAAAATCAGTTTTTCGATATTTTACAAACTGCATCACTCCGGCGGCGTCCAGAAAAGGAAATACCAATACGTTTTCGTTTTTCGTTTGTACGGTGATCTGGTACTTTTCTGCTGTACCAGAAGATATCCCCCTACTTTCCAGATAAGCAACGGCGGCAGTTTTTGGCTTTATTGGTTCTGCTTTCTTTTTGAATTTTCGATATTTTTTCCTGTTGTTGGTTTTATAATAAGCATCCACGTCTTTCCCAAGACTAAACCAATCAAAATCCTTTGCTAAAATAACCATATTTCCTGAAACAGAACAACTAGACCTCAAACATTTAAATTGCCCTGTCCGGAGATTGATGGAAAAAGTCCCTTTGTCTCCACTTCTCCCACCTCTACAGTAAGGGCAAGTTTGAAACATCAATTCTTCTCCTTTTTTCTTTGATTCTATCCCAGAACCTCTTGCGAAATCCCAGGCATCCGATTCTTTAAACTCATAATATGACATATATTACTCACTCCATAAATCAATTACTTTCTCTGGTTTCTCTTGCTTTTCTGTTTCTGCCGGACTCACCTTTTTAGTTGACGGCACTTCGTTTAAATAACCTTCAAATTTTGTCCCGAATAAGGTTTCTGGTCGCAAATACTTTTCCATTTCTTTGTTTCCAGTCCATTGCGAAACTTTCCAGTCAATTACTTTCTTGAAGTCTTCCAAGGTATAACCTTCATTTACCCTCGCTTTGATAAGTTTCTGATTTGCCTTTGAACTATGCTTGAATTTCTTCCCAGTTCTCTGGTTAAGATACTCAATAACCTCTTTAAAAGGGTATGCAGTCGGGCTTTGCTCGACAATATTATTTATTCTATTCTCTTCTATTCTCTTTTGGGTAGCCACACCTGTCACACATTGGTTGACATTTGGTATACCATCTGGTACACCAGTTAAGCCAATTTGATATTTTCCATTGATTTCTGCAAGGTTTTTCTTTTCCTCAATACACCTTGTTGGCGTGTACCGATCCCCTCTTAAATAGTTGTTGGCTTTCCAATCTGTGATTACCACCACGCCGCTTTCAAACGGAATTATGAAATTTTTAGCAACCAATAATTTTAAATCATCATCATTGCATCCGGAAACTGCAAGGATTTTCTTTGGTGACGTTACAAATCCATCATCATCCGCTCTCATTCCCAGATGAAAGTACAATGCTTGGGTTGATGTTGGCATATCTAAGAACTTGTCCGTGTCGATCACATCCAAAGAAAACATTCTTTTGTTCCTCAATCTGCTGCCACCACCTTACTCTGAAATACTGTTTAAATACTTCCTTACCTTTTCCAAATTCACAAGTTTTCTTCTACCTATAAAAACAGTAGCTTCCGCTTCGGCAGCTGTTTTGTTAGCGGTAAATCTTCCACAACCCATATATTCTGCAAGTTCTGGAACAGTTACTAGTAATTTTTCTGGAAATGATACGGTTGATTCTCTTGTTTTTCTCATTCGAATACTCCTTTATCTGTTTTTATTTGCGTGTTATCTTGTTACACTTGAATTTTATCACGTCAAATTATATAATACTATTGTACAGATTTATGCTATGCTTTTCGTATTTCACAATATAAGTCACCATAATATTATATACTTTTAGGAGAATAGGAATAAAATGATTGATAATTTTAATGATCTAAATGTAAAAAAGATATTTGGAAAGAATCTGCAAAAGCAGAGAAAAAAATGCGGGTACAAAAATCAAGAAGAGTTTGCTTATAAAATGGAAGTACACACAAAAACCATTCAAAACTGGGAACAAGGAATCGTTTTGCCAACCCTAGAAAAAGTATATGAAATATGCACTGTGTTGGAATGCGATATGGATTTTCTTTTTGGACGTATTCAATGTACTACCCACGAAATAAAAGACATACAGGAAGCAACTGGTTTGTCAGAAAAAGCAATATTAAGACTGAAATATTGGAAAAGTACTAATAGTTATTACGCACAAGAAATGATTAATAGATTAAGTAAACTTATTTGTCATAAAAGATTTTTTAAGTTTATAACAGAAATATCTAATTTTCTTTGGTTAAGATATGATGAAACTGGTGTATTACTCACTGATAAAAGCGGTCGCAATTTAAATGAAGAGGATATGAGAAGCGTTAAACTGCTTAACATAAATGCATTGCTAAATGAAATGGCTCACAAACCCACAGAAGAAAAGTAATATCCGTAACATAAAAAACGCCCCGGCATCAGGTGTCAAAACCTCTTACCGGGGTAAACATTATCTATTTTCCAATCTTGGACTTTTTTTGGACTTTCCTTGATTTTTGTATTTGTTTGTGCTATACTTGCGTCTGTTGTAAAGCCCACAAAAATAAGGTCTTATGGGGCTTTCCGCCGATTCCCGGCGTTAAATGAATCGTGTGTTCGTGACCTTCCACACGTAAAACAAAACTAAAGGAGAATTTCATTATGAAGAAACACTTATCAAGTACCCAGTTTCTGGTTCAGGCAGCTGCCATTGGCGCTATCTATGTGGTGATCACTTTACTTTTTGCACCACTGAGTTTTGGAGAAGTACAGATTCGCTTTTCTGAAGCACTGACCATCCTGCCATACTTCACACCAGCGGCTATTCCTGGTTTGTTTGTAGGATGTATCATTGCCAATTTCCTGGGAGGCGCTCTTCCTGTGGACATCATCTTTGGCAGTTTCGCTACACTGCTTGGCGCTGTCTTTACCTACAAGCTCAACAACCGCTATCTGGCACCCTTACCGCCAATTGTTGCCAATACGGTTATCGTCCCCTTTGTTTTATTCTATGGTTACGGAATCAATCTTCCCATTCCATTTATGATGCTGACTGTGGGGATTGGAGAAATCATCTCCTGCGGCGTTCTGGGTATGATCGTGCTGACTGCATTGTCCAAATACCGCTCTGCGATTTTTGGCAAACAAAAAGCAGCCGTAAAATAAACGCAACCAGCAAAAAAGCAGCCATCCAGGCTGCTTTTTGTTGGTTAAAATCACCTTTTCTCTTAAATGTTTTCTCTTAGTTTCCCCAGGATCTTCTTTTCCATACGGGAAACCTGTACCTGGGAAACTCCCAGTTCCTTTGCAATTTCTGTCTGAGTCCGCTCCTGGAAATAACGCATATAAATCAGTTGACGTTCCTTTGCATTTAAGGTATTCAGAATTTCTTCCAGAAACAGCTTGTTAAAAATCTGTTCCTGCCTGTTTTCTTTTTCCGGCAGCTTATCCATCAGTGAAATCTCTGTTCCCTCTCCCTGATAAATGGTTTTGTGTAAAGATTCTACTTCTGTTTTGGATTCCATGGTTAATACCAGTTCCTCCACAGGAAGCTCCATCGCCTGGGACAGTTCCAACAGAGTGGGTTCTCGCCCCAGTTTCATTTCCAGTTCCTCACGTATCTGAAACAGCCGGTAATGGTTCTCCTTTAAGGAACGGCTCACTTTCAGCATTCCATCATCCCTGAGAAACCGTTTCATCTCTCCTGCAATCATGGGAACTGCATAAGTCGAAAATTTCACCTCAAAGGTCAGGTCAAACTTATCCACTGCTTTCAGCAATCCAATACTTCCAATCTGAAACAGATCTTCCATTTCCACGCCCCTGCCCAGAAATCTTTTTGCCACACTGTAGATCAGTCCCACATTTTCCTCAAACACGGTATCTCTTGCCTCTTTATCTCCCTGGTGTGCGCGCCCGATCAGGGCAAGAGTATGATCCATTCTTACCTCCCTGCAAGTTCTCCGTGTCTTTCTATCCTTTTTTTCATCCGCACAGTGGTTCCCTCTCCTGGCCTGGATTCTACCAAAACCTCATCCATAAAAGCCTCCATAAAGGTAAATCCCATTCCTGAACGGTCTGTCTCCGGTTTTGTGGTATACAAAGGTTCCATTGCCTTTTCCACATCGGGAATACCCACACCATAATCTTTAATTTCCACTGACAATTCTGCGCCTTCAAGACGGCAGATCATCTCAATCTTATGTACCTTTCCTTCGTATCCGTGAATAATACAGTTTGTCACCGCTTCAGAAACAGCGGTTTTTAAATCCGCCACTTCTTCCAGCGTGGGATTTAGCTGTGTGCAGAATGCCGCCGCTGTCACTCGTGCCAGCCCTTCATTGACCGGACGGCTGTCAAAAACCAGTTTCATTTCATTGGTATTTTCCATAATGAGCTCCCTTCTTCATTCCCCGATCATTTCCGCTTTTTTACGGATTTCCATATATTTATGCATTCCTGATAAATGAAGCAGCTTGTAGATATGAGGATTCACATGCTCTGCCAGGATACAGCCGCTGCGCATTCCAAGTGCACGATATCGTCCCATGATCAGTCCAATCCCAGAACTGTCCATAAAATGAGTTTCTTCAAAATCAAAAATAATTGTTTTGATATAAATTCTGGAAATGATCTTATCTGATTCCCTTCGGATCCAGTCAGAAGAAGGATGATCCAACTCCCCTGGAAGACGAATGGTCAGACAGGCTCCCTCTGATTCAAAAATTTGTTTCATCATTAAGCTTCCCCCATTTTTCCAAAAATCATGCATGGATCAACCCCTGCGCCATACAAAAAGGGATGCGCATTTCTGCACATCCCCAGTTCAGAGGTTTCTCCTTTGTTTTTGTTAATAATAACCATCTTCTGTGTAGCTTCCGTCGTCATAGCTGCCGTCGTCGTAGCTGCCGTCTCCGCCCTCTGTATAACCGTTATCCTGGTAGCTGCCGTCGTCGTAACCACTGTCTCCATAACTACCATCGTCATAGCTTCCCTCTTGGTAGTTTCCGTCTCCGTAGCTTCCATCTCCGCCGGTTTCCTCATAGCTGCCGTTTTCTCCGGTATCGGAAGCCGGCGCTGTATCACTGTCATTTTCTCCGGCTGCATCATCCTGATTTTCTTCTGAAGTTTCCTGTTCTCCTTCGATTCCAGTTACCCCGGTATTGTTGCACACCGTGTTATAAATTCCCTTTACACTGTCAGAAAGCACATCCGCATGGACCTTCTGGATCTGCAGAGCCGCTTCATCCAGATTCTCCTGAAGCATAGCTGAATAGGCCGCAAGAAGCGCTTCATAACTTTCGCTCTTCTGTTTTTCTGTCTCAATTTGTTTCGCCGCCGCTTCTGCCGTATCTCCTGACTGCTGCACCTGCCCCTTGGCCTTGCTAAGCTCCGCTCCCTGACTGGCCAGAGACTCACTGTATTTTACAATCTGCTGATTGGCTTCCTGATAAATTCCCTGCTTAATCGCTGGAACTGCCAAAAGCCAGAAGGCCGCTGCTCCTGCCGCAATTCCTGCCAGAAGCGTAACAAAAAGAGACGCCCTGGAATGATCCCGGTATGTGGCTGTCTGGGCAACTGTAAATTCTCCTTCCAGTTCCTCCCTGTTTTCTTTGGAGGAAGAAAGATGGAGCAATCCCCTTCGTTTCTTATGTTCCAGCTTGGTGGTCACACCTGTCTGCTCATCAATTTCTTTCAGAAACCGGAGAGTGGTCGTATTGGTTTTATCAATTCTGGCTGCCTTTTTCAAAATTCTTCTTGCCTTATTCCACTCCTGATCCTTCATAAGAATCAGCGCCAGAAGATGATACCCCTTAATTAACTTGGAGTTCTGGCTTAAAATCTTACGAAGCTGAATGGCTGCCATATCTTCATGTCCTTCTCTGCAAAGAGCAAGGGCATGATTATATTTTTTTATGGTTTCATTGATTGCGGAAAGTTTGTTGCTGTTGGCCTGCAGCTTATCAATATATTCTGAAGCCAGATTCCTGCTGGACTGAAGATTCTTGCTGATTACCCACTCGCTCAGAGCTGCCACCACTTCTCCCGTTTCAAAATATACAAGGCCCAGAAGATTTCTCGCCTGAATATTGGATTTATTATAGGTGAGACTCTGGCGAAGACAGGTGATTGCTCCGGAGAGATCCCGTATGGTTGCTTTTTCCAGCCCAAGATTGTAATAATACTTGGATAAATAATCCACCTTTTTCTGAATCAGTACGTTACAGCCGCATTGGGTACAGTAGTCCAAATCCATGTCGGTCAGAAACGCACCGCAGTTCATACAATTCATCCATCTCTCCTTATCTTACACGTTTTCCGCTTTTGGCTTCTCTTAAGACCTCCTGAAGCACATCCAGAATATCCGTCAGCTCCCGGTCGTAAATAGCCCCTTCTGCATCTGTTACATCAAGACAGGGCTCGAATTTCTTCAGTTCCTCTTCATAATCAATCATTCTTCGTTCTCCTAATCACATCTTTGATCTCTCCCACCAGATAGAGAGAGCCCACACAGAAAAGCATACCGTCTTCTCCCTTTGCCTGTTTTGCCCTGGCAAAGGCCTCTGGAATTTCCTCGCAGACTTCCACATTGGAGCATCCCATCTCTTTAAAAATCTGACCAAGGTTTTCTGCCGGAACCATACGATAGCCCCCTACCTGAGTCACTACCACATGACGGAAAGCGATTCGTGTGCAGATGGTTTTGATCATATCCTGATAATCTTTGTCATCCACTGCTGAAAAAAGAAGGGTCAGGGGATATTCCTTCTGGAAATGCTCTGCGGTTTCCACAAATTTTTCTACTCCATCTTCATTGTGCGCGCCATCCACAATCACCCCTGGAAGAACTGTTTCCATCCGTCCCTGCCACCGGGTTTTTGCCATTCCCTCCTGAATCTGTTTTACCGAAACCGGAAGAGTTTCCTGAAGAACCTCCATGGTCTTTAAGGCAAGCGCACCGTTCATCACCTGATATTTGGCAATAAACGGAATGGTAAAGACTGCCCCAGCATAATGTTCATCCTCAAGAGCAAACTGGATTCCTTCCTGGCTGGTCCTTATCACTCTGGTGTCCGAAAGGCACACTTCAAAAGCGGGGCTTTGAAGTTCTTCTGCCCGTTTCCGGATTACGGCTGCCGCCTTTTCATTGTTTCCATCAAAGATCACCGGTACACCTGGTACAAGAATCCCCGCCTTCTCAAAAGCGATCTCCTCAATGGTATTTCCCAGATACTGGGTATGATCAAAACTAATGGAAGCAATTACACAGGCCACCGGATGTTCCACTGCTGTGGTTGCATCCAGTCTTCCCCCAAGTCCGGTCTCCAGGGTCACGTAATCCACCCCTGCATCTGCAAAGATTACCATTCCCATCAGGAACAGCATTTCAAAATATGTGGGGTGATAGCTTCCCTCTGCTACCAGTTCATCAGACAGCGCCTTCACCTTCTGGAACGCCTGTAAAAAAACTTCGTCAGAGATCATTACCTCATTGATCTGGAATCGTTCATTGATCTTCACCAGATGGGGAGAAGTAAACAAACCGCAGGAGTATCCCGCCTCCCGAAGTATTGATGTGAGAAAGGCGCAGGTACTGCCCTTTCCATTGGTTCCTGCCACATGAATGACACGGAACTTTTCCTGTGGATTCCCAAGTCTTCTCAAACATTCTTTTGTATGCTCCAGACTGTTTTTGGTTGTAAACTTCGGAGTCTCCTCAATATAAGCTACTGCTTCTTCGTAATTCATAAAAAAATTTCACCACTTTATCTAATGTATTCGCAGGGCTCTGGAAGGAGTTCTCCTGTCTCCTTCCAACAACCGCTACGTTATCATTATATAATAGTGGTGAAAGATGTCCAGTACCAATCGTAATATTTTATTCTTCTTTTTCCGGCAATTTCCATTTATTTTCCTGATAGAGCGCATAACAGGAACGATCATAGCTCTTACTTAACGGTTTTCTTGTGGAACTGTTGCTTCGCTGGATCACACTTAAACGGTCAAAATCATCCAGTTCCGTGCCTTCGATCAGCAAGGTCGTGGGATTGACATACATGGTTTCATACCACTCTCCGTTTAATTTCACCTGGCTGGAAGGAGTAAAATTCGTACCCGTGATCCGGTAGGTATTTGTCACCGGTGAGATCAGTTCCAAACCATCCAGAGTCACATCGTAAAGTCCAAGACGCATTTTTGTCCTCACAAAAGGATTGGTTCCGCCATAAGAATACTTCTCTCCATAAAGAAGATCGTATTGCAAAGTTTCCAGATCCACCTGATAATTTTTCGTGTTTCGTCTGGACTGATGGTAGCGGAAAATAGTTCCGTCATGGATTCCCACGCGGTCCATCACTTCTGCAGCCATCTGGTAAGCGGCCAGGTTCACATCTTTTTTCTTCAATCCGAAGTTATCCCACATCACATATTCGGTCTGGAACAGATATCGATTGTCCAGATCCTCTACCTTCAGTCCCATCGTAGGCAAATGATCCCCGTACATCACAAGAACCACATCTTCCGGATAATCAGACAGCGTCTCAATCAGTTCTTTGACAAAATCATCCATCTCACGAATCTGATTTACATAGTATTCCCACTGATAATCCTGCTCTTTTGTGGGAGAACCGCTCACTGTGATCTCCGGTTCACCAAGGATCGGCTCTTCCGGGTACGCGCCATGTCCCTGTACCGAAATCGTATACACATAGTCCGGCCCTTCTGTGGATTCCATACATTTCATGATCTCATCTGTAAGAATTCGATCCTGTACCCAGCCCAAAGGCGTTTTTTCATCTTCCTCCGGCATATATTCTGCGGAGGTAAAGGTATCAAAGCCCAGGTTCGGGAAAATACTCTTTCTGCCATAGAAATTCGCCTCGTTGTTATGTACGGCATGGGTGGAATACCCCAGATTTTTCAGCACATACGGCGCACTCTCACAGGTAGTTTCCTTTAAAATACTCTTATAAGGATATTCTCCCGGTCCAAAGTAGTGCATGCTCATTCCGGTGATCGTTTCAAACTCGGTATTTGCCGTACCCGCGCCTACAGAGGGGACTTTAAAGTAACCGGACGTATATTCCTCCATCAGCTTACGGAACGTCGGTATGGGATCTTCCGAGATCTTCAGATAATTCACCAGCTCCGGATCAAAAAAGGATTCCAACTGCAAAAACAAGATATTGGGACGATCCTCGTTTTCTGTTGTTTCCGGAAGATTTTCTTCCGTGCGTTCGATTCTTTTGATCTCATGTTCTGAATAATCCCTGGGGCAGCTGATCCCGGTGTTAAAGATTGTTGTTGCCAGACAGTAAGGATACCCATAATCCTCATAGGCAAAAGCAATGTTCCCAAAATAATTGGACAGTATTCTTTTTTCCAGTGCAAGCTGTGTTACTCCGGCAAAAGCAAGTGCTCCTGCCAGGACCAGCGGAAGATTGTAACGATACTTTAATTTTCCCTGATATTTCGGTCCTTTGACAAACAAAGCCAGCAGCAGGAGCAGCAAGATTCCAAAAAGGATACATACCACGATCACACCTGCTGTGGGCAGATACTTTTTCGCAATTTTCATGGCATCTGTGATCAGATGCAGATCCGGCCCGGTAAAGGGAGTGACACGGGTAGTCAGAAGAACTCCATTGATGATACCCAGTGTCAGCCAGAAAATGGAAATCAATACACGCGCAAAACATCTTCTGCGTACTAAATAAACAAGTAACGTGGTCGTAAAAATAAATGCCGTGTTATAGGCAAACACCAGAGGCTTCCCTGTCATATATGTCCACGCTTCTGTGAAGGAATGCCGGCTCATCGCTTCGATCAGGAAGTAGCCGGCTGCACTTGCCAGCGCATGGAGCAGCAGAGAGATCCGGTTAAAAAACTGATACCACTTCATCCCAATGCTCCTTTATTACTTTTTCAGTTGTTCAAGCTGCAGATTTACCTTTTCCATCATTTCTTTATATTTTTCCAGTTTTTCACGCTCTGCTGCGACTTTTGCTTCCGGCGCTTTATTCACAAAGTTCGGATTTTTCAGCATACCCTCGCAACGAGCGATTTCTTTTGTAAGACGATCCTGTTCCTTGGTAAGACGTTCCTGTTCTTTTTCTTTGTCCACCAGGTCATTCAGCGGCAGATAAACCACTGCATTGGAAACTACAATGGAAACCGCATCTTCGCCAATGCCCTCTTTTGTCTCCTGTACATGAATTTCCTTGGAGAAGGCCAGGTTTACAAAGGAATTTTTGCTTTCTTCATACATGTTGCAGATCTGTGCATCTTTTCCCACAATGTAAAGACTGGTCTTTCTGTTCTGAGGCACATTCATTTCTGTTCTTGTGTTACGGATGCCACGGATTACTTCCTTGAAGCTTTCAATCGCCTGTTCCGCCTCTTTGAAGCAGCGTTCTTCCCGGTATACCGGCCATTCTGCGATCATAATGGAATCTTCTTCCGGAAGCAATGTGCAATAGATTTCTTCTGTAATGAACGGCATAAATGGATGAAGCAGTTTCAAACCTTCTGTCAGTGCGGTACGCAGAGTCCAGAGCGCTTCATTGGCTGCTTTTGGATTCTCCTCCGCTTTCCAGAGACGAACCTTTGCAATCTCGATATACCAGTCACAAAGCTCATCCCAAAGGAAGTCATAAACCTTCTGTACAGCAATTCCCAATTCATATTTATCCATGTTTTCTGTCACTTCACGGATCACATTGTTTAAATGGGACAGAATCCATTGATCCTCTGCACAAAGAGCATTCAGATCTTCCGGCTCTGTTACATTCTTGCCTTCCAGATTCATCAATACGAAACGGGAAGCATTCCAGATCTTATTTGCAAAGTTACGGCTGGATTCTACTCTCTCCCAGTAGAAACGCATATCATTTCCCGGCGCATTACCAGTCATCAAAGTCAAACGCAGCGCATCTGCGCCATATTTATCGATTACTTCCAGAGGATCAATGCCGTTTCCAAGGGATTTACTCATTTTTCGTCCCTGAGAATCACGAACCAGACCATGGATCAGCACATGATGGAACGGAGTTTTTCCTGTCTGTTCCAATGCAGAGAATACCATACGGATTACCCAGAAGAAAATAATATCATAACCGGTCACCAGTACGTCTGTTGGATAGAAATACTCCATCTCCTGTGTGTTTTCCGGCCATCCTAATGTGGAGAACGGCCACAGAGCAGAGCTGAACCAGGTATCCAGAGTATCTTCATCCTGGTGAAGATGGGTGCATCCACACTTCGGACATTTCTCCGGCATTTCTCTTGCCACAACTACCTCACCGCATTCATCACAGTAGTAAGCCGGGATTCTGTGTCCCCACCACAACTGTCTGGAAATACACCAGTCACGGATATTTTCCAGCCAGTGAAGATATGTTTTTCCAAAACTTGCCGGAACAAATTCCAGATCCCCTTCGTTGAGAACTTTAATGGCTTCCTTGGCCATCTCGTCCATTTTTACAAACCACTGTGGCTTAATCATAGGCTCTACAGTTGTTCCGCAGCGGTCATGGGTTCCCACGCTGTGAGAATGAGGTACTACTTTTACCAGAAGTCCCTGTTCCTTCAGATCTTCTACCATTGCCTTACGTGCTTCATAGCGATCCATACCTGCGTATTTTCCCCCTAAGGCGTTAATGGTAGCATCGTCATTCATAATGTTGATTTCCGGAAGGTTGTGGCGTTTGCCCACCTCGAAGTCATTGGGGTCATGGGCCGGTGTGATCTTCACACAGCCGGTACCAAATTCTTTATCTACATATTCGTCTGCAATTACTGGAATCTCCCGGTCTGTAAGAGGAAGCTTCAGCATTTTTCCAACCAGGTCCTTATAGCGTTCATCCTCTGGATTCACTGCTACCGCTGTATCTCCAAGAAGAGTTTCCGGACGGGTGGTTGCGATTTCCACAAAACGTCCCTCTTCTCCTACGATGGGATAATTGATGTGCCAGAAGTTTCCATCCTGATCCTCATGCTCTACCTCAGCATCAGAAATCGAAGTCTGACATACCGGACACCAGTTGATAATACGGGAACCTTTATAGATGTAACCTTTTTCATATAATTTAATGAAAACCTCCTGGACTGCCTTGGAACAGCCCTCGTCCATGGTAAAACGTTCTCTTTCCCAGTCTGCGGAAGCACCCAGTTTCTTTAACTGATTGATGATCTTTCCGCCGTACTCTTCCTTCCATGCCCAGGCATGTTTTAAGAATTCCTCTCTTCCGATTTCATCCTTATCAATGCCTTCTTTTTTCAGTTTTTCAATTACCTTTACTTCTGTAGCAATGGCTGCATGGTCTGTTCCCGGCTGCCACAGTGCTTCATAGCCCTGCATTCTCTTGAAACGGATCAGAATATCCTGCATGGTCTCATCCAGCGCATGTCCCATGTGCAGCTGTCCTGTTACGTTTGGCGGCGGCATTACAATAGTAAATGGTTTCTTGTCCGGATTTACCTTTGCATGAAAATAACCATTGTCCATCCACTTCTTATAAAGGCGTTCTTCAATGCCTTTTGGATCATACGTCTTTGCCAGTTCTTTGCTCATAATAACCTCCTGTTTCTTTTTCATAAACCAGTTTGTCCATGTGAGGGGGATATGATATCATCTACCACTTTTCCAATCATTCAAAAAGCCCCTCACACCTAAGTGTGAAGGGCGAATCTTACCGCGGTACCACCTTCATTATACAGCATTTCCTGTACATCTCATTCTCCTTTAACGCAGGAATACGGGAAAACCTACCACCCTCTTACCATCCATGGGCTATCAGCCTTCCGGCTCCAAAGCTACCTTCTGCAACCTCTTCCTGAAAACGCCTTCCAGCCTGCGGGCGCTTCTCTCTGACAGGGACAACTGCATACTCCTCTTCTTCCTCGCCTTTGTCATGGATATACTATAATTGTATTTTCTCCGGTTGTCAAGCGACTTTCCGGGAAATTCACACTTACTCCACACTTTTCAAAGATTCCACCATATCGATCTTTTTCAGCTTTCTGTGCATGAACAAATTGACAATCGCCGAAAAACCAATGGTAAACAGAGCGCAGTACAAAAAGCTGATGGGCTGGATATTTCTTCCAAACATCACTGCGTCTACTTCCACGGTGATGATCACATATCGGTGAAGCAAAATTCCCATACCGGACCCCGCTACAATTCCAAGAATCGTCAGAAGGACGTTCTCACGGAATACATACTGGGATACCTCCATATCATAAAAACCAAGCACCTTTAAGGTGGCCAGTTCTCTCTGCCGTTCTGTAATATTGATGTTGTTCAGATTATACAGAACCACAAAGGCCAGCATACCGGCAGAAATGATCAGAACCACAATAACGATTTCCAGACTTCCCAACATACGCTCTACCTGATCTGCAATACTGTTGGTATAGCTGATACTCAACGCTGCCGGATAGTCCAGAATTTCCTTGCCGATTTCTTCCATCTGCTCCTGGTTTTCTTCTTTTATGGAGAAAATAATATCTGCATAGACAGGCTCTTCTCCAAATGTCTCTTGATAGATTTTTTCTGTCATGTAGATGTAATGCCCCATATAATTTTCTGTGATCACAGCGATCTTTACCTGATACTCCTTGTGATCCCGAATCAGCGTAATGGAATCCCCAATGGAAAGATCCAGCATGGAAGCAGTTTTTTCACTAACAACTGCGCCTGCATCGCTCATTTCATAGGTTTCCTTTGTAATACGGTTTCGGAACGTTACTTCTTTTTGGAATTCTTCCAGATTTTCCGGTACATACACATATACGCTTAGACTGGAATTTCCATTGGGCGTAGTCATCTTCGTCATTTGCACCGGACTGTAACGGCTAATTCTGGAATCCTTCTTAAGATGCTCCAGAAATTCCTCCCGTTCCTTTTCTGTAGCATCTTCATCGTCAATGATGGTTCCGTCATAATGCTGAAGTTCTTCATACTGAAGGACTGCAATATCCATAATGGAGTCCCGGATTCCAAATCCCACCAGCATCAATGCCATACTTCCCGCAATTCCAAAAATCGTCATAAACAGACGTTTTTTGTAGCGAAACAGATTTCTCAGACAGGATTTCCAGGTAAAGTTCAAATGCTTCCAGATAAAGGTGATCCGTTCCAGCAGCACACGTTTGCCTTCCTTTGGTGCCGGAGGACGCATCAGAGATGCAGGAGTCTCGGACAATTCCTTATAACAGGCAAATACGGTGGCTCCAATGGTACAAAGTACCGCCGCCACAGAAGCAATCAGGGCAATTTTTAATTCATAATGAATCTGGAGATTGCTGGCCATATTGTGATACATGATTCCGTATGCCTTGATAATAATATAAGGAAGGATTTTTTCTCCGATCAGCACACCGCAGGCACTTCCTCCCACAGTTGCCAGAAATGCGTAATTAAGGTATTTGGAAGCTATGTCATATTTTCCATAGCCCAGAGCCTTCATGGTTCCAATCTGTGTCCTCTGCTCTTCTACCATTCTGGTCATGGTGGTAAGACTGATCAGCGCTGCCACCAAAAAGAACATAACCGGAAATACTTTTCCGATGTTTCGGATTCGGTCTGCATTGTCTCCATAATCTGAATATTCCGGAAGCGCATTGCGGTCTGTAACCATCCACTCAGGCTTCTTGATTTCTTTTAGTTCCTTTTTGGCATCCGCAAGTTTTTCTTCTCCCTCCTGGATTTCTTCCTCCGCCTCTTTTTGGGCATCTGCCAACTCTTCTCTGCCGTCCTTTAACTCTTTCTCGCCATCTTCTATTTCTTTTCTGGCATCCGCAAGCTTTTTCTCATTTTCTTTGATCTCCTGCTTTCCATCTGCCAGTTTCTGTTCTCCGTCTTTCAGCGTTTTCTCATTTTCAGAAATCTTTTGTTCATTGGCTGTGATTTCTTCCTGCGCCTGATACAGCTTCGCTTCTGCTGCATCCACCTGCGCCTGTCCTTGGGAAAGAACAGCCCGGTTGGCATCCACCTGCGCCTGACTGTCGTCCAGGGTTTTCTGATTTTTTTCAATCTCTTTTCTTGCAGGAGCAAGGGCTGCTTCTTCCTTTTTTAAGGTTTTCTTTGCCTCGTCAATAGCTGCCTGCCCCGGCCCAATCTGTGCTTCCTGTTTGATTAGTTCCTGGCTTTTTGCTTCCAGAGTGGCAAAGCCTGTTTCAATTTCCTGCAGGGCTGCTTCTAACTGCGCTCTTTGCTCGCTAAGCTTGGCCTTGTTGTTTTCCAGCTCTGCCCCGGTCTGATTTACCTGGGCTTCAAAGGCTGCAAGCTCTGCATACATCCGGGCCAGTTCCTCCTCTGTATAGGAACCGGAAGCCACAGCCTGCTCATACTGGGCCTTCTGTGCCTCCAACTGCTGCTGGAGCTGGGCAAAGGCAGCCTCCCCCTTTGCAAGTTCCGCTTCTCCCTGTTCCACCTGAACAAGTCCGTTTTCGCATTCCTGCTTTTTGGCTGTAAGATCTTTTCTGGCTGCTTCCAGTTGAACCTTACCCTGCTCAATGGCTACCTTTGCATCATCCAGTTCCTTTTGCTTCTGCGTCAGTTCTTTTTTTGCCGCTTCCAGTTTCTTTTCTCCGGCTGCCAGTTCTTTTTTGCCAGCCTCCAGCTTCTGGTATCCTGCAGTCACCTGGGCCTGGGCGCTTTTCAGCTGGCTCCAGCCATTTTCCAGTTCTTCTTTTTTGGGAGTCAGCTGCGCCCAGCCATCCGCCAGCTGTACTCTGGCATCCTCAAGCTGCTGTTTTCCTTCCTCCAGCTTCTTTTTGCCATCGGAAATTTCCTGCTGACTGTTCTTTATTTCTTCTTTTGCATCCGCAAGTTTTTTGACTCCGTCTTCGTATTCTTTTTTTCCTTTTTTTAATTCCTTCTCGCCATCCCTTAATTCTTCTTCTGCCTCGGCGATTTTTTCTTCTGCTTCCTTCTTTCCATCTGCAAGCTCTTCTTCAGCTGAAGCAATCGCTTCTTCTGCCTCGCCTACTACATCCTCATACCGGATCTCACACCTTGCATCCGCGATTCCTTCCACCCGCTCCTGCATCTTTTCCACCAGATTATCATAGCCATCGGTGTAGCTGGTGAGCTCTTCCGCTCCATGAAGTTTCACATAAATCTGTGTGTACACTTCCTGATCGAAATCCTCTGGAAGCACATAAACAAAACCATTGACCTCACCGGAGCCAAGCGTGGTATTTCCCCGGTTAAAAGAGATGTAAAGGGGGGCGCTTCCTGTCCCAACCACCTGATAGGTTTCTGTTGTAAGAAGTTTCGATTCCCCTTCCTGCCGAAAAGTAATGGTATCCCCCACTTCATAACCGGAAACGCTGGCAAACGCGCTGTCCAGAAAGCATTCTCCCCTTTTTTCCGGCAGACGTCCGCTGATGGCAGTGATCTGATTCACCTTCTCATTCATAGACTCCACGTGAAGCACCTTCTGTGACTCTGCCTGACCGCACATCACATCAGTGGCATAGGCACCTTCTGCTTCCTGCACCCCTTTTATGGACTTTATGGCCTCCACATCTTCCCCGGTAAGTCCCAGAGTTCCAATCACCTTAAGATCCATCAATCTGGCAGAATCGTAATAGGCATCCCCGGAAAAACGCATATCCGGTGATGCAGCCTGAATGCCGGAGAAAAATGCCACACCAAGAGCTACGATCAGAAAAATAGAAATAAACCGCGCCTTGCCTTTTCGGATTTCCATCCAGAAATCCTTATGTAATGCTTTTTTCATCCACTTCACCTACCACTCGATTTGCTCTACGGGAACCGGCTCCTCATTCATGGTCATTTTGGAAACCTTGCCATTTTTGATTTTGATTACACGGTCCGCCATTGGGGTCAATGCAGAATTGTGGGTAATGACAATCACTGTCATCCCTCTCTGCCGGCACATATCCTGCAAAAGTTTCAAAATCGCTTTTCCTGTCTGATAATCCAATGCTCCCGTTGGTTCATCGCAAAGAAGAAGCTTGGGATTTTTGGCCAGCGCTCTTGCTATGGAGACTCTCTGCTGTTCTCCTCCGGAAAGCTGCGCCGGAAAATTGCCCAACCGATCCTTCAATCCAACTTCCTCCAGCACCTTTCTGGCGTCCAGCGGATTCTTACAGATCTGTAGCGCCAGTTCCACGTTTTCCAGTGCCGTGAGATTGGGCACCAGATTATAAAACTGAAAGACAAAGCCGATATCCTCTCTCCGGTAACTGGTCAGCTGTCGGTTGGAATATCTGGCAATGTTCTTTCCATCTACCCAGACAGCCCCACTTGATGCATGGTCCATACCTCCCAGGATGTTCAGTACCGTTGTTTTTCCAGCTCCACTGGGACCGACGATCACCACGAATTCCCCCCTGGCGATCTGGAAACTAATCTCGTCTACGGCTACAATTTTTACTTCCTTGGAGCCATAGATCTTAGATACTTTTTCCAGTTTTACATAATCTTCCCTGTGTTCTTCCATGTTTCACTCTCCTGTCTTTTCTTTTCAGTCTTTCTCCTTAAGGCTGCTTCCGGTAAATCCAAGAGGCAGCAGTTCTGAGAGAGAATATACCTGATAGTCGCTCTCACTGACAGCCAGAATAATCTGAAATTCCTTTGGATCACAGAATTCTGACATCACCTGGCGACAGATCCCGCAGGGTGCGCAGTAATCAAACTTCTCTGCCTGCACAGGTTTCCCCACAATAACAATGGCGGAAAAGTTCCGTTCTCCCTGATACACAGCCTGGAAAAAAGCAGTTCGCTCTGCACAGTTGCAGGCTCCGTAGGATGCATTTTCAATATTGCAGCCCCCGTAGATGCGTCCTTCTTTTGTCAGAAGCGCTGCTCCCACTTGAAAGCCGGAATAGGGCGCATATGCCTTTTTCTGCGCCTCAAATGCGTGACGAATTAGTGTTTCTTTTGAAATTTGTTCCATTTTTTACTCCTTTTTTCTTTTAGTATATCACAAAACGGCATTGTCTGAAACATAATCCTGACAATGCCGTTTGATATTTTTTCTTTTTTTTACGTTGTGGTTTTCTTTTTTCTTCGAGTCATCAGACCACCAATGCGACCAGTCTCCTTGGCGGAAAGACTTCTCCAGCCTCCCTTTAGCACTTGGTCCAAAAGTCCAAGTTCTTCCGCGATTTCGTACTTCATTTTTTCTTCTTTGGACAATTCATCCTTTAAATATGCCTCTACTTCTTTGTCTCGGTTCAAGCCATTCACACTCCTTTTTTCATTTCCTCTGGAGTATGAACACTTTCCCCTCTTCTTATACCAGATTGTCTTTTGAAATTTATTTGGGCATAATAACGGCAGCAATGATATAAGCCCAGATACCAGCTCCTCCAAAGCAGGATAGGATCACCCATCCCAGGCGAATCAGCGTGGGGTCCACATCAAAATATTCTGCAATTCCTCCACACACTCCGCAAAGCATATAGTTTACACTTGATTTATATAACCGTTTGTTTCTCATATTTTTCCTTCTTTCTGATTCCGGTTATTCTTCCTGAAAATCCACTTCAATGGTTCCCATTCCACATTCCAGATTCATGGTTCTGATAGAATCTGGATTTCTTACTGTCTTTTCTCCAGCTATGGAACTGTACTCTTCTCCATTGATCAAAATATTTCCCATGCCGCACTCCAACTGGTAACTGTAATCGCTTTCTCTTCCTGCCAGCTCCAGGATCAGTTCTCCTGCTGCACATTCCCCATCAATTCTGTCCCCGTCTACGTCTGTGAGTTCTATGCCGCCAGCGCCAACCTCGATGTCGATTTCCCTGGCTGTCAGTGTTCCTTCGTTTTCGATATTCCCAGCTCCTGCAGACAGGTCAAGCTCTGCTGCTGTGAGGTCGCTGATCAGAAGGATATTTCCCATATCCACTCCCAGACTCACCTTCTGGAATTCACTTCCTGTGGGATAATAGATGGTCACAATTCGATCCTGAGCAATCTTGCTGCTTTTAATCTCCAGTTCCTGACTGCTGCAGCTGATTGTTACATTTTCCTCATCGTCATTGGCAACTTCCACCCGGACCAATTCTCCCTCATATTCCTCCAGGATCAGTTCATCTGCGCGCAGTTCCACATCAAGTTCCTGTGGATGATTGAATTCATAGAACCGTTTTCCCTCTTCTGTGGTTCCCTGATTTACACAATTTCCCTGACCGTTTCCAGAACCATCTCTTCTCCGCACTCTGTGGTCGTCATCATCCCAGTCATCCTCATCGTCCCAGTCATCCTCATCGTCCCAGTCATCCTCATCGTCCCAGTCATCCTCGTCATCCCAGTCCAGCGCCACAAGATCTGTTTTTACCTGACCCAGACGAGAACGCATATCATTTACCATTTCCACACCTTCCAGCGTCGCTCCCATTGCCACGCCACTGATGGAAAGACCAACTCCTGTTACACCAAGAACACCTGCCATGATCAGCATTACTTTGTTGAATTTCTTCATATTTTTGCACCATCCTTTCTCTGTCGGTTTAATAATTGACTACAAAAATCTGTTGTCTTGCGAAGGAGCATGGGAAGCAGCTTCCATGCAATCTGAATCAGAGCCAGCAGCGCCAGAATCCCAACAGCAAGCATCAGACATCCAATTCCAATGGTAAGCATTCCAATGGCCGGATAAGCTGCACATGCTCCAATTCCTGTTACCAGGCAGAACACTCCCCCTACTGCCAGCGCAAAAACTGCTGCTCCCAGTCCAAAAACCAGAATAAAGGGAAGAAACACAATACATAAGAGTACTCCCAGTACACCGCCTAATGCCCCTGCCAGAAACGGAGAAAAGAACACCAGAAGAATAATTGTCAAAATCATAGGTCCATTGCTCTTCTTCTGTTCCGGATGATAACCTCGCTTGGCTCTCCATCTGGCTCTCTTCTCCCGATCCGACTCTTCCTTCGTATTCTCACCAGAAGCATCAGAAGAATACAGATCCGGCATCTGTGTCTCCACATTCCGGCTATCCTGATATCCTCGTTCTGTATATTCTGCATAGTCCTGGCTGCTCTCTTTCAGATCAGCCTTAATGATGGCAGCTACCTTCCCTGGACTGCCCAGTTCCCGGATCACTGCATCCTCCTTATCTGCTCCAGCATCTTCAAAATAGTTCTCGTAATAGTCCAGCGCTTCCTGCCTCTCCGCTTCCGGAATATCCAAAAGCAGTTTCTCCAGCTGCTCCAAAAACTGTGTTCTGTTCATATTTTATATTCCTCCCTCGAACACTTTAGAAATCTTCGTGGAATAATTCTTCCACTCTACCTTATACAGGTTCAGCTGCGCAGCTCCCTTCTCCGTCAGCTTATAGTATCTGCGATTTCTACCAGCATATTCCTGGTCATAAACCTCCAGACAGTCATCCTTCTGCAATCGTCTCAACACCGGATACAATGTGGATTCTGATACATCCAGTACCCCCCGGACATCCTGGGTAATCTTATATCCGTATGTTCCTTCCTTATCTAAAGAGACGACTGCCAGAACAATCGCATCCAACAGGGCTGCTCCTGTATTAAATACCATGGGATCACTCCTTATTCTGTATTCTTGTTTCTGTATTATTATCGTCCGCCTAATATTGTTTTGTTAATAATACTATACGTCATATAATATAGTTTTGTCAATACTATTTAGAAATATTTTTTTATCCCTTATAATTGAAAAAAACGCAATAAGGAGTGAACAGGCACCATGAAACAAACTGCAAACACCAGACTCCCACAGGCATTTCTCTGCCGGATGCAGGAAATGCTGGGAGATGAGTATGAGGCATTTCTTGAAAGCTATGAGAATCCCCGTACCTTCGGGCTTCGTGTAAATACAGATAAAATCACCTGTGAGGCATTTGAACAGATCGTTCCCTTCCCTGTCCAGAGAATCCCATGGATTCCCAACGGATATTTTTATTCTGAGGAAGTACGGCCTTCCCGCTGCCCTCTTTATCAGGCCGGAGTTTATTACCTTCAGGAACCCAGCGCCATGACTCCCGGCGCCTTTCTTCCCATTGAACCTGGAGATCTGGTTCTGGATCTCTGTGCAGCTCCTGGAGGAAAGGCTACGGAACTTGGTTCCCGTCTCCACGGAGAGGGACTCCTTCTGGCCAACGATATCAGTCCCACAAGGGCACGTGCGCTCCTCCGAAACCTGGAGCTTTTTGGAATCTCCAATGTTTTTGTCACCAGCGAAACACCCTCTAAACTTCTGGAACGTTTCCCGGGATTTTTTGACAAAATCATGCTGGATGCTCCCTGCTCCGGAGAAGGTATGTTCCGCAAGGAAGAGGCGCTTGCCAGAGACTGGACACCGGAAAAATCCCATCAGCTCTCTGAAATCCAAAGGGAACTGATTCTGCAGGCCGCCGATATGCTCCGCCCCGGGGGACTCCTTCTGTATTCCACCTGCACCTTTGCGCCGGAAGAAGACGAAGGTACCATCTCCTTCCTTCTGGAAAACCGGGAAGATATGGAACTCCTTCCCCTGAAGCAATATCCTGGATTTTCCAGTGGAAACCCTGCCTGGGGCAACGGCGATCCCTCCCTTACTAAGGCGCTTCGCATGTTCCCCCATCATCTCAATGGAGAAGGACACTTTCTTTGCCTCCTGCAAAAAAAGGGAGAAGAGATTCCCTCCTCTTCTTTCCGTTCCGCTCCCAAGCCAGACGCCAACGCCCGCAAATGGCTGGAGGCCTTTTTTCAGGAGATTGGTCTCAAAACCCTTGGCGGAAAGCCCTTTGATTTCAGCCGTGTAGAAACCAGAGGCGACAAACTCTATTACCTGCCTATGGTCCGAACGGATTTCCGTGGTCTGAACTTTATCCGGAATGGCCTGTATCTGGGTGACTTGAAGAAAAACCGCTTTGAACCCTCCCAGCCCCTTGCGCTGGCTCTTCATAAAGAAGACGTGACCTCTGTCATTTCCCTTTCTGCCCAGGATGAACGCCTGACACGTTATTTGAAAGGAGAAACCCTCCTTATAGAACCAGGAGAAAGCGCTCAGAAAAAGGGCTGGCACCTTCTTTGTGCAGAAGGCTATCCCCTTGGATTCGGCAAACTGGTCAATCAGACCCTGAAAAACAAATATCCCGCAGGTTGGAGAGTGTAAACTCTCCTCTGCGGGATTTTCTCTGCTCTATTATTTTTCTTCCAGAAGAATGGCCTTTGCCTTCTGATAACGTTCTCTCCAGGCTTTTCTTTTTTCTTCTGTGATGCTTTTGCAGTTTATTAATCGACTGTCATCCAGATTATGTTCCAGATCTGCCAGTTTCACCTTTCTGGCAAGAGGATTTTCTCTGATGGGGCGAATATAATCCAGATACGGCATTTCTTTTTTTCGGGTCAAAAGCCGGACAGCCTCTGTCACCTCTTTGGGAAATTCCTGTTCCAGCTCTTCCATGGTCACGGAAGTATCCTCCACCACATCATGAAGCAATGCCACACAGACGGACAACTCATCCGACATTTGTTCTGCCAGATGAAAGGGATGAAACACATAGGGAACTCCACTGCTATCTGTCTGCCCGTGATGAGCCCTGTATGAAAATTTCATTGCCTTGTTTGTAAGCCCTGTGTATATCATAATCATCCCTCACCTTTCTTATTCTGTCAACCAGACCGGCTCATTCAGAGCAAAGGAATAAATAACCTTTTCTTTGACTTTTTTACCGGTCATCCGCTCCAGCGCTTCCTGATAATCCTCCAGCTGGGTATGGTACCGCTGGATCAGCTTCTCTTCCTCTCCTGGCCTAATTCGATCTGTTTTGTAATCCACCAGAATCAGCTCTTCCCCTTCCATGAAATAGGCATCTATAATTCCCTGTACCAGAACAGACTCTTCTTCCGGCCAGTCCGGATCAATTTCCCGGGCGGATCTGGAAATGACAAACGGCTGTTCCCGGAACAATTCCTTCCGAAGAAACGCTTCCTTCATCCGCTTGCCCAGGTCTGACTGGACAAACGTAACAACAGCCCTTGGGGAAATACAGGCTGCTTCCTCCTGCGTCAAAAGCTCCGACTCCTTCATCCTTTGAAGCTGCGCCTTCACTTCATCCTTTGAAGCTGCCTCGCTGTAATCCAGGCATTCCATCACCCGATGATAAGCGGTTCCCCTGGCTGCGCCAGTTACATGACCTTCCTCTTTTGAGATAAAAGAAGGAATCCAGGGAATCACATCTGCTTCCATAAACACTGCATCTTCTCTTTCCTCAGGCACATGGTTTCTCTTTTTCAGTTCCGAAACACTGACCTTCACCGGAAGCTCCTTCAGATATCCATATGGATAAGTAAATGCAAAGCGCTTTTGTATTTCCTTATGAACGCTTTCTTCATACACTCTGGACGCATCCCAGTTTTTGAGCGTTTCCTCCCGGATCTGCGTTTCTGTCTGAATCAAAATATCCTCTCCGGTAAGCTCTGTGGGACCAATGACTCTGAGGCAGAAACCAACTGGTTCCTCTCCAGCCCAGGAACCACCGCCTCCCTTATGGTACAAAAGACCGAATCGGTCATATAACGCCTCCATACATGGATGTGCTGCCAAAGCAGGCAGGAGAAAAGACCAGTAGGTTCTGGCTTTCATTCGTACGCTCAGCGGCAAAAGCGCCTCCTGGCGGTTTCGATAGCGAAAAACCTCCCGTACCTGCTTCTCAAGACCAGAGACTGCTCCGGTGATGATCAGCTTTTCCTTTGCTCTGGTAAGCGCCACGTACAGCACACGGAGTTCTTCCCCCAGACTTTCCTTCAGAAGGGCTTTTCGGATCATCTGCTTTTGGAGTGAGGCAGCGATGATTCGCTTCCCTGGTAAAATCACATCTGTTCCAAATCCCATTTCCGGATGGATCAGAAGTCTGGCATTGATATCCTGGAAGTTAAACTGTTTCCCCATCCCGGATACAAAAACAATGGGAAATTCCAGACCCTTGCTCTTATGGATGGTCATAATCTGAACGGAAGACTGGCCGTTCCCCGAAAGATTCACTTCTCCGAAATCCACCTGGTATTTCTGCAGGCTTTCGATATAACGGATAAAATTAAACAATCCTCGATAACTGGTCTTTTCGTATTCCATGGCTTTTTCCACCAGCATCTGGAGATTAGTGCTGCGCTGTTCTCCATCTGGCATGGCTCTTGCATAACTGCCATATCCAGTCTCTTCCAGAATCACCATAATCAGCTGATGTACAGGAGTATAGGCAGCCAGATCACGAAGTTTTGAAAGAAGTTCCAGAAAACCATCCAGTTTTTTCCAGAGATCTGCCCTTTCCTTGTCCTCTGCTTCCCTGTTTTCTTCATGATACCTTACTACGCTCAAAAATAAAAGTTCTTTTTCTTCTTTTTCCCGCACAAGTCCAAGTTCCTGAGAAGTGCAGCCCACAATGGGAGAATACAGCACTCCGGTAAGGGGAATGTCCTGGAGAGGATTGTCACATACCCGAAGAAAATTCAGAATGGTAACCACCTCACGGGCAGAAAAATATCCGGTTCTGGATGTGGTATAAGAGGGAATCCCCTTGGAGGCAAATACTTCCCCGAAGGTTTCTGCCCATCCAGACGCAGTCCGAAGCAACACAGCAATATCTCCATATTCTACCGGACGATAGCCGCCAGTCTCCTTATCCAGCACAGTCCCGGTTTTTACCAGTTCCAGAATGCGCTGTGCAACAGCCAAAGCCTCTATCTCTCTCTCATTTTCTCCAAGCTCTTCCAAAAATTCCTCATCCTGATCCTTTTCAATCATAAGAATTTCCGTATCAACATCTTTTGGTTCCTGGGCTTTAGGAAATTCTGCACCTGGATAAAGGGCCGCCGCCTCATCATACACAATACCTCCCAGATCTTCTCCCATAAGCTGCCGGAAAAGATAATTGACACTTGCCAGAACCTGGGGACGGCTTCGGAAGTTTTTATGAAGATCAATGCGCTGTTCCAGACTTTCTTCTTTTGTATAGGTTCTGTATTTTTCCATAAAGAGTTCCGGCCGCGCCAGACGGAACCGGTAAATACTCTGCTTTACATCGCCCACCATAAAAATATTTTTTTTCTGATTTACCCAGCCGGATACACAGTTGGTAATCATTTCCTGCACCAGGTTGCTGTCCTGGTATTCATCCACTAAAACTTCTTCATATTTTTCTGACAGTTCCCTGGCAGCCTGGCTAAGATGAACTTTTCCCTCTTCCTCTGTATTCATCAAGATTTTCAGGGCAAAATGTTCCATATCCGTAAAATCCAGCAGATTTTTTTCCCTTTTTTTCTGCGCAAAGCGTTCCATAAAGGCTTTTGTAAGCCCCACCAGCGTTTTAATGGGACCTTCACAGTATTCTGTCTGTAAAAGAAGATCTTCTTCCTTGCAGGGAAAATACCGTTCCCCCATTTCCTTCAATATGGTTTTTTCTTCTTCCCGAAGAAGTTTTACCTGTTCTTTCAGTTCCGGCTCTACCTCCGGTGTTTTTTTTGCGGACAATCTGGCAAAAGAGGGGTTACTCAAAAGGGCAGCCATCTGGTCATACTCCCTGCTTTTCACTGTTTTTTCCAATTCCCTGAGAAAAAGGAAATCCTTTTGCAATGCTTCTTCGTAATGCCAGGGTCCACACTCTTCTTCGCAGATTTTCAGGCTCTCTCTCACCAGGCTTTCTGCCTGAAACAACCCTTCTTCTGCAGTCTGCCACACCTGCTGCATCCAGGGCTGATTCCGAAACTCTTCCGGTGTTTTCTTTTTATAAACAGAAACACACTCCTCCAGCCATTTCTCCGGATACGGATGGCTCATTGCCCCTTCATATACCTTTAAAATCCAGTCCTTTAATTCTTCGTCGGACTTTCCAGGCGCATAGCATTCCACAAACTGAAGAAACTCCTTTTCACCGGAGGCATAAGCATCCTCCAGAAGCTCTGCCAGCACATCCTCTCTCAAAAGCTTCAGTTCCCCTTCATCTCCTGTCCGGTATCCGGGGTCCAGATCAATGAGGTGAAAATAGTTGCGGATCACATAAGCACAAAATCCGTCAATGGTGGTAATTTGCGCTCCATGAATCAGAGTGGTCTGCCTTTGAAGATGTTCGTTGTCCGGATCTTCATAGAGCGCCTGTTCCAACGCATCTGCAATTCGCTCCCGCATTTCTCCTGCTGCTGCTCTTGTAAAGGTCATGATCAAGAGACGGTCAATATCCACAGGATGTACAGGGTCCGTAATCTTACTTAAAATACGCTGTACCAGAACAGCCGTCTTTCCTGAGCCAGCCGCTGCGCTTACCAGGATATTCCGATTTCTTAAGGCAATGACCTTCTCCTGATCTTTTGTCCATGTCATGGCCATATCACGGTACCTCCTTTGCCAGTTCTTTCCATATCTCGTCGTCGGAAAATGCCTTCAATCTGCGATACTCATATCCTGGAATTTTTTTGTCAAATACACAGATGCTCTGATAAGGACAGTAGGTACAGGCATTCTGCCTGCCCAGTTCATAGGGTCTTGCCTGTACTTCTCCAGAGCAAATTTCCTCCTGGATACAGGCAATCTTTTTTTTGATATAGGTATGAAGAAGTCCAAACTGTTCCCTGGTTGCAACTGACGATCCCCTTCTGAAGCTTCCGTCCTTGTTTCTGGAAACTGGAAGCGAAACCAGACTTTCATCCATTTTTCCAGCCAGTTCCATATCTGCCTGAACCAGTCCGTTCATTTTCAGTTCCCTTAGAAGCTTCTGACGCACCTGTTCCACATCTGCCTGGATGTTTTCCTGGATCATGGGGTCTTTGATGTTATAATAAAAGATTCCCGCCGGCTCCACTTCCTTGTGGGGATGCTTTCTTTTTTCTGCTATGAGAGCTGCGTCCAGATAAACCATCAGCTGCAGCTGCAGTCCATGATACAGAGCCACCAGATCAAAGGAAGTATTCCCCGTCTTATAATCAATAATCTTAACATATACCTTTTGATCCGTTTCATAAGTATCCAGGCGGTCAATACGTCCGCCTCCAAATGCCACCTCAAAGCCCTCAGGTTCAAATTCCCCCTGCTTCAGCTGTTCCTGAAGGGCCCAGGCCGTTCTGTGCAGAATTCTCCTGGTCCGCTGAATCATATAGGAATTTCTGGCATTGCTTTTCAGAATGGTATTACCGTAATCTGCCGCCACTTCCTCCAGGCACTGGTCAATCAGTTCATTTCGCTGCTCCTCTGCAAGCTCAGCCCACTTCAGCCCCTGCTTACGCAGTTCCACGGCAAACCGTTCCAGAGTCTGATGCATAACATTTCCCATATCCATGGCCCGAAATTCATATTCTGCCCGTTCAGTCACCTTCAAACCATACTGGAGAAAATGCGCAAAAGCACAGGCAGCAAACCGTTCCAGTCTTGTAGCGCTGTAGGGAGAAATTTCTCCATAAAGAGCCTTTGCCACACTTTTACTAATGGCATCCGCAGGTCTTCTCACAAACGCTGCATCTATCAGTGATTTCACGGTTTCCTTGTATTCCGGGTGATTAAGATACCAGGAATACAATTCCTGAAACAATGGATCTGAAATCCCATCCTCACTGGAAAGCTTGTCCAGAAAATAATCCATGCCAATCCTTGGCGTCTCCAGCCGATGCATGGGATCTTTGTCCTCTCCGGAGATTTCCACCATTAATCCTGAAAAAAGTTTCCGGATGGAATGGATCAGATAAGCCGGCGCCTGGGCTTCCCCTTTTCCATTGGTTACGCAGTAGGACAGGCACAACCGTTCACTGGGTTTGGTGAGATTTAAATACAGATAAAACCTTTGCATTTGCAAAAGTTCCTTAGGTCCCGGAGCAAGTTCCATCCCCTGTTGATCAAAAAACTCCCGGTCCATTTCCGTAAGAAGCCCTCCGGACTCCGTATTTTTAGGAATGTTACCTTCATTCACCCCCACGAAAAACAAAGCCCGGATATCCTTTAAACGGGTACGTTCCATATCTCCCATCAGAACCTGATCCATACTTGGGGGAATCAGCGCCACCTTAGCCTCAGTAAGTCCGGTTTCCAGAAGCTGAAGAAATTCTCTTTTGGACACCACCTCAGCCCCCAGAATTTCCACCATCTTGTCCAGGAGCTCCATAACAATGCCATAAATCTGAGCATATTCCTTCTCCATGGCCTTGTCTCCCTGGCTGGCAAAAAATTCTTCCCGTTCTTTTAATTTCTCCTGAATCCGGCTTTTCACAATAAATTCATACAGACAGCGGCAATATTCCTCCACAGTCTGATTTCCTTTGGAAAATCCATGGGCAAGCAGCTGGATTTCCTCTATAAAAATCTCACGGATCTCATTGAGCATCTGTATTTCTTCCGGTTTCATTCCCCGGGAAACACGCACCCAACGCTCCTCCCATTTTTTGTACCCCCGTATGCCAAGGGCAAGCACATAATTTTCCAACTGATCTGTCTGGCTTCTTGTCACATCGGACATACCGCAGCGAAGATAGCGGAACACACTTTCATAAGAAAAGCCCATCACCACCATCTCAATGGCAGACCGGATATATTCCACAAAGGGATTCATCAGAATCGTATGCTTTTCATCCAGGAAGCAGGGAATCTCCGCCTCCTGAAAAACACCTCTGGCCAGACTTCCATATTCCTCCAGATTGCCTGTAATTACTGCAATCTCTCCATAGCGAAAATTCTTCTCCCGTACCAGAAACCGAATTCTTCTTGCCACTTCCAGAAGTTCCTCCCTGGGGTTTCCTGCTGAAAAAATTTTAAGCTGTTCTGGTTCCGGTTCGTATACAGCCCGACGGTAACGAAAGAGATGATGTTCCAGAAAAGCAAGTTCCGGCGCCTTTGCAAAGCGGGAACGGTCATGTTCCTTTAAAAGTACCGGTTCCTCCAGTTTCTTCGTAAGACCAGACAGCGTATGAATCATTTTTCGGCTCATATAAAACAGCTGATGGGGTTTCCCCAGACGAAAAGGATTCTCTCCGCTGTCCATGGTCACCGTAACCATAACTTTATCACAGATATTTAAAAGTTCCCCGATCACCTTAATCTGAATGGGGGTAAAACCAGTATATCCATCCAGCAACAGCTCGCTTTCTCTGAGACGGGCAGAAAATGGAAGCAGCTTCGCCAGCACATCCATAACCTCTTCTCCCGTAAGGTAATGCCCCTTAAGATACTCCAGAAAGCCCTGATAAAGCACCTCTACATCCCGCATCTTCTGGTAGAGCAAAGTCTTTTCTCTGGCCTGCTCCACCATATCCCGAAGTTCTTCCTCATGCACTTCGTATTGAAGGAACTCTGATACCATGGATTTCACTTCATTGAGACAACCAGGCTTTTTGATCTGACTGCCCAGATAAGGAAGCTCCTTCTGATGCTCCTGGGCTACCTTTCGCAAAACCATACTTTTTCCAGTTTCTTCAAGGAGACGGAGGCTGTCTCCTCCCACTTCTTCAAATACCCGGTAAGCAAGACGTTCAAAACTTAAAATATCTATATTCAGGATTCCCTTGCCCGGATGCATTTCCACCAGTGTTTTCTGCGTCTGCATGGTAAACTGCTCCGGTACAATCACATAATAATTCTTTTTTGGATTTCTCAGAGATTTCTGGATCATCTCTTCATAAGCGAAGTGGGATTTTCCCACTCCGGAGCTTCCAATGATAAACTGTAGCGACATAGCTCCCTCCATCCTTGTTTTCTTTTTCTCAGTATACCATAAAACCGTCTTTCGGAACAAAAAAACAGAACCTGTCTGATTTTCCCAGTCATATTTTTCCATTTTTACTAATAGGATATAGAAAGTAAACCAGGAGGCGCGTACCATGAGTTCCAAAACCAAAATCATCGTGTTACATATGAAAGAAGTGATCTATACGGTTATTTTTCTGGTTCTTGCCCTGATTCTGGGCATTCTTGTTTTTTTTATGTTTGGCCCGGGAAAAGCAACCACTGCTTCCACTTCCCAAGCGCAGACGTATGTCCCTGGCATTTACCGGTCTTCTATCCGCCTCAATGACAACACCTTTGATGTGGAAGTCACTGTGGATGCTGACCGGATTCAGTCCATACATCTGAATAATTTAAGCGAGAGTACCGCTGCCATGTTTCCCCTCATGGAACCGGCCCTGGACTCTCTTGCTGCACAGATCTACACCTCTCAGTCCCTGGAAGGACTTACCTATTCCCCCGATCAGAAATACACTTCCCAGATGCTTCTGAATGCCATTACAGAAGCCCTTAACAAAGCCAGTGCCGGCCAATAACATTCTTTATGTCTCTGACATGGCAAAAAGGCTGTGAAGCAGGATTTTCTGTGCTCCACAGCCTTTCTTATTTTTATTTTTCCAATTCTTCCAGCTGCTCCAGCCAGATCCTTGCACTGGCATCACTTGGCATACGGAGATCTCCCCTTGGAGACACTGCTACACTTCCCACCTTTGGGCCGTCTGGGAGACAGGAGCGTTTGAACTGCTGGCTGAAAAATCTCCAGTAAAATTTCTTCAGCCATTTATATAGGGTTTCCCTGTCATAAATACCCTCAAAGGTCTCGCAGGCGATTCGGTGAATCTTTTTCGGCTCAAAACCGGCCCGGAGCATATAATACAAATAAAAATCATGGAGCTCATAGGGTCCCACCAGATCTTCTGTCTTCTGAGCAATCTCACCGTTTTCTTCCGGCGGCAGCAATTCCGGACTTACCGGTGTATCCAGAATATCCAGAAGAACGGCCTTTAAAGCCTCTTCTCCACAGGTATCTGCATAATAGCGTACCAGATGACGCACCAGGGTTTTGGGAACAGAACCATTAACGCCATACATGGACATATGATCCCCATTATAAGTTGCCCATCCAAGAGCCAGTTCAGAAAGATCTCCTGTTCCCACCAGGATCGAACCCTCCTGATTGGAAAGATCCATGAGGATCTGGGTACGCTCTCTGGCCTGACTGTTTTCATAAGTTACATCATGAACCTGGCTGTCGTGGCCAATATCACGAAAATGCACGTTCACCGCTTCTTTTATATTGATCTCGCTGAGTTTTGTACCAAGCTCACGGCTTAACTGACACGCATTCTGATAGGTACGGTCTGTGGTTCCAAAACATGGCATGGTCACACAGTGGATATTTCCCCGATCCAGCCCCATCCGGTCAAAGGTACGGGCAATCACAAGCAGGGCAAGCGTGGAATCCAGACCCCCGGACAAGCCTACCATCGCCTTTTCACAGTGAATATGCTCCATTCGTTTTTTCAGTCCCATGGCCTGAATTTGCAGAATCTCTTCACAGCGCTGGTTTCTTTCCGCCTCATCTGAAGGAACAAAGGGAAGCCTTGCAAATTTCCTGGTAAGGCTGGTTTTTTCCACTTCCACATGGAAAGGAATGGTCATAACCTCTTCTGCGGGAGGGAAGGTGGTCAGCCGTCTTCGTTCATCTGCAAGTTTCTGTACATCAATTTCCCCATAGATGATTTCATTGGAAAAGCTCTTGCATTCTGAAAGAATGGTTCCATTTTCTGCAATGAGATTCTGTCCTCCGAAAACCAGATCCTGGGTAGATTCCCCTTCACCGGCATTGGCATATACATATCCGCAGACCAGACGGGCAGACTGTCCTTTTATCAGATTTCTGCGATAAGCAGTCTTTCCTACCATCTCATTGCTGGCAGAAAGATTTACAATAATATGTGCACCGTTTAACGCATGCTGAATGCTTGGAGGCATGGGTACCCAGAGATCCTCACAGATTTCTGCTGCCACAGTCAGTTCCGGTATTTCATCGGAAGCAAAGTAAAATCCGTTTCCAAAAGGAATTTCATTTTCCTCTGTTTCCAGCCAGGAAACATCACCGTCCTGTCCAGAAGTAAAGTTTCTCTGCTCATAAAATTCCCCGTAATTTGGCAAATGGCATTTGGGTACAATTCCCAGAATGTTTCCCCGGTTAAGAGCAATGGCTGTGTTATATAGTTTTCCCTTATAACGTACCGGCGCTCCTATAAAAATCAGCGCATCCACTTCTTCCGTTTCTTTTGCAATGTGCAGAACAGTTTCCCATGCGCTTTCAATCAGACATCTCTGGGAGAACAGATCTCCACAGGTATATCCGGTGATACAAAGTTCTGGAAACACCATGAGCTTTGCATGTTCCTTTGCCATTTCTCTCACCAGTCGGAGAATTTCTTCTCCATTTGCCTTACAGTCTGCAACCACGATCTTTGGAGTGGCTGCTGCTGTTTTGATAAATCCCTGTCTCATAGGCCCATCCTTTCTTTGCTGCTGTTTCCCGCTGTTTTATTTACATCTGCGCAGGATTTCCTTCAGCTCTTCCACAGAAAATACATAGTTTGTGTTACAGAAATGGCAGTTCATTTCCACATCCTTGCCTTCCTGGATCAGTTCGTTTAAGTCTTTTCTTCCGATACTGATCAACGCTTTTTCAACACGTTCCTTACTGCAGTTACAGTAAAACTCTGTGGGAACGGTATCATTGATTTCCACATCAAAGCCTTCCAGTACCCTTTCCAGAAGACTTTCCGGAGTATGCCCTTCTTCCAGAAGAGAAGTCACAGAAGTAATTTTCTGTACGTTTTCCTCCAGTCTGGCAATCACAGACTCCTCTGCAAAAGGCATCAGCTGTACAATAAATCCGCCAGCCTGACGGACGGTGTTATCTTTGTTCATCAGAACACCCAGTCCCACAGCAGAAGGCACCTGTTCACTTGTGACAAAATAATAAGTCAGATCCTCTGCAATTTCACTGGTCTGAAGCGCTACCTGTCCCATATATGGCTCCTTCAGTCCCATGTCTTTGATCACATTCATAAATCCCACACCCACGGCGCCGGCCACATCCAGTTTGCCCTTGGCATTTGCCGGAATGCAGACGTTGGGATTTCCCACATAACCTTTGACTCTTCCCATGGAATCTGCAGTCACAGTGATTCCATTCAGAGGGCCGCCTGCATGAATCTGAAGTGTAAGAATGTCCTTCTCGCCCTTCATCATCACTCCCATCATTGCGCCTCCGGTAAGAAGACGTCCCAGGGCAGCGGTTGCCACAGGACTGGTGTTATGGTTTTTTCTTGCGGTTTCCACAGTTTCTGTCGTTACTGCTGCGAAGGCACGAATCTGTCTGCCTGCAGCCATTGCTCTTACAATATAGTCACTCATAAAATCCTCCTGATCATCCCTTTTTTGGGGAATCTTCCTTTTGTTCTTTTTTATTCTGCGCTGCTTTTTCCATGTTCCCTTGCCAAAACGGTTACTCTTTCGCTGTCTGGACGTACCGGAGAAAGGGTATAGGCATCATAAACAGCCAAAAGCTCCAGTCCGGCTTCTAAAAGCAGCTCTTTGATTCTTTCCAGCGAGTAGGCTCTCTGGTAATGGATTTCCTCACTTTTTTCATATAATCCGTCTTCTCTTTGAAGGAACAGCGTCAGGGCATATTCATTGATCCCGCTTCCCGGATCAAAGGTATTTTCCCAGATAAAACTGCCATCCTCCCGGTTCTCTGCAATGGTGGTATCTCCCAGCAGTTCTTCATATTTATACCGCGTATTCATATCAAACAGAAAAATTCCTTCTGGATCCAGATAATTATTCACAAGACGAAATACCTGAAGGAGTTCCTCCTCTTCTGTTACATAATTCAGACTGTCACATACGCTCACCACTGCGCGTACCGTACCATACAATTCAAATTCCTGCATATCCTGCAAAAGATACAAAATGTCATGTCCGGATTCCACTCTTTTTTCCATAGCTTCTGAGAGCATTTCCTCAGAATTGTCCACACCGATCATATCATAACCGGCTTCTGAAAGGAGTTCTGTCATTGTTCCGGTTCCACATCCCAGTTCCAGAACCAGCCCATCCTCAATTCCGTATTCTCTCAGACGCTCTTTTAAATATTGCGCCCAGTTTTCGTATTCCACATTATCCATGAACATATCATAAACTCTTGCGAATTCTTCATATGCTTCCATGATCTTCCTCCTCGTTCTGTACTCCCTGTCACTTTTTCCCGGTGACTTTTTGTGGTTTTCATTGTATCACAGGTCACAGGAAGATGCAAAGAGAAAGCCGCAGTATCAAACCGCGGCTTTTCTGCATAGAAACAACAGAATCTTTCGTTATTCTACCGGCATGAAATATACATCTCCGGCTTCTCCATGATAGTAGTAATCCACACCATCCTGGTCATAAACATCTTCATCGTTTGCAAAGTCATAGGTGTTTCCATCTTCATCTGACCAGTTGTTTCCGGTTCCGTCTGAGTAAATTACCAGCGGACGTCCATCAGAATTACGATAGATGGTTCTGCTCTGTGTGGTATCTGCCAGAACCTGCTCTGCAGTCAGTCCACCGCCGGAATAATTGCCGGAAGTATCTCCTGTACCTTCACTGCTTCCCTGAGAAGTTGTGGTACCGCCTTCTGATGTACCTCCCTGAACGGTTCCCTCTGTACCAGTTTCTCCTGCAGCGCCTCCCTGGGTGGTTCCCTCTCCGTTGGCTCCATCTGTCTGGGTATTGCCAGAAGCCTTACCTGCTGCAGCCTTCAAAGTAGAATCTCCCAGAATCTTGAAGGAATTGATGGATTTCTGTACCTTAGCCAGAACATCGGCGCTGTCTGATTTAACAGAACCGGTGAGGCTGTAAAATTCCTCATCATTGGCAAAATATTTATTTACTACATAAGAATATCCGCCGCCCTTTTCCTTATTCAGAATCTTGGTCACATAGGAATACACACCTACGCCGTCAATATTCTCTGCCTTATAATCCTGAATCTCAAAATCTGTTCCCTGGGTCATATCTGATGCCTGTTCCAGAGTCACAGCCATATCCTGAGTATTGGGAATTACAACGGTACTCATATCATTCCCGTGAAGGATCAGAAGTTTGCCCTGCTCTGGGGATTCAAAGCTTACCATGTTTGTCTCATCATTCTTGTAAGACCAGGTAGCGTCAGGCAGTTCAATGGATAAGGTCTTATCCTTGGATGTATAAACAGTCGATTGGGCATTGGGTGATGGGGTTACGGATGCCTTAGGCGCTTTCGTCGGTTCCGGTGTGGGGGTTGTTTCCACAACTTCGTCCGGCTTATCTCCCCCGCCAAATCCACATGCCGACAAAACTCCGGAAAGAGAAAGTGTCAAGGCTAAGATTGCCACTAATTTTTTGTTCTTCATAGTATCCTCCTTAATTTCTTATCTACAGTCCCTTATATGATATTTTACAATTTTATTAAATACCTGTCAATAAAATTTCAGTTTTCTCTTATGATACTACTTTTCTGATTTGCATCTGTAATTTGTTTTTTCCCCTACAAAAGCTCATACATATACAATTCATGAAGCGCCCGTGTTGCCGCAATATATTTTCCCTGTTTCAGAAGAGGTGATGTATCCTTCTCCGGAAACAGGGCAAATACCTGATCAAATTCCAGTCCCTTTGCCAGATAAAAGGTGGTTACTGTCAGCCCTTTTTGGAAATTGGAACTGTTGCGATCCAGATACGACAGCTTATGTTCCGTATCAAAGCCCTGCTCCTTCAGAAGCTCCTGGAGGCACTCATAAGCCGCCAGAGCCTGCCCTTCACTGGGAAGAATCACCACTCCTGTCTCAAATCCATCCGGGGACAGCCGGCAGGCTTTGACTACCTCCTTCAATGCCTCAGAAATCCCAGATACTTTTCGTTCCTGTACCGGAAGTCCATGACGGTCAAACAGCTCCATCTCTGTAATTCCAGCCAGTTTGTTGGCATAAGAAGCAATCTCCACCGTATTTCGATAGCTTTTGTTCATAACGATTCTTCTGGTATCTCTTCCAAAAATCTGGGGAAGAAATGCGGTTACATCCTGTTCCTTATCCTCCATGGTCTGAGCCTTGTCTCCCAGAATGGTCATTTTGCAGGAAAACATCTGATTTAAGAGAAGATATTGAAGTCTGGAATAATCCTGCATCTCATCCACTACCAGATGTTTGATCCCGCTATGCCCCTTCTGCGTCTGTAACCGATATTTCAGATACAGAATGGGATACACATCTTCATAGGGGATTTTTCTTTTTTCCAACGGTTTATTGGGAAGAGTACGATATCCCTCTTGCTTGAGGAAACGGTTATACAACACATAAAAATCTCTGGTTTCATACATCTTCTGGAACTTTTCCAGGATCATCTCCCGATCCTCCGGCGGCAGATCTCTGTCCCTTAGTGTCTCCACTTCATCAATAAAATATTCGGCCACTGCCTCCATCCGGGAAAGCAGCGGAATTTCCATAAATTTAAAGTAGAACAGGCGGATGATCTCTGCCTCAGTTTTCTGATAGCCTCTGTACTCCACATCCCGAAACTGCATCAGGTCATCTTCCAGGCAGAGAATAAATGCCTCCAGCTGATTCAGAAATTCTTCTGACTGTTTCATCTGGAAACTCTCCTGTTTCCTGGGATGACGCAGGCAGCGCTCAATCTGATCATAACGGTCTTCGCAGTCTGCTGCCGTATCCTTTAACTGCCGATATGCAAACAGATCGAAGCTCATCTCTCTGATGTTTTCTTCTCCCAGTTCCGGAAGAATGTGAGAAATATAATCTGAAAACACACTGTTGGGAGAGAGGATCAAAATGTTGGAGGATTTCAGATGCTCTCTGTCATGATAGAGGAGATAAGCGATCCGATGGAGAGCCACGGAAGTTTTTCCGCTCCCTGCTGCTCCCTGAATTACCAGAATCCGATCCCTGGTATTTCGAATAATGGCATTCTGTTCCCGCTGGATGGTTCGGACAATATTTTTTAACTGTACCTCTCCCCGGCTTCCCAGCTCTGCCTTGAGAATTTCATCATCAATCTTAATGTCGCTTTGAAATTCATACAGCATTTTTCCCTTTCGGATCTTATACTGCCATTTGGATACAATCTCACCAGTGAGTTCTCCCACCGGCGCCAGGTAGGAAGCCGGTCCTTTGTCATAGTCATAAAACAGTCCGCTGACCGGCGCTCTCCAGTCATAAATCAGAGGAAGGCTCCCGGTCTTCCGGGCGAAATTTCCAATGCCAATATAAAAGCATTCGGCTTCCTCCTCTCCTTCATACACAAAATCCACCCGTCCGAAAAAAGGGGAATCCAGCATTTTCCGGAAACGATGACAAAGTTTCTGATTTTCCTGGTTGGCATTGACCTGCTGAAACAAGGCCTGACGATTGTCAAATTCTTCATATCCATACTGGTCCATCTCAGTGTAATTTTCCCAGTAATACTCATGCATCCCTTCGATTTCCTTCTGTCCTTCTTCCAGAGAAAGTTCCAGTTCCCCAATTCTGCATTTCAGCTGTTCTATAATATAAGGAAGATACTCTTTTCCATTTTTTTTCTTCATTTCTTCTGCTGACGATGCTGCCGTAACGATCATAGGTTCCTCCTTAAGGTTATTTCTGACTATTATATCCCAAACAGCCGGAAATGTATAGTCAGGCTCCCACTTTTTCAAACTGGCTGTTATAAAGTTCTGCATAAAACCCATTCTGTTCAAGAAGCGACTCATGGGTTCCCTGCTCTATAATATCGCCATCCTTCATCACAAGAATCAGATCTGCATCCTTGATGGTGGAAAGACGGTGGGCAATGACAAAACTGGTACGTCCTTTCATCAGATTATCCATTGCCTTCTGAATCTGTACCTCTGTTCTGGTATCCACAGAAGAAGTGGCCTCATCCAGAATCAGAATCCGGTTATCTGCAAGAATGGCGCGGGCAATAGTAAGAAGCTGTTTCTGTCCCTGGGAAACATTGCTGGTTTCTTCATCCAGTACCATCTGGTATCCTCCTGGCTGCTGCATGATAAAATTGTGAATATGAGCAGCCTTTGCCGCGCGGATAACCTCTTCATCTGTTGCATCCAGCCTTCCATAGCGGATGTTTTCCATAATGGTTCCAGAAAACAGCCAGGTATCCTGCAGCACCATTCCAAACATTTCCCGAAGCTGGCTTCTTTTAAATTCCCGGATATCATGCCCATCCACCTGAATGGAGCCTCCGTTTACATCATAAAAGCGCATCAGAAGCTTTACCATGGTTGTTTTTCCCGCGCCGGTGGGTCCCACAATGGCAATCTTCTGTCCATCCTTTACTTCTGCGGAAAAGTCATGGACAATGATCTGCTCCGGATGATATCCAAATTCCACGTGTGAAAACTTCACATCACCGGAAAGTCCCTGAATGTCCAGAGTACTGTCTGTGTTCAATTCTTCTTCCGGTTCTTCCAGAAATTCAAAAACACGTTCAGACGCCGCTGCGGAAGACTGGAGAAGATTGGTAACCTGGGCAATCTGCTGAATCGGCTGGGTAAAATTACGGATATACTGGAAGAAGGACTGAATATCTCCCACCTGAATGCTGCCCTTGATGGTAAAGTATCCCCCAAGAAAAGCAACCATCACATAACCTAAATTTCCCACAAACTGCATCACCGGCATCATCATTCCCGAAAAGAACTGAGATTTCCATGCAGATTCATACAATTTCTGATTGTCCTTTTCAAAAGTTTCTACCACATCATTTTCTTTGTTAAACACTTTTACCACCTGATGTCCACCAAAATTTTCCTCAATCTGTCCATTTACTTCTCCCAGGTATTTCTGCTGGTCCCGGAAATACTTCTGGGAACGTTTCATCACCTGATTGATAATTACCATGGAAACTGGAAGAACAAAAAGCGCCACCAGCGTCATCCAGACATTAATGGACAGCATCATCACCAGTACACCGATCAACGTGGTCACGGAAGTGATCAGCTGAGTCATGCTCTGGTTCAGGCTCATTTGCAGCGTATCCACATCATTGGTCACACGGGACAAAATCTCTCCATTGGTTCTGCTTTCATAGTAATTCATAGGCAGCCGATGAAACTTCTGGGAAATATCCTTTCGCAGATGATACGTCACATCATTGGAAATCCCTGTCATCACAAATCCCTGAATGTAGGAAAAACAGGAGCTTACCAGATATAAGCCTAAGGTAAAGAGAAGGATCATTCCAATTTTTTCAAAATCGATTCCTCCGGTTCCCTTCACCTTGGAAACCAGTCCCTCGAATAATTCTGTGGTTGCCTTTCCAAGAATTTTCGGACCTACAATATTGAATACGGTACCGGCTACTGCAAAAAGAAACATCAGTGCAAAACGGAATTTATACCGTCCCATATACCGGAACAGTTTTCCCATGGAACCCTTGAAATCCTTAGCCTTTTCTCCCCGGCCCATAGCAGCTCCATGTCCTCCCATGTGGCCTCTTCTATTCTTCTCACTCATCCCTTAATTCCTCCTCTGACAACTGAGACATGGCGATCTGGCGATACACCTCACAATGCTTCAAAAGCTCCTTATGCGTTCCGATTCCAGCCATTTTTCCCTCATCCAGAACCAGAATCTGATCTGCATGAAGAATGGTGCTGATCCTCTGGGCCACAATGATCGTAGTGGCTTCTTTTGTGTGTTCTTTTAACTGCTGACGCAGGGCGCGGTCTGTTTTAAAGTCCAAAGCGGAAAAGCTATCGTCAAACAGAAAAATCTCCGGTTTTTTGGCTATGGCTCTTGCAATGGACAAACGTTGTTTCTGACCTCCGGATACATTGGTTCCTCCCTGTGAAATGGAAGACTGATATGTTCGATCCTTTGCTTCAATAAATTCTGCGGCCTGGGCTACCTTTGCAGCAGTTTCTACTTCCTCCGTGGAAATATCCCTTTTTCCATAACGGATATTGGAATCAATGGTTCCTGAAAACAGAACTCCCTTTTGGGGAACATAGCCAAGGCAGTCTCTTAATTCCTTCTGACTCATCTTCCTCACATCTACGCCGTCCACCCGCACACTTCCTTCTGTTACATCATAGAATCTGGGAATCAGGTTCAAAAGTGTACTTTTTCCACTTCCCGTACTTCCGATTACTGCAACAGTCTGACCTGGCTTTACGCAAAAGCTGATATCTGTCAAAACATTTTCTCCTGCATCAGGATAGGCAAAGGATACATGGTCAAATTCCACGGTTCCCTTCTGTTCGGTCTTTTTGGATACAGGAGTTTCCGGATCCCGGATGGTTTCTTCTGTATCAAGGACTTCCCCAATACGAAGAGCGGCTACATTGGCTCTTGGAAGCATAATGGACATCGCTGTAATCATCAGGAAGGACATGATAATCTGCATCGCGTACTGAATAAATGCCATCACATTTCCCACCTGCATGGTTCCGTTATCCACCGCATAAGAACCATTATAAAGAATCAAAACAGAAATACCGTTCATAATCAACATCATTGTGGGCATCATAAAAGTCATGCACCGATTGACAAACAGATTGGTTTTTGTAAGATCCATATTTGCCTTTTCAAATCGTTCCTCTTCATGTTTTTCCCGACTGAATGCCCGGATTACCGGAATGCCTGTGAGAATTTCTCTGGTAACCAGATTCAGACGGTCAATCAATGTCTGAAGCTTTGTAAATTTCGGCATGGCAATCTGGAACAATACGACAATCACAAGCAGGATCAGCACCACCGCAACGCCAAGAATCCATGTCATGGAAGCATCCGTCTGAAGCACACGGATCACGCCTCCAATTCCAAGAATGGGCGCATAAAGAACCACACGAAACATCATTGCCATAGTCATCTGTACCTGCTGCACGTCATTGGTACATCGGGTAATCAAAGAGGCCGTGGAAAACTTATGGTATTCATTGCTGGAAAATCCCATAACTTTTCGGTAAACGGCATTTCGCATATCGTGTCCCATCAAAGCCGCCACCCTGGCAGAAAGATAGGTGACGCAGATGGATGCCAGCATAATCACCAGTGCCATAAGCAGCATACGAAGTCCCGATAGACTGATATAGCGCATCTGGATTCCATCCACATCTTCTCCCATGGCTTCATACTCTCCGCGGACAAAGGCCACTGCCGACTGACTGAGAATGGACTCCGGCATATCTGTCAGCTTTCCATCCAGCTCTTCTGTCATTTTTTTCCTCTGTTCTTCTGGCATCTGATTTAAGATTTCCACAGGATTCACCCCTTCGGGAATTCCCATCTGAGTTCGGATTTCCTGGCTTTCCTCTCCCTCACTGGTCAATGCCGAAAGAACCAGCATAGGTTTGCAGAAGATCTGGTTCAATCCTTCCCTCTCTTCCCTGGAAACGTCCTTTTTCAGAACGTAGATTTCCCCGTCTTTTTCGTACTGATCTTCTATCCTTTTTCTCTCCTTCTCTTCCATCAGCATTTCCAGCTGCTCCATGGTAGAAACCCTGATTTTTTCCGGTACACCATCCTCAATTCCCTGTTGCTGGATTCCCACATTTACAATTTTTGACGTGTAATCCGGAAGAGAAAGATCGCAATATGCCTGCAAGAACAAAAGCGCTACGATCAGGACAATATATCCGGTTGATTTTTTTAAATATTTCATTACCTTCCGCATAAAATCCATTCCTCTTTTCTACTATTTTTCAAGACTTTCTCTGTCTTCTCCTGCCATCCTTATATTGAACAGCAGTTGCCGGAACCCTCTGTCTCTTTTTCCGTCCCTGGCAGTTCCTCAATATTTACCAGAATCTTCTGAAAAAAGCTGCGAATCAGAGTAAGTTCCTCCTCGCTAAAATTACCAAACAACACCTTCTCATTTTCCCGAATCGTTTCCATGGCCTGTGCAAGCAGTTCTCTTCCTCTCTCAGTAAGATAAATTCTGGAAACCCGCTGATCCATTTCATCCTGTCTCCTGCATACCATCTCTGCCTTTTCCAGTCTCTGGATCATCACATGGATGGTAGGCGGCTTGACATGCATCAGTTGCGCTAACTCCTTCTGGCTTCTTCCGTCCTTTTCCTTCAATAACTTCAAGACCGGGATCTGTCCCGGATAAATTCCAAACTGCTCCATCTGATACAGGCACTTCTTTGCATATCTACGGTTTATCTCCATATAAAGAGCCTGAAGAGAAGGTTCTTTGTTTTTTTCCTGTTCCCAGTGATGCATTTCCTCACTCCTTTTTTATTTAGCCTATCTAATTATATTAAGCATTATGCATAATATAGTCAATTGTTTTTTGTGCAGTTCACACATTTTTCAAAAAAAGCGGACAAGTCCCCCTCGAACTCCCTCAATCCTTGAGTGACTTGTTCCGCTTTGCGCGCCAGATGCAGACTGCCATAGGCAGTCATATTCCGCATGCATCTGGTCGCATCCTCGCGGAGCGTTTTTTTGATTGGGAAAGTTAGTACAGAATGTACCACTTTCCCAATCAAAAAAACCGCCTCATGAAATTTCTCTCATGAGACGGTCTGTTTCCGCACACGAATAGATTACTATTCGCTTTCCTTATGTCAGATAAACTGATTTGTTTTTTCATCGTAGAAATAATCAATAGATTCCATTTTTTCTACCAGTTCTTTCTTTTTAAGCCCTCTGCAGGTGCAAAGCGCTTCCAGAGAATCATAATAATCCCTGAGCTGAGTATTCACATAACTCAGCAGCATCACCGGGTCTTTGGGTATCATCTGTTTTTCATCCTTTATCTTTGATCTTGGTGATAAACTCCCCGTTTTCCACATCCAGAACAATGGTATCCCCTGTATGCACCTCTCCGGAAAGGATTCTTCTTGCCGTAAGAGTTTCCACATACTTCTGCAGATAACGTTTCAGGGGACGGGCGCCGTATACCGGATCATATCCCTCCTCAATCACCTGTGCTTTGGCGTTTTCTGTCAGTTCCAGAGAAAGCTCCTGATCTCCCAGACGTTTATTCAGGTCTTTTACCAGCAAGTCTACTATGTTACCAATATTGTCTTTTGTCAAGGGTTTAAACAGAATTATTTCATCCAGACGGTTCAAAAATTCCGGACGGAAATGGTTTCTCAGGTCATTCATTACCAACTGTTCTGCTTCTGGTTTGATTTCTCCCGATTCATCGATTCCATCCAGAAGATAGGAAGAACCAATGTTGGAGGTCATAATAAGAATGGTATTCTTAAAGTCCACGGTCCGACCCTGGGAATCTGTGATCCGTCCATCATCCAGTACCTGAAGGAGTACGTTAAAGACATCGGGATGAGCCTTTTCAATTTCATCAAAAAGCACTACACTGTAAGGTTTCCGGCGCACTGCTTCTGTAAGCTGTCCGCCTTCCTCGTATCCCACATATCCAGGAGGCGCTCCAATGAGTCTGGATACGGAATATTTCTCCATGTATTCACTCATATCAATACGAACCATGTTGGTTTCATCATCAAAGAGATTTTCTGCCAGTGTTTTGGCCAGTTCCGTCTTACCTACACCAGTTGGACCAAGGAACAGGAAGGAGCCAATGGGTTTTGTGGGATCCTTAATTCCTGCCTTAGACCGAAGGATGGCATCGGTGACTCTTCGCACCCCTTCTTCCTGTCCGATTACCCTCTGGTGGAGCTGGTCTTCCAGACTCAACAGCTTGGTACGTTCCCCTTCTGTCAGCTTTGTTACAGGAATTCCTGTCCATCGGGATATGATTTTTGCAATTTCATCGTCTGTTACGGCTTCATGCACCAGCTTCCTGTCGCTTTCCTTTACATTCCGCTCTTCAATTTCCAGCTGCTGCTGTAATCTTGGCAGTTCTCCATACTGAAGCTCTGCTGCTTTTTCCAGATCATAGTTCTGCTTTGCTCTCTGAATCTGCTTATTAATATCCTCAATCTGCTCACGCAGCTTCTGGAGTTTTTCCACAGAATGCTTCTCATTATCCCACTGTGCCTTCTGGATATTAAAACTGTCACGAAGATCTGCCAGCTCTTTCTGAAGATCCGCAAGACGTTCCTGACTCAAATGATCTGTTTCCTTCTTCAGGGCAGACTCTTCAATTTCCAGCTGCATAATCTTTCTTCTCTGCTCATCCAACTCTGTGGGCATGGAATCCAGTTCCGTCTTAATGAGAGCACAGGCCTCATCCACCAGGTCAATGGCCTTATCCGGAAGAAAACGGTCTGTAATATAACGGTGTGACAAAGTCGCTGCTGCAACCAGAGCGCTGTCTGTAATTTTAACACCATGAAACACTTCATAGCGTTCTTTCAGACCACGAAGAATGGAAATGGTATCCTCCACAGTAGGTTCATCCACAAGGACTGGCTGGAAACGACGTTCCAGAGCCGCATCCTTTTCAATATACTGACGGTATTCATCTAGGGTGGTCGCGCCGATGCAGTGCAGCTCACCTCTTGCCAGCATTGGTTTCAGCATATTTCCGGCATCCATGGCGCCGTCTGTCTTTCCTGCTCCCACGATCAGGTGCAGCTCATCAATGAAAAGAATAATATTTCCTTCGCTTTTCTTCACTTCTTCCAGCACTGCTTTGAGACGTTCCTCAAACTCACCGCGGTACTTGGCGCCGGCCACCAGAGCTCCCATATCCAGGGCAAAGATTTTTTTGTTTTTTAAGCCCTCTGGTACGTCCCCGGCTACAATTCTCTGCGCCAATCCCTCAATGGCTGCTGTCTTACCCACACCAGGCTCACCAATAAGTACGGGATTATTCTTAGTCTTTCTGGACAGAATACGGACAATATTACGGATTTCTGCATCACGGCCGATCACCGGGTCCAGTTTCTGGTTACGGGCTTTTTCCACCAGATCTTCTCCGTATTTATTTAACGTATCATAGGTAGTTTCCGGATTGTCACTGACTACCCTCTGATTTCCCCGCACTGTAAAAAGTGCCTGGAGAAAACGTTCTCTGGTAATGCCAAATTCCTGAAAGATTTTCTTCATGCTGGGACTTGGCTGATGGAGCAAAGATAAAAACAAATGCTCCACAGAAACGTATTCATCTCCCATGGCGCGGGCCTCATCCTCTGCACTGACCAGCGCTTTATTCAAATACTGTCCAAACCGAAGATCTCCTCCGGATACCTTCACTTTGGCATCCAACGCATTCTGTACGGTCTGGATAAAATATTCCTTATTGATCTCCATCTTCTCAATCAGCTTAAGAATCAGGCTGTCTTCCTGAGTAAGAAGGGCATACAGAAGATGCTCCTGCTCCACTTCCTGATTGCCATATTCATAAGCAACCTTCTCCAGATTCTGAACTGCCTGGATGGATTTCTGTGTAAATTTACTGATATTCATAGGCGTTCCTCCTTATATCGACAACACGTAAAAGATTCATTTCCTTGTTCTAGTCGAAATATAACACGTTCTGTTAGCACTGTCAAGAGTTGAGTGCTAATTTTTTTATTTTTTTACACCATCTTTAGATGGTACTTTTCGCTGTCCCTGATGTGGTGTCCCTTTTTCCCAATCATGCACATAAATCAATCATTTTTTATATGGAAAAAGCGATCAGTCCTAAGACTAACCGCTTCCACACATATACAAATCAAGATATATATAGAATCAGAAGATTTTTAGCCTATGAGTGAAACCCTGATTTTTTCTCCCACTGCGTTCCATTGCAGTTCCTCCTCTATTTCAGAAGAAAATTCTTCCTCAATGATATATTCACCATCGTCCTCTTCTATTCTCTCTCCTTCATCGTCATGTTTTCTTACATAAAGCTGTAAATCCAAATACTCGCAGTCCATAGCAGGTACCCCTAAATATTGATCCTTCACATTCCCATCCTGATCCTTTTCATATATTCCCCAGAAACTGGTCTGAAAACTTCCGTGACAGTCATCTGCTCCGTCTGCTCTCCATTCGTAACTTAATGGATTTCCCTTGCTGTCAGTTCCCCGTAATTCCACATCATAATTTTGAAAGAAATTATTAGAAATTTCTGCTGAAATAATACTTTGCAATTTGTTTACTGTAATTTCTTTTAATATTACTTCCCCTTCTTCTGCACGGATAGAAACATTTGCAGGCTTTTTATGAAGCGTCTGCTTTATGATTTCTTCACGTGAAATCCTGAAATCAAAGGAAAATTCAGCAACTGTTTTCAATTCCAGTTCATCTGTTTTTATAGCGCTAAGTACAAGATGTATCTCTGGATTTTCATTAAGATTTAAGGAAGGAGAAAAGCGTGACTCCAACACACAGTCGTATTGTTTCTCCTCTATATTTTCACTGAGCAAATCCTCTGCCAGATAGGGAAGGTACGTTCCACTCCCATAAGTATCCAGCTTTTGACCATTAACAGTTGTTTTTTCACTGTCAATTTCCATCCCAATCGCATAAAAATTCTGGCTGTTCTGGGATTCCTCCTTTTGATTTTTCCCGGAATTTACCTGTTCCAAATGTACTTCTGCCAGCAGAACGCCTTCATCTAATATCACCTCTTTCAGAGTGGCAGCCAGATTCTGATCGGTTCTGGATGTATTTAAAATCTCCGTATAAGATTCTATTTCCCTCTGAAATCCTAAAGTCTCTCCTATGGATAAGGTTATTTTTTTAAGTGCCGCCTGTACTTTATCATTGGAAAAAACAGTAACAAGCAAAGTCAGAATCACACAGGCTGCTGCCAGTTTACTCCAAAAGGAAGATACCCTGGTACTCTTTTTTTCACTCCATTTTCCTTCCGCTTCTCTGATATATTTCCCGTCAATATTTCCAAATTCTTTAGAGAAATCGAATCTTTTCATGAATATCTCCCTTCCTTTTTCAACACCTTTAACAGTTTCTTTCTGCTTCGATACAGATTCATTTTCACACTTCCCACTGACATACCATGCCTTTTTGAGATGGCAGAAACAGAATCCAAGAACCAATATCTTCTCACAAAAATATCCCTGTCCTTCGCATCCATTTCTCCCAAAAAGTCATTGATGATTTCCATCAGTTCTTTTTCTGCCAGCTGATCGTCTATGGTATAGGTAACGCTTAGCTGATCCATTTCTCCCAGAATATCCATTTGGTGCGCATCTGGTCTCCTGTGCGCATATTTTTTACGCAAACGGTCAATACTCAAATTTCTTGTAATTTTTCCACAAAAATGCGAAAGCACTGCAGGCCGCTTTGGCGGTATCAAAGACCAGACTGCAAACCAGGTATCGTTTAGACATTCCTCTGTATCTTCGTTATTGGTGAGAAGATTCCAGGCAATCTTATAGCAGTAGGCATGATATTTTTCGCTTAACGCCTGAATCCCGTACTCCTTCCTTGCTTCAAACAAGGATATGATTTCATCGTCGTTCATCTATCGCTCATCCTCCCAGGTTATTTTTTCAGGTACCTTTTGAAAAGAAATTTCCATTCACTTTATATATCGTAAAAAATCAACCCAGGTAACAAAAATTTTTTATTTTTACGACATCACAGCTCCCATAAATGTGGACATTCCAATCATCACTACAGAAAACAGAAAAGAATTCACAGAAACCAGGGTTGCTCTTTGTTCTGACGGGATCATTTCATTCAAGATCACGTCTGTTTTTACTTCCAGAAAATCATCTGCAAGGGCTCCCAGAAAGCCTCCTGCGATCATGAATCCTGCTTTCCTGGAAAAAGTCAAGGCAAAAGCACATCCCACACCGATCAGACTAAAACTCACCAATTCTCTGTATCTGCACTTGGGAACATGAGCCACCAGTTTTGCCCCAAGAACTGCGCCAAGTTCCATCAGGAATAATGCTGGGTCCAATAAGGATGAGGGCAGATCCGTCATTGGCAGCTTCGCCTGCAGAAAAAACAAAACCAACGTTGCCACGGAACCAACCAGAGCATTGACTACCATAATCCTTCTGGCTTTTTTGTTTGCAATCAGAAAGTGGACGCTTTCTTCCATCACGGCCTTGAATCTTTCTGCCACACCTTCCTTTTTCTCTTTCTCCTGTCCCTGAACACCCACTTCGATAAGTCCATATGTAAGGAGGATTGCTCCTGTACAAAAGACCAGATCTACTGTATATGCCATTTGATATCCCAGAATCAGCGCCAGTCCTGCACATAAGGTTGCCGTTGATCTGCTAAGTCTGAACGCCACCATATCTGTGGATGCATAATGATCATAAGAGGCCTCCTGTCCCGCATACTTCAGACTGTCATAAGCCAACGCTTCTCTTGTCCCTGAGGACAGATTATAACTGAACGCACTAAATCCAATTGCCAGGGCAACAGACCAGAATCCCTCTGAAAAAATCATAAGAATGTTGGAGAGAAAACAAACGCACCAGCTCATAAGCAGCGTCTTTTTTCGTCCAAATACATCCGCCACGGCACCTGACGGAATTTCAAAGCACATACTGACCATGTGAAACATGCTTTCCAGAACACCGATTTCAAGAAGAGAAAAGCCTCTTGCTGCAAGGAGCGCCACCCAGGATGCTCCGGCAATCTGAAAATAACCGATGGCTGTCATTCCATATAAATGTCTGATTTGCTTTTTCATATTAAATTTCTGCATAAAAAAATCTCCTTTATCAAACTTTTTTCATCGTTGATCAAGGAGATAGCTGCTCATATATGGATAAATACGGTAAAAAATCTTCTGTTTACTTCTTATCCACAATCTTAAAAAAGAGCGCACTATCCCCGTAAACAGCCATTTTGCAACCATTTTCCAGTTGAATTTCCGGTGTTTTCCAGTACATTGTGCGCTCCTTTCTTTCATTTGTTCTTGTTTTTTATTCAATTAGTGTAACATAAAATACTTTCTGGTGCAAGCTGATGTTCTCCTTTTATTCTCCTTTTAAAACGGTGTTTTTTCTTCTGGAAACCATCCGAAATCCATACATCTTCCAAAATCCCAGCTATCCCATCCAATCCAACCTGGCTCATTTACTGTATCGGTCAGAAGTTTATAACTACAGTAAAAATATCTGCCGCCTTTTTCCCAGGCCTGAAGCTGTGCCTTAGCCACAGCACGATAAATCTCCTTCTTCTCCTCTCTGCTCAGCGTTTCTGTTTCGCTGCCTTCCATTCCATTTAATACACTTTGTCCGCCCTTGGTATCGCATCCGCAGGCAAGAGAATTAAAAAGACACCATTCTCCACAGATCACAGGAAAATACTCTGCCATTTCCTGTACCTGCGCCTCATAATGTGTTTTAATATAGGAGAGATATCCTTCCAGGCTTTGTTCACAGCCCTCAGACTCTGCCATCATCAGATACTGATGGGTGTCCAGAACCACATTGACATAGGATTCTTCCTGCATAAAATCTTTCCATGCCAACAGTTCAAACCCATCATGGATCACCACATATTTTTCTTCCGGAAGGAACTTTCTCAGACGTTCATATGCCTTCCCATAGAACTCTTTCAAAAATTCCAATGTATTAGGCGCAGAGCCCTCTGCCATTTCTTTGTCTCTGGCCGGATAACGGTTTGGAACATCAAATAACTGCCATGCATGTTCTGTAATGGGCTCATTCAACACTTCAATTCCCCAGAGCCCTTTTCGCTTTCCATAACGTTCTCCCAGACGTTCCAGGACGGAAAGGACAAATTCAATCTCCTCTGGACTTTGAGACCATTTGCATACACCACAGATTCCTCCGTTATCAAATCCATTCTGTCCCAATGGCGCCGTATGAAGATCCAGGAGAATTTTCAGGCCGTAGGTTTCTGCCCAGTTAAATGCCCGGTCCAGTTCCTTCACGCAGCCAAGAAATGGCTCTCTGTCTCCAAATACAAAGTAAGGTACCGGAATACGTACGGTATTCATTCCCATTCTTTTGATGGTAACAAAATCTCTTTCTGTAATATACTCTGAACGATGAATCTTTATCCTTGCCTCATAAACCTCTCTGGAAAGCTGTCTGGGCAGCCAGTATTCATCCTCTGCATCTGTTCCCTCAAACAGAGCCGGACTCATCCATTTTTCCAGCACAAGCCAGTTTCCCAGATTCACACCCCTGATCGGTTCTATTTTTTTTTGCCATAAAAACTTCCCCTCTATTTTACTGCTGCCTTTTCATCTGCCTGGTAGTCAAAGAAATCAAAATCTGCGGTATGAGAATGCATCATCCGATCTCCACAGGTAATACCCACAAAAGCCCCGGTAAACTCTCCAAACTGTGAATATTCATCAGAGAATTTACTGGTATCAAAACAGGGACCAATATTCCTATAGTTTTCTCCATCCAGACACCACTGGAACTGAGATTCTCTTCCTCTGATTTTCAAGCGCATATAAATTTCCTGACCATCCTCCACAAGTGTCCTGAAATCGCTGTACTCTCTTTTTTCTCCATTTTCCACCTGAAGGACTGACAGGGCGCTATGTTGTAAGGTATCGCTGTAATATTTATACAGATAGATAAAGTTCATGTTATCATAATAAAGGATCAATCCGGCTGTATGCTGATAACTCAAAGGTGTAAAATCAACCTTGGTGGTTACCTGTGCAGAAACACTGGTCAGTTTTCTTGCCAAAAGACTGACTTTATTTAAAGAACAACCCGATTCCTGTCCTCGAAGTCTTGCCCATCCAGGGCGGGATTTCAGATCCACGAAGGTTCTGGCATCGATTCTTGGCGCATAATATCCAATTTCCAGATGTTCCGAATCAAAGTCATCATGTTCCGGCAGTTTTCTCATGGGAACCTCAGGAAGAGCACTCTCCTGTACCAGTTCTTCTGCCAGATTTCCACCGTTCTCCATACGGAGCCATCCATCCTCTGTCCATTTCATTCTCTGAATGGCAGTTTCTCTTCCCAGTGTACAGCGAAGTTCCGGAACAAAAGGTCTTGCTGTAAGGTGTACCATCCAGGTTTCTCCGTTGGGAAGGTCTACGTAACTTGCATGTCCGGATTTCTGAAGCACACTGTCCGGATTATAGTATCTCGGTTTCAGATGATCCCAGTCTGAACGCTCATTTACCTCTCCGGGGCTGGAAGTCAGAATCGGATTACATGGGTCTGGCTCATAAGGCCCCAAGACATTCCTGGAACGCCCCATAGTCACACTGTGATAATATCCGGTTCCTCCTTCTGCGCACATAATATAATAATATTCCCCTCTTTTTGTGAGATGAGGAGCTTCAATACATCCCCGGTCTGTTCCGCCTCTCCAGAATGGCTTTGGCATTCCTATGATTTTTTTCCACAGGATCATATTCTACGATATTGATGGGACCTGGTTTTTCATAAGCAGTTCTTGTCTCCCAATCCAGCGCAACAATGTATTTTTTTCCATCGTCATCATGAAACATCGATGCATCAAACCCGGTAGAGTGGAGATACACTGGCTGACTCCATGGGCCCTTGGGATCTTTGGCTGTAATCAGGTAATTATCCACGTCAAAATATCTGGCATTCATGGAATTCATAACACCGTAAACCACATAAAAAAGATCCTCTTTTTCACAGTAAGTCAGACATGGCGCCCAGATCCCTTTGGCGCTTGGCAGTTTTTTGAGATCCGGATCATCCGCATTTTGCAATGCATGGGAATAAAGTTCCCAGTTTTTCATATCTCTGGAATGGTAAATGGGGATTCCCGGAAACCATTCAAAAGAAGAAACTGCAATATAAAAATCATCGCCCTTTCTGCATATACAGGGATCTGCGTGAAATCCCGGAAGTATTGGATTTTGAATCATGTTTTTCCCTCCTGAATATATACTTCTCTTTCTCCATCCTGGTGTAAAATCTCCTTTTATCATAAGTCTCTTGCGGGAAATACACTAGATATGTTAGTATCTCATTAATAGGTCGATATTCTCTTTTTTGTCTGGTATAGAAGGGAGTGTTTTTGGATGGAAAGATGTTTGACACCAACGAACTATGAATTGATTCCATTGGATGATAAAACAAATGTGCGTTTCTTTACTTCTGTGGATTCTGGAAGTTATATTGCCCCTCACTGGCATGATGCGCTGGAGATCGTATATATTCTGGAGGGCAGTCTGAAAGTTATCATATATGGAACCTCCCACGAGGTAAAACAAGGACAATGTATCATGATTTCTGCCAATCAGATTCATTCTACACTCTGCACCAGCCCCAACCGCGCTATCGTATTTCAGACTCCTATGGGTTTTATGGAGAAATTTATCCCTGAGGTACAAAATCTTCACTTTTCCCTCAATGATCCAGCAGAAACACCAATTCTCCAGAGTAAGGTGGAACTTTTTAAAGAAACTCTTTTAAAAATGCAGGTTCTGATAGATCTTCAGCCTGACGGAGGCATACTGCGATTTAACAGCCTTCTCTTTGAAATTCTTTTTCAGCTTTATCACAACTTCTGTACCCGAGACGAATCAGAAAAAACAGCACGCCATAACCGTAATCTATAGCACTCAAAAAAAATACTGCACACTCTTGACAACAGGACTATGATAGA